>CAZVYX010000026.1:0-79524 GCA_964631725.1 uncultured Rhodospirillaceae bacterium | reverse complement strand
TGGATGTGGATTACGAGATGTCGGGCAAGGATTTGATCGAATCCGTGCGCCTGTCGTCGAAGATCTGCCGCATCCTAGGCTCCCGCCCGCCGGAGAGTTTCACGTATGAACTGTTCCTGGACGAAAACGGCGAAAAGATCTCGAAATCCCGGGGCAATGGCCTGACGATCGAGGAATGGCTGCGCTACGCCGCGCCGGAAAGCCTGTCGCTGTACATGTTCCAGCAACCGCGCCGGGCCAAGCGGCTGTTTTTCGATGTCATCCCCCGGGCGGCGGATGACTATCTGCGCTTTCTGGAGAGCTACCATGACCAGGATACGGCGGAGCAGATGGCCAATCCCGCCTGGCATATCCATGCCGGCCAGCCGCCCCGGGAAGATGTGCCCATAACCTTTGCCCTGTTGATGAACTTGGCGGGCGCCTGTCATTCTGAAGATCCGGCCGTGTTGTGGGGCTTTATCTCCCGTTACGCGCCAGGCGCCACGGCGGAAAACCATCCCATGCTCGATGCCCTGGTCGGCTACGCCATCAACTATTACCGGGATTTCGTGAAACCCCATAAGGTCTACCGCCAGCCGACGGCGCAGGAGCGGGCCGCGATGGACGATCTGCTGGCGGCCCTGGAAGGTATGGCGCCGGGCCTGTCGGGATCGGACATCCAGAACCAGATCTACGAGATCGGCAAGAACCACGAATTCGAAAATCTGCGGGATTGGTTCAAGGCCCTGTACGAGGTGCTGTTCGGGCAAAGCCAGGGGCCGCGTTTCGGCTCCTTCGCGGCGTTGTACGGCGTCGAGGAAACAGCCGCCCTTGTGCGCCGCGCCCTGGCGGGCGAAGATTTGGCTGCGGAGTAAAAAAGCAAGCGCGGAGGAAAGGGTGATGGAGAAGCTGGCAACGGGATACGGCCTGATCGAGGGGCCGGTTTGGGATGACAGCCGGGGATTACTCTATTCCGACGTGATCAACGGCGGCGTCTTTTGCCTCGGCCTGGACGACAGCATCAGCCAGGTGATCGAACATCGCCGGGGTATTGGCGGCATGGCCCTGCACCAGAACGGCGGCATCGTCGTCTCCGGGCGCAATATCTCCCTGAAGCCGGCGGGTGGCGGTGATACTGTCGTGCTGTTGGCGGATAATCCCGATGGCGGCTGGATCGGTTTCAACGATATCACCACCGATGGCAAGGGCCGCATTTATGCCGGCGCCCTGTCGTTCCGTCCGGTGGGGCATGACGAAGAACCGAAACCGGCCAGCCTGTTCTGCATCGATCTTGACGGCAGCGCCCGCGTGGTCGGCGAGGACGTGATGCTGACCAATGGTCTGGGCGTCTCGCCTGACGGCGGCAAATTGTATCATTCGGAATCCCTGCGCCACCGGGTGCGGGTTTATGATGTGGAAGCGAATGGCGATCTGGGTCCGCACCAGACGTTCGCCACGATCGACGGCGGTATTCCCGACGGCCTGGCGGTGGCGGTGGATGGCAGTGTCTGGGTGGCGAATGCGGACGGCGGCCGGGTCGAGGTGTTCGAGCCGGACGGCAGCCTGCGCCGCAGTATTCCCTGCGAGCTTCCCATGGTTACGTCCGTCTGCTTCGGCGGCGGGGATTTGATGGATTTTTATATCGTTACCGGGTCGCGCGGTGCGGGCGGCGACAATGCGGGCTCGATCTACCGCATGCGCGCGGATGTGGCCGGCCTGCCCGTGGCGCCGGCAGCCGTCGCTTTACCCTGAAACCTAACGCAGGCGGATGATCATATACTTGATGAAGGCCCGATCCACCGTGGCCTGGGCCGCGCCCCGCCAGACGGTGAAGGCTTCATCGTAACTGGAAAACACGCCGCGTATATCCAGGGCCGCCAGGTCGACGAATTCAGCCCCGCGCGGATCATGGACTTCACCGCCCATGACCATGAACATTGGCTGGTCTTCCTGATCGAACTGGCGATCTTCGATTTTTTCTGCGCTCATCATGGCCGGCCTTATAGCAGGAATTTGTTGCCTGTCTATGAAGATTGCCGGATCCGGGGCGTTTTGTTGCGACGCGGCAGGATGGACAGGGCGGCGAGGAAAATCGCGCCGCCGATGACATAGTAGGGCAGCATGTATCCCGCGCTGAGCGTTACCAGGGCGGCGAAAACGGTCGGCCCCATTACGAGGCCGAAATAGGTGAAAAATATGCCGCCCCCCGTGGCCGCGCTGATCTGGTCCGGCGGGGCGACGCGGGTCAATTCGGCGATGAATACGCCGTTCCAGCCGGCGGCGGTGGCGCCGGCGGCGGCGGAAACGACGGCGATACTCCAAAACGGCCAGGTGTTGTCGAAATGCGCCATCATGATAACGAAGGTCGCCGACGCTATGCCTAAGAGCGCCAGCACCACGGCGGCGCGCACGAAGCGGTCGGCAATCCAGCCCCAGGCGATGCGGGCGCCAACGCCGATCCCATGCATGCAGGAATAGGCAAAACCGGCGCTGACCAGATCCAGGTCCACATGGTCCACCAGATAGGTCACCAGAAAGGCGAACATGCAGGCCTGTACCGCGGCGAAGACGAAGCCGGCCAGGGTCAGGCGGCGCAGGCCCGAATGACCGGCCATAAGGCGCAATTGCTGCCACACACCGCTGATCGATAGCGGCGACCCTGGCCGGCGGTCATCGTCGGATTTGGCCCGCAAGGGCTGCACCATGATCACCGTGATCACGCCAAGCGCGGCGGAGACCATCAGGGCTTCCCGCCAGCCGGTGCTGACCACCACCCATGGGATTAGCAGCCCGGCGATAAAACCGCCCATGGGCGCGCCGCTTTGTTTGATGGAAAACACCAGGGGGCGGTCCTTGGGCTGGGTCACGCGGGCCAGGACATGGGCCGCGCCCGGCGTATTGGGGCCATAGCCCATGCCGAGGAGAAATCCGCACGCCAGGATCAGCGGTAACAGGGTCGTTATGGAGAGCAATAACGCGACGGCGGAGCAAAGGATGCCGATCTGCATCACCCGAAGGGCGCCATACCGGGCCGTCAGGGCGCCCATGAACAGCGATACCGGCATGGCGCCCAGAAAGACCAGGGAGGTATACAAACCCACATGGCCGGGCGCGAAACCGACGTCGTCCACCAGGGCCGGGGCCAGCACGGGCACGGTCAGGAACATCACCGAGGTGATGGTCTGCATCCAGGTCGTGCCGGCCAGGGGCCAGAAAACATCGCGCATGGCCTGGGTACCAATACTAGGAAAGGGGATGGGCCGGTCCGATAGGCGGACTATAATAGCCGCTAATTCAGGGAGGAATACACAGTGAGCGCGGAAAAGTTTCAGTTGCAGCCCAAGGATCTTAGCTTTTTCAGCAGCGGCCTGACCCGGCCGGAATGTGTCCTGTGTCTGGCCGATGGCACGGTTATCACGTCGCATGCGGAGGGCGGGGTCAGCGTCATCGAAACGGACGGTGCGCGCCGGGATATTCTCGGCCAGCGGGCGAATGGTCTGCCGCCTGTGGCGACCAATGGCTTTGCCCTGACCAAGTCCGGCGATTTCCTGCTGGCCGACCTGCATGGTGATGGCGGCGGCGCCTGGCGCCTGTCAAAAGATGGCGACGTCTCACCGTTGCTGGTGGAACTGGACGGCGAAGCCTTGCCCTCGGCAAATTTCGTTGGCGTTGATCATGACGAACGCATCTGGATCACCATCTCCACCCGCCACGACCCGCGTGCCCTGGCCTACCGCCCGGACGTGGCCGACGGTTTCATCATTCTGGTGGATCAACGCGGCGCCCGCATCGTGGCCGATGATATCGGCTATACCAACGAGGCCATTGTCGATCCCACGGGTGAGTGGTTGTATGTGAACGAGACCATGGCCCGGCGCACCTCGCGTTATCGCATCAAGGATGACAATAGCCTGGGCCCGCGGGAGACCTTCGTGGAATACGGCCATGGCACTTATCCCGACGGCCTGGCCTTCGACGAGGAAGGCGCATTCTGGATGACCTCCGTCGTCTCCAATCGGGTGGTCCGGGTGACGCCTGATGGGGAACAGACCGTCGTGATCGAGGAAAATGATCCCGAACAGTTGGAGGTCGTCGAGAAAGCCTTTCTCGCCGGTGAATTGGGCCGGGAGCATATGGATAATATCGAGACAGATGTCATGCAGTCCATCTCGTCCATCGCCTTTGGCGGGCCGGACCGGCGCACCGCCTATCTGGGCAACCTGCTGGATACCAAACTCTATACCTTCGAAAGCCCGGTCGCGGGCTTCGCGCCATCGCACTGGGGAGTTCGTTTGTGAGCAACGACAAGGAATTCAAGGTCGTCGTATTTCCAGGCGACGGTATCGGGCTGGAAGTGACGGCGGCGGCCCAGGCCGTTCTCGCCGCCGCCCATGACAGGGCGGGCGGATTTCGCTTGATCCATGACAGCCATGACGCCGGCGGCACGGATGGTACCGAAAAGGTCGCCAACACGGTGATCGAATTGCTGCGGAGCGCCTGAAGCATGCCGTTACGTGTCGCCGTTGTCGGTGCGGGCTATTTCGCCCAGTTCCATCACCAGGCTTGGGACCGGTTGCCAGGCGCTGAATTTGTCGCGCTGGCGGATCTTGACGGCGACAAGGCGCGCGCGGCGGCGTCAACCTACGGCGTGCCTGTATTCGCCGACGTCGGGGACATGCTTGATACGGTCAAACCGGATCTGGTGGATATCGCCACACCGCCGGCCTCGCATCCGGAGCTGGTCACGGCCATTTCGGCGCGGGGCCTGCCGGCGATCTGTCAAAAGCCCCTGGCGCCAACCTATGATGAAGCGGTCGCGGTGGTGGAAGCGGCAGAGGCCGCCGGTACGTTGTTGGTGGTGCACGAAAATTTCCGTTTTCAGCCCTGGTATCGGGAAATGCACCGGCTGATCGCGGCCGGCCGGCTTGGCGCCTTGCACGGGGCAACCTTTCGCCTTCGTCCCGGCGATGGCCAGGGGGCGGGCGCCTATCTCGACCGCCAGCCGTATTTTCAACAGATGCAGCGCTTTCTGGTGCATGAAACCGCGATCCATTTTATTGACACCTTCCGCTATCTGATGGGCGAGGTCACCGGTGTCATGGCCCGCCTGCGACGGCTGAACCCGGCAATCGCGGGCGAGGACGCGGGCGTTATCGTGCTCGAATTCGAAGCCGGCCGGACGGCTCTGTTTGACGGCAACCGCCTGAACGACCACGTCGCGGACAACACCCGGCGCACCATGGGCGAGATGTGGCTGGAAGGCTCGGCCGGGGTTCTGCGCCTGGACGGCATGGGCGGGCTGTGGTGGAAGCCCCATGGCGGCGCCGAGGCCGCGCATGACTATGCCTGGGCGGACGAAGGTTTTGCCGGTGACAGCGTCCATGCCTTTCAGGCCCATGTCCTGGCGCATCTGCAGGGCGATGGCGCCCTGGAGAACACGGCGCGGGATTATCTGCGCAACCTGGAGATCGAGGAAGCCGTTTATCGCTCGGCGCAGTCGGGGCGCTACGTGGATTTGTGAAGTTTCGGCTCCAGCAGGACCAGCAACAGGGCGCCGCAGACAATGGCCAGGGCGGCCAGTTCCCGCCAGCCCAATGGATCATTCAATATCAGCACGCCCGAGAAAACGCCGATGATGGGGATCGTCAACGTGGCCAGCCCCGACAACATGGCGGGATAGGTCTGCACGCCCTTGAACCACAGGAAATACGGCACGATCTGCGCCAGCACCAGGCCATATAGGATGGTCAGCCAGGCCTCGGTACTGATGCTGGCCCAGGCCACATTCGGGATTGTTGCCGTGGCCCCGATGGTCACGGGAATGCCGCCCAGGATCAGTTGCCAGCCCGCGATCAGGGCAACGGGGAGCTGCCAGTCCTGGCGCCGGACGATCACCGTGCCGCCGGCGAAGGCGACGGCTGACACCAGACACAGCGCGACACCGAGGGGCGCGTTGCGCATGGCGGAAAGATCCTGGGACAGCAATACCACCATGCCCGCCAAACCCAACACAAGAGCCATGGCGCGCAGGGCGGTCAGCCGTTCTCCCAGAAACCAGACGGCGAATAATGTGGCCCACAGCGGCATGGTATAAACCACGATCACGGCCCGGCCGCTGTTCATCAGTTGGATGCCATAGGCCAGCGAGATCTGAAATATGGCGATGTTCAGGGCCGCCGCCGCCGCCAGGGGCAACAGCAGATTGCGGGGCACCGCCACGGACTGCCCCTGTAGACGCACCACAGCCAAAAGGCACAGGCCGGCGGGTATTACCGTCAGGGCGCGCAGGGTCCAGGCATCGACCTCCGCCAGGGCGATGGCCAGCATGGGCCAGTTCAGGCCCCAAAGCAGACAGGGGATCAGCAGCAGGGCAAGGCCGGCACCACCATGCGTGGCTTTGGGTGCGGCCATGCGATGGCTTAGACGTCGAGGCCGCCGCTGCTGCGGATCATGGCCAGGAATTCGCGCCGGGTGGCGGCACTCTCCCGAAAGGCGCCGAGCATGCGGGAGGTCGCCAGGGCGGCGCCGGGTTTGTGTACGCCGCGCGTGGTCATGCATTGGTGCGTGGCCTCGATCACCACGGCGACGCCCAGGGGCTGCAGCACCTCTTGTATGGTATTGGCGATCTGTGCCGTCATTTTTTCCTGGATCTGCAGGCGCTTGGCATAGACCTCGACCAGACGGGCCAGCTTCGAAATGCCAACGACACGGTGATTGGGCAAATAGGCGATATGGGCCTTGCCGATGATCGGCGCCATGTGGTGTTCGCAATGGCTTTCGAAACGGATATCGCGCAGCAGGACCATTTCGTCATAGCCTTCGACTTCCTCGAAGGTGCGTTGCAGGATTTCCACCGGGTCGTCGTGGTAGCCGGCGAAATATTCCTCATAGGCGCGCACCACGCGCTCCGGCGTGCCTAACAGGCCCTCCCTCTCGGGATTATCGCCGGTCCAGCGGATCAGCGTGCGCAGGGCATCTTCCGCCTCTTGCCGGCTAGGCCGGCGGGCCAGTGCGGCTTGACGTTCGGCGGCCAAGGTTTCTGCCAATTTCAGTTCCGGTTTCACGGCTTTATGCTCGTTCATCTCATCACCCATATATCCCCTAATCCCAATTTAGGCATCGCAGAGGAAAGGGCAAGTGCGATGAAGCCGTGGTTTTCAAGCCAAGGCGTTGGCATTCACGCTGCTTTCCAGACGATTGGCGCAAGCGCGCCCGCCGCGAGACTTGATTTTCGGATACTGGACCGCTGGTATTGCCTGTTGGTGGTCCGCCGCGCTGGTGGACGGTTTATGTCGAAGACTAGCCGATGGCCTGAAGGTCTTCGGCCTGCTCAATTCCGTCACCGCCACGGACACGGTCTTGCGGGAAGTTCAGATGAACGATCGTCCCGACTTCGAGTTCGCTCTCAAGCGTTAATGTGCCGCCGTGCAATTCCATCAAGGCCTTGGCTATTGAGAGGCCCAGGCCGGTACCTTGGAATTTGCGGCTCAGGCTGCTGTCGACCTGGGCGAACGGTTGCAGGGCCCCGGCGATTTCCTCCGGCCCCATGCCGATGCCATAGTCCTGGATCGATATGGTGATGCCCTCTCCGGCCTCGCCGCGCACGAATACGTCCACTTCCGGGTTGTCGGGCGAAAATTTCATACCGTTGTCAATGATGTTCGAGATGATCTTGCGGAATGCCAGCTCGTCGGCCAACAGCGCCGGCGTCTCGGGCGGAACATCGGTTTGAATGCAGCTGCGCTCGCTTGGCCTCCCTTCGTCCAAAAGACCGCGGCAGATGTTGATGTTGTCGCCGATGCTGAGTTCCGCCTCGGAAAGGGCGTAGTTGCCGGCTTCAATTCTGGTGATGTCCAAGATGTCATTCACGATGCTCAAGAGGTGCATGCCATCCTTGTGAATCAGATCGACATATTCGGCATTCGAATCGTTGCCCAGGTCGCCGAATATCTTCTGCTGCAGGGCTTCAGAAAAACCGATAATGGCGTTTAGCGGTGTGCGCAGTTCGTGGCTCATATTGGCCATGAATGTGGATTTTGTCCGGTCGGCCAACTGCGCCTTGCGCATGGCGTTCTGGAGGACAAGTTCGTTGGCCTTCCGTTGGGTAATATCGACGATCGAGCCGGCCATGCGTGTGATATTGCCAGTGTCATCGGCGACGCCCTGGCCGCGGCAGTCCAGCCAGATATAACTGCCGTCGTCGCGGCGAAATCGGTGCTCGCGATGGTAGGCATCCGCCTCGCCGCCCAAATGCGCCGTCATTGCCGCATCCGCGTCCTCCCGTTCATCGGGATGAATCATCGAAAGCCAGAAGTCATAGTCGAACTCCGCCAAGGTGCCCTCTGCCAAGCCCAGCCATTTTTCGATGTTGGGCGAGGCGAATATCCGCCCTTCTTCCATGACCCAAAGGCCTGCCGAAGTACCTTCCAGGACATTGGCCCAGCGGCTTTCCTGACGGCGCAGTTCGCGCTCGGACTGCACCATCTCCGTTACGTCCGAGGCAATGCCGCGATAACCGACGAATTGGCCCTGCCGGTTCCTGACCGGTTTCCCGGAAACGCGGGTCCAATGCGGCTGATCGTCTCTGCTCTTGCGCCGGTAGATGAAGTCGCGAATGGGTAGCTGCGCCCTCATCTGGGTTATGTGATCGTTCCAAGCCGCCCGATCAAAATCCTCATGCAGCAAACTCTTTTCGGGCTGCCCAATTTGCGATTTTGCCGAAGTCCCGATAATCGATGCAACGTTGTTCGAGACATATGTGAAACGCAGATCGGCATCCATTTCCCAGAACCAGTCAACGCCGGTTTCGGTGAAGTCGCCCAGGCGACTTTCGCTGGTGTCCATGCCGCTGTTGATGGCCCGTGCCACCTGTCCCAGTTCATAGATCTGGGATTCGGGTACGCGCGTGTTGCGGTCGCCGGCGGCCTGCCGTTGCACGATCCCGACCATCTTGTTCAGCGGCTGCAAGACCTGCCGCTGCAACAACAGGTATATCAAGCCAATGGTCGCGAAGACCACAGCCAGGAAACCGGCGATCAGTCCATAGCGCAGCAGGTTTACTGCCTGAAGCAACTCGGTCGGATCCAGACGCACCACGATGGCGCCGCGGCTTCCCGGAGATTTACCGGATGTCTCCGATTTGCCATGAGCGGCCTCCATCTGACTGGCCCAGGACAACGGCCTGGAGTCGGTGAAATCGCCATTTTCTTCCCAATACCCGTGCTGACCGCCGAGCCCACCTGGGCGTCGAAGTTTGGCCCGGATATGAGCCTCTAGTTCTTTTGCATTGGACCGGGCCGCCGCCGCGATCTTGTCGGGTCCGCCGTTCCGATCATGCAGGATGATGCCGATGGCGCGGATGTCCGGGCCATCCGCAATGATGTGGCGCGCCAGGCGTTGCAATTCCTGCTGGTCGTGCGGTTTCATCAGGGCGTGACTTATTGCCGTCGTCAGTACCCGGCCGCGCGCGCGCAACTCCGCTTCAAATAGCGAAGATGTCGATATCTGAATGATCCAAGAGCCGGCAATGGCGACAATCAACCCGCCGGCTAGCATTGGAATCAAGAAATTGCGCCGCAGCGTCGACTTCTGCACCTATTACCCAATCAGAGATGGCGTGCCGGGCGCACGCGCGCACCGGTTGGCCAATTAGAATTCCTGTTGGATAATTTGCACCCTTGATGCTTAAGGTAGCGTTAAGCGTAAACTACAATTCCGTGTCGCGGTCAGGTGCTCTCGCCGGGGTAGCCAATAACCTGCAATGCATCGGCGATTTCATCCAAAATGACCGGGTCGTCGATCGTCGCCGGCATTTTCCATTCCTTACCGTCGGCGATGGCGCCCATGGTCCCGCGCAGGATCTTGCCGGACCGGGTTTTCGGCAGCCGCGGTACGACGGTGCAGGTCTTGAACGCCGCCACGGGACCGATTTCGGCCCGCACCTTGCCCACCAGTTCCTGGCAGATCGTGCCGTCGTCACGGTCGACGCCGGCCTTGAGCACGACAAAGCCCACGGGAACCTGTCCCTTCAGACTGTCGGCGACGCCGACCACGGCGCATTCCGCCACGTCGGCATGTCCGGACAGCACCTCCTCCATGCCGCCAGTGGAGAGGCGATGGCCGGCGACATTGATGATGTCGTCGGTACGGGACATGATGTAGAGGTAACCGTCTTCGTCCTGATAGCCGGCGTCGGCGGTCTTATAGTAGCCGGGAAATTCTTCCATGTAGGATTCGATATATCGGTCATCGGCCTGCCACAGGGTTGGCAGGCAACCAGGCGGCATCGGCAGCTTGATAACGATGGCACCGGTTTCGCCCCGGGGAATTTCATTGCAGCTTTCATCGACAACGCGGACGTCGTAACCGGGCACCGCCTTGGTGGGCGAGCCGTACTTGACGGGCAAGGCACCCAGGCCCATGCAATTGGCGGCGATGGCCCAGCCCGTCTCGGTCTGCCACCAATGATCGATCACCGGCTTCTTCAATTGCTGCTCGGCCCATTGAATGGTGTCGGGGTCCGCCCGCTCGCCCGCCAAGAACAGGGTGCGGAACTTGGACAGATCATACTTTGATAACAGCGCCCCATCCGGGTCTTCACGGCGGATGGCGCGAAATGCCGTTGGCGCGGTGAAAAGCGCGACGCATTTGTGCTGTTCGATCACCCGCCAGAACACGCCCGCGTCCGGCGTGCCCACGGGCTTGCCCTCGAACAGGATCGTCGTGGCGCCATGGAACAGCGGCGCGTAGACGATATAGGAATGGCCGACCACCCAGCCCACGTCGGAGGCGGACCACCAGACTTCGCCCGGATCAACGTCATAGACGTTTTTCATGGACCATTTCAGGGCCACCAGATGGCCGCCGTTGTCACGCACGACGCCTTTCGGAATGCCCGTGGTGCCGGAGGTGTACAGGATATACAGCGGATCGGTGGCCAGCACCGGCACGCAATCGGCCGGCTGGGCCGCGCCGACGGCATCGTCCCAATCATGGTCCCGGCCGGGGACCAGTTCAGCCGTCTCCATTTCCCGCTGTAGGATGACGCAGGCGTTCGGTGTGTGGCTGGACATTTCGATGGCGCCGTCCAGTAGTGGCTTGTACGGGATGACCCGTCCCGGCTCGATCCCGCAGGAGGCGGAAAGGATTACCTTTGGCAGGGAGTCATCAATGCGGGTCGCCAATTCGTTGGCCGCGAAGCCGCCGAAGACAACGGAATGCACGGCGCCGATGCGGGCGCAGGCCAGCATGGCGACGGCGGTCTCGGGCACCATGGGCATATAGATGATCACCCGGTCACCCTTGTCCACGCCAAGACCCCGCAGCATGCCGGCGCATTGGGCGACCTGCGCCTTCAGCTCGTTGTAGCTGATGGTGCGCATGGAATCGGTGATCGGCGAATCGTAGATGATGGCCGCTTGCCCGCCGCGCCCGGCCTCTACATGGCGATCGACGGCGTTGTAACAGGTATTGGTCTGGGCGCCGGGGAACCAGCGGTAAAACGGCGGCTTGTCGTCGTCCAGCACCCGGTCCCAGGTCTTGATCCAATGAATGTCCTGGGCTGCCTCGGTCCAGAATGCCGTCGGGTCGTTCTGCCAGGCGGCATATGTTTCGTCATATCCATTGGCCATGATCGTTTCCTTTGCTTCGCTCGTCCTGCCTAGTTGCGTTACTTATTACGAAGGTCCAACCTGAGCAAGCCATGAACCAACCGCCGACCTCAAAACAAACCGATGCTTCGCCCCCCTGGATCACCGAAGCTCTGCGCGCCGAGGAATTGGCGGGCCTGCGGTTGGCGACCCGCGCGCGGGCAATTGCCATGGCCGCGGTCGCGCTGATGATCCTGATATTGCAGCCTTTACCCTACAGCGCTGTCAACGCCGCGCTGATGCTGTTGTACGCCGCGCTTGGCGGGTTGCACTATCTTGCTACAGTGAAGTTTCCCAGCCGCTGGCCCGGCTATCTCTTTCCCAGCCTGGATGTGATCCTTTATGTCCTGATGCTGTTTGTGATCAATCCGGCGATGTGGCCCGGGCTTCGGCCCGAAATGCTGTACGCATACGCATCGTCGATGTTCCTCCTGGTCCTGATGGCGACATCCGCGCTGTCCTACGTCGCGGGGCCGCTGCTTTGGTATGGCGGCTTCGCGGCCGCTGTCTGGTTCCTGGCATTTCTATGGATTATCGCCGACCCGGATGCCGCCAGAGTACTGGCGCAGGCGCAGGGCCTGCAGGAAGCACAATTCGCCCTCGCCATACCGCGCATTATCGAGGCCTGCTATTTCCTGCTCGGCGCGACGGTCCTGGCGGTCGTGGTCTCGCGCTCCCGCCGGCTGGTCGCCCGCCAGGCCGCCGCCATGCGGGAGCGGACCAATCTGGCGCGCTATTTCTCGCCCAACATGGTGGAGGAACTGGCCAAGACCGACGAGCCCCTGGGCGCCGTGCGGCAACAGGAGGTGGCGGTGCTGTTCATCGATATCGTCGGCTTCACGGCGTTGTCGGAAAAATTGCCCCCAGCCCAGGTGATCGCGCTGCTGCGCGACTTTCATGGCCGCATGGCGGCACGGATATTTGCCCATGGCGGCACCATCGATAAATATCTCGGCGACGGCCTGATGGCGACCTTCGGCACACCCTGGCCGGGCGAACGGGATGCCGCCGATGCCCTGGCCTGCGGCGTTGCCATGGCCGCCGAACTGCGGCTGTGGAACGAGGTGCGCCATGGTCAGGGCGCGGCGGCGGTGGAGGCCGGCATCGGCATCCATTTCGGCCCCGTCGTTGTCGGCGACATGGGCGGCGAGGGTGCGCTGGAATTCGCCGTCATCGGCGATACCGTGAACGTAGCCGCCCGGCTGGAAGCCTTGAGCCGAAGCCTTGATGCCGACATTGTCATCAGCGCCGATTTGGCCAATGCCGCCAAGGCTCAGGACATCGATGCCGATATCCTGCAATCGTTTCAGCCGGCCCCGCCGCAGACCTTGCGCAACCGGACGCAAGCGGTGGAGTTGTTGCGTCGGCCCCGTTCAGTTGGTGCTTAGCCTTCGGGGACGTAAAGCGGCGGCAATCCTTCGGTCAGATCGAAATCGTCCAGGTTTCTCGGCACCTTCAGCACCGCGTTGGCCCGCAGCGCCAACTCACCATCGGCGTAAAGGCGGCCCTCGGCAAAGACCAGGCTGCGGGTCTGCTTGACGACACTGCCATGGGCTTCGACCCATTGCCCCTCCATCACTGAAGCGACGAAGTCCGTCGTCATGTTTACCGTGACCAGGAAACCGGGAATGCCGGTTTCAACGTTGGCGTTGAAACCCAGCTCAATATCCATCAGGGTGAACAGCATGCCGCCGTGGCAGATCTTGGCCGCATTGACGTGTTTTTCGCCGCAGCGAAAGCCGAACACGATCTTGTCGCCGAGATTCTTGAGGAACAGTGGTCCCACCGTGCCGTAATAATATCGTTCCGGCTCCCAGGGGTGAAAGCCGGGTGCTGGATTGTACGCTTCGAAGGACATGAAAAAACCTGACGATATGATGGACCCAGCCGGCAAACTAACGGTTCGTCCCCTGTTGGCAAAGCGGCAATGTGAATTGGCTCTGGAAGGACCCACGTGAGCGACAATGTAACCCACGACGTCACCCTGGGCAGCGCCTATCGCTTCTTCGTGCCGTTGATCCTGATGACCGAGCTCAACATGATCTCGAAGTCCGTGATCAATGCGGCGCTGGCGCGCGCACCGGATCAGAATGTCACGCTCGCCGCCTTTCACGTAACCTTCACGCTCTATTTCGCGCTTTCCAGCAGCACCGAGGTCTGCTCCCTCATCACCCTGTCCTATCTCAAGACGAAGCAGGCCCTGGGCCGGCTGGCGCGTTTCATGACGGTGATCGTCGCGGTGCCCTGGCTGATCGCTCAGTTCCTGGCGTTCACGCAACTGGGGGATTGGGCCTTTGGCGGCTTGTTCGGCGCTTCCGACGCGGTGGTGGTACAGGCAAAGTCGGCGATATTCCTGTTGTCCCTAAGCGCGCCGATCCTGCTTGTCCGGTCGATCTGTTTCGGCCTGATCCTGATGCACCAGCGAACGATATTTATCACCTATGCCACCTTCATACGGTTGGCATCGCTGGCGGTATCCCTGGTGCTGCTGCCACGGTTTCTGGACGGCGCGGCCATCGGCTCCGCCGCGCTGGTTACCTGCATGGCGTTGGAGACCGTGGTGGCGTTTGTTTTCGCACGGCCGTTGTACCGTGCGTTGCCGCAAGGCGGCGGCGATGACGGGGAGGCGCCGCCCAGTTTCACGCAACAATGGCGGTTTTCCTGGCCGTTGATGCTGAACACCTCGTCCGAGATGGTTGTCATCACGGCCATCAGCATCTTTCTCGGCATGCTGGCCAATCCTGATCTGGCGCTTGCCGCATTCAACATCATTTACGGTCTGGTTAGCTTGTTGATGAGCCCCATGCGCAATCTGTTGCAGACGGCGCAAACCCTGGTCAAGGCGGTGGCGGACCGGCGGCCGTTGTTCCTGTTCGCCCTGCATCTGGTGGGCTTCTTCGCCGCCCTTGGCTTTGTGCTGTTTCACACGCCGCTGGAGGGGATCATCCTGGCCGACATCATGGGTCTGCGGCCGGAACTGGAAGACTATTGCTCACCCGCTTTGAAACTGGCTTTTCTGATGTCGGCGGCATGGGCCTATTCCGCGCTCTACCGGGGCCTGCTGGCCGGTGCGCGGGATACCACGATGTTGGCGGCAAGCGGTCTGTCGCGGATCGGCGTGGCAATTTTGGTCTCCGGCATTGGCCTGATTTTCGACGGCGTCAACGGCGCGATGATCGGCCTGATTGGCTGGATGGCCGGCTATGGCGCTGAAATAGCCTTGCTGGCCCTGCGGTTAAAACGCATTGACCGGGGCGCGGTGGCCGCGTTGGTCAAGGAATAAGGGCGCTTAATTGATGCTCAGCCGGTAGATGACAATGCGGTCATTGCCGGAATCCGACAGCCACAATGTTTCGCCTCTGGTTTCCACGCCTTCCGGCGTTCTGAATTTGCCGGGACCCTTGCCCGGTTCTCCCGTACCAAGGGTCAGCAACAGCCGGCCGTCGCCCGCGATGATCTTGATCTGATGATTATTCTTGTCGGCGGCGATGATGGTGCCGTCGGCCAGGATATCCTGATAGCGAACACCGTCGAAATTGTAGGGTGGGCCCTTCAACTCCCGCTTGATCTTCAAATCCGGCGACAGCAACAGCATGCGGTCGTTGCCGGCATCCGACAGCCAGATATCATACCCCGGCGCCAGTTCAAGATCGTGGGGTGACGACAGGCCGCGCAATTCACCGACGATCTTGCCGTCCTCATAGGCCACGACATTACGCGACCAGGCACCGCCCACGTAGATACGGCCGTTGGGATGGGCCAATACCCCTTCCGGTCCCCGAATGCGGTGGGACAGGGTGCCGACCTGTTTGGCCTTCAGGCCGTTCATCTCGTAAATCACGACGCGGCCGTTGTGGGTATCGGCGATATAGGCCCGGCCGGCCCGGTCGAAATCCACGTCATGGGTGCCTGACTGGTGATCGGATCCGAAGGCAGTGACGAAGGCCAGGGATTCCGCATCCAGAATGGCGACGCGGTCGTTGCCCACATCGGACACGAAGAGATATCTGCCGTCGGGCGAGAGTTTAATGTCGTGCGGATTGTCCAAGTCCGCGCTGCTGGCGCGGACAAATTCGGCGCTAACCTGGGCATTGGCGGCGGCGGCTAAAACGATGCTGACGATCAAGGCTGTCGCAAAGCGGATGATCATGTCGTCTCTCCAAGCATGGCATTAACGAATTCTGCAGATAGAAGAGATATTTTGCAAATGATCACGGGGCCTTGCCGTTCGGGCCGGGGCGGTGTATGTCTCCGCCGCGTCCGAGGCTTCGTGCCGGGCCACCCCCTATATTCGAGACCATTGTTGAGATTGTGACTAAGCCATGCCGCTTCGCAATATTGCCATCATTGCCCATGTCGACCACGGCAAGACCACCCTGGTGGATGCTCTGTTCCGTCAATCGGGCACCTTTCGCGCCAACCAGCAGGTCGCCGAGCGGGCGATGGACTCCAATGATCTGGAGCGCGAACGCGGCATTACGATTCTTTCCAAATGTACCTCCATCGAATGGCGCGATACCCGCATCAACATTGTTGATACCCCCGGCCATGCGGATTTCGGCGGCGAGGTGGAGCGGATCTTGAAGATGGTCGACGGTGTCGTCCTCCTGGTCGATGCCGCCGAGGGGCCGATGCCGCAAACCAAATTCGTTACCGGCAAGGCGCTGGCCCTGGGTCTGCGGCCCATCGTGGTGATCAACAAGATTGACCGGGGCGATGCCCGCCCCGATGAAGTGCTGGACGAGGTCTTTGATCTGTTCACCGCCCTGGATGCCAATGAAGATCAGCTCGATTTTCCTTATCTCTACGCGGTTGGCCGGGACGGTTGGGCCAGTGATGATCCGGCGGCGGCAGGCGGTGATCTGACACCGCTGTTCGAATTGCTGCTGCGCCACGTGCCCGCACCGACGGTTGACGCGGATGCGCCGTTCTCCATGATCGCCACCCTGCTTGATGCCGATCCCTATTTGGGCCGTGTTCTGACCGGACGGGTCGAATCTGGGCGTCTGGCGCAGAACGATACCATCCGCGCCCTTTCCGATGACGGCCGCGCGGTGGAAACCACCCGCGTGACCAAGCTGCTGACATTCAGAGGCCTGGACCGGGTGCCGGTGGAGGAGGTCTCGGCAGGCGACATCATTGCCATCGCCGGGCTGCAGACGGCCACGGTTGCCGACACCATCGCCGATCCGGCGGTGACGGAGCCGATCAAGGCGCCGCCGATCGATCCGCCGACCCTGGCCATGCGCTTCTCCATCAATGATTCACCCCTGGCCGGGCGGGACGGCTCGAAAGTGCAAAGCCGGGTGATCCGCGACCGTCTGCTGGCGGAAGCCGAAGGCAATGTGGCGATCAAGATTACCGAGACCGGTGAAAAGGACGCCTTCGAGGTGGCGGGCCGGGGCGAATTGCAACTGGGCGTGTTGATCGAGACCATGCGCCGTGAAGGCTTCGAGCTGACCATCGGCCGGCCCCGGGTGCTTTATCGCAACGATCCCGAAACCGGCCAGCGCCGGGAGCCGCTGGAGGAAGTCTCCATCGACGTGGATGACGAGTTTACCGGCGTGGTGGTCGAGAAGATGGCAGAGCGCAAGGGCGAGATGACCGATATGCGCCCCTTCGGCGTCGGCCGCACGCGTATCACCTTCCTGGCACCTTCGCGCGGTTTGATCGGCTATCACGGCGAGTTTCTCACCGATACCCGCGGTACCGGCATCATGCACCGCCTCTATCACAGCTATACGCCCTACAAGGGCCCGATCCGGGGCCGCCACAGCGGCGCCATCGTCTCGGCCCAGACCGGCACCGCCGTGCCCTTCGCCCTATGGAACCTGGAAGAACGCGGTGTTCTGTTCATTGGCGCCGGCGAGGCGGTTTATGAAGGCATGGTGATCGGCGAAAACGCCAAGCCCTCCGATCTGGAGGTCAATCCTCTGAAGGCCAAGCAGTTGACCAATATTCGCGCCGCCGGCAAGGACGACGCGGTGCGCCTGACCACGCCCCGGCGCATGACCCTGGAACAGGCGATCGCCTATATCGGCGATGACGAGGTGGTGGAGGTCACGCCAAACCATATTCGACTGCGCAAGGCCACCCTGGACCCACACCAGCGCAAGCGCGAACGCCGCGCCGCCATGGCGGGGTAGGCGAATACGCTACGCCGCCCGTCGTCAGTCTTCATATCTCCAGCCCGCTTCATTGACTCGAGATGTCCCTGCGTTCAGGGTCGTGGGAAATCGTATGTGTGGAGGAAGCAAAATGCCGAGTTGGGAAACCATAAACTATACCGTCACCGGACACGTGGCGCGGGTGGCGCTGAACCGTCCGGAAACCCACAATACCATGACGACACAGCTGATCCGGGAGCTGGACGAGGCGATGAAGCATGCGGATCAGGATTTCAATGTCCGCTGCATCATCCTGACCGGGGAGGGTAAAAGCTTCTCTTCCGGCCACGACCTCTCCGGCGCGGCCCGGCCCAACCATCCCGGCGGGCCGAAGCCCGACACGGTGGAGCATCGCCTGGATTACGAGGACGAATATTACTATCAGGACAATCTGAACATCCGGAATTTGAAGACGCCGACCATCGCCGGCATCAAGGGCCATGTGGTGCTGGGCGGCTTGATGACCGCCCTGATGTGCGATCTGGTGATTGCCGAGGAAAGCACCAATATCTGGAACCCTTCGGTGCGCCACACGGGCACGGCCGGCGAGATCATGATCCTGCCATGGGACATCGGCGTGCGTCGGACCAAGGAATTGCTGTGGACCGGCGATCCGTTGGACGTGCACGAGGCGCAACGCTGCGGCATGCTTTCCAAGGTGGTGCCGGATGGGCGGTTGGAGGCGGAATGCATGCGCCTGGCCGAGCGGATCGCTCTGATGCCGCCGCGGGCCGTGCAACTGACCAAGCGTTCCCTCAATAAGCTGGAGGAATTCCAGGGCATGCTGCAGGCCCTCGAGCATCATTTCATGGTGCACCAGATCGGCCATGCCACCGACGAGGCCGAGGAATGGGCCGCCGCGGCCAGGAAAGCCCGCGATGAAGGCGGCGGTTTCCGCGCCTGGCTCGACTACCGCGACGGGCCGTTCAAGGAACAGGCGAAGAAGGAATATTAGAGCAACCCGCATTCAATTTGATTCAATTGAATGCGGATAAGTTGCTCTATTCTAAAGGTTTTAGCGCATGGTTTCGGGTTTGAATAAACCCGACATGCGCTAGGGGGCAGGGACATCCCCATACTCTATTCCAGCGACGGCATGTTGAGGCCGAATTCCCTGGCGCAGTCGATGGCGTCGTCATAGCCGGCATCGGCATGGCGCACGACGCCGGTGGCCGGGTCGTTCCACAGCACCCGTTCGATACGACGGGCCGCGTCGTCGGTACCGTCGCAGACGATGACCATGCCGGCGTGCTGGGAATAGCCCATGCCGACGCCGCCGCCGTGATGGATCGAAACCCAGGTGGCACCCGAGGCGCAATTGACCAGGGCGTTCAACAGCGGCCAGTCGGACACCGCATCGGAGCCGTCCTTCATGGCCTCGGTTTCCCTGTTTGGCGAGGCGACGGAGCCTGAGTCCAGATGATCTCGGCCGATCACGACGGGTGCGGACAATTCGCCGCTGGCGACCATCTCGTTGAAGGCCAGGCCAAGGCGGTGGCGGTCGCCCAGGCCGACCCAGCAAATGCGCGAGGGCAGGCCTTGGAACTGGATGCGCTCCCTGGCCATGTCGAGCCAGTTATGCAGGTGGTGGTCATCGGGCATCAGCTCCTTCACCTTGGCGTCGGTGCGGTAGATGTCCTCCGCCTCGCCCGACAGCGCGACCCAGCGGAAGGGCCCAACGCCCCGGCAGAACAGGGGCCGGATATAGGCGGGCACGAAGCCGGGAAAATCAAAGGCGTTCTCGACCCCCATGTCCTTGGCCATCTGGCGGATGTTGTTGCCGTAATCCAGGGTCGGCACGCCCGCGCCGTGGAAGGCCAGCATGGCGCGTACCTGCACGGCCATGGAGGCCATGGCGGCGGCTTCGACGCCTTTCGGGTCCCGTTCCTTGGCCGTCTGCCACTCTTCCAGGGTCCACCCCGCCGGCAGGTAGCCATTAAAGGGATCATGGGCCGAGGTCTGGTCGGTGACGATGTCCGGATGCGCGCCGCGCGCAACCAGTTCGGGGAAGACTTCCGCCGCGTTGCCCAACAGGCCGACGGAAAGCGGTTTTCCGTCCTTGCATGCGGTTTCGATCAGCGCCAGGGCTTCATCCAGGCTGTCCGCGCGCCGGTCCAGATAGCCGTTTTGCAGGCGGGCATCGATGCGGCTGGGCTGGCATTCCACCGCCAGCAATGAAGCCCCGGCCATGGTCGCCGCCAGGGGCTGCGCCCCGCCCATGCCGCCCAGGCCGCCGGTCAGGATCCAACGGCCCGACAGATCGCCGCCGTAATGCTGCCGCCCGACCTCGGCAAAGGTCTCGTAAGTGCCCTGCACGATGCCCTGGCTGCCGATGTAGATCCACGAACCGGCGGTCATCTGGCCGTACATCATCAGGCCGACCTTATCCAGTTCGTTGAAATGCTCCCAATTGGCCCATTCCGGCACCAGGTTGGAATTGGCGATCAGCACGCGGGGTGCGTCGGCGTGGGTGCGTAAAATTGCCACCGGCTTGCCCGATTGCACCAGCATGGTCTCGTCCGCTTCCAAGGTTTTCAGACCGACGGTGATCTGATCGAACGCTCGCCAACTGCGCGCCGCCCGCCCGATGCCGCCATAGACCACAAGCTCCTGCGGATTCTCGGCAACCTCGGCGTCCAGGTTGTTCATCAGCATGCGCAGCGGCGCTTCCGTCAGCCAGCTTTTGGCGTTGAGCGTCGTTCCCCGGGGCGCCTTGATGTCCCGCGTGTTGTCGATGCGTGCGTCAATCGTCATATCGCGCTCCCTGGCAATTGCCTGACATAATTCGTAGGCTGATTTGCTGCCGTCCGCAACGAATCCATGGGGAAAAGCGATGCCGAAAAAAATGACCCTGGTGCCCGGATCCGTAACCCTGGCGGACCTGGCGGTGCTGTATTGGGATGGCCCGCCGGTGCAATTGCATTCCGATACCGGGCCGGGAATAGATGCCGCCGCCGCCGTGATCGCCCGCGCCTCGCAGGCCGCGGCGCCGGTCTATGGCGTCAACACCGGTTTTGGCAAGCTGGCCAACACGGCCATTGCGCCACAGGACACGGCGGCCCTGCAACGAAATTTGATCCTGTCCCACTGCTGCGGCGTTGGCGCGCCACTGCCCGATCACATCGTGCGCCTGATCATGAGTCTGAAGCTGTTATCCCTGGGGCGCGGTGCTTCCGGCGTCCGCCGCGATGTGGTCGAGCTGCTGACGGCCATGCTGGCCAAGGACGTGATACCGATAATTCCCGCTCAGGGTTCCGTCGGGGCTTCGGGCGATCTCGCACCCTTGGCCCATATGACCGCCGTAATGCTGGGGGAGGGGGAGGCGCGATACCTTGGCCAAACCATGGCCGGTGGCGCGGCCTTGGCGGCGGCCGGATTGACTCCCATCGTATTGGGCCCGAAGGAGGGCCTGGCATTGATCAACGGCACCCAGGTGTCCACCGCCCTGGCCCTGGCCGGTTTGTTCGAAACCTGGCGCTGCGCCCTGGGCGCCATCGTCACCGGGGCGCTATCGACCGACGCCATCATGGGTTCCGCCGCGCCCTTCAGGCCGGAAGTGCAGGCCCTGCGCGGCCATCAGGGCCAGATTGATACCGGCTTGGCGCTGCGCGCATTGATGGAAGGTTCGGAAATCCGCGAAGCCCACCGCAGTGATGACGAGCGCGTGCAGGATCCCTATTGCATCCGCTGCCAGCCCCAGGTGATGGGCGCCTGCCTGGACCTGTTGCGCTTCACCGGCCATACCCTGGCGGTGGAAGCCAATGCGGTAACCGACAATCCCCTGGTCTTCACGGACGACAACACCATCGTTTCCGGCGGCAACTTCCATGCCGAGCCGGTGGCCCTGGCCGCCGATCAGATTGCCCTGGCCATCGCCGAGATCGGCGCGGTCTCGCAACGCCGGGTGGCTTTGCTGGTCGACCCGGCGATGAACTTCGGCCTGCCGGCGTTTCTATCCCCCGATCCGGGCCTCAACTCCGGCTTCATGATCGCGGAGGTGACCACGGCCGCCCTGATGGCTGAAAACAAGCAGATGGCCGCGCCCTGTTCGGTAGATTCAACGCCCACTTCGGCCAATCAAGAGGATCATGTTTCCATGGCGGCCCATGCCGCCCGGCGCTTGTTGGCCATGGCGGAAAACCTGTCGCAAATTATTGGCGTGGAATTGCTGGTCGCGGCCCAGGGTGTTGAATTCCGCGCGCCGCTGCAAACCAGCGCGGCGTTGGCCGAGGTCATCGCCCGCCTGCGCCGGGAGGTCCCCAGCCTGGGCGCGGACCGTTTCCTCGCACCCGATATGCAAACCGCCGCCGGCCTGGTCCGCTCCGCGGCGATTATCGAGGCGGTTGGTCCATGGCCCGCCAAACCAGGGCTGATATCGTCATAAAGGAATAGATACGGGCTCCAGACGATCGGAATTACTACGAAATACCAACCTGTCCCATGGCAAGGAACTTCTCACGCCGGTGCTGGCGGGTAAAACCGCCGTCCTTGCCGTCGAATTCTTCCAGGGCGGCGGCAATGGCATCGCCCAGGGCCGCGATGGTGGAAGCGGGATTGCGATGGGCCCCGCCCATGGCTTCCTCGACCACTTTGTCGACGATCTGCAATTTGACCAGGTCCTGCGCCGTCACCTTCATGGCCTCGGCCGCATCCTGGGCCCGTTCCGCCGAGCGCCACAGGATCGAGGCGCAGCCTTCCGGTGAGATCACTGCATAGATCGCGTGCTCCAACATGATCACGGCGTTGCCCGTGGCCAGCGCCACGGCGCCGCCCGAGCCGCCCTCGCCCACCAGACAGGCGATCAGGGGGACGCGGATGTCGAGGCAGGTTTCGGTCGAGCGCGCGATGGCTTCCGCCTGGCCGCGCTCCTCGGCACCGATGCCGGGATAGGCGCCCTGGGTGTCGACAAGCGTGATGATGGGCAGGCCGAAACGGTCGGCGAGGCGCATCAGCCGGGCCGCCTTGCGGTAACCCTCGGGCCGGGCCATGCCGAAATTGTGGCGCACCCGGCTTTGCATGTCGCTGCCCTTTTCGTGGCCGATTACCATCACCGAACGACCGCGAAACCGGCCGATCCCGCCGGTGATGGCCTTGTCATCGGCATAGGCGCGATCGCCTGCCAGGGGGGTGAAGCCATCGATCAGACCGGCGATATAATCGTTGAACTGCGGCCGGTCGGGATGGCGGGCAACCTGCACTTTCTGCCACGAGGTCAATTTGCCGTAGGTCTCGCGCAGCAGCTCATCCGCCTTCGACTGCAACCGCGCCACTTCTTCATCGATATCGGCGCCGCCCTCCTGCTCGCCGTCCAGTTGGCGCAAATCGTGAATGCGCGCCTCCAGTTCGGCGATGGGCTTTTCGAAGTCGAGAAAGCTAATCATTCATAAAAATCCACCGTGGCGCCCGGCCGCCGCGAGAAACCCGCTTAGTCCGCCAACGGATGCCGGGCATTGACCAACTCCTGCAGACGCTCCTGCAGGATATGGGTGTAGATTTGCGTCGTTGAAATATCCGCGTGGCCCAGCATCTGCTGCACCGCCCGAAGATCCGCACCATTCGCCAACAGGTGCGAGGCAAAGGCATGCCGCAGGGAATGGGGCGAGACCTTGGAAGTATCGATCTCGGCCGCCCGTGCCAGTTCCTTGACCAATTGCGAAAATCTTTGCCGGGTCAGGTGCCCGCCCTTGGAGCGCGAGGGGAACAGCCAATTGTCGTCCGCCGGCCGGCGGACGAAGCGCGGCCGCACCTTTTCGTAGGCTTGCAATGCCTTCAAGGCGGCATCGCTCAAGGGCACCATGCGTTCGCGTCCGCCCTTGCCCTTGACCACGATAAAGGCCCGATCGGACTGTACCGCCGGATGCGGCAGCATCAATAATTCCGAAACCCGCAGGCCGGTGGCATAGAGCAACTCCATCAGGGCGACGAGGCGGATGCCTTCCGCGCCCTTGTAGGTTTTCGCCGCCGTCAGCAGTTGTTCGACCTCAACCTCGGTCAGGACCTTGGGCAGGGGGCGGACCCGGCGCGGGCTGTCGATGGCGGATGAAGGGTCGTCCGTCCGCATGCCCTCGGCGTGCAGAAAGCGGTAAAACTGGCGCAATGCCGAGAGACGCCGGGCGGCGGTGGAGGGGGCCATGCCCTCACGCTCCAGGTACGCCAGATAATTGCGGATATCATCGCTGGCGGCATCGGCAATGGCCGCGCCGGTGAAATCGGTAAAATGGCGCAGGTCCCGACCGTAGGAGTCCAGGGTATTCTGCGCCGCGCCCCGTTCGACAGCCAGCATTTCCAGAAAGTTGTCGACGTATTGTAATGATTGAGACAACGCAATACTCGCATCAAATTATGACAAAACCAAAACCGAACAAACAATTCTCGCCAAGCCTAGAAATCGGCGCCCAGCAATCCTTCCAAGGCCAACGCTTCGGCATCTTGCACCAAGCCGATCCCGCGCAAGGCGGCAACGATCCGCGCCAAGGTCATGGTATCGCTCAATGCCGGCCCCCGTTCGCCCAAAAGCAACAGGGAAAGCAATACAACCTCACCTTTCCGGCCGCCGGCCGCCGCCCGCTCCAACCCCATCAGCAACGAGGGTGAAGCTTGTGGAATATCCCTGGCCGGCGCCTCGAACAAAGGTACCCATAATTCTCCGGGCAGGTCTCTACCCAGGGCCGTAAGCAAGCCAAATAACCTCAAGGCGCGTTGGTACCTTTCCGCGCCGCCATTTGCAACCTCTCCCTGCCACCAGCCGGACAAAACCTTTGCCATGACGGGCGCCAATGTCGGGTCGTCGCGGTCAGCCGCGGCGACATAGAACAACGGCGCCAGGGCCAATAGGGCGGCCGCTGCCTCGGGCTCGCCGGCGCGGGCCGGCTCCAAAATGGCCAGCAGCCAGTTTCGTGCGGCCTCCCGGTCGCCCGCCACCAGCAGAGCGCGCCCGACGGCGGCGGCGAACCAGGCTAATTTGGGGTCGGCCTGGATTGTCCGGGCGATGCCGAGATTGATCCGTACCGCGGTCATATAACTGCCGCTGCGCCTGCCGTTCCGCCATGCAGCGGCCAGGGCGCGGGCGCGGCCCTCTATCTGGGCGTCGATCTGCGCCACCTGATAAAGGATGGCGGAAGCCGAAGGTCCGGGCTGCCGCTTTGCCAGGGCCAGCGCATCGGCGCTTTGTTCGGCGGAGAATGGCACTGAGGCATAGACCCGGGCCAAGACGCCGGTTGCCAGTGTCGCCAAGGCCTCGGCCCGTTCCGCCGCCTCCAGGCGCATGGGTAACGTAGCGTTCGGCGACGTCGCGATGGCGCGCAGTACAGAGGGTGAAGCCTGTTTTACCGCATCGGCCGGAATTGCCCGGCGGGCGGCGCGCAACATCGCCAGATGTAGCGGTTCCGTCCGTCCGATTCGCTCCAGCGGTTCCGACTCGCCGCTATTCAGGCCCGCCAGCAGGGTAAAATATGTCTCGTCCTCGACGCCGTTTTCGTAGAGCAGTTGTTCATACAACTCAACCTGCGCCGCCTGGCCGTCCAGCGCGAGACAGAAGGCCATGATCTTTTGCCAGGCGACCGCTCTGCCCGCCGCATCGCCACCATCCGGCGCCTCGTCGGCGCCGAGCCGATTGCGCACGATTCGGCATGCCTCGCGCACATTGCCCGCCAGCAATTCCGTTTCGACCCGAACCTGCGCCAGGATACCGTTGTTCGCCGATAGCGGCGCAAACTTCAACAATTGTGCAACGGCGCCCGAATCACCGGCGGCGGCCAGGCGTTCAATGCGCAGCGCGACCAGGGCGCTGCCATCGCCATCCATGCCGTTAACATCGTCGGGCGGCAGCGCCGTTGAAACCAGCAGGCGCCGGCGCAGCGACTGCATCGTCGGGGATGTTGCCGCCACGGGCAGCCTTGGCAACATCTTCATGACCATGGCCATCGGCGTCCCCGACCACATATCGGCGCCGAAGCCGCCCTCCGCCCCGTTCATCAGGCCGATGGCGGAGACTTTCGTCTGACCCAACGTCTTGACCTGTATGCCCTCGGTATTGCCGCTGGCATCGGCCTGAGCCTCGGGCTTTGGCGCCGTGCGGGTTGCGCCGGCGGTGGGCGCCGTGGCGTCCGATCTATTTGCCGCCGGCTGCGGTGGGGATTGCGAGGCGCGCAGGGACCGGGGCGGCTGAGCCCGTCTGCGGGCTCTCTCCTGCAATTGTCCGGCCGTCAGCGCCTTGCCGGTCTTTGGGTCAAGACGCAGCCGCAGGGTTTTCGGCGCACTACCCCGGCGCGGCGGCGGTGCCGGGCCGGCCTTGGCGCCGGGCGCGGTGACAATGGAGGGGCTTTTGCTATTGGGCGGCGGCCCCACGGTCACGCTTGGCAGCGCCTTGCTCTCCGCGTTCGCCGGGACCTGCCCCGAAGTCTGTTCCTGGGTTTGGCTCTGGGCCAGACGTAGATCAGCGGCCGGCGCATCGTTCATGCCCGCCGCCACAAAAACGGACAATGCCGCCAGCAGCGGCAAGGTTTTAGCGTGGGAAGCGGTCATCGGGCAGAACCTTATGTACGGGCGCGCTGGGCGCCGGGATCTCCCACATCGCCAGAAAGGCCATGCCACCCGCTAGCAACAACACGACAAAGGCAATAATGATCAAGGATACATTTTTCATTTCGAATAATAAATTCGTTCGGTGGATGCGCGGCTTTCAATCTTCGGCATGGCGAATGGCGACAGCCGAATGGTTATTTGCTAAACTGCAAATGTGGCAAAACTTAGTCGACTTAGGCGCCAATCTATATATTGCCGGTCCGCGTTGCAACGGAACCCGGCAAGGGCGCCAAACAATTTTGTAGCAGACGCCTTGCATTATCTCTGGCTTGACCGTGCATGGCGCCGACGGTCATTGAAAGCGACATGAGCGAAGCAATCCTTCCCGAGTTGGA
This sequence comes from uncultured Rhodospirillaceae bacterium, assembly GCA_964631725.1. Classification (GTDB taxonomy): domain Bacteria; phylum Pseudomonadota; class Alphaproteobacteria. Next base: position 52,812 of record CAZVYX010000026.1, on the reverse strand, counting down.
CCGCGGCGTCGTCCTGGTTGGCCTGATGGGCGCGGGCAAGTCTTCCGTTGGGCGGCGGCTGGCAAAACGTCTTGAATTGCCATTTTTCGATGCCGATCAGGAAATCGAGAAGGCGGCTGACTGCAGCATCGAGGAAATCTTCGCCCGTCATGGCGAGGCCGCCTTCCGCAATGGGGAGCGCCGGGTTATCGCCCGCCTGCTGGATGGCCCGCCGCGGGTCCTGGCGACGGGCGGCGGTGCCTTCATGGATGCGGAGACCCGCGACGCGATCGGGGATCGTGGCATCTCCATATGGCTGCGGGCGGATTTGGAGATTTTGCTGGAACGCGTGCTGCGCCGGGACAACCGGCCGCTGTTGAAAAAGGGCGATCCGGAACAGATCCTGCGCCAGCTGATGGCGGAGCGCGATCCGGTCTACGCTCAGGCGGATTTGACGGTGACCTCGGGTCTGGGACCGCACGAGGATGTCGTGGAGGACATCGTGACGGCCTTGCGGCAATATTTGGCGGCTGGCTCAAAGGACGGAGACTAATGGTGGGCAGCCCGAAACAGACTGGTAATGGCGCTGCCGCGCCGGCCGAAACGGTGCGGGTCGAATTGGCCGAGCGCTCCTACGACATTATTATCGGCGAGGGTTTGTTGGCCGATGCGGGGACCTATTTGGCGCCCGTGCTGAAGCGGCCAAGGGTGGTTGTCATCAGCGACGAGACCGTGGCCGGACTGCATTTGGCGCCATTGCAGGATGCGTTGAACGGATCCGGCATCGGCAATGACGCCATCATCGTGCCCGCCGGCGAAGGCAGCAAGAATTTCACGCAGCTACAGAGTCTGCTCGACAACTTGCTGGATCTGCGGATCGAACGGCGGGACACGATTCTGGCCCTGGGCGGCGGCGTGGTCGGCGATTTGGCCGGCTTCGCGGCCGCGATACTGCGGCGCGGAATAGATTTCATCCAACTGCCTACCACGTTGCTGGCTCAGGTCGACAGCTCCGTCGGCGGCAAGACGGCGATCAACGCGGCCCAAGGCAAGAACTTGATTGGTGCTTTCCATCAACCCCGTCTGGTATTGGCCGATGTCGCGGCGCTGACCAGCTTGCCGGCGCGGGAGTTGCGCGCCGGCTATGGCGAGGTGGTGAAGTACGGCCTGATTGACGATTTCGACTTCTTTCAATGGCTGGAGAAAAATGGCGCCGATTTGCTGGCCGGCTCGGCCGAAGCGATGCGCCATGCGGTGGCGGTATCGTGCCGGTCGAAGGCCGCGATTGTTGCCCGGGACGAGCGGGAAAGCGGCGATCGGGCCCTGCTTAATCTTGGCCATACCTTTGCCCATGCCTTGGAGGCCGAAGCCGGCTACGACGGCCGGGTGCTGCATGGCGAGGCGGTTTCGGTGGGCATGTGCATGGCCTTTGCGCTTTCAACCCGGCTCGGTCTGTGTCCCAGCCAGGACGCCGAACGGGTGCGGCGGCACCTGTCGGAGATGGGGCTGCCGACCGGGGCGTACGAGCTAGCTCTTGCGGAGCTGACGGCGGAGACCATGGTTGGACACATGCGTCAGGACAAGAAAGTCTCGGACGGTCAATTGACGTTTATTCTGGCCCGCGGCATCGGCCAGGCTTTCGTCACCAAGGACGTCGCCGAGGAAGAGGTGAAAGCGATGCTGCATGCCGCATTACGGCCAACCCGGGCCGGATAGCGAGAAAGAGGTAGGGACAAGGACGCAATGGACGGCGAAATACTGTTCTCCATATTGGGCGTGTTGGTGCTGTTGGTTCTTTCGGCATTTTTTTCCGGTACGGAAACAGCCCTGACGGCGGTCTCCCGGGCGCGCATGCATCAGTTGGAACGCCGCGGCGTGCGCCGCGCCAGCCGGGTCAACCGATTGATTGCCAGGCCCGAGCGTCTGATCGGGGCCGTGCTGCTGGGCAACAACCTGGTCAATATCCTGGCCTCCGCCGTGGCCACTTCGGTCATGATTGCCCTGTTCGGCAAGGCAGGCGTGGCCTATGCCACCGCCATCATGACCGCCCTGGTCGTTGTTTTTGCCGAGGTGTTGCCGAAGACCTACGCCCTGAACCGGCCCGACCGTACCGCCCTGGCGGCCGGCCCCATTATCGGGCCCATTGTTGTCGCCCTGGGCCCGGTGGTCGATCTGGTGCAAACCATTGTCACCGGCTTCCTGGGGTTGTTCGGTGCGCGCATACGCCACCGGGACGCGGCGGCGGCGGATGCCTCGGAGGAACTGCGCGGCGCCCTGGCGCTGCACGCCCGCGACGGCGCTATGGTAAAAAGCGACCGCGACATGCTGGACGCCATCCTGGACCTGTCCGATGTGGAAGTCTCGGAAATCATGGTGCATCGCAAGAACATGATCATGTTGGACGCCGACCAGCCGGCGCAGAAAATAGCCGAGGCCCTGCTGGCCACGCCGTACAGCCGCGTGCCGTTGTGGCGCGGAGATTTCGACAACATCGTCGGTGTTCTGCATGCCAAGGATCTGTTGCGCGCCATCAGCGCCGGCGCTACCGAAATGGCGGCTAATCCGGATCATGGCCTGGGAAGGTCCGGCCTTCGGGAGCTTTGGCGGGAGCCCTGGTTTGTGCCGGAGACCACGACGCTGATGGAGCAGTTGAACGCCTTTCGGGCGCGGCGCGAGCATTTCGCCCTGGTCGTCGATGAATATGGCGCGCTCATGGGGCTGGTTACCCTGGAGGATATCCTCGAGGAAATCGTCGGTGATATCAGCGACGAGCATGATGTCCTGCGCGCCAGCGCCGTGCGGCGCGAGGCGGGCGGCAGCTTCATGATCGATGGCGTGGTCACCATGCGGGACCTGAACCGCGATTTTGACTGGGATTTGCCCGAAGATGACGCCGCGACCATTGCCGGCCTGGTCATTCACCTGGCACGGCGCCTTCCCGATGTCGGGGAACGCTTTAGTCTTGATGGCTTCACATTCGAAGTCATGCGCCGGTTGCGTAACCAGGTAACCGCCGTTCGAGTACGGCCCCCGGCTGGGAAATCGTAACGGCGGCGCTGCCTCAAGTCCGCCTCGCGATATCCTTCAGAGCTTAGCGGGCATTGGCGCGGTAGAAATCCAGAATAAATACCCGCAATTCCGACGTGAAATTAGCGCTGCCGGTATCGTCATCGGGTTCATTGGCATTGCCGGCGCTGTGCACTTCGGTACAGATCTGGTTCAGATTCTTCTCGGTCCGGTCACAGATTTCCACCAAAGCGTCCCACATTTCCGGTTCCAGCTTAATCGACGTGCGGCGGTCGCCGATCCGAATGTTGCGGCGGGTGCCGCCAATACCGCTAAATCCGTGATGAGCCTCTTGCGACATGGTCCAATCCTCTAATTAACATGTTAGGCCGAGGAGATAAAACCATAATGAGAATATTTTTGCAATCACTCTATAAAAGAGGATATAAATGCAAATAAAGCAACCCTACGACTAATTTTCTGGTATCGTTTCTTTTATCAGGCAATATCAGTCTACTGCGACAATTCTCGCGCCTCACTTGGCGTCAATGCGCGAATGGATAACGCATGAATGCCGCCGGCCAATTCCTCGCTCAACGCTTGGTTTACAAGGCGTTGGCGGGCCACGCGGCTCATACCTTCAAATGTCTCGGCTTCGATTACCACCGCGAAATGGCTTTCCCCGCCTTCGCGGGCGCCGGCGTGGCCCGCATGCATTTCAGATTGGTCTTCCACTACCAGCCGCGCCGGGGCGAAGGCCGCCCGCAATTTCGCTTCGATCGTTGCCGCCATGGACATCACAAAATTCCCCTTCATCAAAAAACCCGCCTGACAATTCGGCGGCAATGCAACGGTTCCCTGCACTATTGAAAGCCGGACCCGAAGCCAGCATACTCCCTCCGTGGCAAGAACCAAGAATGACATACCGGTGTCGAAGACCCGGGTGGATGAGCCGTCCGGGAAGCCAGAGCGCGTTTGCGATTTCGCCGGCTGTGAGCTGGCGGGCGAACACCGCGCGCCGAAATCCAAGACCAACCTGGATGAATTCTATTGGTTCTGTCTGGAACATGTGGCCGCCTACAACCGTAGCTGGGACTATTTCACCGGCATGGATCAGGACGAGATCGAAAGCTTCCGGACCGAGGCGGTTACCGGCCACCGTCCGACCTGGAAGCTGGGAGAGCGCGGCTATAAGGCCTGGATGGATGATCGGGTGCGGGACCATCACGGCCTGTTCGATGGTCCCGATGGCCGCCCCGGAGCGGCAAAACCCGCGCTCAAACCGACCCGCGAACAGCGCCGATATCTGGCCCAAATGGATCTAGATGAAACGGCGACCTTGCAAGACATCAAAATGCGTTATAAGCAACTGGTAAAACGTTTTCACCCCGATGCGAATGGCGGCGACAAACGAGCCGAAGAGCGCTTCAAATCCATTAACGAGGCGTATAGCAACCTAATGTCCTCTGGCCTGCCGCAAGGTTAGGTCCGGGGCAATTCATATGACGCGACCTTACAAGTAACCACGCAAGCAACAGGATTCTGTACCATGACGCTGACTGCCACCGCCGACGATACGTCGGCCCATCCGATCGACCAGCCCGATACCCAGGTGAATGTACGCGAAACATTCGGCCTCGACAGTGACATGGTAGTGCCGGCCTTTTCCCAGGGCTCCGACCTCGTGCCGGACCTGGACGAGGCCTACCAGTTTGATCATGAAACCACCATGGCCATTCTAGCCGGCTTTGGCCACAATCGGCGGGTCATAATCCAGGGTTACCACGGCACCGGCAAATCGACCCATATTGAACAAGTGGCATCGCGTTTGAACTGGCCCTGTATCCGGGTCAATCTGGACAGCCATATCAGCCGTATCGATCTGTTGGGCAAGGACGCGATTATTCTGCGCGACGGCAAACAGATTACCGAATTTCGCGAAGGCATTCTGCCCTGGGCATTGCAGCATCCCTGCGCCCTGGTGTTTGACGAATATGACGCCGGCCGGCCGGATGTGATGTTCGTGATCCAGCGGATCCTCGAAGTCGACGGCAAGATGACCCTGCTGGATCAGAACAAGGTGATCCGGCCGCATGCCAGCTTCCGCCTTTTTGCCACCACCAACACGGTTGGTCTGGGCGATACCACGGGGCTGTATCACGGCACGCAGCAAATCAACCAGGGCCAGATGGACCGCTGGAACATCGTCACCACCCTGAACTATCTGCCGCATGACGACGAGGTCGGTATCGTCACCGCCAAGGTTCCCGACTGGGCCGACGAACAGGGGCAAAAATACATCAACTCCATGGTCTCGGTCGCCGATCTGACCCGCTCGGGCTTCATGAACGGCGATATTTCCACCGTCATGTCACCACGGACGGTGATTACCTGGGCCGACAACACCCGGATATTCGACGACGTTGCCTTCGCCTTCCGGGTCAGTTTCCTGAACCGCTGTGACGAGATGGAACGTCCGTTGGTGGCGGAATATTATCAACGCTGTTTCGGCCACGAATTGCCGGAATCGGCGGCGAACATTCAGCTGGCCTGACGCCATGGCGGTGATGAAGCCGGAAAACCCGGTCGAACCGTTCAAACGCGCGGTGACGGCGGCCGTGCGCGCCATTGCGCGCGACAGCGAACTGACGGTCAACTTCGGCGCCGAGGGTGCGGCCACGGGCGCCGGCCGCAACCGCTTGCCCACACCAAGCCGGGAATTGGGTGGAGAGGAAGTCGCGCATGTACGCGGCAGCGGCGATGCCCTGGCGCTTTGGCAGCGCCATCATGACAACCGCCTGCACGCCTTGAACCAACCCAAGGGCGCCACCGCCCGCGCCGTGTTCGAGGCGGCGGAACAGGCGCGCGTGGAATCCCTCGGCGCCAAGCGCATGATGGGTGTTTCGGACAATCTCGATGCCATGTTGGAGGAACGCTGCCGGGCCCGCGGCTATGCCTCGGTCAATGATCCGGGCGAGGCGCTGTTGCCGGAGGTTGTCGGCATGTTGGTGCGGGAGCAATTGACCGGCAAGGCGCCGCCGTCCGCGGCCAAGCCCATGGTCGAGCATATCCGTCCCTGGGTTGAGGAAAAGGCCGGCAAGGAGTTGTCTGAACTGACCGGTGAGATCACCGATCAGAATGCCTTTGCCAAGCTGACCCGGAAGTTGATCGCGGATTTGGATCTGGGCGACGAGGACGGCACGGAATCCGATGATCTGGACGATCAGGCGGAGAACGACGAAGAGGAAATGGCCGACGGCGAAGGCGAGGGCGAGGGCGGCGAGGGCGCGGCCGACGACAGCGGCGACCCGGACGGCTCGGACAGCCAGGATGGCTCCGCCGATGGTGACGCGGAAGCCGACTCCGAGATGGAGGCGGAAGACGCCGACGCCATGTCGGGCAGCGAGGAACCGGGGCGCGGCCGGCGGCAGTGGCGGCCGGGCGATATGATGCCGGATAACCCCAACGAGCCGCCCTACCGCTTCTTCACCGAGGAATTCGACGAAGTAATCGACGCGACCGAGCTTTGCGATACCGAGGAACTGGGACGCCTGCGCGCCTACCTCGATCAACAGCTATCGAATATGCAGGGCGTCGTGGCGCGCCTGGCCAACCGTCTGCAACGGCGTCTGCTGGCAAAGCAGAACCGCAGTTGGGAGTTCGATCTGGAAGAGGGCATGCTGGACGCGGGCAAGCTGGCCCGGGTGGTGACCAATCCGTTGCTGCCGCTATCCTTCAAGATGGAGCGGGACATGGATTTCCGCGACACCGTGGTTACGCTGCTGATCGACAATTCCGGCTCCATGCGCGGCCGGCCTATTACCGTCGCCGCCATGTGCGCCGACATCCTCGCCCGCACCCTGGAACGCTGTAATGTGAAGGTCGAGATCCTCGGCTTCACGACGCGGGCCTGGAAGGGCGGGCAAAGCCGGGAAAAATGGCTGCGGGAGGGCAAGCCGGCCTCGCCGGGACGGCTGAACGATCTGCGCCATATCGTCTACAAGGCGGCGGACGCACCCTGGCGGCGGGCCCGGCGTGGCCTTGGCCTGATGATGCGCGAAGGCCTGTTGAAGGAAAACATCGATGGCGAGGCCTTGATCTGGGCCCATAACCGCCTGGTTTACCGACCGGAGCAACGCCGTATTCTGATGGTAATTTCCGACGGCGCGCCGGTGGACGATTCGACCCTCTCCGTCAACGCCGGCAACTACCTGGAGAAACATCTGCGGTCCGCCATCAGTTGGATTGAAGGCCAGTCTCCGGTGGAGTTGATCGCCATTGGCATCGGCCATGATGTTACCCGCTATTACCAGCGGGCCGTCACCATCGTCGATGCCGAGCAACTGGGTGGCGTGATGATGGACAAGCTGGCGGAACTGTTCGACGAAGAAGAGGACTCGCCCGCAAGCCGGCGCGTGGCCTGATCCGGGTGATCTGAAATTGCCGGCGATATATGCGCGACGATCGAAAGCGGCGGTCTGGCGCCGACGGCTGGTCCAGAGCGTTCTGGCGCGGAAGAGCGTCATTGCCGCCGCCGCGTTGCTGCTGCCGCAATTGACCAGTTGCGGCCTGCCGAGTTTGGCGGATTCGGAAACGGGGCCGCTTAATTTACAAGTTGAGGAAATTAATCTAAACCCCTTAAATACAAAACAAAACACCATAGGTGTATTGCAATACCGTGGCGGTTTTTCCCTAACCAGCGATGTGGGAAATTTCGGCGGTTTGTCGGGATTGAGCCTGTCGGCAGATGGTACGGAGATGACGGCCGTGTCCGATCAGGGTGATCTGCTACGCGCCCGGTTGCTGCTGGATAAGTCGGGTAAATTGATCGGCCTGGACAAGACCCGGTTCCACCGTCTGCGCGGCATCAAGGGATCTTATATTTCCCGCCGCGCCGACAAGTTGGACCAGGATGCCGAGGCCGTCGAGAGATTGGCGGACGGCAGCTACCTGGTCAGTTTTGAGGTTCGCCACCGGGTCCTTCGCTACACCGATTTGACGGCCAAGCCCAGTCTATTCGCGGTGCCGCCTGGCATCGGCAAGGCGCCTCGAAACGGCGGGCTGGAGGCCATGACGGCGCTGCCCGATGGCCGTATTCTGGTGTTGAGCGAGAAATTCCGTACCAGCAAGGACGGGGGCAAGGACGGCGGCAAGAAAGGCCGTGGCGATTATATCGGCTGGCTGCTGTCGCCCGATGGGGAGAGCCTGGGCCGGGTCTATTGGCCGGGTATCGGCATTTTCAAGCCCACGGACCTGGCCGCCTTGCCCAACGGCGATGTCTTGCTGTTGCAGCGGCGGTATACGGTCATTGGCGGTCCCGGTGCCCGGCTGTCCCATATTCCTGCGGACAAGATTACCCCGGGCGCCCGTTTGATGGATGTCGAATTGGCCCGCCTGGTGCCGCCCCTGTCGGTGGATAATTTCGAAGGACTGGCCGTGCACCCCGACCCAAAGGGCGGCTGGTGGATCTATATGCTGTCAGACGACAACTTCAATCCTCTGCAGCGCACCTTGCTGTTGCAGTTTCACCTGTCGGAATAGACGAATTAGAGCAATTTTCAATGGATTGGAGTCGCTTTCGCGACTCAGTTGATTGATTCAATAGCTCGACTCTTAAGAGTCAGAGCGCATTTTGAAGAAATGCGCTCTAGGCTGCGGCCGGTGCTGCTTCCGCGGCGGGGGTGGCTTTTGCGACGGCACGCTTCAAACGCCGGGCCTTGAGGGACAACTGGCTCTCCTTGGCGTCCGTCAGATAGGCATCCAAGCCGCCTTTTTTCTCCACGGTGCGCAGGGCGCTGACGCAGACTTTCAGCCGGATCGAGCGGCCCAGAATATCTGAATGCAGGGCCATTTCCTGCACATTCGGCAGGAACCGCCGCCGTGTCTTGTTGTGGGCATGCGAGACATTATTGCCCGTCAACACGCCTTTTCCGGTAAGTTCGCAACGCCGCGCCATGATTTGATCGTCCCAATAGATCCGGCGGTGGAAGTACCGGCGGAGCGGCGTTTTTTAGGCAAAACAACCGCCCGCGTCAAGCATATAGGCGCGACAAATGGCAAATCGCCGGAATATTTCTTAATCATACGGACAGCGGGCTTTTCCGGCGGCGCGATGTCTTAACGATGAATGCCCCACGCCCTTGTCTCGAAGGCCCGTAATAGAATTGGTAACCCGTCGCCGTTCTCCCGCTCTGCTTCCTCAGGCGGCGGTCAATACGTTTTCTCCAATCCGAGCGGCGGCGACGATACGGTCCGCGTCCTCGGCGAGAAGCAAACCCTCGGCAACCATGGCGTCGGCCACGGCGCGCATTTTCGCCGCGTAGTCGGCGTTGTCCGCATAGCGCTCCTCTATCGACGGCCTGGGGTCACGGTTGGCCAGGCGCTCCGCCTTCGTTTCGGCGAATGAAATCCGGGACCCCGTGGTGCTATAGATTTCGCCTTCGCCATGACCCTTGGTGCGCAAATTCCAGCCGGTGAGCGTGGCGCGCGGCACCCGTAGCGCCGGATGCCGCAGCCCGGCGTTGCCATTGCCGTCGGAATCAACGGTGGATACCAGTACCGGATAGGCGGCGCCCTCGCGCGGCGGGATCACGCTATGATCGGCCAGACGCAAGCCGTTGATGATGCCGCTATAGGCAACGCCTGGAATGTTTGGAAAACCCGTGCTTTCCTGGTCCGGGGGAACCAGCGTTCCAGCGCCAACGCTCGGGAAACAGCTGGGCGGCGGCGCGACATCGTTTTCCACCCAATCCTTCAACGCGCTTAGCAACGGCCGCAGCAATGCGCCGTAGGTAATCTCGCTATCCGGAAACTGGATTGCGCTCGGGTCTGGTTTTATCGCCCAGCCATGGGGCAGGCCGGCCGCCAGATACACCCGAACATGGTCCGGTTGTTCGATATCCCGGCCTTCGCAGTCGGTGACAACCAGTGAGGCGCGCGCGGCCCATATTTCGGTATCGGTGTCCAGGTGCATGATCTTCGGCGTCACCCCGGTGTCGTCGCATCGCACCAGAATACCGTCGGTCAGCCCGGAAATCGGATCGGACAAAGTGCGATACGTGAACGGGAATTGATCGCCCGGATAATTATGATCCTCGTGTTGGCGCTGATACCGGCCCGGTTGGGTGAAGGCCCGGTTGATAAAGGTCTTGCGCGACCCGGCGATGACCGGAACCGCCGCATCGAAAACCTGGCCGCCCGCCAGCGCCTCGTTAAAACCCTGATACAGGAAGTCGCGCACGAACCGCCCGCTCTGCGACAAGCCGAACAGCAGGCTCCGTTTCGGCGGCACGGCGCCGTTTTGCGCCAATGGATTGGCGTCATCTTTTGCGCGCAGGAAACAAGCGATGTCGCGAACCGACGCGAAGGCCAGTCCAACCACGGTCGGGTCCTTGGCGGTATATATGAACTCGAAAATGGCGCCGCCATCGAACGCGCCGCCTTCGGGGCGGGTGATTTCGATTTCGCGGTCATTCAGGTAGCGCCAACTCAGGCCCGGCGGTGTTTGCCGTTCGTCCCGTTCCCGCTGCCGGATGGTCAAGGTGACGCCGTCGCGGTCGAGGGTCGCGGCCGGATAGGCCAGGGCGCCGAGAAAGGCCGTGTCATTCGCCTCGTTGATGAACTCCTCCAAACATGCGCCGGTGATCGGCGCGGCGCCGTCGGTGGCGACCGGGTAATCCGCCCGCATCCGTCCCGCATCGCGCGTTACGTCGTCCTGCCACCCGGTCCACACGACAGTGTAGCCTTCGTTCATCAGGTATCCGGTGCCCGCGTCATCGGCGTTGTCCATGGTGTTGAGGGCCGGGCCGCTGTTAACGCGGCAAATCACGCGTTTGGCGCCGCGATTGAGAATTTCGTAAAAGACCCAATCGTTGCCCTTCGACGAATCCATCGGGCGCAGAATGCAAACATCGGCCCTGTATTCGACATTGCCATCACCATTGCGCGGCGCCTTGTCGAGATTGACGAGTTCGGCGTTTTTCGGGTCCCGCGGGTCGACCGCGCCGACGACATAGCCTGACAATCTTTCATATTGACCAACCTCGCCGAAGGACCGCCCGTCATAGGCCGGCGATTGCGTTTCGACGATGACGAATTCCTTGATCCCGTTTCCGGACATAATAGGCGGCCTCTGTATGCTGTGATGCGGCTGTGGCGTGACTATTCCGGCTGGTTTTGCTGCCGCCAAAGGTCGAACGGACCCACCGTGGGATCGGCGGCGCGAACTCGGTAATAGGGAATGCGCGGTTCGTATAAATCGAACAGACGGCGCAACTCCGCCACGGGGTCGTCGTAGTCGTCGGCGCGCAAATCGACGATGGGATAGTCCAATTCGTGACAGACCAGAATGGCCGCCGAGCGTTGCCCGCCATGTTGTCCACCCGCATCGCGCCCGGCTTCGATGGCGCGCATCAAACGCGCCTCCAGCGCCAGTGGTTCGGAGCCGGCGAAACTGGCGGTCATGGCGTCGACAACATCGCCGCTGGTCAACCGGTTGCCCATGGCGACGAAGCCGTCGCCGATGTGATGGCCTTTCCAGTCGCTGTTGTTGGCGCCGGTGCGCGCCGCCGCCCGGCCCTGGGCGTCGACCACCGCCAATTGACGGGATTCGATGTGCGGATCGGCATCGACCAGCGCGCCTAATACCGCTTCCGCCGGCGTTCCGCGGGCCAGCAAATCCAGCCCCATGGGCCCCAGCCGGGGATCGGTCAAGGCCTGGGTCGCGACCGCGCCGATGCCCGTCCTGACGAATGGCACCCTGCTGCCCACGGCCATTTCGCCCGTCGACGTCACCACCCCCAGCGCGCCGGTGCGGCGGCACCGCCCAATAAAGCTGAAGGTGTTGAACTCAATCGCCAGCCCTTGCATGGCCATCTTCCCATTAAACCGAGATTTCCCAGGTAATCTTCGAATTCGATACAATCCTACATGATCGCACTATTCTTGGAAGAATCATTCCCTTTTGATGACCTGGCGGCTTTCTGAACGCCCCATCTGGCTGGCGGTTGCAGCCGATCTTTCGACAGACTTGCCGCCGCCAATCCAACGCATCTCAGGATTACGTCAGCGACGCGCGGTGTCGTTCACGTCATCGTGGGAAGAGGGGGTTAACTTCCGTGGCAATGCTTGTATTTCTTGCCGGAGCCGCAGGGGCAGGGGGTGTTGCGCGGCACCTTGCCCCAGGTTGCGGGATTGTCGGGGTCCAAGGTTGAAGCGGCCTGACGGCTGCGCGTCGGTTGCGGCGCATGCGCGCCGTTGCCGCCATAGCCACCCCCCGCCATGGCCATTTCTTCCTCGTCCATTTCGTTCATGCCGGTCAGGGGGTCTAGGTGCTGTTCCTCCATCAACATCGGCTCGGACTGCTGCGTCGTGATGAAGGTTTCGTTCTGATCCGTCTGTAGTTCGATGTGTGCCAGCACCCGGGTCGTGGTCAGGCGCAGATCGCCCAGCATCGTTTCGAACAGGGTGAAGGCTTCCGTCTTGTATTCGTTCAACGGGTCGCGCTGGCCATAGGCGCGCAGGACGATGCCGCTACGCAGATGATCCAGGGTCAGCAGATGCTCTTTCCAGGTCTGATCCAACAGTTGCAGCAACAGCCCCTTTTCCACCATGCGCATGACTTCCGGGCCGTAGTTGGCGACCTTCTCCGCCATCCGCCGGTCCGCCGCATCGGAGATGCGTTTGCGAATTTCCTCGTCCGCGATACCTTCCTCGGCGCACCAATCCACGATCGGCAGATCCAGGCCGAAAACCTCCCTGGTTTCCGCCGCCAAGCCTTCGGCATCCCATTGTTCCGCATAGGCCTTTTCCGGGATATGGGCGGCGACAAGGCCGTCAACCACTTCCCGGCGCATATCGACCACGGTATCCGCGACATCCTCGGCGTCCATCAGCTCCAGGCGCTGCTCGTAGATTACTTTGCGCTGATCGTTCATGACGTCGTCATATTTCAGCAGATTCTTACGAATATCGAAGTTGCGCGCCTCGACCTTCTCCTGGGCTTTTTCCAGGGCCTTGTTGACCCAGGGATGGATGATCGCCTCGCCTTCCTCCAGGCCGAGCTTGCGCAGCATCCCGTCCATCCGTTCCGAGCCGAAGATGCGCATGAGATCATCTTCCAGGCTGAGGTAGAATTTCGAGGCGCCGGGATCGCCCTGGCGGCCCGAGCGGCCACGCAACTGGTTGTCGATGCGCCGGCTTTCGTGGCGTTCCGTGCCGATAATGAACAACCCGCCGGCGGCCAGGACTTTTTCCTTTTCGGCCCCGACCTCAGCTTCGATTTTCTCGACCTTGGCCGTGTCCACGGTGCCATCTTCCGCCGTGGCTTCCTCTTGCACGCGCATCTCGACGTTGCCGCCCAATTGGATGTCGGTCCCGCGCCCGGCCATGTTGGTGGCGATGGTCAGGGCGCCGACGCGGCCCGCCTGGCCGATGATATAGGCCTCCTGCTCATGGTGGCGGGCATTCAGCACGTTATGCTTGATCTTGTTCTTGCCGAGCAGTTCCGAAAGTACTTCGGACTTTTCGATCGAGACCGTGCCGATCAGGGCGGGCTGGCCCCGTTCCTGGCATTCCCCCATCAGTTCGATGATGGCGGCGAATTTTTCCTCTTCCGTGCGGTAAACCTCGTCATCCTGGTCATCGCGGACCATGTCCAGATGGGTAGGGATGTCGACCACGGCGAGCTTGTAAATTTCAAGGAATTCGCCGGCTTCCGTCATCGCCGTGCCGGTCATGCCGGCGAGCAGGGGATAGAGGCGGAAATAGTTCTGGAATGTGATCGAGGCCAGGGTTTGGTTTTCCGGCTGAACCTCGACGCCTTCCTTGGCTTCCAGAGCCTGATGCAGGCCTTCCGAATAGCGCCGACCTTCCATGGCCCGGCCGGTGAACTCGTCGATGATGACGATCTTGCCGTCCTTGACCATATAGTCCACGTCACGCTGGAACATCTGGTGCGCGCGCAGGGCTTGGTTGATGTGATGCACGATGGTGACGTTTTCCATGTCGTACAGGGTTTCCCCCTTCAACAGGTCGACTTCGCGCAGCAGATCCTCGATGGTCTCGGCGCCGTCCTCGGTAAAGTTGACGGTGCGGGCCTTTTCGTCCTTTTCGTAGTCTTCTTCTTCCAGGCGCGGCATCAGCTTGTCGATGGTCTGATACAGCTCCGAGGAGTCCTCGGCCGGGCCGGAAATGATCAGCGGCGTCCGGGCTTCGTCAACCAGGATCGAGTCTACTTCATCGACGATGGCGAAGTTGAACGGCCGCTGCACCATGGCTTCCCGCTCGAACTTCATATTATCGCGCAGATAATCGAAGCCGAATTCGTTGTTGGTGCCATAGGTGACATCGCAGGCGTAGGCGGCCCGGCGTTCATCGTCGTCCAGGCCGTGAACGATACAGCCCGTGCTCAGGCCCAGTTTGGCATAGACCACCCCCATCCAGTTGGCATCGCGCTGCGCCAGATAGTCATTGACGGTGACCACGTGGGCGCCCTTGCCTTCCAGGGCATTGAGATAGACGGGCAGGGTGGCGACAAGAGTCTTGCCCTCGCCGGTACGCATTTCCGCGATCTTGCCTTGATGCAGAACCATGCCGCCCATCAACTGCACATCGAAATGGCGCTGTCCCAGGGAGCGCTTGGCCGCCTCGCGCACGGTGGCGAAGGCTTCGGGCAGCAGGTTGTCCAGGCTTTCACCGGCTTCGATACGCTGGCGGTACTCGTCCGTCTTGCCCAACAGTTCATCGTCGGAGAGGGCCTCCAGACCGGCCTCGAGTTCATTGATTCTGGCGACGGGCTGCTCAAGCAGTTTGAGCACGCGTTCGTTGGACGAGCCAAAAAGGCGCTTCGCGATGCTGCCAAGAATAGCCATCAAAAATCCCTAAAAAATACCAAATGACCGGACCGGGTCCGCCGCCCAACGCACCCCTCTTGGGACCGGCTGGAACGCAACCAGTGAGACATAAGGGGCGCTCGCCGCCCTGTCAACGGAACCACCACCAAACTGGGCCCCCAATCCAACCCGGGGCGGCCCGGAGAAGGCTGGTCGGCGACCTTGACAACAGTTTGTGAGAAGTTGTCTTAACGTCTTGTGTGCGAGCGCCCAATAATCGATATTGGCGCGGCATTGGGCGCGTTGCGCCCGAATTCAGTAACTCCGCAATAGAAAGCCCACCATCATGAGCAAATCTCCCGTCGCGCTGTTGCGCGCTGGTTTGGCCACATTGGCTGCGTTCACCATGCTGCAACTCGCGCCCGCCCAGGCTCAAACTCAGAGCCAGGACAAGGCCGCCGCTGCGGTTTCCGACGACCAGGTCGTGGCCGTGGTCAAGGGCAGCAAGATCCTGTTTCGCGATGTGCGTATCGCGCATCAGAACCTGCCGCAGCAATATCGCGGCCTGGCGCTGGAAAAAGTTTACAAGCCCCTGGTGCAGCAGCTTGTCGAACGGCGCCTGGTGCTACTAGCGGCGGAGGAGGAAAAACTGGGTGATGATCCGGCCATCATGAAGCGGGTCGCCCAGGCTCGTGACCGCATTTTGGAGCAGACCTATCTGACCAACAGGATCAACGCGGTCGCGACCGAGGCAAACATGCGGGCCCGTTACGAAGCCGAGAAGACACAGGCAAAAGGGCCGGACGAAGTCCGCGCCAGCCACATTCTGGTGGAAACCCAGGCGGAGGCCGACGCCATTGTCACGGAACTGAATAAGGGCGGTGATTTTGCCGCCATCGCGAAGAAGAAATCCAAGGGCCCCAGCGGCGCCAAGGGCGGCGATTTGGGCTATTTCACCAAGGACAAGATGGTGCCGGAATTCGCCAATGCCGCCTTTGCATTGAAGGTCGATGAAATCTCGGCGCCGGTGAAGACCGGCTTTGGCTGGCATGTCATCAAGCTGGTGGACCGCCGTCAGGGCGAGGGCCCGTCCTTCGCCTCCCGCGCCCCGGCAATGCGCCAGGTCATTGCGCAGGAAGTTGCGGAGGCATTATTGGGTGATCTGGCAAAGGACGCGAAAATCGAATATTTCGGACTGGACGGCAAGCCCGCCAAGGACTTTGGAGCCGGCAAGGGGAGCCAATAGTAACAAAATTCCCGGCTTCGGCTGCCGCCACCGACCCCTTGTCCGCCAGTTGGGCGCTGGGTACCATGCGCGCACCGACAGCTTGGCCCCGACAGCCTGAATAGAGCATAGCCGCCATGGATATTTCGCCTTTCGCCCCGGCCCGGTTTCCCAAACTGCCCGCGATCGCCGGCCTGCGCCTTGGCGCCATGGCCGCCGGCGAGCGTTATCGCCGCCGCGCCGACCTGACCTTGGCGGAGCTGGCGCCGGGCAGTACCATAGCAGGTGTATTTACCCGCTCCACCATGCCCGGCGCGCCGGTGCTGTGGTGCCGCAAACATATCGGCAAGGGCAGGGCCCGGGCCATTGTCATTAACGCGGGCAACGCCAATGTCTTCACCGGGCGCCAGGGCCTGGACGACGTTGCCGCCACCGCCGGTGCGGTGGCCAAGGCGGTGGGCTGCAAGGCGGCGGAGGTTATGGTCGCTTCCACCGGCGTGATTGGCGAGACGCTGTCGGTTGATCGTTTGCTGCGCGCGGTGCCGCGTTTGCACGCCAAGTTGAAGGCCAACGGCTGGCGTGCCGCCGCCGGTGCGATCTGCACCACGGATACCTTTCCCAAGGGTGCCTCGGCTGAGGCGGAGATCGATGGCCAGGTAGTGAAGATCGCCGGCATCGCCAAGGGCAGCGGCATGATCGCGCCCGACATGGCAACCATGTTGAGCTTCATCTTCACCGATGCCAAGCTGCCCAGCGGTGTGCTGGATGGTCTGCTGCGCTGGGCCAATGGCCAGTCCTTTAACTGCATTACCGTGGATGGCGATACCTCCACCTCCGACACGGTGTTGCTGGCGGCGACGGGGCAGGGGCCCAGGCACGTCAGGATCACGGAGGCGGGGGATCGCCGCCTGGCTTCATTCAAGGCGGCGCTGCTGTCCGTAATGCAGAACCTGGCGAAACAGGTGGTCGGTGACGGCGAGGGTGCGTCGAAATTCATCACCATATCCGTCTCCGGCGCCGCATCGGCCAGGGCGGCGCGGCGGATCGCCATGACCGTCGCCAATTCACCCCTGGTCAAGACCGCCATTGCCGGCGAGGATGCCAATTGGGGCCGCATTATCATGGCGGTGGGCCGGGCCGGGGAAAAGGCCGACCGGGACCGTCTGTCCATCGTCATTGGCGGCGTGGTCATCGCCGAGGCGGGGCATCCCCATCCCGACTATCGCGAGGCGCAGGTTGTGCCCCATATGAAAGGGCGGGAAATCGATATCGCCGTGGATGTGGGCGTGGGCCGGGGCAAGGCAACGGTCTGGACCTGCGATCTGACCCACGGCTATATCTCGATCAACGCCGACTACCGTTCCTGATGCAAGATCTGCCCCAGGCCAAGCTGCTGCTGGTTGTCGCCGCCGCCCTGGTGGATATCGATGGCCGGGTTCTGTTGCAGCAACGGCCCGAGGGTAAAGCCATGGCCGGCCTGTGGGAATTTCCCGGCGGCAAGGTGGAGCCCGATGAAGGCCTGGAACAATCCCTGATCCGCGAGCTGAAGGAAGAGCTGGATATCGACGTGACCGAGGCTTGTTTGGCGCCCTTTACGTTTGCCTCGCATGCCTACGAGGATTTCCATTTGCTGATGCCGCTGTTCGTTTGCCGTGTCTGGCAAGGTACGCCGCGCCCGGTCGAGGGACAGGCGATCAAATGGCTTCGCCCCGTGCGCATGGGCGATGTGCCCATGCCCCCCGCCGACCGGCCCCTGGTCGCCATGCTGCGCGATCTGTTGTAGGGATAGGGAATGTCACTGCGCCGCCCGCAAAGCCAAAGCCGGAAATTGCCGTTTCGCCCGCCGTTGCGCAGCGAGCAGTTGGTGCTGCGGCCGCTTGAACATACCGACGCGCCACGGGTCGCGGAGCTGGCCGGCGATTGGGAGGTGGCGCGCTGGACCCTGGATATCCCCCACCCCTATGACCGCAACATGGCCCGCGATTTTGTCGCCTGGGCTCAGGGCGAATTGTCATCCCAGCGGCGCTTTTTCTTCGCCATGGTGGCGCGGACCAGCGGTGAACTTGTCGGCATCATTTCGCTGACCCGCAACGGCGGGGATGAGGGTGAAATCGGCTATTGGGTCGGCCGGCCCTATCAGGGCAAGGGCTATGCCCGTGAAGCCGCCGCCGTCGTCATCGCACTGGCCTTCGAGGCTTTGGCGATGCGCCGCGTGGTCGCCGCCTGCCGGCCTGATAACGAGCCCTCGTGGCGGGTCATGGAACATTGCGGCATGGCCTATGTGGAGGCAACGCAGCGCTGGTCCGTCGCCCGGCGCGAGACTTTCGAATTGTCGCTATATGCCATCGACAGGCCCGTGACAGAGGCTCCGTGATGAGCGATCCAACGCCGACAAAGGTGTTTCGTTATGGCGGGGATTTCGCTCAACAGCGCATTTCGCGGGCCCAGGGCTGCTATATTTATGACGGTGACGGCCGTGCCATTCTCGATTTCACCTCCGGCCAGATGAGCGCCATTTTGGGCCATGGCCATCCGGAAATCGTCGAAGTGGTCGGGGACATGGCCGCCAATCTGGATCATCTCCATAGCGGCTTTCTGTCCGATCCGGTTGTTGAATTCGTCGATGCGCTGACGGCAATGCTCCCCGTAGGTTTGGACCGCGTTTTGCCGCTTTCCACGGGGGGCGAATCCAATGAAGCCGCCTTGCGCATCGCCAAGACCTATACCGGCGGGTTCGAGATTGTCGCCTTTGACCGTTCCTGGCACGGCGTTACAGGCGGCGCGGCGGCAACGACCTATTCCGGTGGCCGGCGCGGCCACGGCCCCACGTTACCGGGAGTCTTGACCCTGCCGACGCCGCACGGCTACCGCTCCCCCTTCAACCGTGATGGCGAATATGACTGGCGGGCGGAGTTCGAATTCGGCTGGCAGATGATCGACCGGCAAAGCACCGGCCAGTTGGCGGCGGTGCTTGTCGAGCCAGTTCTCAGCTCGGGCGGGATCATCGAACTGCCCGAGGGCTATTTGGCCGCGTTGCGAGACAAGGCCCACGAACGCGGCATGTTGTTGATTTTGGACGAGGCGCAAACCGGCATGGGCCGCACCGGCGACAATTTCGCCTTTCAGCGCGACGGCGTGACGCCGGACATCCTCAATCTTTCAAAGACCCTCGGCGCCGGCCTGCCGCTTTCAGCGACAATCACGTCCGCCGAAATCGAACAGGACTGCTACGACAAGGGCTATCTATTCTACACCACGCACGCCGCCGATCCGCTACCGGCGGCGGTTGGCGCCAAGGTGATTGAGATCGTCACCAGGGATCATTTGGCGGCACGCGCCGGGGAGTTGGGTGATTACCTGAAGGGCCGGTTGTTGGACCTGCAACAACAGCATCCCGTCATCGGCGACGTACGCGGGCGCGGCCTCTTGCTGGGCGTCGAGTTGGTCACGGACCGGCAGAGCAAAACACCGGCGTCCGAGATCGGCATGGCCGTCAGCCGGCGCTGTCTGGAACTGGGCGCCTGCCTGAATATCAGCCGCCCGGCGACGGTGGGAATTTTCCGCATCGCGCCGCCCCTAACGGTCGGCCGGGACGAAATCGACCGCGCCATGGATATCTTCGATACGGCCCTTGGCGATTGCGGCGCAATCTAGGCCCTTTTTCGATACTCATCTAGTCAGACCCCGTTATTGCCGCTCGCGCTAAGGCGATAAAGCCTGTCCGCGGACTATCACCGCAATTTGAAGCAGAATGGTATCGGAGATGTAATAATTTTAGTTTATTAGCTTAACGAAATATAAGTTTATGTAAAGTATCAACGGAATATAGAAACGCCATCAATGCTTTAAAACTGGAAAAAATAATGACAATTAAGTCCAAGTTGATCGCCATTCTCGTCCTTTTGGTCTTGATACTCGGCGGAATTTCAGGCCTCACCTATTTCCGGCTTGATTCCCAGTCACCGCAACTACGCCAGATGAAAGCCGAGACGCGCAATGTCGCCCAGTCCTGGCTGCCGCTGATGCAGGCGGTCGGCGACGTAAAGACTGACGTTTTTCAGGTCTGGCAATGGCTGACGGACATTTCCGCTACGCGTGGTCTCGATGGTCTTAATGACGGCTTCGATGAGGCCAAGGCCAACGCCGAAAAATTCAGCGTCGATCTGACCGAGGCACAGGAACTTGCCACCGCACTAGGGCTGGACGATGTGGTCGCGGCGTTGGACAAGGTAAGGGCGGCCTTCCCGCCGTTTTACGAAACCGGCCAGCGCATGGCCCAGGCCTATATCGACAAGGGGCCGGCGGGCGGCAACAAGATGATGGCGGACTTCGATGCCGTCGCCGCGACCATCGCCGCCTCTCTGGACGATTTGGTGGCCTCGGTCCAAGAACTTACCGGCGATGCTCTTGCAGGCCTCAATCAACGCGCGAGTCAGGTGGAGGATGCCAACAACGACCTCATCCGGTTCATTATTGTCCTCACCGCCATAGCCGTTGCTGTCGCCTTGAGCGCCGCCATTTATCTCTTCCGTTTAATTGGATCCAGCCTCGATGGTCTTCTCCATGACATTGATACCGTCGCCAGCAAGGACGAAAGCGCCACCATGCGGCTGAATCCCGCCCGTGCCGACGAATTTGGCTCGGTCGCCATGGCACTGTCGGATTTTCGCATCAGTTTGGTGGAGGAAGTAAAGGAGGCGCTGGCCAAACAAGAGCGGGACAATGCGCGAGCGGAAGAGGAGACACATCATGCCAGGCTGAAATTGGCGAGCGATCTGGAGAGTAATGTAAAAAGCGCGGTCGAAACCATTGCCGGTGCATCCGCCGAGATGCAGGCAACCGCCGGCGGCATGAGCAAAACCGCGGCCTCCGCCGGTACGCATTCCGATACGGCGGCAAAGGCCACCGAAGCGGCCTCTGGCAACGTTCAGACCGTGGCCTCCGCGGCCGAGGAACTATCCAGCTCGATCGCCGAAATCAGCCGTCAGGTGGCGGATGCCCGCGAAGGTACAACGAGCGCGGAAGCCACCACGGACAAAGCCACGGCAACGATTGAGAAACTGTCCGAGATGAGCAAGAGCATCGGCGAAGTCGTGAATTGGATCAATGAAATCGCCGAGCAGACCAACCTGTTGGCCCTCAACGCCACCATCGAGGCGGCCCGCGCCGGCGATGCCGGCAAGGGTTTCGCCGTGGTTGCCAGCGAGGTCAAGTCCCTGGCCACGCAGACCGCCAAGGCCACGGAAGAAATCGATGCGCAGATCTCGTCCATGCAATCGGCAACGGCGGAATCGGTTACCGCGATTTCGGATATCCGCGAGGTCATCATGGCGCTGGGACAAACCGCCGCGTCCATAGCCTCGGCGGTGGAGCAGCAATCCCAAGCAACCGTCGATATTTCACGGAATATTCAACAGGTCGCAATGGAAACCCAGGAAGTCTCGGGCAGTATCTCGGGCGTTCACGGGGCCGTCGACGAAACCAATGCCTCGGCCAACGCGGTTCTGTTCGCGACCGGCGAGCTATCGGAACAATCAGTCATTCTGCAACGGACGCTGGATGATTTTCTGGCCAAGATCCGCGCCGCCTGAGGCCCGTGAAGGCTCTAGCGTTTGTACAACCCCATCAATGCCGCCTTTTCGATGGTGTTGAAATGCAGCATGAAACCGACCACGGCGGCGGAAGTGTCAGCTTCCACCGGCAGGGCGTCCAATCCGACCGCGTGCAGGGTAAAGAGGTAGCGGTGCGGATGGTCGCCTTCCGGCGGGCAAGGGCCGCCGTAGCCCGGCGCGCCGAAGTCGGTCCGGGTCTGCAAGGTGCCTTCGGGCATGCCGCCGCCGCTGCCCGCACCCAGGGCCAATTCGGTCGCATCGGCGGGAATATTGACCGCGACCCAGTGCCAGAAACCACTGCCCGTGGGGGCGTCGGGGTCAAAACAGGTCACGGCGAAACTCTTCGTGCCCTCGGGCACCCCGGACCAGGAAAGTTGCGGTGATTGGTTGCCACCGGCACAGCCGAAGCCAAAGGCTTCCGACAGGATGTGGTCGGCTCCGAGATAGTCGCCGTCATTGAAGCTTTGGCTGCTCAAAACAAGTGTCATCTGCTGTTCCTCCCGAATTTTTGATCTGCTTTAGATTTCACCCTAACGCCTCGGAATGCAAGTATACTCTGACGATCATCATGAAATTGGGAAGCACATGACCGAAATCAGCTATCAAGATCTACCCTGGCCGGTGCGTGACGACATCACCGCCGCCCAGGCGCGGACCTGGGAGAAGTTGGCCCGGCCCGGCACCTGGTTGACCGGGGTCGAGCGGGTTGCCATCGCGGCGGAAGCCCGCAACGCCGTGGATTGCCGCCTGTGCCAGGAACGCAAGGACGCGCTTTCGCCGGAAGCGGTGCAGGGCAGCCATGACCATCTGGGTCAATTATCGGACCTGGAGGTGGAGCAGATCCATCGTATCCGCACCGACCCGGGCCGTCTTAGCCGGTCCTGGTTCAAGGCTTTGGCGGACAAGGGCATGGTCGAGGAACGCTATGTCGAGACCGTCGGCGTGATCGCCAACGTGGTCGCGGTGGATACCTTCACCAAGGGCCTTGGCATGGACCCCTGGCCGCTGCCTTCGCCACAACCGGGGGAGCCGAGCCGGCAACGTCCCGCCGCCGCGTCGCGGAAGCTGGCCTGGGTCCATACCCTGGCGCCGCAGGACGCGATCGGCACGGCGGATGAGGACCTCTATGCGGGCCGGCCCACGGCGGCGCATATCTATCAGGCCATGAGCCTGGTGCCGACGGCCGTCAAGGGCTTCTTCGACCTGGTCGTGAACCAGTATCTGCCGCCGCAGGCGATGATGGATTGGGACAACGAGTACCGCGCCATCAACCATGCCCAGATTGAGCTGGTGGCGGGCCGGGTTTCGGCCCTGAACCAGTGCGTCTATTGAACGACCAGCCATGCGGTTCTGCTCCGTGAGAGCGGCGAAAATAACGGTAGTGATTATGACCTCTCGATCATGACGGGGGCGGGCGCGGATGATGATGGCGGCATCGAGAACGGCGCCCTGCTGGTGCGCTTTGCCAGCGCTGTTTTGGGTACCGATGCGGCGGAATTGGCGGCGGCGCGGACGGCCGTCACCGAAGCCATGGGCGGCGAGGCATTGACGGACACGGCCGCCGTGGCGGCGCTGTTCAATGCCATTGACAGGGTCGCCGATTCGACCGGTATCCCCCTGGAAGAGAAGAAGGCGGCGGTCACCGCCGACTTTCGCGCCGCCATCGGTATCGATGAATTTGCCGCTGCTGCTGAGAAGGGAAGCGGCGCCTGAGTTTGCGCGGCGCGGCAGCTTGCCGTGGCCGCGCCGACATGGCACAAGCAGGCACGCTGTTTTGCATAAGATTGGCTTGAAGTAGGGGGTTTTGTCCTGATGTTGGTTCGGTCGGTGGTGCTCGTCTCGGCTCTGATCTTGGGCGCGCTGTCCGCCAGTGTGTCCGCCAGTGCCGCCACGGCGGCGGACTTTCAAACCTGGCTGCGGGAACTCCGTACCGAGGCCCAGGGGCGCGGCATTTCCACGGCGACCCTGGATGGCGCCTTGAGCGGCATTGCGCCGATCCCCCGGGTGATTGAGTTGGACCGCAGGCAGCCGGAATTCACCCTAACCTTTACCCAGTACCGCGATCGGGTGGTGCCGCGCTCCCGCATCGAAAAAGGCCGGCGCAAATTGGCGGAGAACCGCGTCATGCTGCAGGAAATCGGTTCAAAAATTGGTGTTCAGCCCCGCTTTATCGTGGCGTTGTGGGGGATCGAGACGGATTTTGGCCGCGTCACCGGCGGCTTCAAGGTGATCCCGGCGCTGGCGACCCTGGCCTTCGATGGCCGGCGCAGCGCTTATTTCCGCAAGGAACTGCACAACGCCCTGCGCATTCTCAATGAAGGCCATATTACGCCCAAGGCGATGGTCGGGTCCTGGGCCGGGGCCATGGGGCAATGCCAGTTCATGCCCTCTTCCTTCCTGGCTCATGCCATTGACTATGACGGTGACGGGCGGCGCGACATCTGGACCACGCGCAAGGATGTCTTCGCTTCGGCCGCCAACTACCTGGCCAAATCCGGCTGGCGGGCGGATCAGACCTGGGGACGGGAAGTAAAATTGCCCGGCGGTTTCGATCCCGCCATGGCCGATTTGAAGGTGCGGAAGCCAATCGGCGCCTGGCAGACCCTGGGCGTGCGCCGGGCCGACGGAGGGGACTTGCCGGCGCGGCAGCTCTCCGCCTCCATCGTGCTGCCGGAGAAGGGCAAGATGTCGCCAGCCTACATGGTCTACAATAATTACCGCACGACGTTGCGGTGGAACCGCTCCACTTATTTCGCCTTGGCGGTGGGGCTGCTTTCGGACGGGATTGGTGCCGACCGATGACACAAGGGAGCGCATACCGGTTCTTGTTGTGCCTGTTGGCCGCGCTTTTTCTGACGGCGTGTGCCGAGGGGGAGTTGGCCCTGCACGTGGCGAAGCGGCTGCAGCATGCAACGGCGGAGAAGCCGAGCGCGAATGCGGGCGTCTACAAGGTCGGCAAGCCCTACGAAGTCAACGGTGTTTGGTACTATCCGAGCGAGGATCCGCAATATAGCCGGACCGGCATCGCCTCATGGTATGGCCAGAAGTTTCACGGCCGCCGCACCGCGAATGGCGAAATTTACAACATGAACGCGCTGACCGCGGCGCATAAGACCCTGCCCATGCCGGTGCGGGTCCGGGTGACAAATTTGGGCAATGGCCGCTCCCTGGTCCTGCGGGTCAATGACCGGGGGCCTTTCGTCAATGGCCGGATCATCGATGTCTCCCGCCGCGCCGCGCAATTGCTGGGTTTCAAGAAAAAGGGCACGGCCAAGGTGCGGGTGACCGTGCTTGACCAGGACAAGCGCCAGGTCGTCGCGAAAAGGGTCGCTACCCCCGAAGAGCAGAAGCGGGCCTTGCCGGCCCTGCCCAGAGGCGACGTCACAACCCAGACCCTGGCCCCGCCACCGGGCGTGAAGCGCGCGCAAGCACCGGCGCCTGGCCGTGCCGCGCCGGTACGGATCGCCAACGCGGCTCCGATCGCGCCGGTTGGGTCTGTGGCCGCCAAGGTGACGCAGCAGCCCGTGGGCCCGTCCACCATTTTCGTCCAGGCCGGCGCCTTCGCCCTGGCCGAGAACGCCAACAGACTGCGTGCGCGTCTGGCCTATATTGGGCCATCGTCCATCGTCAATGTGTTCATCAAGGGCCAGGAAATGTTCCGGGTGCGCATGGGACCGCTATATTCGGTTGAGGCGGCGGATAAGATCCTGCAAGAGGTTCTTGCCAACGGCGTACGGAACGCCCGTATCGTCGTGGAATAGGGTTTCCCAGGAAACTAGCCCATTTTCGGATTTGAACTACCCACCCGCACCCCCTGCCCGACCACCCATTAATGGTACCCTGTGGGTGCCAAAAGAGTCATGGTGGCAGGGGGTGCGGGTGGCCCGGCGATTCGATGAAAATCGAAAATGGTCTAGATTATCGCCCTTGGCCGGTTCGGGCCACGATTCAGGATATCGCGCAAAGCCAATAATGCCCGCGTCAGCGTAAGCTGGTCCGGCGGCTGGCTTAGGGTTATGCGCACGGCCCGCGATGGCCCATCGGGTGGAACTTCGCTCTGTACGGTGAAGGGCGCCAGGGGCGAAATGGCGATGCCCGCCTGGCGCGCGGCGGCAGTGAAATCATCGGACCGCCACGGCGGCGGCAGGGTCAGCCAGATGTGCAGGGCGGCCTCGTGCCCGCGCCAATCCAGACCCGCCAGATGCTCCGCCGCGATGGCGTGCCGGGCCGCCGTCTCCCGGCGTTGCCAGTGCAGCAAGGCCTCGGCCCGGCCATCGTTGATCCATTGCGCGACGACGGCGCCGGTCAGGGCAGGCTGGGTTACCGTGACGATGCGGGCCGCCTCCGCCAGGCGCGCCAGTTGCGGCCGCGGCGCGGTGATCCAGGATACCCGCAGGCCCGGCGCCAGGCATTTCGAGGCGGAGGTAAGATAGATCGTGCGTTCCGGGGCCAGGGTGGCGATGGGCGGCGGCGGCTTCTCGATCACATAGCCATAGACATCGTCTTCCACCAGCAGCAAGTCGTGGCGCCGGGCGACATCGACGATTTCACGGCGCCGCGACAGGGACATCACCCCGTTGGTGGGATTTTGCAGGGTCGGTACCAGGAACAGCAGTTTCGCGCCCGAGACGGCGCAGGCGGCGTCCAGGGCGCCGGGTTCGATGCCTTCCTCGTCCATGGCGACGGCGACGGGCCGGCGTTCGGTGAAATGAACGGCGTCGATCAACTGGCTGTAAGTCAATTGCTCCAGCAGCACCGGCTGATTTGCCCGGCTGCAACTCAACAAGGTTGAAAGCAGTGATACCTGGCTGCCGCCCATCACGATGACATCATCGGCCGCTACATCAAGCCCGACCCGGGCCAGCCAGTCGGCGCCGGCCTGACGATGGACCTCCGGCCCGATCTCGGTGTTGTAGCCCAACAGCGCGTTGCCGTTGCGGCTTTCCGCCAGCGTCCGCAGACTGTCCGTCAGGGCCACGCCATGGGGACCCAGGGGCGGGCTGTTCTGGGTCATCTCGATCAGATGGCCGCCGCCAGGGACCAGACTGGCCGGGCCCGTGTCGACGGGGTCCTGGACATAGGTGCCGCGACCAACTTCGCCGCCGATCAGATTTTGCCGCGCCGCTTCGCCATAGGCGCGGCTGACGGTGCCGACGGTAACGCCCAGGCGCCAGGCCAGATCCCGGTGCGGGGGCAGGCGGGTGCCCGGTGTCAGCCGGCCCGAGGCGATGTCCTCGCCAATCGCCTCGGCGATGGCGCGGTATTTGGGTCCGGTCCGTCCGGAGATGTCTGGCTGGTAAATTGTCATGGTATCAATATGATAATTGACACCTAGAATGATGTCAATCATATAGACAATACGGATTCAATATTGGTTCAATGTCTCAATGCAGGAGCAATATGATGACAATATCAAAGCTACGGGGTTCAATGCACACTGGTTTCGGTGGATTGATCAGTCTCGGCGCCTTCGTCAGTGTTTTGACCACCTGGTCGGAACGGCTTCGTCAACGGCGCCATTTGGCCGACCTGGATGACCACATGCTGCGGGATCTGGGTTTGAACCGCGAAGATGTGGCGTGGGAATGCAACAAACCGTTCTGGTGGCGCTAGAGCGCCGCCATTATATTGCCAGGCACCAGCGGGAGGACACAACATGCAGCTAGCCATTTATCAAATAGATGCCTTCACGGACACGCCGTTTCATGGCAACCCGGCGGCGGTCTGCCCATTGGATGCCTGGTTGGCGGACGATGTGCTGCAAGCCATCGCGATGGAAAACAACCTCTCCGAAACGGCCTTTTTCGTGCCCGAGGGCGAGGGCTATGGCTTGCGCTGGTTCACACCGGCGCTGGAGGTCGATTTATGCGGTCATGCCACCCTGGCCACGGGATATTTGATTCTGCACCGGCTGTCGCCCGGACGGGACGCGGTTAGTTTCGAAACCCGCTCCGGCACCCTCGAGGTGCGGCGCGACGGCGATGCCCTGGCGATGAATTTCCCCGTATTGGCGCCGGGCGCGGCGGTAAATCCGGCGCCGGCGCTGGTCTCCGCCATGGGCGCGGTGCCTGATGAGTGCCGGCACATTCGCGAAATGCATGGCGCGCCCTATATTCTGCTGGTCTATGAGACCGAGGCGCAGGTCGCCGAATTGAGCCCGCGCTTCGCCGGCCTGGGCGCCAACGTGATCGCAACGGCGCCGGGCGATAGCGTCGATTTCGTCTCGCGCTTTTTCGCGCCGATGTCCGGCATCGATGAAGACCCCGTAACCGGCTCGGCCCATTGCACCCTGGCGCCCTATTGGGCAAACCGTCTGGACAAGAGCGCGCTGACGGCGCGGCAGATCTCCGCCCGCGGCGGCGATGTAGGCTGCCGCCTGGAGGGCGAGCGGGTGATCATCACGGGCAACTGCGCCTTCTACATGGAAGGCCGGATCGAGATGCCCGCTTAGAAGCGTTGGCGGTCATCATCTGCCGCGACGGTCGAGGTCTGCCCGGTGCCAGGAGCGGCCCATCAGACTTTTTTTCAATGCCGAGCGATGGTGAAATTCGATACCAAACAGCTGTTCGAGCGGGCGGCAGGAATCGGCCCCTAAGGAACGATTCATCTTAGCAGCGCATGTGTGCTAGCCGCCCGGTGAAAGAAACGCCTCCATGGCATCGGCGACATCCTCGGCCAGCAGATCGAGGAAGAAATGGCCGGCATCATCTATGACCGTCAATTGCAGTCGGCTGCCGTCCGCCAGGCCCTCGACCTGTTCGGCCAATCCGCGAACGACGATATCCTTGCCACCAGCGATGACCAGCGTCGGCACCTTGATTTCGTTTAGAATGCTGGGCGTATCGAAGCGCAGATCGGGCTGGTAATAGGAAACAAAGCTTTCGGCCGACACGTCCGCGCCGCGACAAAAAAGCAGGCCCATGCCTTTCATGATCTCGCTACTTCTGCCGGCCTTCAACAGTGCCCGCGCCTTCTCCAAGGCGGACGACAGCGGTTGGCCGTGGTTCCTTTCGAAGCCCTTGGCGGCGCGCGTTTCATCCCAGTTAGCCGGCGCCAACAATACCAGCCGCTTGAGGAGGACATGCCCCTGTTCCGCCGCATAACGCGCCACCTGATTGCCGCCGCGCGAATGGCCGAACAGCACCACGTCGCCTACGCCCCTGGATTGCAGCCATGCCATCCAAGCCTCGATCTCTTTCAGCGCATCAAGATGGCGGTGCCGGTGCGCCACTTTGCAGTCATACATGCCGTGGCGGTCATCGACGCCGAGTGACAGGGTGATGGCCAGGGTGTTGAGCTCACGTTCGGCCAGAACGTCAGTCAGATTCTTGATCGTCCCCATGCCGCTATGGGCCAGCGTGCCATGCACCACCAGGACCACGCCATCCTTGAGGATCTTGCCCTCAACGATATTGAGCTCACCGTTAAGCGTCAGACCATCATGCTTGATGCGCACCTTCTCAGCTTGCGCCGTGCCGATTCCAACATCGGCAAAGGCAAGTGTAGACAATAGAAAGCTGGCAACCAAAAACCTGAACATGGGCATTTCCCCAATATTTCAATCGACCCCGAGGCCGCACCATTCGGCTTTTGGGGTAAATAGCATAACGTTGATCGATAGGGCGATATTCATGCCGCCTGGGTCTATAGATCATCCCACGCCTTGTTGGATCTACTTGTTGGATTAAGTGATTTCCGCAGCGATCTGGATGCAGCAACGATGTCGAGGGTTGTCGCCCGCGCCCTTCATACTTCCGCCTTCGAAAATCTGTGCCGGCTTCTAAGGCGCAAACGTGGAGCGGAGTTGCGCGGCCCAGACGCCGTTAATTTCGGCGATGACCCATAGGGATCTGAACTTGCCAAGCTCGGTGCCGTCCTCCCTGTAGCGGGTGAACCGCACATCGAGGTGAACCTTGTCCGGCTCCGCCGCGATCAGATCCAGAGAATTCCATTCGCTGTGGTGCCAGCCATCGCCGGCCCGGGCGTGGAAATCGGCCAGGTATTGCGCCGGCCCATCCCAGGTCTTCAACCTGCCTTCCGACAGCCGGTAGTGGGGGAAATGCAGGGTCGCGGCCAGAGCCGTTTCGTCGCCGGTGTTGAGTGCCGCGATATGTGCCGCCATGACGGCTCTCGCATGCGAAACCGGATCATTGGCGGCGCCATCGCCGTTGCCACTGTTCATGTTAGCTCACCAGATGTTGGGCCTGTTTCGCCGATCATGCCCGCAAGGCGGCGAAATGGCCAGACGTCCAGGTTTTCGTCACGCCTGGCCTTTCCGATTAATTAAAGTAGATTGTCGGCAAAGGGAGAGACTCGATGCGAATTGAGCGAATTGAGGCGTTTCAGGTGCAATGGTCGCCTGATGACAGGGCGGCGCAGCGCAGCGCCTTCGTGCGCGTTTACAGCGACGATGGACAATATGGCGTGGGCGAGGCATCGCCCATGCAGGGCGGGCTCGCCTCGCTTGGCATGATTGTCCATGATATCGCGCCGCGTTTGATCGGCGCCGACCCCTTGGACCATGCCGTGCTGCAGGATCGGTTGAGCCATACGCTGGCCAAACTGGGTCCCGAAGGCGCCCTGACCGGTGCGCTGGCGGCAATTGACATCGCGCTGTGGGATTTGAAGGGCAAGCTCTTCGGTCAGCCGATTTATAAGCTGTTGGGTGGCGCCTGGCGCACCGCGCTGCCCTTTTACGCCTCCATCGGCGGCAACGGCGTGGAGCGCAAGCTGGACGATGTTCTGCGCATTGTTGAGCAGCGGATGCAGGACCAACCAGCGGCGATAAAAATCCGTTTCGATAATGCGCGGGTCAACCTGGATGGGGATATTCCCGACCACCTTGAAAAGGCGCGGGCCGTGCGCAAGCTCGTCGGCGACGATTTCCCGCTCGCCTTCGATGCCAACAACGGCTATTCGACCGGCGGCGCAATCCGGGTCGGCCGGGTGTTGGAAGATCTCGGCTATTGGTGGTTCGAGGAACCGGTCCAGCACTACCACGTCAAGGCGATGGGGGAGGTCGCCCGGAAGCTGTCCATAACCGTATCGGCGGGCGAGCAGACCTATTCGACCGCTGGCCTGGTAGACCTGATCGAAGCCGGGGTCCGCATGATCCAGCCTGATATCGTTAAGATGGGCGGCATCACGGGGTTACTAAGATGCGCGGCGCTGGCACAGGCCCATGGTGTTGAACTGGTATCGCACCAGACCCAGCCGATGATCGGGCATCTGGCGAATTTGCATGTCTGTGCGGCCCAATTGCATGCCACCAAACCCTGCGAATGGAATGATCCCAGCAGCCGCATGCACGCGGTATTCGACCGTCCGCCCCGCCCGGTCGATGGATTGTTCGCGCTCACGGATGCGCCGGGGTTGGGCATCGATTTCGTTGAGAGCGAATTGCAGACGCGGCGCCTGGACCCATGATCTGAAAATGGACCACTGCGATGCCGATCGGGAGACGACGGCGGAAGCGCCGGACTTTGGAGAGGGCATATCCCTGAACATCATGCTGCCGGCGGATTGAATAGTCGGAATATTCCGGCCAGGCGCCTGCCCGAAGGGCGGAACTTGCACCGCTTCGGGAGTTTGACTACCGTGCTTTTCTGTATTTGCCCTTTCGCCGAACGGAAATCAGCATGCCCCAGGACCTCGCCAGCTATCTCGACTTTATCCGCACGCGCAACAGCGAGGATCTGATCAGGGTCGAGCGGGAGGTCAACCCCGCCTTCGAGATTACCGCCACGGTGGCGAAACTGGAACAGGTCGCGGGCAAGCGTCCGGTCATGACGTTCGAGGATGTTGCCGGCACCGAGTTTCCCGTTCTGACCAACCTGCATGCCTCCCGCTCGCGCCTGGCCATGGCGATCAACGCCGATCCCAAGGAAATGCTGCATAGGTACCTTGATGCCATGGAAAACCCGATCCCGCCAAAGGAGGTCGCGACCGGGCCCTGCAAGGATGTGATCATGACCGGCGACGAGGTCGATCTGACCAAGCTGCCGCAGATCGAACATCACAAGGGCGACGCCGGGGCCTATATCACCGCCGGCATCACCTTCGCCAAGGATCCCGACAGCGAGGTATGGAACTGCGCCTACAACCGCCTGATGATCACCTCAAAGAACACCGCCGCCATCCACCTCACCCTGGGCAAGCATTTATGGGAGTACCACCAGATCGCCGCCTCGCGGGGCGAATCCCTGCCCGTGGTGATTGCGATCGGCGTGCATCCGGCTATCGCGCTCGGCTGTCTGGCGATCGGCTCCATCGACGAGGATGAACGCGGCATCATCGGCGCCCTGCTGGAAGAGCCGCTGGAAATGGTGAAGTGTGAAACCTCCGATCTCATGGCGCCGGCCCATGCGGAATTGATTTTGGAAACCGAGATCCTGCCCCACGAAATGGTCATGGAAGGGCCGTTCGGCGAGTTCACCGGCTACAGCCTGGGTGCCCGGGACCGCGAAGTGATCAAGGTCAACGCCATCACCCATCGCAAGGGTGCCTATTACCAGGATATTTCCGTCGGCCATCTCGATCACATGTTGCTGTCGACCATACCCATGGAAGCCAATCTGTATCGCGCCGTCCGCGCCATGGTTCCCTCGGTCCGGCAGATCCGGGTACCGAACCCCTTCACCTGTTTTGTCTCCATTGAACAGCGCCTGGCCGGTCAGGCGAAGAATGCCTTGCTGGCCGTATTTGGCTCCGACCTCTACATGAAAAGGGTCGTGGTGGTCGATCAGGACGTCGACGTCTTCAACGACCGCCAGGTGAACTGGGCCATCGCCACACGCTGTCAGCCGGACCGTGATATCACGATCATTTCCAACGCCCGCGGCTCGGATCTCGATCCCTCGACCGCCGGCAACGACGGCTTCACCTCGAAATGGGGCCTCGATGCCACGGCCAAGCCGACACTGGCCGAGTTCACCCCGCGCCACAGCTTCCCCGATGGCGTCTGGGACGCGGTCGACATGGACGAAATCCTGAACTCGTAACCGGGGAGCGGGAAAAGGGCATGCCGGGCAATCTCGCAGCCGCCCTTGAAGCCGCCGCCAAGCGCGCGCCCGGCAAGGACGTCATCATTCACGGCGAAGCTACGCTGTGCTGGAAAGAGCTTGATGGCCGGGCCGGCGCGGTTGCCGCCGGCCTCGCCGCGCGCGGTGTCGCGGCCGGCGACCGCGTGGCACTGGAATTCGATGATCCGGTCGACCTGACAATTGCCTTGCTTGGCGCCCTGAAGGCGGGCGCCGCCGTCACGCCCCTCAACCCACGTCTTGCCGAGGATGAAAAATCCACCATCCTTACCACCCTTGATGCCAAGGTGGTGCTGCGAGAGCACTCTGTGGCGGAGGCCGCGTTCGAGGCCCGGCAGGTCGCGGAGGCGGATGCGGCTTTCATCCTGTTCACCTCCGGCAGCACCGGGGTGCCCAAGGGCGTGGTGCTGTCCCATCGCGCCACCCATACGGCGCTTGAGCATTGGCGTGGGCCAATTCTCGACCTCTCACCGGCGGATGTCGTGCTCTCGACACTGCCGCCGGCCCATTCCTTGGGTATTTTCGGCACCATTCTGGCGCCACTGCTGGCTGGCGCTACGGTGGTCTTCCTGCCGCGTTTCTCAGCCGAAGATGCCCTGGCCGCCATCGCGGCGCACGGCGTCACCGTCTATCCCGGCGTCGCCACCATGTTCCAACTGATCGTCGATAGTCCGGCCTTGCCCAACACTGATCTTTCCAGCCTGCGCTTTGCCGCCTCCGGTGCCGCGCCCTGTTCCTGGGAGCTGGCGGAGCAATGGCGGCGGGCGACGGGAACGCGCATCATACGCGGCTACGGCATGACCGAGCTGTTCCGGCCGATCTCCTATGCCGCGCTGGATGACCGCGACGTGCCGGACGCCATCGGGCGGGCGGTGGCGGAGGTAAAGCTGCGCATCGTTGATAGCGACGGCAACGATCTGGCCAATGGCGAGGTCGGTGAACTTTGGATCAACTCGCCGGCCCGCATGAGCGGTTACTTAAACGAGGCCGAGCAAACCGACACGGTCCTGGCGGCGGAATGGTTCAAGACGGGCGATCTGGCCAGTATCGATGGCGATGGTTTCGTCCGCATCGAAGGCCGCCTCAAGGATATTATCCTCAGAGGCGGTTATACCATCGCGGCGGGATCGGTTGAGCAGGTCCTGCTGTCCCATCCCGATATCGCCGAGGCGGCGGTGATCGGTGTGCCGCACCGGGAATTGGGCGAGGAAATCGCCGCCTTTGTCGCACTCCACCCTGGCGCCGGCCTAACGGCCGAGACGATCATTGACTATTGCAAGCAACACCTGGCCAACTTCAAATATCCCAGGGATGTTCACCTGCTGGATGAATTGCCCAAGGGACCGACGGGCAAGATCCTGAAGGCCAAACTGCAAGGCTGATCGCCGGAATTTCAAGCCATGGCGGGGAACGGTGCCGCCAGCGTCTCCTTGTGGCCGAAACCTTTGGAATTGTCGATCAGGGTTATTGTTTGCGGGTCGAAGCGGTAGTAGTCGATCGCGGCAAAACGGGCGACGAGCGCCTTGGGGCCGCTTTGAAACTGCTCCAGAAAGGGATAGCGCGCGGCCAGCAGGGCCAGCGTTGCCTGCTTGTTCGCCGCCGCCGTGATCCGCATCGCCCGCCCGGCCATTTGCAGGCCCACGATCGCTTCGAAATCGTCGTATTGCCGGGCGATGGTCACCGCCACCTCAGGCGTGTTTTCAATATGCCGGGAGTGCCTTGATTTGGCCTCGGAAAGCCAGACCAGCGCATATCCGTCCAGCGCGTACATCAGGGAGGCGGCATGCACGCCATCATCCGATGCCGTCGCCAGCGTACAAACCGTATGCCCCCGAAGCTGCTCGAGAATTCGGGCGGCCAGGGTCATCCGTTGCCGCCGCCTTTCCAGCGTTCAAACAGATTGTGCTCAATGTCGAATTGATCGAGCACCTTGCCGACGCTTTGGTGGACGATATCCAAGATCGTTTGCGGCCCATGATAGAAGGCCGGCATCGGTGGCAGGATCACCGCGCCCAGGTCAACGGCTCTGGTCATCAGCTCTAGGTGTCCCTTGTGCAGGGGCGCCTCGCGCACCATGAGCACGAGCTTCCGCCGTTCCTTCAGCGTTACATCAGCCGCCCGCGTCACCAGGTTGTCGTTGTAGGAATTGGCGATGCCGGACAACGACTTGATGGTGCACGGCGCTACGATCATGCCCTGGGTCTTGAACGAGCCGGAGGACACCGCCGCCGCCAGGTCCTTGTTGGAGTAGACGACATCGGCCAATGCCTTGACGTCCCGCACGGTCATATCGGTTTCAATCCCAATGCTGATCGCGGCGGACTCACTGACAATCAGATGGGTCGGGATATTAAGCTGCTTGAGAACCTTCAGCATCTCGACGCCGTAGATCATGCCGGTGGCGCCGGTTAGGGCAACGACGAGAGGTTGAGTCATGATCGGCTGGCCTTTTTGGCGGCAAATGGCATTTTCATCTAGGCGACAATTCCGGATCCCCGTAGGGACCTGTGGGGCCAAGACTATCATACTCCGCCGTCTTGAGAACCGACCCTATTGCAGTGCCGCCATGGACGGGCTCGCGTGATCGGTGTGATATGCTCTATGATCGTTTCATGAATAACTCTGTCGCGAAAACCTATGTCGGAACACGGGACGGCCAGCGGGTCACGGTCAGCGTCGATGGGCAGCCGCTGGACCCGCGCCTGGATCTGCGCGATTTCCGTGCCAGCGGATTTGAATGGGGCTACGAAGGCAGCGGGCCCAGCCAGTTGGCCCTGGCCATCCTGGCCGACCACGCCGGCGCCGAAGCCGCCCTGCGCAACCATCGCAATTTCGTGCAGGTGTTCATCGCCGAGATCGACGGTGATAGCTGGCGCCTGACGTCGGACGAAATCGATCAACGTATCAGTGAAACAGCGATCGTGCCCATGGACCTGAAAACCTTGCTGCGCAAGGTAAAGGGCGAGATCTAATCCAGTAGGGAGTCTTTACCGCGTATGGATACCGTTACCGCATTGCTGGCGGATCTGAGCACCGCCCATGGCGCCGATACCGCAATTATCTATCATGACGAGCCGATCAGTTTCGCTGAAATCGATGACATGGGCCGCCGGGCCGCCACGGTGCTGGCGGACCTGGGCATCGGGGCCGGCGACAGGGTGGCCCTGTGGCTGCCGAACTGCCCGGCCTATCTCGCCCTATGCCTGGGCTGTTGCCGTTTGGGCGCCATCGCGGTTGCGGTCAACACCCGTTTCCGCTCGTCCGAGGTTTCGGACATCATCAACCGTTCCGGGGCGGAGATCCTGGTGATGTGGCCCGGTTTTCGCGAGATCGATTTCCTCGGCCTGCTGGCGGACGCGGACGCCGCCGCCCTGGCCGGGCTGAAAACGCTGATCCTGTATGACGAAGGCCAGAAGGTTGACGTCATTCCCGGCGCCGTCGGCCATTGCCGGCGTCTTGACTACAACGACCTGATCCAATGCGCGCCCTATGCCGATGATCATGCCAGCCCGGATGCGGGCTGCAACATCTTCACCACCTCCGGCACCACCAAGGCGCCGAAGTTCGTCTTGCATTCCCAGGGCAGCATTTCCCGCCACGCCCGCCTGGTGGCGGAGGGTTTCGGTTACAGCACCTCCAACGGCGCGTTGTTGCAGATGATGCCGCTTTGCGGCGTGTTCGGTTATACCCAGATCATGGCCGGCCTCGCTTCGGGACAGCCGACGGTTCTGACCGCCTCGTTCGATCCGCGGGAAACCGTGGAGATCGCGGCGCGGCACAACGTGGTCAATTTCAACGCCACGGACGACATGATCCAATCGATCCTGGATGATTCCATCCTGGACCAGCCATTGCCGAACGTGCGCTTCGTCGGCAGCGCCGCATTTGCCACCAACTACGCCGAGCTGGCGGCCCGGGCCGAGGCGCGCGGCATCAGAATGGTTGGCCTGTATGGCATGAGCGAGGTACAGGCCCTGTTCGCCCTGCAACCCCTGGAGCTGCCCCTGTTGGAAAGGATTGCCGGCGGCGGCAAGCCGATCAGCGCGCAATCGGAAGTGCGGGTGCGCGACCCCGAAAGCGGCGAATTGCTTGGCCCCGGTCAGGCCGGCGAGTTGGAGCTGAAGGGCCCGTCGCTGATGAACGAATATTTCTTGAATCCGGAGGCCACGGCGGAGGAGTTCACAGATGACGGTTTCCTGCGCTCCGGCGATTTGGGTGAGCTAACCGAGGATGGCCGCTTCCTTTATCTCCAGCGCATGGGCGATGTCCTGCGCCTGGGCGGATTTCTCACCAGTCCGGCCGAGATCGAGAGCCATATCATGGGCCATGACAGCGTGGCGGATAGCCAGGTTGTCGGCGTCACCACGGCCGAGGGCGCGGTCCGGGCCGTCGGCTTCGTCATTATGAATCCCGGCGCCACGTTCGACGAAGATGTTCTGCGGCAGCATTGCCTCGATACCCTGGCCCGTTTCAAGGCGCCCATGCGGATTTTCGCCCTGGACGAGTTTCCAACCACGCAAAGCGCCAACGGCACCAAGATCCAGCGCGCCGAACTGCGCCGCATGGCCGAGGCACGGGTGGCCGGTGGGGCCGGTTGATAATTGTCGCCGGTTGATATTTTTCTGGCCGTCGGCGTCTTGATTGGAGCGATTGAATAGCGATCTATCAGTAGATAGGCACGCTTAAGGGCGGCCTGATTTGGGGATGGGGATCATGCAAATCAATTTGGACTTCCAACAGCGGGTGGTCATTGAGACCGGGCGCCAGGAATGGATCGACACCCGCGCCAACGGGGTGCAGCGGCGCATGCTGGACCGGGACGGCGCGGAATCCGGCCGGGCCACATCATTGGTCCGATTTGCGCCGGAGAGCTATTTTCCCGGCCATACTCACGACGGCGGCGAGGAATTTCTGGTTCTGGAAGGGACGTTTTCCGATGAAAGTGGAGATTACGGACCCGGAATGTATGTGCGAAACCCAATAGGTTCGCACCATGTGCCCCATACCGACGGCGGCTGCGTCATCTTTGTCAAACTCTGGCAGATGGACCCGGCGGACCAGGAATATGTTCGGATAGATACCAACCAGGATGATGGCTGGCGGCCTGGTTCCGTCGCGGGATCGTCGGTGCGCCCACTGCATCAATTCGGCCAGGAACGGGTCAGCTTGGTACGCTGGGGACCCGGCGTTCGGGCGCCGGGCCATGATCATCCAGGCGGGGAAGAGGTATTGGTTCTGGACGGCACCCTGGAGGACGAGTTAGGGCATTATCCCGCCGGTACCTGGCTGCGCATGCCGCCGGGCAGCCGGCATGAACCTTTCAGCGGCGACGGCTGCACGCTTTTCGTCAAATTGGGCCATTTGTGCGGAGAGATGGGGTCATGACCGGTCATTGCAGCTCCGACATCGCCTTCAGCCCGGCGGTCAAGGCGGTGCAGACGCGAAAAGGCTCCCGCGACGGTTACGCCAAGATGGAAGAGAAGGGCGGCTGGCGCACAGTTGTCACAGAGGATTTGGCCGCCTTCATCGCGGAGCGGGATTCATTCTACCTCGCCACGGCCTCGGTCGATGGCCAGCCCAGTCTTCAGCATCGTGGCGGCCCGCAGGGTTTCCTCCGTGTGATGGACGAGACGACCCTCGCCTTCGCCGATTTTGCCGGCAACCGGCAATACATCTCCGTCGGTAATCTGAGCGAGAACGATCGGGTTTCATTGTTCCTGATGGACTACCCGAACCGCCGGCGCATCAAGATCTGGGGTCGGGCGCGGGTTGTGGAGGATGATCCGGAACTGCTGCAAGACCTGGGCGATCCAAACTACAAGGCCCCGGTCGAGGCCGCGATGGTGATCAGGGTCGAAGCCTGGGACATCAACTGCTCGAAACATATCGCGCAACGCTATACCGAGGATCAGATTGCCGATCTGATACAGCCCTTGCAGGCCCGTATCCTTGAATTGGAAGCGGAACTGGCGGTCTTGCGCTGACTTAGCTTTTGGCGGGGTGTTGTTCCACCAATTTGTACAGGCGGTGCATCTGACCGTCGGCCAGGCCGAGATCGTCAAGGTGCAGCACCAGATTGTGCAGATAATCCCGGCAGCGGCCGAGGCGGCCTTCGGCGGTGGCAATGGCATTCACGGCTACGTTCAGGGGCACCTTGCCGCCAAAGCGGCGATGCGCGGGGTTGGCCACGAAGGTCAGGGCGCGCACCGTCCCGCCCTCGCAACGTGCCCGTACCCAGACCGGACGGTAGCCGCCGCTGATCATCTCCCGGCGCCAGACGATCCGGGTTTCCGCCTCGACCAGATGGCTGGGAATGCGCAGGATCAGGCCATGGCACGATCCGCCCTGCTGCAACCCCAAGGTCAGGCCCGGCCGCTCCGGCGTACCCCGCCCCAACGGCATCCACATGCAAAAGCGGCGGTGATAGCCATGGATCCGGGCCGATCTGGTCTCGCTATGATGAAAGGCCGGGTTCCACATCAGGGAGCCGTAGCCGAAGACCCAAAGGTCCTGGCCAACGGGATGGTCCGCCAGCGCGGCGCCGCGATTGGCATCGCGTTCGGCCTCCGTCAGGATCTGCATAACGCCGCTGTTGCCGTATTCGCGTATCAATTCGGCGATCCGCTCTTCGGTCAATTCCTCGCGGCGCAGGCCGTCATCCACGAACCGCCGCGCCTTGTTGGTCACATCGCTCATCTAGCCGTGCCGTCCAATTCCGGTGACACACTGTAAGAGCGCCAGTAAGGATCTGTCGATGGTGATTAATTTGGGCGAGCGGACGGAAACCGTCGCGGCGCGGCCAACCGGCTCAGGTATTGGACCTTTTCACGATGGCGGACAGGCCCTCGACAATTTGTTTCGCGACCTCCGGCCCGGTGCCCTTGATCCGTTGCGCGACAACCGTTTGCATGGCCCTTAGATGCGTCTCGATCGCCTTGATTTCGGCGGCGTCGGCCTGTTCCATCGGCGAGAGCAGTTCGCACAGCAGTTTGCCGATGTCGGACACCATTTGGTAGCCGTATGTGCCCGCCTCGCCGCGAATTTCATGTGATTGGTCGTACAGCAGGTCCAGGTCGAAGTCGCCGCTGTCGCGCATTTTGGTGAATGACGCAAACAAATTCCGAATTTCGGATTCCAGACGTTTTTCGTAGCTGGCCTTCATTCGTTCGACAACTTTTTCCGCCTGTTCCAAGGCGCCCGGGTTGGCGCCGAAGCCCGGACCTATCTTGGCCTTCAGCTTGTTGATAATCGGAATTTCCTCAAAGTCGCCAGGTGCGCCGCGCGGTCCCGTATTTTCTTCAGGCAGTACTCTGGGCATTTCCTGCTCTCCTGTCGTTTGATGGGTTCATGGGCGCGTTGGCGCGCCGTTTGTTAGAGTGATTCCAGCAGCCGTTCGATATCCTCGACCGCGTTACTGATCCCGGCTGGTCCATGGTCCAAAAGCTCGCCATGCGGGATGGATGGAGCCCGCCGTTCAGGACCCATGTATTCCCGCCAATTGACCCGGCGGCGGCAGGGGCCGAAGAATGATTTGGTACGGACAAAGGGGCGTGGTTTTTCAACGATCGCCAGGACACGGTCATACAATGTCTTCGCGGTTATTGGTTTTGCCAGCAGTTCCGTCACGCCGGTGTCGCGGGCCTTGATGATGCGCCACTTCTCGGTATGGCCGGTCATCAGAATAATCGGCGTAAAAACGTCGGGACTTTTGTCGTCAGTGCGGATGTAGTTGGTGTACTCCAGTCCATCCACGGGCGTCATCATCCAATCGGTAATGATCAGATCCGGGACAAAATTCGCAAGTGAGTCAATGGCTTGTTGACCATTTTCGTAGTCGCGCACTGATATTATGCCCAATGCATTCAGCATTGCCTTGACCAACGCGCGCATATTGCGGTTGTCCTCGATCAACTGGACCTGCAATTGCTCCAGGTTGTATGCCATTTGTTCCGCTATCCCTAACCGTGCCGTCACAATTCCCACGGGAAATATGCCGATGGTGTATTAATCTAAATTACCCCCAGTCCGGTAAATAAGGCGTTAAGCATCATTGGCGCCGGCGCGGTTGCTATATGGTGGTCTGGGCATGACCGCGCGGTTTAAGATGGCCGCAATAGAAGGCGGTATTCGGCGGTGGGGAGCGCTATATTTGCCGTCATGAACGACGTCCCGCAGGAGCTTGACCTACCGCCGCCGCTTGCGGCTTGGTTCAGCGCGCGCGGCTGGCGGCCCCGGCCGCACCAAATTGAAGTGCTGCGCCGCGCGCGGGCGGGACATTCGGTGCTGCTGACCGCGCCGACGGGCGGCGGCAAGACATTGGCCGGTTTCCTGCCCAGCCTCTGTGATCTGATCGGCGGTTCGGGGGGCGATGGGGCGGCGCCAGACGATGGCCGGCTGCACACCCTGTATCTTTCGCCCCTGAAGGCCCTGGCCGTCGATGTGCGGCGCAATCTGGAACAACCCATCGAAGACATGGGCGTGCCGATCCGGGTCGAGAGCCGTACCGGCGATACCCCGCAATCAAGGCGGCAGAGGCAGCGGCGCAATCCGCCGCATATGTTGCTGACCACGCCGGAGCAGTTGGCCCTGTTGCTCTCCTACCGCGATGCGGCGCGGTATTTCGCCCAATTGCGCTATGTCGTAATCGATGAATTGCACGCCCTTGCCGCCAACAAGCGGGGCGATCTGCTGGCCCTGGGGCTGGCCCGTCTGGCCGGCATGGCGCCCGGCGCCCGGCAGATTGGTTTGTCGGCGACGGTGGCGGCGCCGGTGCAAATGGCGGATTTTCTGAAATGTGCCGGGCCCGTGGCCGTGGTTGACGGCGGTCCGGGTCCACGGCCCGAAATCAACGTCATGGCGGCGTCCGCGCGGGTCCCTTGGGCCGGCCATATGACCCTGCACGCGATGGCGGATGTCTACGACGCCATTCGCGGCCAGCGGACGACGCTTGTTTTTGTCAATACCAGGGCCCAGGCGGAGGTCGTGTTCAATCACCTTTGGCGCCTGAACGAGGATAGCCTGCCCATTGCCCTGCATCACGGTTCATTGGATGTGGGCCAGCGCCGCAAGGTGGAGGCGGCCATGGTGCGCGGCGATCTGCGTGGCGTGGTCTGTACCTCGACGCTGGATCTGGGCATCGACTGGGGCGCGGTTGATCTGGTCATACAGGTCGGCGCGCCCAAGGGACTGAGCCGGCTGGTGCAGCGGATCGGCCGGGCCAATCATCGTCTGGACGAGCCCAGCCGCGCCCTGCTGGTGCCATCCAACCGGTTTGAGGTGCTGGAATGCCAG
Organism: uncultured Rhodospirillaceae bacterium; assembly: GCA_964631725.1. Classification (GTDB taxonomy): domain Bacteria; phylum Pseudomonadota; class Alphaproteobacteria. The sequence continues at coordinate 10,829 of CAZVYX010000026.1, read as the reverse complement.
GCGGCGGCCCAGGCGGTGATGGAAGGCGAACTGGATGGCGAGCCGCCGCGCCGTGGCGGTCTGGACGTCCTGGCCCAGCATATCCTGGGCACGGCCTGTGGCGGGCCGTTTCGGCCCGGTGAACTGTACGAGGAAGTGTGCCGGGCCATGCCCTACCGGGGTTTGAGCCGGGACAGCTTTGACCGTGTCGTCGACTATGTCGCCACGGGCGGCTACGCCCTGCGCCAGTACGAACGTTACGCCCGCCTGACCCTGGACGGCGAGGGGCGGTACGATGTCAGTGGGCCCCGGGTGGCGCGGCAGTATCGGCTGAACGTCGGTACCATCGTACAGGAGCCGATGATCCAGGTGCGCCTCAAGCGTGGCCGCAACCTCGGCCAGATCGAGGAATGGTTTATCGACCAGCTTGTGGTCGGCGATACATTTGCCTTCGCCGGCGAGATCCTGCGTTTCGAAGGCATGCGCGAAACAGTGGCGACGGTCAGCCGCGCCGCCGGGGTCGAGGCCAAGGTGCCGTCCTACTACGGCGGCAAGTTTCCCCTTTCGACCTATCTGGCGGCCCGCGTCCGCGCCCTGTTGGCCGATGACACGGCGCGAAAACGGCTGCCGGCGCCGGTCCGGGACTGGTTGTCCATGCAACGCCGCCGTTCGGTGCTGCCCGGCCCCGAGGGCCTGCTGATGGAGGGCTTTCCCCGTGGCGGCAAGCATTATCTGGTCTGTTATCCCTTTGAAGGCCGTTTGGCGCATCAGACCCTGGGCATGCTGTTGACCCGGCGGATGGAGCGGGCGGGATATCGCCCCTTCGGCTTCGTCGCCTCGGAATATGCCCTGGCGGTGTGGAGCCTAAACCAGGTGGAGGACGTTGATCCGCTGTTCGGCGAGGACATGCTGGGCGATGATCTGGAGGAATGGCTGGCGGAATCCAACCTAATGAAGCGCACATTCCGCAATGTCGCTCTGATCGCCGGTCTGATCGACCGCCGCCATCCCGGCCAGGAGAAGACCGGCCGGCAGATGACCTTTTCCTCCGACCTGATCTACGACGTACTGCGCAAATACGAACCCGATCACATCCTGTTGCGGGCCACGCAGGCAGATGCGGCCACGGGCCTGCTCGATATTGCCCGCCTGGGTGAAATGCTGGCGCGGGTCCAGGGCCGCATTGACCACCGCCGCCTGGACCGGGTTTCGCCCCTGGCCGTGCCCCTGATGCTGGAGATCGGCCGCGAAGCCGTGCATGGCGACAGCATGGAAGATTTATTGAGCGAGGCGGCGGAAGACCTGATCGAAGAAGCCTCCCGCCTGTTGTGAGGATCATCGATGCAGGGATGACCCGTATCTTTTCGCCGGCTTGATGAGGGATTTCCGCGGCGCCAACTATTTCCACTGGATCGATCGTGGTAAGGTCGGGATGAAAAACCAATATGGCTGATTAGCCATCGCGCGAAAGGGAAGATCATGGATCTGGGTATTTCGGGACGCAATGCCATCGTCTGCGCATCCAGCCGGGGCTTGGGCAGGGGTTGCGCTACCTCGTTGGCGAGGAACGGCGTCAATGTCGTCATCAATGGTCGTGACGAGGCGGTGACCATGGCGACGGCGGCGGAAATCGGCGCGGCCTCGGACGTTGTCGTAACCCCGGTCGTAGCCGATGTTTCCACCAAGGAGGGGCAGGCGGCATTGCTGGCGGCCTGTCCCGAGCCCGACATTCTGGTCAACAATAATGGCGGTCCGCCGTTTCGCGACTTCCGCGATTTGAGCCGCGAAGACATGCTGGAAGGCGTGACGATGAATTTCGCCACGCCGATCGAGTTGGTGCAGGCGGTGATCGATCCGATGGTGGCGCGGGGTTTTGGCCGGATCGTGAATATTACATCCGTGTCGGTGAAACGACCGGTTTTCGGGCTTGATCTATCGTCGGGCGCCCGGGCCGGCCTGACGGCATTTCTGGCCGGCGTGGCCCGTTCCGTGGCACAGCACAATGTCACCATCAACCACATCCTGCCCGGCTATATCGATACCGACCGCTTGCGCGGCGGTCTGGCCTATAATTCGCAGCAGAACAATATCTCCGTCGAACAGGCGGCGGAGAACCAGGCCAGTGAAGTACCGGCCAGGCGTTTCGGCAATCCGGAGGAATTCGGCGAAGCCTGCGCTTTCCTATGCAGCGCCCAAGCCGGCTATATTACCGGGCAAAGCCTGCTGTTGGATGGCGGCCTCTACGCCAGCAATTTCTGATGGCTGCGCTAGCCTAGTTCGTTCATTGCGGGCGCTGATTTTTCGATTTCGTAGATGTAATTCATGCCCATGCGCATCTCGGACATGATGAAATCCGCTTTCGAAATCGGGCCGCCGCGGCCATGGGCGAACTTCTCTTCCCAGGCGTCCATCTTCACCATCAGGCCGCACAGGACGCCGCCGATGGTGACATAATGCGCCTCGATCATGTCCTTCATGGACTGGAAGGTCGAGGCGTTGATGTTGTCCCAAAGGGTTTTCGAATTGCGGTCGAAACTTTCAAAGCGGCCGGTGATCGATGCGGTGATATCGTTGAAACGCATTTGCAGGGTATCGCAGGTTTCCTCGAACCGGGGCATTTGACGAACCTGGTAATTGCCGTTGATTTCGTCCAGTTCATCGAGAAATCCGGTTACCTTGGGAATAATGTCGTCCAAGGCGCCCTTGTAATAGGCGAGTGAAAGAAAGACGTCGCCATATTCTTCCAGAAACATCGGAACATCCATCAGCCCGATGCCCAGTTTGTCGGCGATCATCTTTAGATTCTTGATGGCTTCGCCCTTGTCCGGGCTTTTGAACATGGCCAGCAACTGGTCCATGTCTTCAATATCGGTGTTGGTGCCGCCATAAATTTGCTGCAGCAACGGCCGGGTGAATTCGGTCATGTAGGCGGTTAAATCCTTGGCCTTGCGCTCGGAAAGCTGCAGGCCCGCCTGATCCGTGATCGGGATGCCCAGGCGCCGAAGTTCGATGCGCAGGCTATAGACGTCATAGCTGTGCAAATGTTCCATATGCTCCAAGATGGACAGATCGGCCTTGAAATCGTCACTTTCCTCAAAGACGTTCCGCAAGGCCTCCACTTCCATGCGACCGCTGCCGGCGCTGCCGGAATTGTACATCTCGACCATGCTTTTCATATGCGCGTCCTTGAGCATTTTCGCGCGGGCCAGAGAGGGAGTATTCATCGGCAGCAGGGCAAGTGGGAGCGTGTGCAGCGAGTCACGATCTCCCTCGTCCAGCGCCTGATCAATGGCCTGGGCATTCGCGGCGGAGCGTTGTTCCTCCGGCGCTTCGTCCGTGGCCTCTTCCGGCGCATCGACTTTTTCGGCTGCTTCCGACATAACTATCTCACTTGAAAAGCTTTTCTCCACTGCCTTCGTAGCCGAAATTGGTGAATTTGTTGTTAATTCCGCGCAGTCCTTTGGTTAACCAATGGCCGGGATGGCGGTCTGAATTGTTGCGCCCGGGCGGCGGCGGTGCGATATATCAACCCTTGCTTCGAAGGCTTCGATTTCAGACAAAGGCGGACCGATAAATGACCGAAAACACCCAAATTTTGTTCAAATCCCGCCCGACCGGCTGGGTTGATGCCTCGCATTTCGAGATCGCAAAGGTGCCCGTGGCCGAACCGGCAGCGGGCGAGGTTCTGGTGCGCAACATCTTCATGTCGCTGGATCCCTATATGCGCGGCCGCATGCGGGACCAGAAATCCTATACTCCGGGTTTTGAGCTGGGCCAGGTATTGCAGGCCGGTGCCGTGGGTGAAGTGATCGCCTCCAATGACACCTCGCTCAATACCGGCGATCTGGTCGAGGGCCGTTTGGGCTGGGAGAGCTATTCCGTGGCCAAGGCCGGTCAGGTGAACAAGGTTGATGGCAATGTCGGCTCTCTGTCCCACTATTTGGGCGTTCTGGGCATGCCGTCCATGACCGCCTGGGTCGGCCTGCGCAACATCGGCCAGCCCAAGGCGGGGGAGACGGTGTATGTTTCCGCCGCCTCCGGCGCCGTGGGGCAGGTCGCCGGGCAAATCGCCAAGATGCACGGCTGCCACGTGGCGGGCAGCGCCGGCTCGTTTGAAAAAGCCGCCTATATCATGGACGAACTGGGTTTCGACGCCGCCTTCAACTACAAGGAAGCCTCATCCCTGGGCGATGCCCTGGGCCAGGCCTGTCCCGACGGCATCGACGTCTATTTCGAAAATGTCGGCGGCGCGATGCTGGATGCGGTGCTGTTGAAAGTGAACCCTTACGCCCGCATTGTCGCCTGCGGCATGATCAGCCAATACAATCTGGAACAACCGGAAGGGGTCAGGAACCTTGCCTCCATGGTCGGCAACAAGGTCAGGATGCAGGGCTTCATCGTCTCCGATCACATGGACCTGAAGCCTGAATTCATGACCGAGATGTCAGGCTGGCTGGCGGCGGGCAAGATCAAATACCGCGAGGATATCACCCAAGGAATTGAAAACGCGCCGGCGGCCTTCATCGGCATGCTGAAGGGCGAGAATTTCGGCAAACAGATCATCCAGATCAGCGACGCGCCCGGATGAGAATCCGCTGCATGTGACAAACGCGCCAGGAGCGGACCTGTGGCTGGGCATCGGCTAGCCGAATTTCCGAGCTATATACATGCCATAACCATAGTAGGGCTTATTCTTCTCATAGAGTGCGATTTCTTCTTTTTCAGCCGCGACAATGGCGGCCGCCCTCTCGTCATTTTTCTGTCTCGCGACAAAGTCGGGAAAGCCGTCCTGCAAGGGGCGATAGTAATTCACCAACCAACAATTCTCTGGCAAAACAAAGTATCCAATCGGCGAGTATCCGCTTGCTTCAAGAACCTTGATTTTTTGCGAAGCGGTCGCAATTTCCGGATACTGGGCATCCCAATATTGCTGCAATTCAGGCGGACGCGTATTTGTTAGCCATGTAATCTCAGATACCACCAGAATTCCGCCCGGTTTCAGAAAGCGCCTCCACTCATTCACCCCTTTTTCAAAGCCCATGTTGTAAATGGCTCCCTCCGACCAAAGAACGTCATAGTCCTCTTCGGCAAAGCGCAGCTGGTCCATTGAACACACCAGTGTTTCAATTTTTTCCGATAAGCCTTCCGCTTCGGCGTTGTCTTTGAGTGTCTCGATGAAATCCGGCAAGAAATCCACGGCGGTAATTTCAGCGTTCAAAGAATGCGCGAGTTGCAAGGTCGAAGCCCCGGTTCCACAGCCGATGTCGGCGATCCGAAGCGGCACTGACTTCTGAAGATCTGCCAGAGCCATTGCTTTACTCGTCTCTGCTTCCCCACCGGGGCCTTGACGCTTCTGTCGTTTATGCAAGTCAACCAATAGAGCCAAGTCGTCGTCGTTCATTCCAGATGCCTTCATAAATTTGACGGAGAGAGGTAATCGGAGAGCAGAACATGCATCAAAGGCTACTTCGGCAACATCGATAAGGAGCTGTTATTCAAAGCTGCTGCCATACTGTATATCGAGGATGAAAATATAGACCAAGCAGTTCATGGTGGTAATGGCGATGCTACGCTGTACCTGCGGACCTATTCCGCATGAATCCACATTCTTGTGCGCCGATGGCAACCAAGCCGATGATGCCATAACATTCAATCTGGACCGCCCAATTTGGGCGCCATCGGTTTGGAGGCGATATGGCATATCAGGGTCTGGATACGTTGCCGGTCATCGGCGAGGCCGAAATCAGGCAGGCTCTCACATGGGCACCGCTTATTGACACGGTTGAAGCCGCGATGATTGCGTTCTCCGCCGGCGAGGTCGCGCAGCCGGTTCGGCAGATGGTGCCGGTGCCGGGGCATGATGCCATCATTGCCGCCATGCCGGCGGTCGGTGAAGCGATGGCGGTGAAAATTGTCACGCTCTATCATTCCAACGCCGGCACGGATATCCCGACGCATCAGGCGGTGATCCTGATTTTTGACAAGGCCAACGGCTCGCCCGTGGCCGTTTTGGACGGCCGCCTGATCACCGAGATGCGGACCGCCGCCGGTTCGGCCGCCGCGGCGCGAAAGCTGGCGGCCGAAGATTCCAGAATCGTAACGATCATGGGAAATGGTGTTCAGGCGCGGGCTCATGCGCAGGCGCTGGCCGAGGTCCGGCCCTGGGATGAGCTGCGCCTATGGGCGCGCAACGAAGAAAACGGTAAATCGCTTGCGGAAGAACTTGGCGCCGTCTTTATTTCGAATGCCGAGGATGCGGTGCGGGACGCCGATATCATCGCCTGCACGACGTCAGCCGTGGAGCCCATACTAGAAGGCGCTTGGCTCAAGCCCGGCGCATTCGTGACCTCCGTTGGTTGGAATACCCATGACGGCCGGGAGCTTGATGATGCCGCGATGGCGAATATCGTGCTCGTCGAATCCGCCGAGGCCGCACGGGATCAAGCCGGCGACATCCGGGGATCAAAGTGCGAGATATTTGCTGAGATCGGAGAAATCTATGCCGGATCAAAAACGATCCCGGAAGGCGAGACCGTCATTTACGATTCCATAGGTATTGCCATCATGGACGTTGCGGCCGCCCAGCTTGCCTATGATCTGGTAATGCAGGAAAGTACGAACAGGTAAAGGGTAACGTCCCCTTTATCGATTTCCGCGGAGCGGGAGAGGAAACAACCAATGGCGAATACCGAAGTCGAATTCTGCGGCTTGAATTTCAAGAACCCCATGGTGGTCGCGTCCATCGAGCCGACCAACAGCCCGGACCTGATCAAGCAGTGCTTTGACGCCGGCGCCGGCGGCGCCATCGTCAAGACCCTGACCGATATCGAGGACATGGCGCAACTGACGCAGAACTCCAAATACGCCGTGATGAATGCCCAGGGCAATATCATCCACGGCAAACCGGCCAAGGATTTCGTTTTCTACAGCCGCTCCGGCTATGCCTCCACCGCCTACAAGGATTGGGTCCCCTACCTCAAGGAATGCCAGGCCTATGGCGCCGAACGCGGGGCACATCTGATCGGCAGCGTTGGCGCCAAGGAGATCGGCGGTTGGCGTGATATCTCCCGCACCATCGAGGATTGCGGCCTGCCCATGGTGGAGCTGAATTTCGGCTGTCCCCACCCCGCCATGATGCCCGGCGTGCACGGCGGCTCGATGATCGGCCAGGACCCGGAGATGGCGGCCGAGGTGACCCGCCAAGTGGCCGAAGTGGTCGATATCCCCATCGTCGTCAAGCTGACCCCGGATCAGGCCGACCCCGTGGCCATCGCCCGTGCCGTGAAAGGCGCCGGTGCGGCCGCCGTTACGGCGACCAACCGCTATACCGGCTTTGCCATCGATATCGATACGGCAACGCCGCAGATCGGCGGCCCGGCGGGCATCGGCGGCACCTGGACCAAGCCGCTGTCCCTGCGCTGGGTGCACCGCATCCACCAGGAAATCGGCATGCCCGTGGCCGGCTCCAACGGTATCTTCGACCACCGCGACGCCATCGAATTCATCATGGCCGGCGCCGGCGTGGTGCAAATCGGCTCTGTCCTGATGATCAAGGGCATCAAATGGCTGACCAAGGTGATCGAGGGCATGGAACGCTTCATGGACGAAAAGGGCTATGACGATATCCGCGCCATGCATGGCATCGCCTCGGCCCGGGCCGCCGGTGATTACAGCGAGCAATTCGCCCGCGCCCGCCGCCACGCCGTCATCGATCACGGCGCCTGCAAGAACCCGTCCTGCACGGTCTGTATCCAGATGTGCTTCTACGAAGCCCTCAGCCAATCGAACGATGGGGTGGTGATGCATCCCGAAAGCTGCATTGGTTGTGAGCTCTGTTATGACGTCTGTCCCTTCGACGCCATCGCCATGGCCGAGACGACGCCGGCGCAATACGCGGAAGGGTATTACGATATCCCCGAAGGCATCTTCGAAACCGACAAGTTCACCACCCGGCGCAATAATCCGGAATCCATCAAGGGCTAACGCCGCCGCCGAACGAACTTGCTTACGATCTGATTATGCAGGGAGGTACGATAGGCAAAGGGTAAGCGTCCTCTTTACCGTCCGGTGATATCGAACAAATGGCTACTGACCATGCTCAAGACGCATCGAACTTCGCCTACCGGCGACGGGCGCGTTCCCGCCGGTTTGCCTTTCGCGCCTTTCAGATAATCTTCCTGCTGCACATTTATTTGGCGTGGCGCCTGTTGCCCGACCTGCCGATTGATCAAGCTTGGCAAATCCTGTGCGGGCTGGGACTTGTCGTCTCGTCCTTGCTTATCCCGTTCGGAACCCTCTCGCGGGTCTTTTTTACCAACCAAACGGTGATCGACCGCTTGACCTGGATTGGCGGCCTGACCATGGGATGGGCATCGTCGCTTCTGGTTTTCACGGTCTTTCGCGATCTCGCCATGCTGGTGCCTGACCTCGGCGTCTGGAAACAGGAAAGCGCCGTTCTCGTTCCGGTGCTTTCCACCGTCGTGACGATGATTGGCTTCTTCAATGCCCGGCGCGTGGCAAAAGTGGTTCCCGTCACCATTCCCCTGGATAATCTGCCACCCGCCCTGGTGGGCTTCACCATCGCCCAGGTTTCCGATTTGCACATCGGTTCCACGATCCGGCGCGAATATGTGCGGGCCGTTGTCAGCCGGGTAAACGGGCTGAACCCGGATGTGATCGCCCTGACCGGCGATATCGTGGATGGCTACGTCGACCGGCTTGCCGGGGAAACCGCGCCCCTTGCCGAGCTGCGCGCCCGGCACGGTAGCTATTTGGTCACGGGAAATCATGAATATTATCATGGCGCCGATGACTGGATTGCCGCCTTTCGCCGCTTGGGCCTGACGCCATTGCCGAACGCCCATGTGGTGCTTAGCCACAACGGCGCGGAACTTGTCGTTGCCGGCATAAATGATTTCAGTGCCAACAATTCGGCCCACGATCATGTCAGTGACCCACGGGCCGCCCTGTTCGAAAGTCCCGACGAGGCGCCGAAAATAATGCTGGCGCACCAGCCGCGGTCTGCTGCGGCGGTGGCGGCCGCGGGGGCCGGCCTGCAGCTATCAGGGCACACCCATGGCGGCCAGTTTTGGCCATGGAATTATTTCGTGCGCCTGCAACAGCCCTATGTCGCCGGTCTGCACCGGCTGGGAGAGATGTGGGTTTATACCAGCCGGGGGACGGGATACTGGGGCCCGCCAAAGCGCTTTGGCGCCCCCTCGGAAATCACCCTCATCACGTTGTCCCGGGCGGAATGAGCACGCGGTTGGTCCGAACCTGGAAACGCGAAATTCCAATATCTGAACAGAGGGTGGTGTTCCCTTCATTCGGTATTTTGCACTGGCAACAACCGCCTCGATCAACCTGTGTCCGCGAAAATAACCGCGGCCGCCAGGATGATGATATTCGCGACTTCGAACCCGACGGCGACTTTCGCCAACACGGCCCAGGCCGAATTGCCCGGGTATCGGCTGGCGGCGCGCCAGATGCCGACGGATGCCCAGCCAAGGTAAATAAGCAACAATCCCAAGGCGGCGAGAAAAATGGCGGCGGTGCGGTTGTCGGGAACATCCGTCAAGGCCAGCATGGCCGCGAAGATCGGCAGCCCGAGAAGCATACCGCCGCCCGCCCCGAACAACCAGAATGTCTTCCACAACGCCACTTCGCCGCGCCACAACCGCATGATCATGCTTGCCTACTGGCTATCCGCTCCCATGTCGTCGTCATAGTACGTGCACTCCTTCGCATTGTGAACGAGTGCAGCGCGGCACCGGCGCGATAACGCGAATAATCGCACTCAAACCAAAGCTCGAAGCTGGGGCCTTTGCCAACATTTTCAACGGCAATATGGCTCTGCCTGTTGAACAATGGGCAAAGCAATCTTAACCTGTGCTTTCAGGTATTTTTTGCAGGGGTGAGACGCATGAGTGTTCAAGAGGAAACCGCGGCGCGGCAATCGTTCAAACTGACACCGATTAAGAAGCAGATTGGTGCTGAGATTACGGGGATTGATCTGACCAAGCCGATTGATGAGACGACCCGCAAGGCGATTTATGAAGCCGTGGTTGATCACATCGCCGTGGTCATTCGCGATCAGAGTTTCTCTCCGGAGACGTTTGCGGCGGCGGCGGAACTGTTTGGCGAGTTGATGCCCGACCAGATCAAAACCAATCTGGTCGACGGCCTGCCGATGGTCAGCATCTTGGATAATCTCGAAAAAGACAGTCAGGGGAAGCAGGCGATTGTGCACAAGAATGCGACCTGGCATACGGACCATACCAACAAGGAGATTCCACCCAGGTTCACGTTCCTGCATGCGGTGGCAATACCCGAACAGGGCGGCGGCACCTCGGCGGCCAACATGAACGCGGCATATGAAGCCCTTCCCGCCGCAACCCGTGCCAAGCTGGATAAAATGAAAACCGCCAACGTGCGCGTTAGCAGCGCCCGTTTGGCAATTGCCAACCGGGATAGCGTCGCCGAGCAGGACAAACTGGGCGAACCGCCAATGATCCATCCGCTGGTGCGCACCCACCCGGAACGCGGCACCAAGGCGATCTGGTTTCACATGGGAAAAACCGAAACGATTGATGATATGGACCCGTACGAGACGCAGGAATTCCTTGCTGATTTGTTGACGGAAATCATCAAGCCGGAGTTCACCTACACCCACAATTGGCGGGCCGGCGACTTGCTGATCATCGACAATCGATCCGCCTTGCACAAAGCCGGATCGGACTATGATCCAAGCCAGCATCGCAAGCTGTATCGCACCATGACCCTCGGCGAACGGCCTTTGTCTGACGTCAGCGCCCCTGGGACATATTGAGGGGTTTTCATAAGGGAGGATT
>CAZVYX010000025.1:0-81456 GCA_964631725.1 uncultured Rhodospirillaceae bacterium | reverse complement strand
CCGCCCTACGATGTCACCGACGGCAGGGCCAATTCGGCGGCTACCGCCAACCTGACTGTCAATCCGGTCAACGACGCGCCGACGGTTGCCGGCCCGGGGGCGCTTGCCGCCACCGATGAAGACACCAGCACCACGGTCAGCCTGGCCGAGTTGCTGGCCAATGCCGACGACATTGATGCGGGCGATATACTCTCAGCGGTTAACGTGGTTGTCTCCCAAGGCAATGCCAGTATCACGGACAATGGCGACGATACCTGGACGATCACACCGGCGGCTGATTGGAACGGCGCGGTCGAGCTGTCCTACGATGTCACTGACGGCATCGCCGCTATGGCGACGACCGCCAATCTGACTGTCAATCCGGTCAACGACGCGCCGGTGGCGCGAGTGGACATGTTCACCGGTATCGAGGGCACGCCGGTCACCGGCAACGTGTTGGCGGACAACGGCAATGGTGCCGACAGCGACGATGCTGCCGGGCTTACCGTGGTGCCGGCAACTTTGACGACGACCCAGGGTGGAACCGTCAACCTTCTGGCCGACGGCAGCTTCACCTACAATCCGCTCGCGTTGGTCAGTGGCAACGACACCTTCGACTATACCCTGGTGGATCAATCGGGTCTGACCGATACGGCAACGGTCATGATTGATGTGGAATATGCGCCTGTGCCGGACGCCGAAAAGTCGGTCGTGCTGGCTGATGATGCGCAGCCGGCGGAACTGAGAATTGACGCGCCGTTCGACCCGGATGGCGATCCGTTGGCCATCACCGTGGATCTATTGCCGACAAACGGCACCGTGACCCTGGCAAACGGTGCCGCCGTCCAGTCCGGCGACGCTCTGACCGTTACGCAGCTAACCGAGCTGAAATTTGCCGCCAAAGCCGTGACGGCGACCGAGAGCTCCATTCTTACCTATCAGGTCTCCGACGGGCAGAGCGCGGTGACGGGTACAGTCAACTTGGCCGTCACCGACGCGGCCGTCCCTGTCGAGTTGAATCTCAGCCAAAATGTAACCTTTACCACCTCTGGCCAAACGGACGGCGCCGTCGGTACCTTTAGTGATGCCGGAACATTTGGCCGCTTCGACTTCGGCGAAAGCCACAGTCAGGTCGGCTACCATAACGGTTCCCTGGCATTCGAGACCGAAAATTGGCCGGAGAATGACAGCGTCAGGCTGATGGCCAGTAGCGATGGTCACGAGTTCGATTTCCTGGGCGGCGAGTTCACGCTTCGCGGGTACCTTGTCGACCATACCGGCGGTGCTACCGGCCCATACAGCATCGGCGATCATGTCAATTTTCTCGGCTACAAGGACGGTGCCTTGGTCAGTTCGTCTGTCGATTACTGGATCACCAGCGACGCGGTTCATAATATCGATGTAAACTTCACGGATGTTGATACCGTCATCATGGATCCCCACTCCGGCACCTCCTTCTGGAGCGGCAAGTCGGGCTCTAGCACCACCCATAAATATTATGTTGCCGATGATCTTCAGATCAACGACAAGTTCAGCGGGTTTTACGATGTGGTGCTTGAAGGTGACGCTGGCGAAGATCTGCTGATCGCCAGCGACGGTGACGACTACCTGAACGGCGGCGGCGGCGATGACAGCTTGTTTGGCGATGCGGGCGACGATCTGTTCGTCTTCGTCGACGGTGACGGCAACGACACCATCATCGACTTCACGGCCGGTGCCGGCAGCGACGATGTCATTGATCTGCGCGGCGATACCACCCACGCCAATCTGACCGAGCTACTGGCGGGTGCCAGCCAGACGGGCGCCGATACGGAACTGGACCTGGGCGGCGGTGATAGCGTCACACTGATCGGCGTCAATCTGGGCGACCTGCACGAAGATGACTTCGTCTTCGTATAAGAGGTCGGAGACGGCGCGGTTGAAGTAAAAACTCTTGGCTCCGGGCAGAAGCTGAACTACTTCTGCCCGGGCAGCACAAGGGGCCGCATCCTACCATCAGCGTATTCCCGCCGCCCGATTAGCGCCGCGTCGGGTTTCAGACTTCTCAAATATTGCGCCTGGAAACGGGTTGCCTCCGGATTTTCGGCGAAGAAGGTAGCGACCATCACGCAGGGTCCGTCAATGGATTCCTCGTACTTGGGTGTATAGCGCCCTTCCGACCAGCTACGGGCGACCTCTTCGCTGCACAGCGACCAACCGGCATAGCCGAGAATTTCTTTGCCGCGCATTGTAAAGACGTAGTGCTTCCTGGAGATCTGGCCCAGCAAGGTGCCGACAAAACCTTTGGCGCTTTGCCTGTCGAAGGGCGGCGATGCGTGCAGCATATTGGCGGCAATTCCAAGCGCGACCATGTCGTTCTCGGCCCGGCTACATCTTAGGGGTTCGCTCATCGTCGGTCCATTTCCCTTGCCCGGCCGTAGCCGCATCCGCCCGGATTTTATTCGCTGTGAACGATCATAGCATTTTGGGGCTGTATGATCTAAGCCGTTGAGCCATTGAGAAGGGGCGATGCCCGTCCGATCGCTGGTATCGCGGTGCCCATGTCGGCCCGTTCAAGGGTCGCCTTTAGGGCCGTGACATCCCCGCCGGCGATGGCCGGGCTCCGACCTGCCACCATCGCGGACCGCCCCGCCATTGACGACCGCGATGACCAAATCCTTCGTGGACCGCCGGGGCAACGCCGGTTAGATACTGGCCTGCGGTGTTTTGTCGCAGAGCATCCGCCGGCTCGGGCCTCGATCGCGCCGATGCCCTTTGTCCGTAGGCATCGCGGGCGGTTTCAACGTTCGCAAAGAGCACTCCAAGAGTGGATCCGAAACCTGGGCTTGACCAAGGTCAAGTCGGCGCCACGCAAACTATGATCCCGTCAAGCTGTGTTCTATTTGCGTCGGGAAGTGCGTCCATGCGCCGACCCGGCCACCCTTGGTGAGTTTGACAGTAAGTCAGCCGGACATATCGAAAGCTGGCTTCGATATACGGGGAGAAATTAAGAATGCAGCTGAAATCTAAGTTCATATGGGCGGCGGCATTGGGCAGCGTAATCGCGATGTCGGCGTCTTCGGAATCATTGGCGGCGGCGGATTTGCCCGATTGGCAACACGCGTCCAATGAAGCAACGGATAATCCGACGAAGGACCCGATGCTGCTCTACAATGCCGGCGGTCTGGATGGCAGGGTTGCCATCATCGGATTGCCCAGCATGCGGACCTATCGCCACATCGACGTTGGCGTCGATCTGCACGAACCGGTATTCAGCGGCACCAATGCGGGCAACAAGAACCTGACGCCCGACGGGAAATACCTGTATGTCAACGATAAGGGCGCCAATACCATCGGCGTTATCAACCTGCAGAGCGGCTATCTGGAGCGTTTGATTTCCCTGCCGTTCCCCTTTGGCGTCCATCATATCGCCTTGGATGACACCGGTAAGTTCCTTTACGGCTCCGGCGAATATTCCGGCAAGATGTCGAAGACCGAAATTTCCACCGGTAAGACCGAGGTCATCGACTGGGGTCCGGCGCCTAGCGCACCTGACTATCTTGATGTCGACAAAAAGGGCCGTTACGTCTTTTCCGGCAACTACTATCACTCCACGGTAGGCGTGTTCTCGACCTCTCCCTTCAAGTACATCAAGGAAATCCCGGTCGGTAAGAACCCGCATGGCACCGACGTCATTCCCGAAAGCACCATGGTTCTGGTCAGTGACAAGCTGTCGGCGACCATGACCGTGATCGACGTCGAGAAACTGGCGGTCAAGAAGGTGATCCCGACCTGCGCCGGCCCGTTGCATTCGGTCATGGATGTTTACGACAAGGACGGCGGCACCTACGAGCCCGGCAAGGACAGCCCGGAAGGCCTGACTTCCAAGTATGCTTACGAAAGCTGCTTCGTGTCGGATTCGAACGTGAAGATCGACTTGAAGAAGCTCGAAGTGGTGGATGAAATTCCGACCCATTACCGGACCGGCCACATCGCCATCTCCTCCAACAACGACTACGTCATCTCGCTCAACAAGTTCTCCACTGGCCTGTTCAATCCAACCGGCCTGATTTTCCCGGTGAACTTCGAACTGTGGGATGCGCGGGAGAAGAGCCCGACTTACGGCAAGACCCTGCGGATCGTTCCGGTTGACGGCGAACCGCATAACGCCAAGTCGATCTACGCCTCGCAGATCAAGCGTTGGAACATGGGCCAGGCGACCAAGGGTGGTCTGATCACCAAGGCCGCCGTCGACATCCGTCCCGCGCACAGGGCCGATGCCAAGGTTTATCTGATTCCCAAGTCCAAGGAAAAACCCGGCATCCGCATGAAGGACGGCGTCAAGGAAGTTCACGTCAAGGCTTTCAGCTATGGCTACATTCCGCGGCAGGTGCGGGTCAACAAGGGCGACAAGGTGCGCATCTTCGTGACCAACATCGACCGGGCGGCAGGTATCACCAAGAACCCGGACGTCACCATGGGCTTCCTGATCTATGGGCCTTACGGTTTGCGGACCAACCTTGACGCACCGCGTGGCGTGACGGCGGTGGCCGAGTTCACGGCCGATATCACCGGTGAGTACGCGATCTTCTGCCAGCATTTCTGCGGTCCTCTGCATCTGGAAATGCGCGGCTCGTTCTTCGTGGACGATCCCAACGGCGATGCCTCGAACCTGTCAATCGGCGAGTATGACAAGGCGCAGACGCTGCCTGGTCTGGTCGGACCGGGCGAGCTCGAGATCGCACCGAGAGTGAAGGGGCTGTAACGCCCGGAAGCACTCATGAACGGCTTGTTGTATCTCATCCTCCCTTTGCAAAAAGGGGGGATGAGTGCCGTTTAGGGGCCCGTTGAGTTCTGTCGTACGTTGGAACAGCGGTGTTCGTTTTTCCTTCGGCGCCACGGCAAAAAGTACAGTAACGCCGGGGCTTTGCGCTTAAGTTCAGGGATCACGTTGACTATTCGGAGTTCGCAAGAGAAATGTTGTCAAAACTTCCAATGAAGGCTCTTTTCGGCGGCGTATTCGCGGTTCTGCTCCTGGTTGGCGTCAGTTTCGCCGCGATAAATCTCGGTACCGAGGAAATGCCGCTGCCAGAAGAGACACCGGTCTCGGTGGTCGAGAATTTCTACGAATATATCTCCGAAGCGAAGATCAGGGGCGGCAACCTGCTGATCAACGAAGCCTACAAGCTGACCAGCGGCGCGCAAACGCGAACCGACCGGGCGCTATTTCTCGGTGTCGTCAACCGGTACCCGTCTGGTTTCAAGGCGGATATCGTCGACAGCACGATCAGTGGCAGACACGCGGTGGTGACAATCGATTACCGCATGCCGTCGAATTTCGGCGGCGTCTACAACATCCGCACCCAGGTCCACCTGAACGTGGACGAGGAAAGCAACACCTGGAAGCTCGATTTCAGGGGCGACACCGACGATCAGGACCGTGAGAGCATCACCAAGGCCATGCAGGCGAATGCCTCCACCGCCACCGGCGGCGTTGGCGGCGGCAAGGGTCAAAGCCAATGATGGCGAAGCTCAGCGACTGGCTGGACCAGAGGACCGGCTTTGGCACCTGGCTGCAAGCGAAGAAGGCACAGGCCGTTCCTTCGCATTCCTTTTTCTTTTGTTTTGGCGGCATCTCCCTGCTGATCATCATCCTGCAGGTGATCGGCGGCATTTTCATGCTGTTCTATTATACCCCCGACCCCAAGGAAGCCCTGAATAGCATCGACTATATGTCGAACGAGGTTCCGCTCGGCTGGCTGGTCAGGAACATGCACCGTTGGGGCGCGACGTTGTTGCTGGCCTCGGTCTTCACCCACCTGGTTACCGTGTTCTACCGCAAGGCCTACCGCAACCCCCGGGAGCTGAATTGGATTTCCGGTGTATTGCAATTTTTCGTGGTCTTCCTGCTTGTGCTCAGCGGCATCATTCTGCCTTGGGACTGGCGGGCTTATTGGTCCTATGCGATCTGGGTCGACTATGTTGCGACGTGGCCGCTGGTCGGCGAGTTCATGAAGAGCTTCGTGCTCGATACTTTCACGATCTACCGAAGTTTCATCACTCATATCGTGATTCTGCCGTTGATCCTGTTCGCGCTTCTCGCTTTCCATTTCAGGATGGTGAAGAAGCACGGCATCTCGGAACCCCTGTAAGTGTGAAGGCGGCGGTGGGAGCGAAGGCATGACCGAGAAGCAACGCGAACTGATCCGCGATCCGAAATACGATCCGCCCTATCCGCAGAAGTTCCATGGCTTTTGGCCGCGCCACGCCCTCAAAACCGTGGCCGTCAGCGTCATCACCATCGCCCTATTGGTCGTTCTGTCCTATTACTATCGCGTGCCCTCGGATGTGAACATGCCGCCACTGCCCACCGAGGGCGAGTATCTTCCGGCCCCTGAATGGTATCTGATCTTCATCTTCCAGCCGTTCTGGTACCTGACCGGCGAGGCGACCAAATGGCTGCCCGTGGGGACCTTCTGGGCCCCCGTCCTGATCCTGCTGGCGGGGTTTGCCCTGCCGCTGGTCTTTGGCCGTAGGAAGGCGTCCGGGCGGCGCCACTCGACCGTGGCCAAGCTGCTGATGGCGGTGGGCGCCGTGGGCATCTGGGTCGGCATGACGGCCGCCGTGATGGGCAACGGCTTTCCCGCCAAGACCACCGGTTGCACCTCTTGCCACAATCCGATGATGGGCGTGCGCCAGGCGTTGCCGCCACCCGACATGGCGAAATACTACCGCGGTGCCCGGGAAACGCAGATCAAGGTAGGTGGTTACCGGGCCGGCGGCGGCACCGTGCAGTCGTACAAGGACGCGAACTGGCAATTGCGGCACTATTACGAACCGACCATGACGTGGTAATCTTCGTGCAGATGCACCGTCTCCTGCGCAGGCTCCATATACCGCAACGGCCCGGCCCAGGCGCTTGGGTAACCGGTTTGTTGTGCTGTGCATTCCTTCTGGCGATACCGATCGCGGCCCGGTCGGCCGACCAAGCGATGGACTCGGTGATTGAGGAGTTCGAGGTTCCCAGCAATATCAGTTCACCACACTCCATCGCGGTGGGGATCGGGGGAAAGGTATGGTTCACCGAGAAAGTCGGGAAGAACCTTGTCGTGTTCGATCCCGAGCATCGGGTGTTCGAGGCTTTTCCCCTGCCTTCCGATTGGGGCAACCTTGGGCCATCGCGGCTGGCGCTCGGCCCGGACGGCAGCGTCTGGTTCAGCGTTCGCCGATGGGCCGATTCCGATGACGGTACGTGGTTGTTGGGCCGGTTCGATCCAACCGCCGGCAAGTTTAGGCGATACATTCTTGCCGATCCAGACTCCGGCACGGCCGGCGAACATGGCAAGGATCAAGGCAACGTTTCACCAGATGACCTGTTGGTCGACCGAAAGGGGGTCGTCTGGTTTCTCTCGCCCGAGAATAACAAGCTTTATAGCTTTGCCCCGGACGGCGCCGGTCTGCGGGGCTATGCCATTCCCACACCGCATAGCTATCCCAAGGGGATCGCAATTGACGGCGGCGATAGCATCTGGTTCACCGAGGCCAATGCCAACAAGATCGGCAGGTTTGTTCCCGCCAGGGCCGCGTTCAGCGAGTATCAGATCCCGACCGCTTTCGCCAATCCCGAAGCACTGACCGTGGATGGCACGGGCAGGGTCTGGTTCGTCGAGTTGCGAACCAACAGGCTCAGTGTGTTTTATCCCGAGGAAGAGAGGTTCTACGAGGCCTTGATCCCAACCGCGGGCGGCTTGCCCAATGCCATCGCGGCGGGCGGTGACGGTGGGATTTGGTTTCTCGAGTACATGGGCAACAAGGTCGGTCTGTTTGAACCCGTGCAGGCGGAATTCAAGGAGTTTGACATTCCCACCTTTGCCTCGCTTCCCGGCGACATGGCGATCGATGCCGCGCGCCGTCGCCTCTGGTTCTCGGAGACCGGTACCGAGGCAAAAAGGCTTGGCATGCTTTCCATGACCAAGGCCCGGGCCGCCATGGCAAAGATCGTGGTCCGGGGCGGGGGAGGGGCCGGAACGGCCGCCACCGCGCGGCCATCCAGTGTGGCGTCGGCGACGCCAATGGGTGATACGATCGTGGCCGCTGCCTTGACCGCCCTGGCCGTGTTGTTATTGGGAGGACTATTCATCCTCTGGCGTAGGCGGCCGGCATGATGCGGCGCGTGGCTATCGTATGCGCGGCTTTGTTGGGTTTGCTCGTTGCTTCGCTTGCTGGTGCCGCCAATTTGAACTGGAATCTCGACACCTACCCCATACCGTCGCGGAATGCCTTGCCCTCCAGGATAAATATTACCGCCAGCGGCACGATCTGGGTATTGGAAGCCAACGCCAACAAACTGGGCAAATTCGATCCGGCCAAGAAAGCCTTCACGGAGTACGACATACCCACCCATCGAAGTTTTCCCGCCGATCTCACGACAGATGGCGCGGGTGTGGTTTGGTTCGTCGAGCAGGACGCCAATCAATTGGGCCGCTTCGATCCGGTCTCCAAGACCTTCAAGGAATATGACATTCCGACCATCGACAGTGTTCCCCGTTGGATCGCCAGCGCGGATGATAACGATGGCGGCGTGATCTGGTTCACCGAATTTTTCGGCAACAAACTCGGTAAGTTCAATCCCCGAAACGAAAGCTTCACGGAGTATCCCATTCCCACGCCCAACAGTCAGCCGACCGGTATCGCGGTGGGCGCCAAGGGCCTCATATGGTTCGTCGAATCGCAGGGAAATAAGCTGGCTTCGTTCGATCCGCGAAGCGGAAAGTTCAGGGAGTTCGCTTTCCCCGAACCCTTCCTGGTGCCCAAGGATATTGTCATCGGCCCTGATGGGCGGATCTGGTTCGGCGGCCGCAGGAACAGCAAACTGATGATGTTCGATCCGTCGAAAGGACAATTCGAGGGTTTCACGCTTCCGGTACGCGGGGTTGTCGAGGGACTGACCATCGACCGGCACGGAAATGTCATTTTCTCGCTTGGCCATGTGGGCAAGCTTGGGGCCATGAACGCGGTTTCCGGGGAGTTTCTGGAGTTCAAGGTGGTGCTGGGGCAAAGCGAACCAAATGACATCGCGATCGACCGGGACGGCAACATCTGGTTCACCGATATTTCGCAAAACGCCTTGAACCGACTGCGCGGCGAAGACCTGCTGGGGTTGTGGCTGAAATAGCTTCCGAAGTTGTCCGCGCTGCCGGATTGCTTGCCGGCCAATCGCTCTTACAAATTTTGCCTGGCTATTGAACCGGACCAAAGACGTGGACGGCGCTAGAATCGAAGAAATTTCCAGGATCTTTTGGCCTGCGATGTTTTGTCGCAGACCGTGCGGCGGTCACCGTGCCGTCCGTGTCTATGCCCCTTGTTCTCTGCCATCGCGGGCGGTTGCGGCAGGCGCAAGGAGGGGTGTCGAGGCCCGTCCTGGAAGCGGGCTTGACCAAGGTCAAGTCGGTGCTCCGCAAACTATGTTCCGGTCATGCTGTGTTCTATTTGTGTCGGGTGGTGCGTCCATGCGCTGACCCGGCCACCCTTGGTGAGTTTGACAGTAAGTCAGCCGGACATATCGATAGCTGGCTTCGATATACGGGGAGAAATTAAGAATGCAGCTGAAATTTAAGTTCATATTGGCGGCGGCATTAGGCAGCGTTATCGCGATGTCGGCGTACACACCTTCGCAGGCGGCGACGACCAGGTGCCAGCTGCATGATGGTACCAAGGTGGTCTGTCCGGTCCGTACGGATGCGGAATTGGAGGCTGCCGCGGATGCCTACGATGCCGAAGCGACCCAGATGACGTCCGGCGTGGCCGGCAGCACCTATGGCGTGGCGCCGTTCGACTACCTGACAGGTGTCGGCAAGCGCACTGAAGGCACCACGCTGACGAAGGGCGACAGCGGTTACGCAGGCAAGAGCGGCAAGACCGAATTGTGGGACCGCGTTAAGAAGCCCAAGGAAGGCGAAGCGCTCTACAATCAATGGACCAACAATTGGTCGCCGGCCTTCAAGAGCACCCTTGTTCCCGGAGCCGATCCCAACGAAGGCAAGCAATGGTATTACGTCTATTGCATCGCCTGCCATGGCTGGGGGCTGCGCGGCGACGGGCCGAGCGCCTCGCAAGTTGATCCGCGTCCGCGCGTTCTGACCGACGGCGGCTACATGAACAACAAGTCCAATTTGCAGCTGTTCACGGTCATCAAGGGCGGTGGCGAAGCCGTCAATCTTTCGGCATCGATGCCGGCTTGGGGCAATTTCCTGCAGGATCAGGACATTTGGAATGTCGTGGCTTGGCTTCGGATGATGGCTGATGCCAAACCGCCGAAGACGATTGAGGAATATCTGAACCCGAAAACCACCTTCAAGCCGATCGCTGGTGATATCGACGCTCTGACAGCAAGCAAGAGCGAAGAGTTCCAGGAAGCGCAAGAGGATACGGAAGTCAGCCTGGCTGGACGTGGCGATGGCGCTCTTAAGGGTGGCGGCTATGTCGAAGGCGGTCTGCGCAAGCGGGCAACCGAAGTCGCGGCTAAGGTTAAGAAGGGATTTTGATTTCGAGACCCTGATCGCCTAAAGTATCGGTTAGGGCCGGATTTGAAGTTCGAAACATCCGCTGCGGCGGAAATGAAAAGAAAGAGGGGGCCGGAAGCGCTTGCGCGACTGACCTCCTCTTTTCTTTAGACCAAGGGTATCGGGTGATGAGGAAGGGCTGGATAATATCGGCAGTGTTGCTTGCCGCCGTTCTGGGCACCGCCGCCTTGATCGTCCTGGTACCCAATTCCCTAGGCGCGGCCTTTGTCAAGGAAGCCAAGGCAATGGGGTATATCGCCTATACCCCGGATGAGGCCATCGCACTTGCCTATGAGAGGTGTTCGACCTGTCATAGCGAGGAAAAGATGCTCAAGTACTGCTCCCGCTGCGGGCCGCCGTTCATTGTCGTGGCGCACTTCATGAAGAAGTACACGGACATCACGAATGCCCAAAACAAGCACATCGATCTTGAACAGTTCAGCGACGCCGAAATCGTCGCCATCGCCCAGGCCTGGAACGCCCTGATCGGCAATTGGGAGAGCGATTGGCCCGAAAAGGACCTGCGCAAACTTCTCGACAGGGATCAGGCGTTGATCGATCTTCTGGCGACCCCCGTTGAAAAGCGGCCGATCGAAGCAGCGCTCAAAAACAAGCGGGCACCGGGCGCCTACAGGCGCTATGGCCTCGGAACGGACGGCAAGCAATCATGATCGAAGTTGAAGACCTGACCAAGAGCTATGGTTCGCATCTTGGCATTGAGGGTTTGACGTTCTCCGCCGAGAAGGGTGAGACCATCGGTTTTCTCGGACCAAACGGTGCCGGCAAGACCACGACCATGCGTATCCTGACCTGTTACTTTCCCGCCACTTCGGGAAAGGCCATGGTGGCCGGCTACGACTGCTTCGAGGATTCCTTCGAGGTCCGTAAGCGGATCGGCTATCTGCCTGAAAACGTGCCCTTGTATGGCGACATGATTGTCGATGACTACCTGGCCTTTGTCGCCGGCATCAAGGGGGTGGAGGGCCGGGCCGTCAAACAGACGATCACCCGGACCATGGGTGATTGCGGCCTTGAGGCGGTTGCCGGCCGCCCGATCGCTGAATTGTCCAAGGGTTACCGGCAGCGGGTGGGCTTGGCCCAGGCCCTGGTCAACGACCCCGAGATCCTGATTCTCGACGAACCCACCAACGGTCTCGACCCAAAACAGATCAAGGAAATCCGCAAGCTGATCCGTGAACTGGCGGAGCAGCGCACGATCATTCTCTCCAGCCATATCCTGCCCGAGGTGAGCATGGTCTGCGAACGCGTGATTATCATCAACAAGGGTAAGCTGGTGGCGGTGGATACGCCGGAAAACCTGACCGGTAACCTGCGTGATTCATCACGGCTGTTCCTCAGCATCAGCGGCGAGCGCGAGCGGATCACCGCCGCCTTGAGCGCGATCCAGGGTATCGGCAAGGTTGAGCCGGCGGCCGCCAGCGGCAACGGGGATGACGGTGGTGGCAATGGCTTTGTCGTCGAACTGGATAAGGACGCGGATGGGGAGCAGAGTATCCTGCCCGTGATCGTGGCCAACAATTGGAAACTGAATGAGATGCGCGCGATGGAGACCTCGCTGGAGGACGTCTTCATTCAACTGGTGACGGAAGAGGACGGCCCGTGAACCCGAGGAACATCGGTCTTGTTCTGAAAAAGGATCTCAAGTCTTATTTCAGTTCCTATATTGCTTATGCGGTCATCGCCATTTTCGCGGCCGCGACGGGATATCTGTTTTTCAATCTGCTGGCCAGTTTTTCTGTTCTGAGCCTGCAGGCCCAGGCCAACCCCATGGTGGCCAAGCAATACAATCTTTTGAATATCAATGAGACCGTGGTGCGGCCGCTGTTCGGTAATATCTCCATCGTCATGCTGTTGATGTTGCCGCTGCTGACGATGAAGTTGCTGGCGGATGAAAAGAAGTCCGGCACCATGGAGCTGCTGCTGACCTATCCGGTTAGAGATGCCGAGGTCGTCATTGGCAAGTTCCTGGCCTGTCTGGTCGTGTTCGCCGCGATGCTGCTTTCCACCATTTCCTATCCGATCCTATTGATCTATCTGGGACAGCCGGAAATAGTGCCGATGATCACCGGCTACGGCGGGCTGTTCTTGCTCGGCGCGGCCTTCATTTCGCTGGGCATTTTTACCTCGTCCCTGACCGAGAACCAGATCATCGCCGCTTCGCTCTCGATCGGAATTCTCTTTTGTTTCTGGTTGATGAGTTATTCGACGACATTCGTGTCGCCAACCATTGCCCAGATCATCTCGTACCTTGCCATGAACGAGCATCTCGAAAGCCTGGCCAAGGGCGTCGTCGATACCGAGGATATCATCTATTTCCTGGTATTCACCGCGTTGTTCCTGTTTCTGACCCTGCGGTCGCTTGAATCCAACCGGTGGCGGTGATGACGTTTAGGAAGTTGCTCTTCGCCCTCGGGTTGGCCGGTGTCGTCTGCGTCGCCGCCGGCGGCATATACTATGCGGTTACGCGAGAATTTGGCGTTGTCCCGCTGTCCCTGGTTTGGGGCGGCCTGCTTTCGCTACTGTTGTTCTTTTATATCAATTTCACGGAAATCAGACGCTTCACATCCCAGCGTTCAACCAAGCACGGCGCCAATATGGCGGTCATGATTGCCGTATTCGCGGTCATCATCGCCCTGGTCGGCGTGATGTCGGTACGCTACAAGGTGCGGACCGATCTGACCGAGACCGGGCGCTATTCGCTGTCGCGGCAAACCGTGAAAATCCTGAAATCCCTGGAACATGATGTGGAGGCCGTGGCCTTCTATCGGGGCGACGAACGATCCAGGCAGGCGATGCATGACCTGTTGGAGGAATATTCCTACCATACACCGAAATTTAGTTTTCATTTTGTCGATCCGGACAAGCGTCCCATCGAGACCGCGAAATATGGCGTCACATCGTATCGAACAACTTTGATCCGTTCCCGCGGCAAGCAGGAGACGGTGGGGTTCGAGTCGGAGGAGAAGCTTACCAACGCCCTGCTGAAAGTTATTTCCGACAAGGTCAAGACCATCTACTTCCTAAAAGGTCATGGCGAAAAGGACCTCAAGGACGGCGAGAAGACGGGCTACAAGCTGGCCAAGGCGGCGATGGAGAAGGAGACTTTCAAGGTTAGTGAATTGCTCCTCGTTAACCAGGAGCGGGTGCCCGAGGATGCCGCCATTCTGGTCATCGCCGGGCCGAAGACGGATTTCCTGCCGGCCGAGTTGGTCAAGATCAGAAGCTATGTGGACGGCGGCGGCAGTCTGCTGTTCCTGCTTGACCCGTTGTTGGCGCCGACGATCTCCACCCATCTATCGGGATATGGCTTCAAGGTCGGCAACGACATCATCATCGACAAGCAAAGCAAGATGCTCGGCGCCAATTACCTGACGCCCGTGGTGATGGAATATAACCAGAAGCACATGATTGGCCGGGACTTCAGGTTCGTCACCTTCTTCCCCGTGGCCCGCTCCATCGAGGTCAAGGAAGATCCGGCCAAGGGTATGTTCAATCTGGCCAAGACCGGTTCCAGCAGTTGGGCCAAGAGCAAGGGCAAGCTGGAGGAAGAGGATATCAAGTTCAATGCGGATGACGACCAGCGCGGCCCGATAAGTCTGGCCGCTGTCAGCGTCATCAAGGTCAAGGACAAGAGTAATGCGGCCGCCCCGGCCCCGGCCAAGGCACCTTCAGTGGCCGGCAAGCCGGGTGATACCGTCGTGACCCCGAAGAGCACCCTGACGGAAGGTGTTAACCGTTGGGGCCGGATCATCGTGGTTGGTGATTCCGACTTCGCCGGCAATGCCTATCTCAATCTGATGGGCAATAAGGATTTCTTCCTCAATATGGTCGGTTGGCTGGCCAAGGAAACGGCCCTGGTATCGGTGCGCAAGAAGCCGACCGAATTGACCCCATTGACCCTGACGGATACGCAGAACAACCTGGTCTTTTGGCTATGCGTCATCCTGATGCCAACCTTGATGCTGGCGATCGGCATCGCCGTCGTCGGACGCCGGCGGTGGATGTCTTGAAGAATTTCAAGAAAACGATTTTCTGGGTTATCGCTCTGGCCGCGCTGTTTGGGGCTTCCCAGTTGATTGACGACAGGGTCGAGGAGGCCGAACGGGTCGAACAGGCGAACCTGAAGCTGTTTCCCTTTGAAATCGACCAGGTGGCCGCATTTTGGATTAAAACCGCCAAGGACGGCATCCGGGCGCGCCTGAACAGGGAAGGTGACGGATGGCAGCTGAACGAACCCCTGGCGGCGAAGGGCGACGACGAGGCCATCGGCAAGTTGTTGAAGAATATCGTCGACTCGCGCAAGGACGCGATCTTGTTTGAAGACCCGGAGCCGGCCAAGCTGGCGGAGCTGGGGCTGGCCCAACCGGAGCTGGAAATCAGTTTCAAGACCGCCAACGGTGTGACCACCATGGAATTTGGTGACAAGGGCCCAACCCTCAACGTCACCTACGGCAGGTTCAAGGGCGAGACCGCCGTATACCGCATCCATTCCGATGTGCGGACGGAGGCGGACACTTCCGTCTATGCCCTGCGTGACAAATCGACCCTGCTTTTTGATCCCCTGAAACTGAAGCGCATGGAGATCATGCGCCGGGGCAGGGATATGGTGGTCGTGGTGCTCGAGCGCGGGCGATGGGACATGTTGCTGCCGCAAAAAGCCCGCGCCGATCAGGCCAAGGTGCTGGAAACTCTGTACGCGATCAAGGACACGCCGGTGAAGGCGTTTGTCGATGAGGCGCCTTCCGGTTTGGCCCAATACGGACTGGAACCCCCGAGCATCACCGTAACCATCACGGTGCAGGGCAAGAAGCAGGTGCAGGTTCTGCACATTGGCGGCAAGGACCGGAAGCGGCGCGGCTATTTCGCCAGGAGCAACAGCAGCCAGAACGTCGTCCTGCTGGAAGAAAAACTCGTCAAATCTCTGCTCGCCGGCGGAGAGCATTGGAAGGAAGCGGGCTAGAAGGGTCCGCCAAGGGAGCGGTGTAGCGCGAGATGCGTTTCAAGACGATTTTGATTTTTCTGGTCGGCATCGCCCTCGGTGGTGTTGCCGTCTTCGCCTTGCTTGGTCTGCAGGGCGATGACGGTGAAACGCCGGTTGTGGAAAAGGCCGGCAGACCGGAATGGATGGCGCCGCCGGCCGCCAAGAAACCGGCCCAGCGGCAGGAAAAGGAACGGGCCCTGATCGTCGGCGTAATCGGCCCGGAAACCGGCGCGGAGGCAAAATACGGCCTGGCCGTGCTGGAAGGCATCACCATGGCGGCCGAGCGTTTCAATGCCCGGGGCGGTCTGCGCGGCGAAAAGATCGAAATCATTCATCATGACAACAGCGGCGGCTCCGGCCAGGCCCTCGATATCGCCGAGGCCTTGATCAAGAAGAACGTGGTGGCAATATTTTCGGCTCCCACGGGCTGGTCAACATTCGCGCCGACCCACCTGGTCAACGGCGCGCGCACGGTTTTCATTTCCATCGGGACGAGGCGAAAAATTGCCAGAAGCGGCAGTTATATTTTCCATTTCGCTCTGCCCGACGAGACCGCCATCGATGCAATGCTTCGCCATGCCACGGCTGAGCTGGGCTACCGCGACTTCGCCCTGGTCACATCGTCGTCCTATGACTATTCCCTCTCCATTGCCGCCCTGTTCAAGCAGGCGGTGCCAAGGCACGGCGGCAAGATCGTCCTTGAAGCCGATACCTACGATACATTTTCGGGCAAGACGGATATTGGCAAGGTCGCGGCGGCCCTGAAGGCCAGCTCGGACGGATTGCAGGCCATCATCTTTACGGGGAGCGTGCAGGAGGCCGCGCTGCTGGCCAAGGCAGCCAGCAAGGACGGCAAGCCGGCTTTGCCCATAATCGGCGGTGAAGATCTGTTCAATGGACAATTCCTGGAACAGGGTGGAGCCGCGGTGCGGGGTGCTCTGGTCTACGCTACTTTCGCGCCCGATCATCCTTCATCCCTGGTCAGCGATTTCGTGGCGGCGCACAAGGCCAGGAAAAACGCCGTGCCCGACAGATTTGCCGCCCTGGCCTACGACGCCTTCGGACTTCTGGCCCAGGCACTGAACGATGCCGCTTCCCTGAAAGGCTCTGTCGTCAGAGAGGCCCTGGTCAAGCTAAAGGCAGGCGAGGGCGTGAGCGGCCCTGGCCACTGGGCGGCGGACGGCACACCGATAAAGCGGCCCTACCTCTATCGCGTGGAAGCTGGTCAAACCGGCGAAAAATTCGCCTTGGTGCAAACGACGACGAGTAAACAATGAAAATGAACATAGAGCTTAATCACTGGCGGCATTATTTTGGCGGTGTCGCCTTGGTTTTGCTGATCCTGCAGCTTTTGACCGGAATCTTTCTGGCCATGTTTTATCAGGCCGGCCTGGAAACGGCTTATGCCAGCGTTCAGGGCCTCTACAAGGACTTCGCCGCCGGTGCCTGGATCAGGGACAGTCACCGCTGGATGGCGCTGTTCATTTTCGCCGCCATCATCGTGCACGTGGTCAGGAGCCTGCTGCGGCGGGAGTTTCTCAACTATCTCCGCTCCACTTCCTGGCTTACCGGCGGCCTGCTTTTGCTGCCGCTTCTGGCCTTGCTGGTAACCGGCTTTATCCTGCCCTGGGAATGGCGGGCCTATTGGTTCATGGAAATGGTGCCCAACTATCTGGCCGCTGTACCGCTGGTGGGTCCGGCATTGAAGGATTTCCTGATCAATGCTTTTAGCCTAAGCCGAAATCTCGTCGCCCATGCGGTGATCCTGCCCATAATCGCCTACATATTGATCGATTTCCACGTCCTGGCTGTGCTGCGCAGGAAAAGGCTGAACCTTGGCGCCTACCTGATCAAACATGGCCTGCTGTCGCTGCCCTTCATCATCGCCATCGCCGTTTTGGCCTTCAACATCCCCACGCCCACCGAAGATCCCGACATCATCCCGATGCCGCTTGAAGGTGCTGATATCCCGGCACCGGAATGGTTCATTCTGTTCCTGCTGCAGCCGTTCCTGAAATTCGATGGCGCCATGGCGTCTCTGCTGACCTTTTATCTGCCTCTGGCCCTGTTCGTTGGCCTGATCCTGCTGCCCTATGTCTTCAAGGGCAGAACCAATTGGCAGCAGGGCGCCCCGTCGCGCCCCATGGGCAAGCTTAGCAAGGCGAAGGTCCTTACGGCGGCCGGTTCCTTCTTGATTGTCGTGATTGCCACCGCCGTGCCGTTCGGCACGCTTTACGTGGAAACCCACGTCTCACCCACGCTGGGGTGCAATTCCTGTCACAATGTCATGATGGGCGCCCGCATGGGCATCCCGCCAAAGGCCTACAAGGACCGTAACATCGTGCCCTTGCTGGATGACAACCAATGGATGGTCGAACACTGGTTCTATCCGCAGGTCGCCTGGTAGTCTTGCTTTCGTCTTTGCCGGGTGCCGATCGCGAATAGGGCGGCGCCGGCGACGATCAGGATCAGGAAGAATCCGTCCAGGGCTATTCCGGTTATCAGGTTCATGACGGTATCGATCAGCCCGAAACCGGCCAGCGTGCCGCCGAACGCCTGTAGCCTGAAGCCGGGCGGCAGCTTTGCCATCGCTTGTTTCATCCCACCAGGAAGCCCAGAAAGAACGCCTTGTAGTAGATCATCGTGCCGCTGAGGTTCAATCCCGCCAGAATGCCAAGGATCAGGGCGCAGGCGCCTCTTGCCAGCGCCGCGTGGCGCGCCACGATACCTATTCTAGCCAGCAAATAGACCAGTACGGTGGCCGTCAGGGTCAGGGCCAGACAGATACCGGTGGCATAGAACAGCGCCAGGGTGCCGCCATGCACGGCCGTTTCGGGACGCCCGGCCAGGCCCAGTATCTTCGACAACGCCGGCGTGATGCAGGGCGAATAGATCAGGGCGAAGGCGATGCCGAGCAATAGCGAGACGGCCGCCAGCACGGCGGGCCGGCGCAGTTGTTCCAGCATGGTAAGCCGTCCCCACAGCAGCAGCGAAAGCGCGGCAAGCAGAATATAGCCGCCGGCAATAAACTCCAGCGTACTGAGATTGAAAACGAAGGCGCGGCCGATCGACAGCCCGGTCATGGTCAACAAGGCATACATGGCGGTGAAACCGGGCAGGAAAGAGACTGCCGGAAGCAACACCCGCCCGGCAAGGCCGGCCGTGGCCCCAAGCGGCCCGGTAGCGAAATAAAGGCCGGTGACATAAGCCAGGAAGAACGGCGAGATCTGCAGGATACAAACCTGCCAGATCGAAAAGAACGAGGAAAAGCCGTCGCCGATGGCACCAAGGTACGCCATTACAGCAACTCACTGGTCCACTTGAAAAAATCGTCCTCTATGTCCTTGATATTGCCGTAGAAAACCCGCTTGACGTTGCCCTCCGCATCGATGAAGACGGTGGTCGGCGGCGCCGTGATGCCGTAAATCCGCGCGATCTGGTCGCCGTCATCGTAGCCCACGGGAAACGGCATCCGCCATTTCGCGGCAATGTCCGCGAACTTGCTCTCGGGGCTTTGGAAGCCGATCATTAGGAAAGCGACCTTGCCGTCGTCGCCCTTGCCGTGGCGTTCGAACGCCTTCTTCATCAGCGGAATGGAATCGTTGGAACAGGGGCACCACGAGGACATGAAAGTGATGACCTGGGCCCGTCCGGCAAGGTCGTTGACCTCCCGGGTCTGGCCGTTCAACAGGGTCAGCGTCGACGGCGGCGCCTTGGCGCCGATTTGCAGCGGCGTCACGTTTTCCTCGATACAGCCCGAAAGCGATCCCACCAGCAGAAGGGCGAGGATCGCAGCGGCCGGAAAGCTAAAGTATCTTGTCCAGTTCATGTTTGATCAGCTCCTCTGTCACGGCGCCTGAATGGGTATAAGTGATCAGGCCGTTGCCATCGATGAAGAAGGTGGTGGGCAGTCCATATACGCCCAGGGCGTCCTTGGCCACTTGTTCGCTGTCGAGCCCGGTGGGGAAGGTCAGCCCGTACTTCTTGACGAACCCCTTGGCGGCGGTATCCGTATCCTTGATCGCGATGCCGAGAAAAATCACCTTCTTGTCCAGGTATTTCCGGTGCATCGCTTCGAGTGCCGGCGCCTCGGCCCGGCAGGGAATGCACCACGAGGCGAAGAAATTGACGATGACGGCCTCGCCCTTGTGCTTGGACAGGGTGAAGGTCCGGCCATCGAACAGTTTCAGACTGAAATCGGCGGCATAAACCTTTTCGGGCGCTTCGTCACAGCCCTGCATCAGAGGTGCCATGACGAGGAAAAGCAGGGCTATCATTGCGCGCCGCATCACGGTTTCGCCCCCGTCTTCCGTGCCGTATCGAGGCTGATGACCGCATCGGGGATCGGCAGGTGCCATTGGAAGACCCGTTCGCGCATGGCCGGCGGCCGGATCACCACTTCCAGGGAACCGGGCCGCGCGCTGTCCGCCTCTGCCAGACTGGGAAAGGTGAGGACCCCCTGCTTGTGATGCTGCTGGCCATCTTCATAGAGGACCTGCCAGGTTGCGGCCTTCGTTTCCGTACCGCCGTTGATCCTGATGGCGGCGAGATCGGCCAGGTTCCAGCGCGGCACGATACCGGTATGGGTGTTGACGTAGACGATGAACAGGGCCTCGTCGCTGTTCCTCGGTTTGCTCTTGAAGGCCAGATAGGGCATCAGGTGGCGATAGCCGCGCGGCAGATAGATGATGTCGAAATAGAGATCGCTTTCACCGAAATCCAGGCGCCACAGGCGTTTCTTGAGGAAGCGCATCGTCGCCTCCGGCAGGATCGTCGGCACGTTGGAGAGAAAGTTGCGCTGCAGGAATTCGGCCACGGTCCTGGCCTCGGCGGTGCTGAAGCCGGCCTTTTCCTTTTGCCCCATGCGGCCGACGATCTGTTCCCACTCCAGCGCCGTGCGGGGGGTCATTTCGATGACGTCCTTGCCATGGCACTGCCTGGTGCAGGTGGAAAGATACAGCCGCCGTATCTCTGCCGGCTTAAGCTGATCGAGCAGATCGTACTTGTGCGCCAGCAGCCGGGCGGAGGTCAGCAGATACTGCGTCCGGCCGCCGGGGCCGGGTTCGATCAGGTAGACGAACGCCAGAAAGGACACCGTTGCAAGGAAAAGCGTGAATAGGGCGAGGGTGAGCATGAGGGGCTTCACTCTAGACAGCGGCCCGGGCGGCAAATTTTCTGACGCCATAGTAGATGCCACCCATGAGGACCAGGAGCCAGAATGCCACGCCGCTCCACAATATCACCCAATCCGTGGTGCCAAAGCCCCGGGTGTATTGGAAAACCTTGCCGTCGATCCGTTGCATCGTCGTCAGGCGCGCTTCTTCGCCATATGAGGCGATGAAGTAGTCCATGATCTCCTGCTTATTCTTGCCCGCCTTGATCATTTCACCGATTTCTTCCTTCCAATCGAGGCCGCAGGTCATGTTGCAGTCTTCCAGGATCAGCGGGCATTCGCAGGGACAGTTCAGGTCCCGGGCCACCTCGCCAACCGTCAGGGCCAGGGCGTCGAAGGGTAGGAAAAGACATAGGGCCAGCAGCCATCCGGCGAATTGGCGGCTAAACCGGCGGGGCTTGAAGGGCGTGATTGCAACCCAGGCCATCACGCCGCGCCCTTTTGCCGCCGGGTCCTGACAATCCAGAACAATGCGGCCAGAACCATCACCAGGCCGGTGCCAAACACGGCATAAACAATTGTCCTGACGTTGCGTTGGGTCTGATAGGGCGACCCCCAGACCCGCCGCCCGGTCATGGAGGCGTATTTGACATCAACCGAAGGTTCGCCGCTTGCCTTTATGTAGCCGATCGTAAAGACGGGATCCGCGCCCTTGGCGACGTTTTCCAGGGCGTAGGTGAAATGGTTGAAATCCTTCTCTTCCGAGCTCTTGCCGCCTGAAGGCGTGATCGCGAAATCCGTCGACCGCAGGGGCTGCTGGATATCCACTTCCATGCTGGCGATGGGATGATTGGTCTTTATCGCGTATTTGATCCGCCGTTGCGCCACCGCGACATCGACGGGGGCAAGGTGAAAGCTCAGATAGAAGTTGGAAAACGGCAGCGACAGGTGGACCGTATCGTAATCCGCGCCTTCCTTGACATCGAAAAGCTGACAGTAGTGCTGCCCGGCGGGTGAGAGGCTGCAGATGTCGTTGATAATGGCGCCCTTGGGAATGAAAAAATCCGTCGACGTGGGAAACTTCGTATCGTCGGAAAAGCGGCCGTCATAGACCACCAGGACGCTGGGATCGTCATATTCCGGCCAGATCATCACCCGCATGCGGCCGATCGACAAATCATCCTCCGCCCATGCCTCCACCGCCGCAAGCGGCAACAGCAGCAAAACCAGGATAAGCCCGCGTATCAGCATCATTGTCGGCATCGCATATTCTTGTCTTCAGGGCATGCGGATAAATTAGCTACTACTTGAACTCACACTTGCAGATCTCTTTCTTGAGATAGGCAATGACATTGCGGATTTCCTTATCGCTGAGTTGACCCGCGAATGGCGTCATATTCTCGGTCAGCCCGACGGAGGCGCCGCCATGCTTGATCACCTTGAAGACATGCGCGTCGGTTTTCGACGAGAGGAATCCCGGTTCGGCAAGATTTCTCGGCTTCACATCAAGGTCTTCTGACAGCATGCCGTCACCCTTCCCCGTTTCGCCATGGCAGGGCATACAGTAACTCATGAAATTGCCAAGACCGGCGGCATTTCCGGCACTCCAGGCCGAGGCGGCGGTGGGGTCCGATTTCTGTCCGCCACTGGCCTGGGTCGCGGCGAAAATTCCGGCCCCAAACAGGGCGCAGGCGATCAAAATTGGGCTGATTTTCTTCATTTTCGATAGGGCCCTTTCAAGCTCCAAAACAGCATCAACACTACTCCCTAACAAGGTTGCTGCCTTTGACACCGATCAAGGACCATAGAGATTGGGAATGGCAGTTTAGAGTGCCTAAAGTTTTCCGTTTTTTCCTCTTTTACCTTTCGCCGAGGCGGCGTGTTCGATGCATCATTGGTGGCAAAATCGTTTTCTGGCTCTGATCCTGGTCCTGTGCCTGCCACTTGCCCTGGCGGGGTGCCAGGATGAGGAGCGCGGTGCCGGCAAAAGCCTGGCGCCGGATTTCACGTTGACGCGGTTTGACGGCGGCGGCGGCTTTCGCCTCAGCGATCATCGGGGCAATCCCGTGATCATTAATTTCTATGCCTCCTGGTGCACTACCTGCGGCATCGAGGCGAATGATCTGGAAAAGGTCTATCAGGAATACGCCGCCAGACAGGTGATGTTTGTCGGCGTCGGCATTGATGATACCGAAGCCAAGGCACGGCAATTCCTGGCGAAAAACGGTATTACCTACCCTTCCGGCCTTGATCTGACGGGCAGCATCAAGCAGGACTACGGCTTGCATGGCCTGCCCTACACCTTCTTTATCGACCGGGAAGGCTTCATCACCTATGTCCACGCCGGCGCGGTGACCGAGGCGCTGCTGAAGTACGAACTGGCGAAACTGCTGTGATCCCCGCGTCGATAACCGGATCTTGCAAAGAGAAGACTGAACGATGAACAAATTCCGTCTGGCCATCCTTGTCATTGTGCTCGGCTTCGGCTTGGCCGGCGGGGCGGTGGGCTATCTGCTCTATTCCGACCCGGTGCCGGAAAAGATCGATCCCATTACCATGTATCCGCCCAGTGGACCGTTCGCCCTGACCGATCATACGGGGCGGGCTGTGACAGACCAGGACTACCGCGGCAAGCTGATGCTGATCGCATTTGGCTACACCTATTGCCCCGATGTCTGCCCGACCGGTCTGCAAGCCATGAGCACCACCATGGATCTGCTGGGTGAGCAGGCGGAATGGGTGCGGCCGATCTTCATCACCATTGATCCAGCCCGCGATACCCCCGAGGCGCTGAAGGAGTATGTCACCGCCTTCCATCCCAAGCTGATCGGTCTGACTGGAACGCCGGAGCAAGTCGCCCAGGCGGCGGAAGGTTACCGTGTCTACTACAACAAGATCCTTCCGCCCAAGGACGAGGCGGGGGACAAGAATGAGGACGAGGACGACGAATATGCCATGGGCCACACGACCTCGATCTATCTGGTTGGCGTGGAGGGCAGGGGACTGGCCGTGTTCAATTTCGGCATGGCGGCGACGGAGGTCGATGCGATGACCGGTCGGATCCGGCATTTCGTCAATATCCAAGAGGCGCTTGCCAGGGCAAAATAGGTTCCTGTATGCCAAGTAGCACGGCGAAACTGGATCGCCGTCACAAGTTAGCAGTACTGGAAACGTTGATAACGAAAAAATATCCAGGCTGTCAGATAGGAGTGTTTGGATGTCATCGATCAACCACCGTGAAAATCTATTGGCCGTCATTCGTGGCGAAATGGTCGATCGGATTCCATGGGTTCCGCGCATCGACCTTTGGCACAATGCCCAGGAATTCAGGGGCACCATGCCCAAGCAATTCGAGGGCATGTCGGTGGAAGACGTGCACCGTTCCCTGGGTTGGCCGCTGCACAAGATGTCGGCGGAATACAGCCGCGCGGAAAAGCCCGAGGACATGCATCACCGTGCCATCGGGCTTTATGATCTGAAGGAATTTCCCTGCGGCTTCGAGTTCTCCTCCGACGTCGACATCCAGGTGACGACCGAGCTTGAGAATGGCGACGAGATGACGCGCGTGGTGTACCGCACGCCGGTCGGCACGGTCAGCGTGCTGCACGGTTTTACAGCGGAAATGAAGAAGGCCGGCGCCTCCATATCCTGGGTCAAGGAACATGCCATCAAGGGTCGCGAGGACTACAAGGTGATGGCGCATATCTTTGGCACTCTGACGATCAAGCCGTGCTACGAGCGTTATGAAAGATGGCGGAAAGAGATCGGCGATGACGGCATCGCGGTGTCGCGCGGGCTGGGGCTGAGCTGCGGCTCGCCCATGCACTTCATCCAAAAAACGTTCCTGGACGCCACCGAATTCTACATCCACCACCATGATTACGCCAAGGAGATGGCGGAGCTGCTGGAAGCGATGAATGGTGTTTTTGACCAGGTCCTCGATGTGCTCACGGGCGTCGAGATGGATGCCATTTTGTGGATGTCCAATGTCGATGACATGATCACCTATCCCAGCCTTTATGAGGAGTATTTTCAGCCCTGGTGCCACAAGGCGGCCGAGATCCTCAAACCCAGGGGCGTCGCCATGGTCTGCCATCCCGATGGCGAGAACCAGGGCCTGATGGACCTAATCGCGGGCAGC
Organism: uncultured Rhodospirillaceae bacterium; assembly: GCA_964631725.1. Taxonomy (GTDB): domain Bacteria; phylum Pseudomonadota; class Alphaproteobacteria. Next base: position 56,680 of record CAZVYX010000025.1, on the reverse strand, counting down.
CACATGGACGTGGCGGACGCGGTAACGCCATGGCCCATGACCAAGGTGAAGATCGAGGATTATTACGATCAATGGTGCCGGCCGGGTCATCTGACCATCCATGGCGGTATCCCGGAGATGTTGTTGCTGGAGAAGTCCTCGACCCAGGAAGACCTCAAGGACTTCATGGACAATCTGTTCAAGACCATCGCGCCGGGTACCCGTTTCGTCGCCTCGATCGGCGATACCACGCCGCCCGATGCGGATTTTGACCGGCTGCTCTACATCGGCGATCGGATCGAAAAGGAGGGCGGTCTGCCCCTTGCCGCCGGCAGCTATCGGCCGGTTACCGAGGCCAGCCTGGAGGCGGCCAAGGAAGCGGTAACACCCAAGGCAGTCCCCAAATCAACGGAGGAAACCATCGCCGAGATGGATGTCGGCGAGGCTTTCGAACAGGTCACCAACGATGTCCTTGAGGGCGAAGAAGAAGACATTCTGGTGCATGCCCAGGAACTGCTGGATCAGGGTTATGCGGCCCAGGATATCCTCAACAAGGGCATGCTGCCGGCGATGGACGTGATCGGCGGCCGTTTTACCGACGGCACCGTGTTCATTCCCGAGGTGCTGCTCTCGGCCCGGGCCATGAACGATGGTCTAAAACTGTTGGAACCCTATCTGGCGACCTCCAACGTCAAGCGTGGCGGGCGGGTGCTGATCGGCACGGTGCTGGGGGATTTGCACGACATCGGCAAGAATATGGTGCTTTCCATGATGAAGGGCACCGGCTTCGAGGTGATTGACATGGGCGTCAATGTCTCGACCAAGGAAGTGGTCGAACAAGTGCGCGAACACCGCCCCGACATTGTGGCGCTATCGGCGCTGTTGACCACGACCATGCCGCAGATGAAGGAAATCATCGATGCCCTGGCGGAAGCCGGTTTGCGCGATGACCTCAAAGTCATCGTCGGTGGCGCGCCGGTCAACCAGATGTTTGCTGATCACGTTGGCGCCGACGGCTACGCCCACGACGCCGGTCAAGCCGTTACCGTTGCCAAGGAGCAGATGGCCGAAGCGCTGGCTTAGAAGCCGCCGAGCAGCTTCGCCGGCAGCCAGAGCGCGATGGCGGGAAAGACCATCACCAGGAACAGGGTCACGATCTCAAGCCCGATGAAGGGCACCACGCCTTTGTACATGTGCTTCAACGTAATCTCGGGCGGTGAAATGCCGCGGAGATAGAAGATTGATGGTGCCATCGGTGGCGTCAGGTAACTGGTCTGCATGACCACCAGGAACAGCACACAGAACCAGACCGGATCAAAGCCGAAGCCAGAAACGATCGGTATGGCAATCGGAATGATGATCAGGATGATCGAGAACAGATCCAGGACAAAGCCGGCGAGGAAGGTGAGGAAAAGGATCAGGAACACCGTCGGCCAACCGGTCAGATTGGCCGCCGCCAGAATGTCCTTGGTCGCTGACAGACCGCCCGAGGCGATGAAAACGCCGGAGAATATGCTGCCGCCAAGCAGGATTGTCAGGATCATCGCGGTGATCAGGATGGTTCGTACGAAAGCATCCGAAAGCACCGCGAAGGAGAAGTTGCGGTAGATCAGGGTCAACACGACGGCGCCAAGGGCGCCGCAGGCCGCGGCCTCGGTCGTCGTTGCCCAGCCCATCAGGATGGTTCCCAACACCAGGAAGATCAGGATGAAGGGCGGTACCAGGGCAATTGTCGTGATGCGCAGTTTCTCAAAGAAATTCGGTTCGCTGTCGTCATGGGGTAGGCGCGGCCCCGCTTCCGGGTCGATAATACAGCGGACCAGGATATAGGCGATATAAAGTCCGGCCATGATCAGGCCGGGAAACATGATGCCAGCGAACAGATCGCCGACCGAGACGTCGGCCACGGGGCCAAGCACGACGACAACAACCGATGGCGGGATGATGGTACCGAGCGAGCCGCCGGCACAGATGGTGCCCGAGATCAACGACTTATCGTACTTATGTGTCAGCATCACCGGGATCGCGAGGAGGCCGACAACAGTCTCGGTCGCACCGACCACGCCGGAGGCGGCGGCGAAGATGACGCACATGCCAACGGTGCCGACAGCCAGACCACCGGGCAGACGGCGGGTCCATAGATGCACTGCCTCGAACAGCCGCGCGGCGATGCCGGAACGCTCCAGCATCGCGCCCATGAAAATAAACAACGGTACGGCGGACAGAATGTAGTTGCCGCTGACGTCCTGTACCTTGGTGACGAATTGAAACACGGCCGAGTCGCCGAAGCGTATCAAGCCGAACACAAAGCCGACCCCCATCAGGGAAAACGCAACAGGGAAACCGATAAAAATCGCGGCCATCAGGGCCGGGAACATCCACATGGCAAGGGTCATGTTACTGCTCCACCGCGTGGACGTCTGGGGCGTGGTTTTCAGCTTCGGACCAGCCAGGCGGTTCCAAGCCCATGATCACATAGCCGCCCTTGATGATTTCCACGACGATCTGCAGCGCGAACAGCACGAAACCGAAAACAAGGGTGACCCGGAATGGCCAGACGACCGGGTTCCAGGCAGATTCACCCGAAACCTCATTGGTCTCGTAGGCATAAGCGAGATAATCCCACAGGCCCCACAGCATCCAGAGCACCACCGGCAGCAGGAAAAAAATGTAGCCGCCCAAATCGATCATCGCCCGCTGCTTGGTCGAGACCATGTCGTAGATGAAATCAACACGTATGTGGCGGCGTAGCTGAAGCGTGTAGGCGATCCCGAGCATCAGGCTTGCCCCCATCAGCATATAGGCGATCTCGTAAGCCCAGAAAGTCGGGGCGTCGAGCACATAGCGCGAAAACACTTCCCACACCATCGACAGAGTGAGCGGCAATATCATCCAGGCCGCGACATACCCGAAGAAGCGCGTAATCCGCTCAACCAAATTAACAAAACTCGCCATTGTTTAGACCATGTTTCAAATACTGGGAAATCGGGTGCTCGCAAAATTCAAGGTGGTGAAGCCTTGGCTGGGCATGCCACCAGGGGCGCTCTGTTGAGAGCGCCCCCGGCAACATACGGGTTGATACCCGGCCTCAGGTTCTATTTTGGAGGCAGGGAATCGCGATACTTGTGAGCGTTGCCCCAGGCTTTCTTATAAGCCCGTTGGTTTGCCAGCACCTTGGCGAACCAACCGCCTTGCTTGGCGGCAACCTTATCGGCCCAAGCTTGCGACAGCTCGTCACCTTTCTTGATCACCGCATCATCCAGTACGACGATCTCGTTGCCGGAATTCTTATAGAAGTCGTAAGCTGACGTGTCGTCATGACCGATCTGCTGATAGAACTTGTAGGTGGTCATCTTGCCCGCGATCTGTATCAGCTTCTGATTCCGTTCGCCGATCTTGGCATAGGCCTTCTTGTTAACTTCGCACTCGGCCAGGGCATATGGTTGATGGAAGCCGGGCATGATCAGATATTTAGCGATCTTTTCGAAGCCGTAGGTCTTGTTGACGGACAATTGGGCCCATTCGATGGCGTCAATCACGCCACGCTCCAGCGAGGGATAGACTTCCGCGCCGGGCAGGATGACAGTGGAAACGCCCATGCCGGAGACGATTTCCGCCCAGGCGCCGGCCGTGCGTAGTTTCAGGCCCTTGAAGTCCTCCATCTTTTGTAGGCGCTTGCGCGAATGCATGCCCATTTCACGCGGCAGCATGCCGCATGGGAACACGTGCACGCCAAACTTCTCCATCTTGTATTCCTGGTACATCTCCAGGCCGCCGCCTTCGAACAACCAGTGGAACATCTGCTCGGCGTTGAAGCCGCCGGCCCAGCCAGCGAACAGCACGGTAGTCTTGTCGATACCCCAGTCATAGCCGGCCCAGTTGTGACCAATCTCCGCCACACCCTTGCGCACCGTCTCCGTCACTTTGAGGGGGCTGCCCATGGTGCCGCCTGGAAAAACCTCGATCTTGACGTCGCCGTTGGTGAGAAATTCGACGTTGCGCGCCGCACCCTTCGCCGCCCGTTCCAACAATGGGCCGCCCGGCCACGGTGTCGCCATGCTCCATTTCTCAGCCGCGCTCACGGTTGTGGCGCCAAGCGTCAAACTCATTGCGGCGGCGATCAAGCCACCTGTCAATTTGGTTCGTTTCATAGCCTATCCTCCCTGATTTGGTTCTACCTTATCTATCCAACCTCCCCCGCGACCGCCACTCACGCAGCGGAGCGCTTTGGGCATCGGATGAAGGTGCATGTCCGAAGTCAGCAAGTCTAGGCCTTGAATACTTCGTCCACGGTTCGAAGGTTGGTCAAATTCGACCGTTATGTCAATTGCCAAACGGCACCTAATTTCATATTTAAACTCAACATGACATAGATGAAACCAAAATCGATTGGACGTGGCCGCATTCGGATAACCTTGCCATGGCGTCTGGAGCGAAGCATTTGATGCGGTGGAAATCGCTTTCGGCTTCCGCGACGGCCATTCTTTGGCTACCATAAAACGGCTTGGGGAAGCCTATGGGGACTATTGGCTACGGCAATTCTCGACAACGGAGTAGGCGTTATGACCCATAGAGAGACCATACTGGCGGTATTCAACGGCGAACTGGTTGACCGAATTCCATGGGTCCCCCGTATCGACCTTTGGCACAATGCCCAGGAAATCAGGGGTACCATGCCGGCACGGTTCGAAGGCATGCGGGTCGAGGAAATTCACCGCGCCATGGGCTGGCCGCTGCATAAGATGGCGCCGGAGTTCAGCCGGCCGGAAAAGCCTGAAGACCTTACCCATCGCGGCATTGGGCTTTTTGACCTGAAGGAATTTCCCTGCACGTTCGAGTTCTCGTCCGATGTTGAGATAGACGTCAGCCACGAAAGTAATGACGGCGACGAGATGATGCATGTCGAATACCGCACGCCGGTCGGCGCGGTGCGCGTGGTGCACGGCTCCACGGCCGAAATGCGCAAAGCCGGTGCCTCAATTTCCTGGGTCAAGGAACACGCCATCAAGGGACCGGACGATTACAAGGTGCTGGCGCACATTTTTGGCAATCTGACCATCAAGCCAGCCTACGAACGTTTCAACGCCTGGCGCGATTATGTCGGAGACGACGGCATCGCCATCGCCCAGGGGATCGGCATTAGCTGTGCCTCGCCCATGCACTTCATTCAAAAGTCGTTCATGGATGCCACCGATTTTTACATCCATCACCATGACTATCCAAATCAGATGGCGGAGTTGTTGGAGGCCTTGGAGGGTGTTTACGAGCAATTGCTCGAGACCCTGGCCGGCGTCGAGATGGATGCCATGATGTGGGTCTCCAACGTCGATGACATGATTACCTATCCCGCCCTATACGAGGAATACTTCCAGCCCTGGTGCCTGAAGGCGTCCGAGGTCCTGAAGGCCAAGGGTGTTTCCATGGTCTGTCATCCCGATGGTGAGAACCAGGGCCTGATGGAACTGCTGACACAGAGCGGCATGGATGTGGCCGACGCGGTGACGCCCTATCCCATGACCAAGGTGAAGATCGAGGACTATTACGAACAATGGTGTCGGCCGGGTCATATGACGATCCACGGCGGTATCCCGGAGATGCTGTTGTTGGAGAAGTCCTCGACCCAGGAAGACCTCAAGGATTTCATGGACAATCTGTTCAAGACCATTGCGCCGGGCAGTCATTTCGTTGCCTCGATTGGCGACACAACGCCGCCCGATGCGGACTTCTCCCGGCTGGAATATATCGGCGAGCGCATCGCCAAGGAGGGCGGCCTGCCGCTTGCCGCCGGCAGCTACCGGCCGATCTCCCAGGCCGGAATGGATGCGGCCACGGAAGCGGTGACCCCCAAGACGACGGAAGAAACCATCGCCGAGATGGATGTTGGCGAAGTCTACGAGCAGATCACCAACGATGTTCTGGAGGGCGAGGAGGAAGATATCCTGGTGCATGCGCAGGAGTTATTGGATCAAGGCTACCCGGCCCAGGATATTCTGAACAAGGGCATGCTGCCGGCGATGGACGTGATCGGCAGCCGCTTTTCCGATGGCACCGTGTTTATTCCCGAAGTCCTGCTGTCGGCCCGGGCCATGAATGACGGCCTGACGCTGTTGGAGCCGCATCTGGCGACCTCCAACGTCAAGCGTGGCGGCCGGGTGCTGATCGGCACCGTGTTGGGTGATCTGCACGACATCGGCAAGAACATGGTGCTCTCCATGCTCAAGGGCACCGGCTTTCAGGTGACGGACATGGGCGTCAATGTCTCCACGGACGAGGTTGTCGAACAGGTGCGGGAGCACCGTCCCGACATTGTTGCCCTGTCGGCGCTGCTGACCACGACCATGCCGCAAATGAAGGAAATCATCGACGCCTTGTCGGAAGCCGGGTTGCGTGACGATGTCAAGGTGATCGTCGGCGGCGCGCCGGTGAACCAGATGTTCGCCGATCATGTGGGCGCCGACGGCTACGCCATGGATGCCGGCGATGCCGTGGCCGTGGCCAAGCAATTGGCGCCAAACTAGGGTACGGCTTGGGGAACCTTGAGGGGAACATTGGCGGCCACCGTTGGCTAACCACGGAGTAGACGAGATGACCCACAGAGAGACGATCTTGGCGGTGTTCCGGGGCGAAACGGTTGACCAGATCCCCTGGGTGCCCCGGATAGATCTGTGGCATAACGCCCAGGAACTGGCCGGCACCTTGCCGGCTCGATTCGAGGGCATGCGGGTTGACGACGTTCACCGCGCCATGGGCTGGCCGCTGCATAAATTCGTCCCTGAATTCAGCCGCCCGGAAAAGCCGGAGGACACCTACTACCGCGGTATCGGGCTTAACAATCTGAAGGAATATCCCTTCACCTTCGAATTCTCCTCCGATGTCGATGTCCGCGTGACGCTGCAAAACGAAGGCGGCGACAGGATGATCCATGTCGAGTATCACACGCCGGTGGGCATGGTCAGCACGACGCACGGCTCCACAGCGGAGATGAGAAAGGCTGGCGCCTCCATACCTTGGGTCAAGGAACACGCCATCAAAGGGCCCGACGACTACAAAGTACTGGCGCATATCTTCGGTAACCTGAGCATTTTGCCAGCCTACGAACGCTACAACGCCTGGCGCGCCGATGTCGGCGACGACGGGATCACGGTGGCCATGAGCATGGGGACCTCGCCCATGCATTTCATCCAGAAGATCTTCATGGATGCCACCGAGTTCTATCTCCACCATCACGACTACCCGAACCAGATGGCGGAGCTGCTGGAGGCCCTGGAAGGCGCCTACAACCAGCTTCTACCGGTGCTGGCGGGGGCCGGGCTGGACGCGGTGATGTGGTCGTCCAATGTCGACGACATGATCACCTATCCAAGCCTGTACGAAGAGTACTTCCTACCCTGGTGCCACAAGGCGGCGGATATCATCAAACCCTCGGGCGCCTTCATGATCAATCATCCGGACGGCGAGAACCAGGGCCTGATGGACCTGATCGCCGAAAGCCGCATGGATGTGGCTGATGCGGTAACACCCTGGCCCATGACCAAGGTACGGATCGAGGACTACTACGATCAATGGTGCCGGCCGGGCCATCTGACCATCCATGGCGGCATCCCCGAAATGCTGCTGTTGGAGGAATCCTCGACCCGCGAGGATTTGGAAATGTTCCTCGACAACCTGTTCAAGTCGATCGCGCCGGGCACCCGCTTCGTCGCCTCGATCGGCGATACCACGCCACCGAACGCCGATTTCTCGCGCCTGGAATATATTGGCGAGCGCATCGCCAAGGACGGCAGCCTGCCGCTAAGGGCAGGCACCTTCAGGCCGGTCAGCCAGGACACACTCGATGCCGCCAGGAACGCCGTTACGCCGCAGACGGTGGACGAGACCATCGCCGCCATGAACATGGAGACGGCGTTCGAACGGGTCACGGCGAATGTCCTTGAAGGCGAGGAGGAAGACATCCTGGTGCATGCGCAGGAGTTGCTGGACCAGGGCGTCAGTGCCGGCGATATCCTGAACAAGGGCATGCTGCCGGCAATGGACATCATTGGCAGCCGCTTTTCCGACGGCACGGTGTTTATTCCCGAGGTACTGCTCTCGGCCCGGGCCATGAACGACGGCCTGACGCTGCTGGAACCACATTTGGTGACCTCTAACGTCAAGCGCGGCGGGCGGGTGCTGATCGGCACTGTGCTGGGCGATCTGCATGATATCGGCAAGAACATGGTGCTCTCCATGCTCAAGGGTACGGGCTTCCAGGTTGTCGATATGGGGGTTAATGTCGCGACCAAGGACGTTGTCGAACAGGTGCACGAACATCGCCCCGACATCGTGGCGCTGTCGGCGCTACTGACCACAACCATGCCGCAGATGAAGGATATCATCGACGCCCTGGTTAAGGCAGGGCTGCGCGATGATGTTAAGGTGATCGTCGGCGGCGCGCCGGTCAATCAGATGTTCGCCGATCATGTCGGCGCCGACGGCTATGCCCATGATGCCGGTGATGCCGTGGCCGTGGCCAAGCAACTGGTGCCGGTCTAGACTAGTCGAGCGTGGCTTGGGGAAGCCTTTGGGGAGAATGACGGCGACGGGAAACATTAAGGGAGTCCACCGTATGACCCATAGAGAGACCATCCTGGCGGTATTCAACGGCGAAACCGTGGACAGCATTCCCTGGGTTCCCCGAATTGATCTTTGGCACAACGCGAAGGAACTGGCGGGCACGCTGCCTAGCCAGTTCGAGGGCATGCGGGTCGAGGACATTCACCGTGCCATGGGCTGGCCGCTGCATAAATTCATTGCCGAAGCGACCCGCCCGGAAAAACCGGAGTATATGCATCATCGCGGTATCGGCCTGTTTGATCTGAAGGAGTGTCCCTTTACCTTCGAATTTTCTTCCGACGTTGATATCCGCGTCAGACTTGAAAGCAACGGCGCCGAAGACATGACCCACGTGGAGTATCACACGCCCGTGGGCATGGTCAGCACGGTGCACGGTTCCACGGCGGAGATGAAAAAGGCCGGCGCCTCGATCTCCTGGGTCAAGGAACATCCATTAAAGGGCCCCGAGGATTACAAGGTGCTGGCGCACATTTTCGGCAACCTGACGCTCAAACCGGATTATGAGCGGTTCAACGCCTGGCGCGAAGATGTCGGCGACGATGGCGTTGCCGTGGCTTGGGGCCTGGGCATTGCCTGCACCTCGCCCATGCACTTCCTGCAGAAGTCTTTCATGGACGCCACGGATTTCTATCTCCACCACCATGATTACCCAAACCAGATGGCGGAACTGCTGGAGGCCCTGGAAGGCGTCTACGATCAACTGCTCGAAATTCTGGCGGGCGCCAAGGCGGACGCGGTGATGTGGTCGGCCAATGTCGACGACATGATTACCTATCCCACCTTGTATGAGGAGTATTTCCTGCCCTGGTGCCATAAGGCGGCGGAGATTATCAAGCCCAGCGGCGCCTTCATGGTCAATCACCCGGACGGCGAAAACCAGGGCCTGATGGACCTGATCGCTGAAAGCCACATGGATGTGGCCGATGCGGTAACCCCCTATCCCATGACCAAGGTAAAGATCGAGGAATATTACGACCGCTGGTGCCGGCCCGGTCATTTGACCATTCACGGCGGCATTCCCGAGATGCTGTTGTTGGAAGAATCCTCGACCCGCGAGGATTTGGAAATGTTCCTCGACAACCTGTTCAAGTCAATCGCGCCGGGCACCCGCTTCGTCGCCTCGATCGGTGATACGACGCCGCCGAACGCCGATTTTTCACGCCTGGAATACATTGGCGAACGCATTGCCAAGGACGGCAGCCTGCCGCTCAGGGCAGGCGACTTCCGTCCGGTCAGTCAGGATACGCTGGATGCCGCCAAGGCAGCCGTCACGCCGCAAACGGTGGACGAGACCATCGCCGGCATGGACATGGAAAAGGCGTTTGAACAAGTCACGGCGGATGTGCTGGAGGGCGAGGAGGAAGACATCCTTGTGCATGCCCAGGAGCTGCTGGACCAGGGTGTCAGCGCCGGCGATATCCTGAACAAAGGCATGCTGCCGGCGATGGATGTGATCGGCAGCCGCTTTTCCGACGGCACGGTGTTTATTCCCGAGGTGCTGCTCTCGGCCAGGGCCATGAACGATGGCCTGACCTTGCTCGAACCTTACCTGGCGACTTCCAACGTCAAGCGTGGCGGGCGGGTGCTGATCGGGACCGTGCTGGGCGATCTGCATGATATCGGCAAGAACATGGTGCTCTCGATGATGAAGGGTACCGGTTTCGAGGTCATCGACATGGGCGTCAACGTCGCGACCAAGGATGTGGTCGACCTGGTGCGCGAGCACCGCCCCGACATTGTGGCGCTATCGGCGCTATTGACGACGACCATGCCGCAGATGAAGGAGATTATCGAGGCCTTGGCGGAAGCCGGGTTGCGCGATGATGTGAAGGTCATCGTCGGCGGTGCTCCGGTCAATCAGATGTTCGCCGATCTCGTCGGGGCGGACGGTTATGCCCAGGACGCCGGCGAAGCTGTCACGGTCGCCAAGGAGAAAATGCAGGAAAAGGAAGCTTTGCAGGCTTGAAGGCCGCCCGCGGATAATTCCACATGATTGCCACACCGCTTACTATTGTATTTACCGGCCACCCGGCTATTCTCGTGTTCAAGGGAACGTCTGCATCCGGGGCACGGTATCTTGGAACGATGCGGGTGGCGTGAATAATTTGGAGAATGAGTACATGGCTCGAACGAAATTTGCCGACATGGATCATGCGACCGATGCGCAACAACGCCTTGCCAGAACCATGCAGGCCGGTCTTGCCGCCTTGTTGGGTCTGGGATTATTTATCGGCGTGGCGCTGTCTCATCCGGCGACGATCCACAACGCGGCCCACGATTCTCGTCACGGCATCGCCGCGCCCTGCCACTAATAATTCGGTGGCTCCCTGAGCCGGCCGTATGGGAAATTTGCAGCCAATTTTGCTTTCTATACAGCTCCTGGGCGCTGCGGGATGAGTGTTGCCGCGCCAACTCTGCGTCAGGACATAAAGGTTATCGGGCTGGTCGGTATTGCCCACGGCTATAGCCACTTCTATCAAATGATCCTGCCGCCGGTTTTCATCATACTGAAGTCGGAGTTCGATGTTTCCTTCGCCGCTCTGGGGTTGTTGGCAACGGTGTTGTATGCCGCCTCGGGGACGGGCCAGTTGATTGCCGGCTTCCTGGTCGACCGGATCGGCGCCAAGCCGGTATTGCTTTTCGGACTGACGGTTTGCGCCGGATCGACGCTCGGTTTCTCTTTCGCCCGCGACTATCAGACCTTGGTCGTTCTATCGTTGGGGGTCGGCGTTGGTATGAGCGTTTTTCACCCCGCCGATCTGTCTATCCTGACCCTGAAAGTAAACCCCAGCCGGTTGGGCCGCGCCTATGCCGTGCATGCCCTGTGCGGCAATCTTGGCTGGGCCGTGGCACCGCCCTTCGTGGTTGGCCTGACCGCGCTGTACGATTGGCGCGTGGCCGCCGCCATGGCGGGCGTCGTGGGGCTGATCTATGCCGGGGTGATGCTTTTGCGCAGCCGGGATTGGGTGGTTGAAGCCAATACGGTCGCCGTTGAGGAAACGGCCAAGGACGCTGATGGCGGATCTTTGGCGGCGGACCTGCGTCTGCTGGCCTCGGCGCCTGTGGTGCTGTGTTTTTGCTATTTCACCTTCTTCGCCATGGCCATGGTTGGCATGCAGAATTTCGGCGCTCTTAGCCTCATGAAACTGCATGGCCTGCCGTTCGCTTCGGCGACTGCTGTCTTGACCGGTTTCCTGATTGCATCTGCAGTCGGGGTTTTCATCGGCGGCATCATCGCCGACCGCACACCGCGCCATCATGCCCTCGCCATGTTGGGCACGGCGCTGGGAAGCGTCTTCATGTTTGGCGTCGCCATGGTCAGCGGCATTGCCCTTGCCGTGCCGGTGCTGATGATATTCTCGGGTTTTGCCATCGGTTTGACCATGCCGTCCCGCGACATGATCGTGCGCAAGGTAACGCCGGACGAGAAAACCGGACGTGTCTTCGGCTTTGTTTACGCCGGCCTTGATCTGGGCTCGTTGGCCATGCCCGTTCTGCTGGGCTGGCTGTTGGATCGGGGCGACCCCAAAATGGCCATGCTGGTCGTCGCCACGGTCCTGCTGGTGACCGTAGCGACAGTGATGCAGGTCGGTCGCCGGAGCGCAAAACCGGCGCCGGAAACGGCTTAGCGCAACCCGCATTCATTTGAATGCGGCTAAGGTGCTCTATTCTAAAGGTTTTAGCGCGTGGGTTCGGGTTTGGTTAAATCCGACATGCGCTAGAACAAGCCCTGTATTTCTCCGTTCTCGTCGATGTCGATAGCATTGGCGGCAGGGACGCGCGGCAGGCCGGGCATGGTCATGATGTCACCGCACACCACTACAACGAACTCGGCGCCGGCGGACAGCCGGACCTCCCGCACCGGCACCACATGGCCGCTGGGTGCGCCCTTTAGCAATGGGTCGGTCGAGAAGGAATATTGTGTCTTGGCGATGCAGACCGGGAAATGACCAAATCCTTGGGCCTGTAGATCACGGAATTGATTGCGCACTTTTTGATCGGCGATAATGCCGCTGGCGCCGTAGATGCGCTGGGCCACTGTCCGCACCTTTTCCCAGAGCGGCAAATTGTCGGGGTACAGCAAACGGAAGCCCTCGCTGCCAGCGCCGGCATCCAGGCCTTCACCGTTGGCCAGTTTTACCACGGCCCGTGCCAGATCTTCGGCGCCGGCACCGCCATCGGCCCAATGGGTGCATTCGTGGGCCTGGACACCCAATTCGGCGCAGGCCTGGTGAACGGCCGCGACCTCGTCATCGGTATCAGCTGAAAAGCGGTTGATCGCCACCGTGATGGGCAGGCCATAGGCATGCAGGTTCTCCACATGGCGGGCCAGATTGACACAACCCTCGGTGACGGCCGCCACGTTCTCGTCGCCCAGGTCAGCCTTTTCCACGCCGCCATGCATTTTCAGGGCCCGAATAGTGGCGACCAGAACCACTGCCGAGGGCTCCAGCCCCGCCTTGCGGCATTTGATATCGAAGAATTTTTGCGCCCCAAGATCGGCCCCGAAACCGGCTTCCGTCACCACGTAGTCGGCCATTTTCAGGCCTGCCTTGGTGGCGATCACCGAATTGCAGCCATGGGCGATATTGGCGAATGGCCCGCCATGAATTATGGCCGGGTTGTTTTCCAGGGTTTGTACCAGGTTCGGCATCAAGGCATCGCGCAGCAGGGTTGCCATGGAACCTTCCGCTTTGATATCGCGGGCGTAGACAGGTTCGCGTTTGCGGGTTCGTCCGACGATGATATTGGCGAGCCGCCGCTTCAGGTCGGCCAGATCGGTGGCCAGACAGAAAATCGCCATGACCTCGGACGCCACGGTGATATCGAAGCCATCCTCGCGGGGAAAGCCGTTGGCGACACCGCCCAGCGAATTGACCACATTGCGCAGGGCGCGGTCATTCATGTCGACCACCCGCTTCCAGGTGATGCGGCGTTCGTCGATGCGGTTTTCGTTGCCCCAGTAGATGTGGTTGTCCAGCATCGCCGCCAGCAGATTGTTGGCCGCCCCGATGGCGTGAAAATCGCCGGTAAAATGAAGGTTGATATCCTCCATGGGTACGACCTGGGCATAACCGCCGCCCGCCGCGCCGCCCTTGACACCGAAGCACGGGCCCAACGAGGGTTCGCGCAGGCATATCATCGTCCTCTCGCCGATCCGGTTCAGGGCGTCGCCCAGGCCGACACTGGTCGTTGTCTTGCCTTCACCCGCCGGCGTCGGCGTAATCGCCGTCACCAGGATCAGCTTGCCGTCGGGCTTGTCTTCCTGAGCCTTGATGAAGTCAGGTGAAATTTTCGCCTTGTGATCGCCGAAACGATATAGCGCCGAGGACGGAATATCGACGCGGGCGCCGATCTCCTCAATGGGTTTCATGACCGCGCGCCGGGCAATATCAATATCACTGTTCATGCCATCTCTCCTGAAGGGACTGAGCTATTCCCTGTTATTCTCGTTATGTCGAGGCCGGCGTCCACTCACTTCGAAACGATCGCATGGGCGCAGAGACAGCGCCGCGGGTTTCAGGTTTCGATGGGAATGGGCGCGGCGGCAGCTTCAATGGGGCTTAAAGGTTTTCCCTTTAGGTTCGACTTCAAATGCTTGGTGCTGTAGCCGTTGAAGATATGTCCGAGCGGTCCGCGGTTGAGATCCGAGGTTCCCATGAGCCAGTCCGCGATGGGGAATGTCAGGTTCATGTTGATCTCCATCATCAGGCGGTCATTGTGATGCGCCGTATGATGACGGCGGATGGTGTTGACGAACGGGCACAGCCGGACAAAGGCGTTTTCATCCACATGGCAGCAGAAGTGCATGAATTCATAAATCAGATACATGCCCGTTGTTGATGCCATCAAGAGCCAGGCGGCGTTGCTGGTCAGCACAAGTGAGACGATGGCGGCGCCGACGGCGGACATCAAAATGAAAACGATCAGCGCATAGGGCGGAAAGAACGTTACGCGCCAATCCTGATTGTCTCGGAAGCGCATTTCCTGGTCGGTAAAAAACTGATGATGGTTCAAGGTGTGGCGTTGATATATCGCCCGCAGTCCGCGCACGTTCTTCGGCCGGTGCATGATGTGCATGTGCAGGAACCATTCGAACATATTGCAGCCGATGCCGACGGCTGGGATGACCAGCCACTCCCACCACAACACATTTTCGATATTGGCAAGGTAGACATACATGGCCGCCAGGCCGATGCCATAAATCACGGCGACATGGGCATAACCGTTGTACCAGCCGGCGATGCGTGAACGATATTCGCGGCGAAAGTTTGCTTGCCTGTCTGTCATCATCTCAAAAATCTCCCCATCCGATGTCCCACCCCTGGGACGCTTCCGTAGCTCAGTCAACATTATACCGTTGATATATCACTCGTACATCACTAATTCCCGCAGCGGAGGCGATGCTTGTCGGGCCACTGCCTAGGTCGCTTCCAATGTCCGCACAGCCTGATCGATTTCCGCCGTACTTAGCTGCCAGTCATTGTCTAGATTGGCCACGGTCAGGCTCATGAAGCCCTTACAGAGCGCCAACGCGCGATCGTCATCCCCCAAATGATCTGCCAGCAACGCCAGAGCTAACTGCGCCGGTTCCTTTCCTTCATATGTCCATTCAAAGCCGCTGTCGGTGAAGCGCTTCAAATCGTAACGCTCATCCAACGGCTGCCCATCCACCGTGACGGCGATCCCGTCAATGGTGCGCGAACCCTGATATGATTTCATTCCCCATCTCCCAAAGCGGTCTTCCCCGCCATCTTTGAGCATTTCCATCATACGCTAAAATAACAGGAATGTGGTTCTAAGCCGAAGCATCGGGGCCGGCGTAGCGCCGCGCCTCGTCAAACATCGCGACGACATTCTCCGCGGTCACATCGTCCTGAATGTTATGCACGCTGTTGAGGACGAAGCCGCCGCCGGGACCCAGAATGTCCACGGTACGGCGGACTTCCGCGCGCACTTCCTCGGCCGTGCCGAAGGGCAGGACGCCTTGCGTATCAATGGCGCCCCAAAAAGTAACGCGGTCGCCGAACCGCGCCTTCAAATCAGTCAATTCCATGCCGTTGGCCGCGACCTGTACCGGGTTGATGGCGTCAACGCCGATGTCGATCAGATCGTCGATCATGTCGCTGACCGCGCCGCAACTGTGATACAGAACCTTCACATCCGCCTTCGATTTAACGGCGCTGAGCATCCTTTCGTGGCGCGGCTTGATCAGTTCGCGATAGATCTCCGGATTGAACAGTGGGGCCATTTGCGCCGCCAGATCATCGCCGAGAAAAACGATGTCGACATTGTCACCGACAATATCCAGGGCGTTTTCCGCCACGGCAATCCAACGGTCCGCGATGATGTCCATCATTCGGGCCGAGAATTCGCGGTTCTTATAAAGATCTTTCAGCCAATCACCAAAGCCGCGCAGGAATTGTCCCTGGTGAATGATGCCGACGGGCATGTTCAAGATTACCGCGCATCCCGTTGCCCGTTGCACCTGTGCGCGTTCCAGCAGGCCTTCGTAATAGCCCGGGTTCTCCGGGTCGGGCCAAGTCCCGTTGTCCAGCTTGTCGAGGCCCGCCTGACCGGGCTTCTTTTGATCGAAGAATGGTCCATCGACGTATAGATAATGGCCGTCGTCCGCCTTTTTCCAGGTCGTGCCCCATTCGTCGAAATAGGTGTCGTCATCAACTTCGTGCTGATCGCCGGCATAGGCGCCGAGCCCGACCATGCGGGTATCGACGTCGAAATGTTCCAATACCGCCCTGTCGGGCACGGCCAGGCGGCGGGTCTTGGAATAGATCTGGGTTTCGTGATCGATGTCCAGATGGTCCTTCAAACGCTCGTAGGCCGCATGGAAAATCGTTGTCGTGAAGGTGCCGCCGAAATCGATCGGTGTGCGGTCCGGCTGGCGATGGTTCAAGGCCGCCATGACCCGCTCCCGGTGCGTCATTTCAGGCATTGCAATCTCCCCTTATTGCCACCGGTGGCAAGGCGGCCTAGGCCGCCGCCTCCTTGGCCAGCCGGCGGCAGCGCTTCATCCAGCGTTTGCAGCGGTCGTCGATGCCGGCCAAAACTTCCGCCCCGGTGATCGACGTCATGACGTCCAGGTGCAATGGATTGGTGATCGCCGAGGTCAGGCCGGCGCCGATCAACATCGCCATGAAGGCGCCGTTCAGATCCACCCGGTTGGGCAGGCCGAAACTGACATTGGACGCGCCACAGGTGGTGTTGACCCCCAGCTCCTCACGAAAGCGGCGCACCAGCGCCAGCGCCGCCCGGCCGGAATTGCCCACGGCGCCAACCGGCATGACCAGTGGATCGACCACGACGTCTTCCTTTCCGATGCCGTGATCGGCGGCGCGCTCAAGGATCTTCCTGGCCACGGCGAAGCGCTTGTCGACATCCTCCGAAATGCCTTCCTCGTCATTGCAGATGGCGACCACCGCCGCGCCATGTTTCTTGACCAGCGGCAATACCGCTTCAAGGCTCTCTTCCTCTCCCGTGACCGAGTTGACCAGAGCCTTGCCATCGCACGCCGCCAGGCCGGCCTCCAACGCCGCCGGCATGGAGCTATCCAGGCATAGCGGTGCGTCGGTCAGCGATTGCACCAGAGCCACCATGTCCTGCATCATCTTGGCCTCGTCCGCCATCGGCACGCCGGCGTTGACGTCGAGCACGTGGGCGCCGGCCTCAACCTGCGCCAGGGCGTCGGCTTCGACGCGGGAATAATCGCCCGCGGCCATTTGCTCCGCCAGCTTCTTGCGCCCGGTGGGGTTGATGCGTTCGCCGATGACGACGAACGGACGCTCGAAGCCGATCACGACTTCCTTGGTTGCGGAGCTAAGTATTGTGTCGGTCATGCCGATGTACCTTTCCTCTGTTGTTGTCTTTGGTCCGGTGCCTCGAAGCGTGCCGCCGCCGCCTTGTCGATGACGCGGTTCTTCAATATCCGGGACTCTGAAATAATTTCTGTGACGAACTCTTCCTGCCGATAGGCCATCACGTGTACGCCGGAGACGCCGGGAATTTCCCGGATCTGCTGGATCAGCTCGACGCAGATTTTCTTGCCTTCGGCCTTCTGTTTTTTCGCCCCCTTGAGGCGCTCAATGATGGCGTCGGGAATATGAACGCCGGGTACGTTGTTGCGGATCCAATTGGCTGTGCGGGCCGAGGCCATGGGTCCGACGCCGACCAGGATGAAGCATTTCTTGTCCAAGCCAAGATCCCGCACCACCGTCATGTAGCGCACCAGCATGTCGATATCGAAACAGTACTGGGTCTGCACGAATTGGGCCCCGGCCTCGATCTTCTTGGCTAGGCGCAAGGGCCGCCAATCATAGGGTGGTGCGAAGGGATTGGCGGCGGCGCCCAGGAATACTTTGGGCGGCGCGGTAATCTTGCGGCCCGAACTGAATACTCCGTCATCCCGCATGCCGCGGATGATCTCCAGCAGAGAGGTGGAATCAAGGTCGAATACCGGTTTGGCGCCCGGCTGATCGCCGGTCTCCACCCCATCACCGGTCAGGCAGAGGATGTTGTGCACGCCCATGGCGGCGGCGCCGAGGACATCGCCCTGGATCGCGATGCGGTTCCGGTCACGGCAGGAAATTTGCAGTACCGGCGAGTATCCAGCCCGCGTCAGCAGGGCACAAATGCCGATACTGGACATATGGCAATTAGCGCCGGAGGCATCCGTCGCGTTGATGGCATCGCAGACACTGGAGAGGACGAGGGCCTGTCGGAAAGTATCCTCGGGGTCGGCGGAGTCCGGTGGATTGAGTTCGGCGGTGACGGCAAAGCGGCCCGAACGTAATACCCGCTCCAGGCGCCCGTGCGAGGAGCCGCCCGGCGGAACCGGATAGTCGTGAAAGCCACCGTTGCCTTCGGGACTCATGCCGGTGTTTCCTTGGCGCTGGTCGCCGTCTGCGCCTCCGTCGCGCGCCGCGCGGCCTTTTCCGACATCAGGCGCAGCCAGGCCGACGTGCCTTCAATGTCGCATTCCCGTGGGGGCAGGGGGTGGTGAAAGGCCTCTGTCTCACGCATGCGCTTGGCGCCTTCCCAGGCTTCCACCCAGACGCAACGCATTTCCGGCTCGACTTCGCAGTGGCCGTTGGCGCGCACGCCGCCGCAGGGTCCGTTGCGCACGGACTTGGGGCAGTTCGCCGGGCAGGTCATGCCGGTGCTGGAAAGGACGCAGCGGCCACACATTTGGCAGTCAAACATCAGGCCCTTGATCCAGCCCTCGGTGGCGGCGAATGGTTTTTCCAGGCGTCGCGCGCCAATCTTGAGCCACATCGGTTCGCAGGCCTGGAAGGCGGTGGCCGAAACCCGGTACAGCCATTCGAGCGAACGGGCGTTGCGCGTGGCCCAGCGTCGAACGGCGTACATATTGAAGGCTTTCCGTTAGGTCTGGCGCGCGGCCAGAAAAGATTCGAAGCCGCCGACCCCGGTATGGCGCAATTCGAACTCCAGATCGACGCTGGCCGCCGCCCGTTCGGCATAGGCGACAAGTTCCTCATTCTCGGTCTGCGCCAGATAGACCATTTTCTTGTAGTGAGCGAAGTATGTGTCCCGCAGGCTGGGAAAGCGGTCCAGGCCAAGACCCTGGAAAACCAGTTTCTCGAAATGACGGGCCAGGAAGTCGGTCAGGAAGAAGCAGCCGGGTTCGTCGTCGATGATTTCCTTGAAGCGTGCGCGGCCGGTGAATACTTCGTAGCAATGGGCACCGCCGATGCCGTCGATGCCTTCCTCCTGCAGCATCTTTTCCATCAGGCCGCCGGTGCCGCAGTCACTGTAGAGCACGATGATATGGTCGAATTTCTCGCGGCCGGCCGTGATCTTGGCGCGCACGCCCTCGGGCAGCACATCGGGGCTGTTGTGCAGTTTCGCCGGCAGGCATTCGACCTTGATGTGGTCCCAGCCGTTGTCCTTGACGATGCCGACGATTTCCCGCGCCACGGCACCGCAGCAAATAACCAGCGTTGTCGGTCTGTCGATCTTATTCTCCAACCTATCTCACCCCATTTATCTGGCAATGAAGGCACCGGCATGTGCGGGCCAAGCTACCATATATAAAATTCCATTTCACCCACGGTATCCCTTGCCATGCGGTGGAACGCGGCGCCGGTTATTGATAGCGGTGGTTGGTGCCGGTTTCGAACATGGCGATAATATTTTCGGGCGGTACCTCGGCCTGGATATTATGCACGCTGTTAAGAATATAGCCGCCGCCCTTGCCGAGAATGCTAATGATCCGCTTGGTTTCCGCCGCTACTTCCTCGGCCGTGCCGAAGGGCAGGGTCTGCTGCGTGTTGATGCCGCCCCAGAAGGAAATCCGATCGCCAAATTCACCCTTCAGACGCTCGGGCTCCATATTGGCGGCGGTGACCTGAACCGGGTTCAGGGCATCCACGCCGACGTCGATCAGATGCGGTATGAAGTGATAGGCGGAGCCACAGCAGTGGAAGCATACCTTGGCCTGGTTGTTGGTCATGTCCTTGACCGTTTGCACCATGCGGCGGTGACGCGGCTTCAAGTAGTTTTTGTAGATCGTCTCGGGGTCGAACATGCAGCTGTCCTGGGTGCCCAGATCTTCGCCAAAATAGATGATGTCGACGTTTTCCGGGCCGGCGGCCTCGATCATCACCCGCGCCGTGTCGCACCAGAAATCACACAGCTTGTCCATCATCAGCTGCAGCGCCTCGGGCGCCTTGTACAGATCCTTCAGGTAGCTCTCGAAACCACGCATGGCATAGCCCCGATGCACAACGCCGCCCGGCAAATAGAGGCAGACCGCGTGTTCGCCCTTGGCCTTGATCTCCTGCACCCTTTCCCTGACGCCTTCGGCGAAACCAGGGTTGGCGCCATTCGGCCAGTCGAATTCCTCAACCCGCTCGACGGTCAGCTTGCCGCCGTGAAATGGTCCGTCCTGATGCAGAAAGTGCTGATCGACATCCTTCTCGGTGCGTTGCCAGAGGACCTGGAACATGTCGATGTAGTTGTTGTCGTCAATCCAGTGATCGGGCCCGTCCTTGTAGGGACCGGGTTGGACGTTGCGGGTATCGACGCCGAATTTCTCCAGGACTTCCTCAGCCGGGTGCGCGGCGGAGTGGATAATCGACATTACCTTGGTCGGTGTCGTGACACCCATGTGTTTCTTCAGACGCTCATATCCGGCCAGGGTGATGGAGGTGAACTCGGCGCCGCCGAAGTCGATTGGCACCCGGTCCGGTTCTTCGTGGTTCAGCGCCGCCAGAATTCTTTCCCGATGTGTCCAAGACATGCCGTTTCTCCCAGTTCATTGGAACCCGTGGGTTCCCCATTCATTCTACCCGGTTTCGCCTACGCGGTGACAAATTCCCGTGCCCGTTCGACAGCGGCCGGAGCATCCATGCCGTAGGCATCGGCGCCGATGGTCATGGCAAATTCGTGATGCACCGGCGGACCGCCGATCATCACCTTGACGTTCAGGTTGCGGTTCGTGTTGGCTTCCCGCACCGTTGCAACAGCTTTCTCCATCTCCGGCATCGATGTGGTCAAAAGGCCCGACAGGGCGATGATGTCGGCGTCGTTCTCCTGCGCCGCCGCGATGAACTGTTCGCCATCCACATCCGTGCCCAGATCCACCACCCTGAAGCCGGCGCCTTCCAGCAACAGGCCGACCAGATTCTTGCCGATGTCGTGCAGATCACCCTTGACCGTGCCCAGGACCACCGTGCCGATGGGCTTGACGCCGGTTTCCGTCAGCAGGGGGCGGAGTATGTCCAGGCCCGCCTGTACCGCCTCCGCCGCCATCAGCATCTCCGGTACGAACAGGGTACCGGCGGAGAACTTCTCGCCGATATCATCAAGGGGTGCGATCAGGCCGTCCTGCAGGATGCTCTTGACGGCGGTGCCGGCATCGATTTCCGCCTGCACCAACTCGGCGACATCCTCTTCTTCATATTCCATGACCGCATCGAAGATCTTGGCAACACTCATCACGCTAATCCTCCAACCGGGACATTGATGCCCATCTAATATATTAGTGATATGTTAGTGGTCGGCCGGCCGATTGTCAATCCTTGCCGGCCATGTTCGTCATCTCCCGCTGCCACGATTTCCGCTGCTCCGATGGCCGGAACCGCACTTGACCAGCCGAGGAATCTCGGCTGATGTATCAATCAAGCCAAAAAAAACATTGCCAATTTGTAACCCGAGGAAATGCCCATGCAGGATGCCAGTGTTTACGAGCAATTTCGCGACAGCATGCGCCGTTTCGCGACCGACAAGGTGGCGCCGCACGCGGCGGAAGTGGACCGAACCGGCAGCTTTCCGGAGACGACCTTCGAAGCCTTTCGCGAGGAAGGCCTGCTCGGCTTGGCTTTCGAGGCGGACCTGGGCGGACAGAATGGCGACCTGATGTCTTTGGTGATCTGCAGTGAGGAGGTCGCACGCTGCTGCGCCACCTCGGCGCAATTGTTGATGAATAATTGGATCGCCAGTTATCCGCTATTGCAATACGGCGCCCGCGAACTGATCGAGGCCGTCATCCCACCGGTGGCGGCGGGCGAGACAGGCATGGGCTGGTGCTTGACGGAGCCGCAAAGCGGCTCCGATCTCTGGAGCCTGAAGACACGGGCCGAGCGGAGCGGTAACGGTTGGACCCTGAACGGCCGCAAGCGCTTCATAACGGGTGCGACCTGGGCGGATTGGTATCTGGTCTTGGCCCGAACCGGCGAGAGGTCTTTTGGGCTCTTTCTGGTCAGCCGCGACGATCCAGGCCTCTCTTTTGGCCGGCTCGAATCCAAAATGGGTCTCTGCGGCAGCCCGACGGCGGATGTCATTTTCGAAGACTGCCAAATTCCCGCCGAACGTGCCGTCGGCGATCCGACCGGGGGCTATAAGTATCTGACCGAGGGGCTGACCTACTCCAGGGCGTTGATCTCGGCCCAGGCGCTCGGTATCGCCCAGGGCGCATTTGACGAGGCGGTGGAATACACCGCTGGGCGCGAACAATTCGGCGAGCCCGTGTCGCGCTTCCAGATGGTCCGGGGCATGATCGCCGACATGGCGGTCAAGGTGGAATCATCCCGGGCGCTACTTTACCGCTCGGTCCAGGCGGCCGAGGGCGACGACCAGAACAAGGCGCGGTCGATGGCTTCGATGGCCAAGCTGGTCTGCAGCGATACCGCCATGTCGGTGACCACGGACGCAGTGCAGTTGCACGGCGGCTACGGCTACCTGAAGGACTACCCGGTCGAACGGATGATGCGCGATGCCAAGATCACGCAAATCTACGAGGGCACCAATCAGGTCCAACGGCTGATCATCGCAAAGTACGTGTATGGCCAGTAAGCCGAGGGAGCGGCGGGCCTCAGTGCGGCAGGCTACAGTGTCGGTTGACTAAGTATCGATGGAGGTCCTGGTAACGTCGAGGATGTAATCCATCAGACGGCCCGAAGCCGCCTCCGCGCCTTCGATATCGCCATCGGCGATGGCAATGGCGACATCGGCATGCCGGCGCGCGGCCAATTCCACATCCGCGTTTTGCTGGTTGTGGACGAACCAGAAGCGGCGCGACAGGCCGGCCATCAAGCCGATCGTCTTGGCGGCATATTCGTTACGGCAGGCCGCCGCGACCAGATGATTGAATTGATCATCATAGCGGATGAACGCCATATCATCGCCGGCGGCGGCACACTCCAACATGCCTTGAGCTATCCGTTGAAATTCTTCCCGTTCGGCCTGATCCGCGCGCTTGGCGGCGGCCGCTACCATGACTTCTTCGATCTTGCGCCGTACCTCAAGCAGGCGCAGTTGCGATTGCACATTGATCTCCGAGACGAGAATGCCACGGCGGGGCAGGATAACGACCAGACCCTCGCGCGCCAAACGATGCAAAGCCTCGCGGATCGGGGTACGGCCAATACCCAGGCGCGCGGCCAGGTTTGCTTCCGAGAGAACCGCGCCCGGTGCCAATTGAACGGTTACAATGAGTTCCTCAAGCTGGGCATATGCCTGGTCGGTCAGGCTGCCGGCGCCGGATTCGTCGAGTCTACGTGCCAAAATCGTCGCCACCACACTATTTCCGCTTGATATACATAAAATATATCACCGGTATACTACTGGATGGTCACTAATCGGGTCAATGATGGCGCTGTAGTGTCACATGTCGAATTGCCGGTACGTCGGATTGCGCGACGCCCCGCCTAGGCTGTATCCCGGTTCTCGGCGCCTGCAAACAGGATATTGTGGAATCTTTCGTTTGCCTGATGGCGAAACGCCAAGGCGTCCGGGTGCAGATCAGATTTCGGCCTGGGCACCGGGTCGAAATGACCGTGCCTGTCGACGCCCCGCACCAGCATGGCGGCGGTCCGGCCGCCGATCTGTTTGGTATATGTCGGAATGTATCGCGCCACGAAACCGTAGCGCGGAATGTCGGTTGGATTGGGGTCCGAGCCATGAATGATCAACACATGGTGCAACGACATCTCGCCGGGCTGTAAGACGATATCGACCGCGTCCTCTTCGCGCACATCGACCTGGATTTCCTGTCCCCGGCTCAAAAGATTGTCGCCCGCGAAAGTGTCGGAATGGCCGATCTGGCCCTGGTTATGGCTGCCCGGCAGAACCCGCATGCAGCCGTTTTCCCGGGTGCTGGGCGTCAACGCGACCCAGGCGGTGACGATGTCGGCCGGCTCCAGGCCCCAGTAGGTCAGATCCTGATGCCACGAAACGTAGCTCGGATCATGGGGATATTTGTTAAAGAACGCGGCGGACCAGCAAATGATGTCGGGCCCGATGACCTTTTCCACCTGATCAAGGATTTCCTTCTTCTGTACCAAATCATAGAAGTCCGGCACCAGATGATGGACGTTCGAACCGAGATAGTTTTCGTCGTCGGCGGCTTGCCGGCGGCGGAGTTCCTCCGCCTTATCGTACAAACGTCCGGCCTCGTCCCCGGGCAAGACGCGCAGCGGGCTAAGATAGCCCCGCGCGGCGTATTCCGCAGCCTTATTGGCGTACCCCATGTCGATCCCCATGATTTTCCCCAGGTCATCTTGATTTCGCACGTGTACAAAATCAAGCGCACCTTATATACAAAATGAGGTTTTACAAGCGAAAGGCAACCTGCGTGGCCAGGAGAGCAACGAAGGCGGCAAAAACGGACGCGCAATCAGCGGCGCCGTCCGGGTCCAACGCGCGGCGTTACCAGGCGCCGGCATTGGAAAAAGGGCTCGATATTCTCGAGCTGCTGTCCCGCGAGACGGAAGGCTTGGCGCCAAAGGATATCGCCGCCAAGCTGGGCCGCAGCGTCAACGAGATATTTCGCATGCTGATTTGCCTTGAGGAGCGCGACTACATTTCCCGGGAGAATGCCTCCGATACATTCAAACTGTCTCTCAAGCTGTTCGAACTCGGCCTTAGAAATCCGCCGACGAGGCGTTTGGTCGAAGCGGCGGCGCCGGCCCTGTTCAACCTCTCGCGCGCCATTCACCAATCCTGTCACGTCGCGATCCATTCGGGCGGCAACGTGATGGTGGTGGCGCAGCAAAACTCGCCCGAGGAGATGTTCTTCACGGTCGGTCTCGGCGCCACCGTGCCGATCCAAAAGGCGGTCTCTGGCATCGTGCTGCTGTCCTATCAGACGGCGGCGGTGCGGGCCCATTGGCTGGCGGAGGCGAACGCCACCAGGGCCGAATTGAACTACCTGAAAAAGTCCTACCCTTCGGTGCTGAAGAGCGGCTTCTTTAAGCAGGACAGCAAGATGGCGCGTGGCGTGGCCGAGTTGGCCTTTCCAATCTTTGGCCATACCGGCAATGCCGTCGCCACGGTCAGCCTTCCCATTGTGCAATCCGTCTCGGCGCCAACGAAGATCGAAGACTATCTGCCGCATGTCAGGGAGACCGCTTTCGAGATATCCCGGCAAATCGGCTGGCACGGCGAGATCGCCGCCGAGTAGGCCCTAACGTTGCCGTCGCCGTCTGGAACGCTTCTTGGATTTCGTGGGGAGGGGCATCGGTAGTATGCGGCGCAGGTTGGGATAGGCGTCCGTGGCATGGGGGATCGCCATGGCCTCGACGAAGTATTTTTGAAATGCCGGCGCTACCGCGGTTTCGATCTTCTCCACCCGCTTGACGACACCTTCGATTTCCCCTCGCGCGCCGGCGTTCAGCAAGGCGATGCGGGCGCCGGTACCCGCAGCGTTGCCGGCCGAGGAGACATGCGCGGGATCGCAGTCTGGGATCATGCCCAGGGCCAGGGC
Source organism: uncultured Rhodospirillaceae bacterium (assembly GCA_964631725.1). GTDB lineage: Bacteria > Pseudomonadota > Alphaproteobacteria. The sequence continues at coordinate 30,846 of CAZVYX010000025.1, read as the reverse complement.
ATAAACCGGGTCGATGTGGCTGCCGAAGGCGCCGGCCAGGACGATGCGGTCGATTTTCTCGACCCCGAACAAATCCATCAACAATCTGGCCCCGGCATAGAGCGCGCCCTTGGCCAATTGCACGGCGCGCACATCGGCCTGGGTGACGGCGATTTCGGGTTCGCCATGGTAGAGCACGAAGCGGCGCTCGCTGTCGCTTGGAAATGCCCCGTCCGGTGCGATGATGCCCCGCAAGGTCATTTCGGCGACCGCCTCGATAATCCCCGATCCGCAAATGCCGGTGATGCCCCCAGTTGTACCTAGGGCCGCAACCGCCTCTTCGAAGCCGGCTTCGTTGGACCACAGATCGCTGCCGATGATCTTGAAACGGGGCGCCAAGGTATCGGGATCAATGCGCACGCGCTCGATGGCGCCCGGCGCGGCGCGTTGGCCGGCCGAGATCTGCGCCCCTTCGAAGGCCGGCCCGGTCGGGGAGGAGGCCGCCAACAGCCTTTCCCGGTTGCCCAGAACCAGTTCGGCGTTGGTCCCCACATCAACCAGCAGCGACACCTCGTCCCGTTCGAACGGGGTTTCCGAAAGGATCATCCCGGCGGCATCGGCGCCCACGTGCCCGGCAATACACGGCAGGAAATAGGCTTCCGCTCCCGCCGCCAGTTCCAGGCCAAGATCGCGCGCGGCAATGCGCACCGCGCCATCGACCGCCAGGGCGAAGGGTGCAACGCCGAGCGGCCCCGGATCCAATCCCAAGACCAGATGATGCATGATCGGGTTGCCGACGATCACCACCTCGTAAATATCGCCGCGTTCGATACCGGCCTCCGCCGCCGCCTGGCCGGCGAGCTCATTCAGGCTGGCGCGCACTGCCGCCGTCATCTCGCCGCCGCCGCCCGCCTGTGTCATGGCGTAGGAAACCCGGCTCATCAGATCCTCACCGAAGCGAATTTGCGGGTTCATGGCCGATGCCGTGGCCGGGACCTCACCATCGGCCAGATTGACCAGATGCGCCGCCAGGGTGGTTGAGCCGACATCGATTGCCAGGCCATAGGCGTGGTCCGTGAAACCTGGCCGCACACCGGCAATCCGTCTGCCACCGCGAACGGCTGCGGTCACCGTCCAGCGGCCCGAACGCAGGGCCGATGCGCTTTCCGCCAGCACGGCGGGGTCAATCGACAAGTCCGGCAGGCCCCAGGTCTCGTCAAGGGCGCGAAGCAGCCTTTCCCCATCGCCACTGGGAATTTCCAGCTCCGGCTTGGCGACATCCACCGCATGCAGGCGCAGCACCGGATCGAGCTCGATGGCGCGGGCTTCGGCGCGTTTGCGCACGACCTGGCGATGCACCTGGCTTTCGGGCGGTACGTCGACCACCAGGTCGCCCAGGATATGGGCATGACAGGCCAGGCGCCGGCCCGGCTTCAGCCCCTTGCGTTCCGCGTAGGCCGCTTCGGCGTCGTTGCCGGGTGACATATGATCGGCGCTGGAACGAATGCCGTGTTTGGCGAAATCGCCCTCGCCAACCTCGATCTGGCAGCGACCGCAAAGGCCGCGCCCGCCGCAGACTGAATCCAGATCGACGCCCAGGGCACGGGCGGCGTCCAGCACCGAGGCGCCCAGCGCCACCTTGCCCCGATGGCCCGAGGGGGAAAAGACCACGAGCGCCTGGTTGGCGGACTTCGAAGGTGATTTGTCAGGCACCGGCGCTCACCCGAATTAGCTGCCCTCTTCGCCGGGCAGCGTCGTGCTGACGGCCTGTGGCACTTCGACGACATACCGCTTCGCCAGATTGGCCAGGAATTTTGACATGTGAAAGGCGGCATGGGGCGGATCGTAGACCATGTCGCGGCCAATGGGGCACGCGCGCCGGGCCAGGCAATGCAGATCAATACAGCTTTTCCCCTTGTCCGTGGCGATATGGCCGATGCAGGCGGGCACATCGTAGCGGCCCGCTTCATAGGCATCGACGGGGCAGGCGGTCAGGCATTTTCGGTCGGCACAGGTATCGCAGGGATTGTCCGCCGCCGGGCGCGTTGGAAGTTCGAAGCCGGGTTCGAACACCAGGGCGGCGCGATAGGCATGCCACAATCCGTATTGGGGGTGGATCAGCGGCCCCAGCGGCGACTGCCAAACACTATCCGCCTTCATGGCCCAGCGCTGGAACGGGTGGTAGGGCCGGTCGAAGGGGAAATGTACCCGGGCGCCCAGCTGGGCGGCAATTGGCCGCATCACCTCCGCCGTCCAGTCGTTCAGGGGATTTTGCGTCTGTTCACGCTGCCCGGCATCCCGTGCCGCGTCGAAGTGCGGCCACATGGCCGAGCCGGCATTGCCGATAACCACCAAGACGGCATCGGTAGCCGCCGTTACCTCCGGTACCGCGTCTTCGGGGCCCGGCTTGAACCCGCCGCGGCAGATGAAGCCGGTACCCTCCAACGCGGCCGCAATATCTTCATAGCGCATGCATCATTCTCCAACCGTATTCACAACGCATGGCCGCGCGGCACTTGTCAACCGGCTCTAATAGCGGTGGTTCAAACCGGTATCGTACATGGCGACGATGTTTTCGGCCGGTACTTCGAACTGGATGTTGTGTACCGCGTTCAGAACGTAACCGCCCTGCTTGCCGAAGATATCAATGCAGCGCTCGGTCTCCGCTCTGACGGCATCGGCGGACTGATAGGGCAGAATTTCCTGGGTATTGATGCCGCCCCAGAAAGACATGCGGTCACCGAATTCATCCTTCAGACGGTCCGGCTCCATGTTCTTGGCCGTGACCTGTACCGGATTGAGCACATCGACACCGATATCGATCAAATGCGGTATGAAATCATAAGCCGAGCCGCAGCAATGGAACAACGATAGACCGCCGGTCTTTGATTTCAGGGTTTGAATGATGCGTTCGTGACGCGGCTTGATCAGACGGCCATAGGTATTGTCGGGATCAAACATGCAGCCATCCTGGGTGCCCAGATCCTCGCCGAAGAATATGATGTCGATATTCTCGGCGCCGGCCGCCTCGATCATGTGTTCCGAGGCCCGAATATTATAATCGGCCAGCTTATCCATCAGGTAACACGCCGCTTCCGGCGCCCGCAGGAAATCCTTGAGGAAATCGACCATGCCGCGCAGGGCATAGGCCCGGTGAATGACCTGGTCCGGAACGTTCAGAACCAGGCAGTAATCGCCCTCGGCCTTGTAGCCCTCGACCTGTTCCCTGATGCCGGCGCCGATGGCCGGGTTGTCGGCATCGGGCCATTCCATTTCATCGATCCGGTCGATGGTCAGCTTGCCGCCGCATAGCGGGCCGTCCTTGTACAGGAAATGCTTGTCGTCCGTGCCCACGGTGCCCTTGAATGTGACGCCGAAGTGATCGATGAAGGTTAGGTCATCAATCCATTTACCTGAAGCACGGCCAAAGCCGGCTGTAATGGCCCGGGTATCCACACCCAGCCGGTTCAGCACCGATGTATCGGGATCGGCCAGATGATTGAGTTTCGAGCGGATCCTGGTCTCGTGCTCCAGGCCCAAATGAACCTTCAATCGGTCATAGGCATCCAGGACGATACCCGTGGCGCCGGCGCCCGCCAGATCGATCGGTACGCGGTCTGGTTCTTCGTGGTTCAGTGCGGCGAGGACGCGCTCTCTCGATGTCCATGTCATTTGCGGTCTCTTTTCAATATCCAGGTGTTTCCGTCCGGCGCTGATTGGGCGGCATTCTATCCGGTGACAAATTCCCGTGCCCGTTCGACGGCGGCCGGGGCATCCATGCCGTAGGCATCGGCGCCGATGGTCATGGCAAATTCGTGATGCACCGGCGGACCGCCGATCATCACCTTGACGTTCAGGTTGCGGTTCGTGTTGGCTTCCCGCACCGTTGCAACAGCTTTCTCCATCTCCGGCATCGATGTGGTCAAAAGGCCCGACAGGGCGATGATGTCGGCGTCGTTCTCCTGCGCCGCCGCGATGAACTGTTCGCCATCCACATCCGTGCCCAGATCCACCACCCTGAAGCCGGCGCCTTCCAGCAACAGGCCGACCAGATTCTTGCCGATGTCGTGCAGATCACCCTTGACCGTGCCCAGGACCACCGTGCCGATGGGCTTGACGCCGGTTTCCGTCAGCAGGGGGCGGAGTATGTCCAGGCCCGCCTGTACCGCCTCCGCCGCCATCAGCATCTCCGGTACGAACAGGGTACCGGCGGAGAACTTCTCGCCGATATCATCAAGGGGTGCGATCAGGCCGTCCTGCAGGATGCTCTTGACGGCGGTGCCGGCATCGATTTCCGCCTGCACCAACTCGGCGACATCCTCTTCTTCATATTCCATGACCGCATCGAAGATCTTGGCAACACTCATTTCTACTCTCCCGTATTGGCCGGCGCCGTTTTGCGCGGTGCCGCGGCATCGTCATTGCCCTTGGATGCAAGCACCGCCCAGGACAAAACAACGGTCTGCCGTTCATTTCACAAATAAAATACCATTTTGTCAATAAATGGACGGCATTCGATCAGTGCACCTGCTCGCCTGCTTCCGCCGGAAAATCCGTGAAGGCCAACGGTGGAATATGCGTGTCACTTCAGTTGCCGCGGCTTCAATGCCCGCTATTGCCATGCAGCGAGGATCGGCTACGATTATGTTAAATTCATAAACGACCTGGGAAACGTCTGTTGGGAGCACAATCATGGCGCGGCCGGTATTAAAGACAGCGATTTGCGAGCAACTCGGCATCGAATATCCCATCCTTTTGGCGGGAATGGGAGCGCGCGGCAAGGCGACGCCGCCGGCCCTTGTCGCCGCCGTCTCGGAAGCGGGTGGGCTTGGCATCGTGGGCGGTTCAGGACTGCCGCCGGAGGAGTTGCGCACGCAAATCCGCGACACGCGGAAACTTACCGACCGGCCGATCGGGGTCGATCTCATACTACCGGGCAAGGTGGCGCAGGATGCCGGGCTGACACGTACGGCGGTACGCCAAAAACTGCGCGCACAATTTCCCGAACAGGTCGCCTTTGTCGAGGGTTTGCTGACCAAGCACGGGCTTGATCCCGCTCCCGTCGAGGACGAGTTCGTCGTTGCCGATACCTCGGGCCCGGGTGGCAGTACGCCCGGCAACTCAAACCGCAATATGATCCAGCTACAGGTCGATGTCATCATGGAAGAGGACGTCCAGCTCTTCGCGGCCGGTCTTGGCGATCCGGCCTGGGTGGTGCCGTTGGCAAAGGCGCGGGGCATGCAGGTCATCGGGCTAGCGGGATCACCGCGCAATGCCGTCCGGCAAAAGGAAGCCGGCGTCGACATCATCGTCTCCCAAGGCCACGAGGCGGGCGGCCATACCGGCAAGATCGCCAATTTTCCGCTCATTCCACAGGTGGTTGACGCGGTGGCGCCGATGCCGGTGCTTGCCGCCGGCGGTATTGGCGATGGCCGTGGTATCGCCGCCGCCTTTGCCTTGGGCGCGGTAGGAGTATGGGTCGGCACCGCCTTCCTGGCCTCCGAGGAGTGCGCCATCCACGCCGACAACAAGCAGCAGATAGTCGATGGCCGCTCGCAGGATTTCGAGGTGCGTCACACCTATACCGGCAAAACCATGCGGAGTTTCAAGAACCTGGTCATCGACGCCTGGGACGATGCGGGGCTTGCCACGCTGCCGGTGCCCTACCAGAAAATCCTGATGGACGATGTCAATGCGGCCGCCGAGGCGGCTGGGCGCTACGACATACACAGTAATCCGGCGGGTCAGGGAGCGGGCATGATCCGCGAAGTGCGGCCAGCCGCGAGGATTATGGAGGATTTGGTCGAGGGCACGATCGAAACCTTGGCCCGGATGCAGGATCGCGGCAATGTCGAGGCCTCGTCGTGAGACTAAATTCCCGTTCGGCCAGCTCCCCGAAACCCGGTTCTGGCGATCTTGATTGAACCCGGCATCGACAGCTGAACCTCTTTGGTTCTAAAAGAAGTCTGTCGCCCCCAGGGCTGCCCGCAAGCCAACCGGTTACCAGATGAAAAAATCCGATGACACCAGACGGCGAATTCTTGACGCCTCCGCCAGGATGTTCCGGCGCAAGGGCTATGACTCGACGACGCTTAAAGATATCGCCGACATCGTTAAGGTCCGGGCGCCGGCGATCTACTACTACTTCGATTCAAAGGAACAATTGCTTGAAGAAGTCCTGAACATCGGCATCGACCGTATTCATGATGCGGTGCAGGGCGCCGTTGCGGGATCGGCGGCGGATTGCAGTCACCGTGAGCGGATAGGGACCGCCATCCAGGCCCATCTGACGACCTTGCTCCGGCACAGCGACTACACGGCGGCGAACATTATCAACTACCACCTGGCGCCGAAGAAAATCCGCAAGCGGCATTTGCTCAGGCGGGAAAAATACAACGACTGTTGGCGTGTGCTGCTGCAAGAGGCTCAGGACGCCGGCGAAATCGAGGCGGCCGTGGATCTGGACCATTTGCGGCTGTTCCTGCTGAGCGCGCTGTTCTGGACTCATGAATGGTATCGCAAGGAGGACGAGCCGATCGAGGAGATGGCTAAAAGGATCAGCGGCGTGCTGTTCGACGGCATCGGCGGGACAAAAGTCAGGTAAAGCGGGTGAGGCCGGCGCCAATGAGCCGATTCATTCCCAATAAGGCTCGCGCAACATCCGTTTCATGACCTTGCCCAGAGCGTTGCGGGGAAATTCATCGCGAAACTCCACCCTGGCCAGGCGTTGATGCTTGGCCACCCGTTCGTTGCACCAGGCCTGGATCGTTTCCGGATCCGCCATGGCGCCTTCATTCGGGATCACCAGGGCGAGGGCGGTCTCGCCCCATCTGTCGTCGGGAATACCGATCACGGTGACGTCCATGACATCGTCATGTTCGCCGAGCACGCTTTCAATGTCGGCGGGAAAAACATTGAAGCCGCCGGAGATGATCATGTCCTTCTTGCGGTCGAGAATATAGAGGAAGCCGTCCTCGTCCATGCGGCCAATGTCGCCTGAGCGCAGGAAGGCGCGGCCCCTCTCGTCGCGGCAGATGATCTTTTCCGTTTCCTCGCCGCGCTTGTGATAGCCCCGCATCTGGCCGCCGCCATAGCCGGCAATCTCGCCGATCTCGCCGCGCGGCAGCATATTGCCGTCGTCATCGACAATGCGTCCCTCGAAACCCAGCACCGGCGTTCCGACGGAGCCGAATTTGTCGGCGTGCTGATGCGGCCGGATCATTGTCGCGAAACCTTCCGAAAATCCATACATTTCGAACAGGCCCGGTCCCAGCCGTTGCATAACCTCCGTCTTGGTATCCCGGCGCAGCGGCGAACCGGCGGAGAGGATGACCTGAAGCGAGGTGAGATCGAAGCTCTCCAGATCCGGTTCCGCCAGCACGGCGATGAACTGCGGCGGTACCATGAAGGTGTGGCTGATGCGCTCCCGCACGACGGTTTCGAGAAAGCCGCGCGGGCTGAAGCTGGGCATCACCACCAGGGTGGAACCGGTGAACAAGGCCGGCAGGATCATCAGGAAGGTGCCGTTGGAATAGACCGGTGTCGTCGCCAGGGCCCGGCTGTCGGTGCCGAATGCAAGTTCGATGGAATTGGAATAGGACCAGTGCTGGCGCGGCCGGTGGGTCTGCACGATACCCTTGGGCAGGCCGGTGGTGCCGGATGAGTAAATGATGTTGAACGCGTCATCCATATGATAGCGGAGCGCCGGCGGGCTATCGGCGGCCGCCGTGAGCAAGGGCTCGAAACGCCGCCAACCTTCCGCGTCACCACCATGCAGCAGCAGGCCGTCTTTACGCAATTGGCTCAGGCTCTCCAGATGGGGCTCGATAACCGGTTGATACTCGTCGGAGGCGATCAGCATGACGGCATCGGCATCGTCGATCAGCACCGCCAATTGCGGCCCCGTCAACAGGCCGCTCAACGGCACCACACAGGCTCCCGCCTTGACGACGCCAAGGATGGTCTCCAGGGCGGCGATGGAATTTGACATCAGCACCGCCACCTTGTCGCCGCGACCGATGCCTTCCGCCAACAGAGCATTGGCGGTCCGGTTCAGATCCCGGTCCAGTTGCCCCCAGGTGATCCGCTGTTCACCGCAGATCACCGCCTCCTTGTCGGGTGCATATAGGGCATGGCTGGCCCAGATATCGGGCAGGAATACCTGGGCGTCTTCGAGCTCGCGCATCGACCTAGCCTCCTGTTCGGCCAGCTGTTAAGCTGACCGGCCGCCCCATTTTGCCCCTGGTTATTGCGGTTTCTCAAGCTCCTCGTGATGCTTCCGGGCGGCCTGGGCCGAGCCATGGCAGGGCGGGCCCGAGGCGCTGTCGGTGGTGATGCCTTCATCATTCAGCCAGCACATGGGGTCGGACGCCGTCACGTCGCCCTTGTAGAAGTAGGCGTTGGCGCGGCAGCCCCAGCAGACATCGCTGTTGTCACAACTGGCGCAGGCGCCCTTGACCTCGAAATCATAACAAAGCTTCTTGCCATGGCTGGCGATCAATTCCCGCAACGGTGTATCCTTGACGTTGCCGACCTCGAAATCATAAAGCACGGCGCAGGGCAGGATGCGGCCGTCGTAGGTGACGTGGAATTTTGAGCGGCAATAGTGCCGGCCGCATTCGGTCGGCCCAATGCTCAACCAATGATCGCCCAGCTTTTTGGCCCGGTATTCGTAAGCCCGTTGGATCTGTTCGGGCGAGGGCACATATTTTGAATCCGTGCCTTCACCTATCGGGTGATAGACGAACATCGGCACATAGCCCGCGCCCATCTCGTCGACCAGCCAATCCATTGTGGCCTCGATCGAGTGGGCCGAATAGGAGGTCAGGGTCAGGCAGGGCATGATGCGGGAGGGATGAAAACCGGCGGCGCGGAGATATTCGATCGCTTTGTATTTCTGCTCCAGCACCTTGGCGGAGGTGTGCGTGCCCATGAAGTCAACCGGGTCGATGGTGTCGAAATTGACGCCAACCAGATGTATATTGGGCAGCGCCGCCAGGGCGTCCGCCAAGCGTTTGGTTACGATGCCGGCGACAAAGACGCTGTTATTGATGCCCCGTTCGCCGGCGTAGCCGATGATCTTTTGCCAATCCTTGTGCAGCACCGGGTCGCCGCCGCACCATTGCACTTGCGTCACGCCCATCTCCACCAGGTCGTCGACCACGCCTAGCGCCATCTCCGTCGGCATGTTTTCGCCGGCAAAAAAGGGCGAGGAGGCATAACAATAGGTACAGGCGCCACCGCATTTCGAGGTCAATTCGAAATCGACAATCGTCGGCTTCATCTCGGCCCCGGATTGCCGTTTCTTGGGGCTCAGGTACTTGTCAAAATAGTATTTGGAGGTCGGTATCGGCTTGCCGATGATGGTATTCGCCATGCGCCTTCTCCCAATCAATTTCGGTCTCTATTTTTTAATGAACAATAAGTAAACTGAGAGCATCATGCAACGACAATATTTGGCGTACCCTATTGTTAATGATGGCAAAAAGAGCAGCTCGTATTTTAGGTGCGGTCGGGAGAGTCGCCGTAACCTATGCCGTGCCGAATGTACCCGTTTTGGACCTCTCAGAAACATCGGAGAAACCTGCCGTCGCTCCTGGACACATCAGAGAAACCTTTTTTGCTCCGTTGTTGCGCATAGTCGCACCACAAATAACGGGAGCATCCGCTATGAGCCACTCAGAAGAGCCGGAGCCCGACCGGACAATAGGGCGGGAAAACGTTCTCTTAATCGAGGATGATCCCCAATTCGCCCATCAGTTCGCAACTTTTCTGGCCAGCCAGGGCTATGATGTGGATGTGGTGCCGACGGCGGCCGAAATGTTTCAAAAACTCGAAGAAAGCACCTACGACTGCCTGATCGTTGACCTGACATTGCCTGACGAGGACGGCATTGTTTTGGTGCGCAAGCTGCGCACCCGGGCGGTTGGTCCGTTGCTCGTGCTGACGGCACGGGAGGGCATAGATGATGTGTCGGCTGCCTTTGAGGCCGGCGCCGATGATTATGTCACAAAGGGCGTCGATCCCCGTGAAATTGCCATGCGGATTAAGGCTCTGCGCGGCCGTTCAACGGCCTGGGACATCGCTGGTGCTGGCAAGTTTAATCTGGGACCTTTCGTGCTCGACCATGAGCGGCGCGAGGTCTTGCACAAGGATGGATCCAGCATTGACCTGACGCCGGCGGAATTCAGCCTGTTGCGGGTTCTGGCCCAGGCCGACGGCAAGGTTCTGAGCCGCGACGATCTGGTCGATGCGGTTTCCAATGGTGACGGGCCAGCCTCCACCCGGGCTGTTGATATTCTTGTTAGCAGGATACGCAGGAAATTGCAGCGGGACGCAATCCTGACGGTGCCCAGGATTGGCTACAAATGCGGCTGGCCCAGTTCCGCGCGCTGATGATGTCTCTTCCGTTTGGCAGGTGAGGGCGTGGGCATGCAACGATTTTTCAACAAGACTCATACCTAGTAGGTCGCGCGTTCACATCCTGCCCCGGGTTACGCCTTCGTCACCCGGCACAGCAGCGTCTTCAGATTGACTTGATCGGCGATGGGATCGCGCTGGCTGCTGTCGGTCAGAAAATTGACCGAGCGCCAGGGATTGTGGGGTTGGCGTTCGCCCCAGCCAATGGGCACGAAGACCGAGGATTTGCGAATGCCGGGCGTCAGCCAGGCCAGGGCTTCGATGGCGCCATGTGATGTTTCAAGGCGCATGCGCCCGCCGTCCGCAATGCCGAGCGCCTGGGCTTTCGTTGGGTGAATCTGGGCGTACAGATCGGGCCACATTTCCTGGGCCTGCCAGGAATAATGGGTCCAACTGTGGAAATGCGGTGCCGGCGGCCGTCCGGTGATCAGCTCCATGTCGAAGCCCTGGGCCCTGAGTTCAGCCCCCGGTCCATCGATACCCGGTTCCACTATATTTGCCGGCGCTGCGCCGGTCGGCCCGGCATGGAAGGGCGAGAGCACGCCGGCTTCGCCATCATCAAGCAGCAAATCCAGATACGGCAGGTCAATTAACTGCTCGCGCTCCGAATAGAATTCGGGCAGGGCCGTGAGACCCAGTGCCGCGAAACGGTCTTCCAGGGATGTGCTCCAGAACTCCAGCCGGCCGCTGGGCGTGGGGAAACGCTTCTCGTTCGGTGCGGCAGGGGCCGGCTGCTCCAGATAGAGTGTCTCCTGTTCCTCGGCCTGCTCGTCGGCCAGGGGAAAGCGGGCCCAGCGATGCGGCGCGGCCCGCATGCGGCGGGATGTGCAGCCGCGCAACTGGTCCGTATCCGACAGCACCTCGTCCCAGAAGATGGCGGGATCCTTGTAGTCCTCTTTTAAAACATCGCCATAGCCTAGGCGTTTGCCCAGCTCGATCCAGATCCAGGCATCGGATTTGGCCTCGCCCGGCGGCTCGATCAGCTTGTCGATCCAGGCAATCCGGCGGTCGTCGTTGGCCCGGCTGATGCCACCCTTTTCAATGCCGGTCGCCACCGGCAGGACATAATCGGCAAAGGCCGAGGTTTCGTTCTCGAACAAATCCACATGAACGATCAGATCCAGCGCCTTGAAGGCTTCGCGGCTGACGTCCTGGCTCGGCCACTGGGCCAGCGGATTGGTGCCGGCAATCAGGGCCCGGATCGGGTAGGGCTTGCCGGTGCGCATGGCTTCGACCCAGGCCACGGGATTGCGCCGCACCATTGGTTTGTCAATTTTGGCCCGGCGTTCGGGCGGGGCCTGGGCGGCAATCGCGGCGCTGGCCGTCATGTTGAAATAGCCGCCGCCCCGCCGGCCCCAGTTGCCGGTAATAGCGGCGAGATACATCAGCACCCGGTTGGTCTGGACAGCGTTGGTATGATGGTTGACCCCGCGGGAGGCGATGATCATGCAGCCGTCGGCGGCGGCAATTTCCTCGGCCAGACGGCGGATCTCATCGGCCGGGATATCGGTAATCGGCGCGGCCCAGTCCGGCGTATAGCCGCGCTGGAATATGAAATCGCGCCAGCGTTGCCAGCCCTCGACCCAATTGTCGCAAAACTCCCGGTCATGCAGATCGTTGCTCAGAATATGGTGCGCCAGCGCCAGGCCCAGCGCCATGTCGGTGCCCGAACGGATCGGCAGCCAACGGTCCGCCTTGGCGGCGGTAACGCTATAGCGCGGGTCGACCACCACCATGGGGGTGTTGTTGCGGATGCGCCAGTCATTGACCATGCCGAAATAGACCGGACGGGTCTCGCCCTGGTTGTCGCCGATGTAGAGGTACATTCCGGCGCTGCCGATATCGTTTTCGGTATAGCTGTTGGCGATGCTGGGCGAGCCTTGGGTGAGGACGTAGGCGATTGTCTTGGCGGTCGCACACAAGGGTTCGGTGCCCTCGATATTCGGCGTGCCCCACAATTGGGCAAAAAGCAGCGCATATCCCCGGATCGACATGATGCCGGATCGGGTGCCGAACAGGATCGCCAACGCCTCAGTGCCCCATTCAGCGGCAACTTGTTTCAAGCGTTCGGCGATTTCATCGAGCGCTTGCTCCCAACTGATCGGTTGGAAGCGTCCTTCGCCCCGTTCGCCGATCCGTTTCATCGGTCGGGTCAGGCGGCGCGGATCGTTGTAGAGCTGCAGCATCATTTGCGATTTGGCGCAAATCCGGCCGCCCAGAACGGGATCTTCGCCATTGCCGGTGATGCCGACCAAACGGCCGTTACGCAGCCGATAGTTCAGGGAGCAGGCATTGAAGCAAATATTGCAGCCGCCCGGTACGATACGGTCGGGTTCACGCGCCTGACGCGGTAGGCCGTAGGGAAAGGCGGTTTCGCCAATATCCGGCAATTGCGGGCGGGGACGGGGCCGGCTCACTTCCGGTACCGTCAGGGCGGCATCTTGCTCCGCTGAATCCCCGGTGCGTTCAAGATAAAGCATCGCCGGCCCCAGCAGAAAGCGATCATGATCCCTGATCGTGCGGCCGGCATGGAGGCTATCGGTCCGTAGTGTTTCCCTCTCCCCCAGACGGATTGCCAGGCCGGGGCAAACTTCGGCGCAGGCGGTCGAACGGCCCTCCCGGCGGCGCTCTTCGCACAGATCGCATTTCACCGCATGCTGGCCCACGGGGTCGAAGCCCATGGCGCCATAGGGGCAGGCCAGGACACATTCGCCGCAGCCCGTGCAGCGCTCTTCATCCACGCTCACCACACCCGTATCGGCGGCCTTGCTGATTGCCTTGGGATTGACCGGGCAGGCCCGCAGGCAGGCGGGCCGGGCGCAGTGCTGGCACATGATGGGCAGGAACGTCAGTTCCGGCGTTGGTCCGCTGCCCTGTTGCCAAACCACGCGGTTGCGCCGCTCGGCCGGTCCCAGGCCGTGCTCCTGTTTGCAGGCGGCTTCGCAACTCTTGCAGCCGATGCAGCGTTCGAGATCGATCAGCAGCGCCAGGCGCCCGCCATCGTTGTTGCTGACGGAATCGCTCATTTGCCCCATGCCGTAAGATGCCACCAGGTAATCTCCCCGCCGTCGGCGACATAGCCGGCGAAGAACGTTACGGTGATGATGTGAACGATCAGACCGGCGACGAGCAGCCATGCGGCCAGCATGTGCAGCCGCCGCCAGCGGGACAGTACCGGGTCGATGGTCTGCCGGGCGCGGATCAACCCTGCCTCGGTTTCGGTTAGGCGAACATAGGCCAAGGTGTGTACAGGATGGGCCAGCCAATGCCCCAGGGTCGGTGAAAAGGTGGCCTCGTCGGCGCCGCCGTCCAACTGGCTCAGCAGTTTCCGCTTATCTTCAAGGACGCCCTGAAGTGATGCGGCGCCCGCTGGCCCCGAATTCGCAAAGGCTTCCGTGCGCGATCCCATGATTACCGCCAGTCTGTCTCCTACCGTGGTGCGGGCCCAGAAGCCCTGCAGAACCAGGAAAAACAGAAGGATGACAAGCAGCGCCGGCGGCCGGTCCCAATTCGCCGCCGCATGCAGCGACACCAGCACGGCACCGAGGGAGCCGGCCAGCACGTGCGCAATAAACCAAAGCCTTGGCGCGGTGGCCCTGCCGCCCCGCTTGGCAATCGAAAATGCCAGCGGCACCAAGATCAGCAAGGCGCCCATGACACCGGTGAGATAAAGCTCCGGACTGCCGGCGCTACGCCATTGCGGGGGCAGCCCCGGCCCCACCACATAGCGCAGCAGCAGTGCAAACAAAGTGCATCCGGCTACCGCCGCCAGCGTGCGGCGCCCGAGTTCGAGCGGCCGGCTATAGGGCCGCATCTTGCTGCTTGCCGGTCTCTGTTTCGAGACATCGAATGGCGGCATCGCGGGAAGCTCCGACCAGGGTGCGGCTGGCCCGCTCGGCGCCTTCGGCATCACCCTTTTCCATCGCCCGCAGCATGGCGCGCCAGGTTTTGGCCGAACGCTGGCGCCGGGTCCGTGTGGCCAGCCCCAACCTGGAGTAACGCACGGTCTGGCGCGAGAGGGAGCGCAGCATTTCATAAAGACGTTCGTTGCCGCAAATACGGCCCATGAAAAGGCTCAGGCGGAAACTAATGGCGACATATTCCTCCGTCGCATCGGGCGTGGCGCAAATCTCGCTCAACCGCGCGACCCATGACTTGATCTGCACCAAATCGTCCGGCTGCATGTTCCCGCAGGTCAGGCGCACGCTCAGGCCGGCCAGGGCGGCCCGTATGTTGAAGATGTCGGTCACTTCCCTGACGGTGAGCGAGGTAACGTGGGCGCCCCGCCGGGGCAGGATTTCAATCACACCCTCGCTCTCCAGCAGACGCAAGGCTTCACGAACCGGGCCCCGGCTGATCTGATATTGATCGGCGATGGATTGCTCCGGCACACGTTGGCCCGGCCTGTATTCGCCGTGCAGGACCGCCTGGCTGATGCGTTCGGCGACCTGTTCGGGCACCGAAAGGGGCCGGGCCTCGGCCACCAGGCGCCAATCGAGCGCAGGGACTAGTAAGTCGTGGGCCATGTCCGCATCTCGTGTTTGCCGACGCCGTCGGAAATTTCGCAACGGTGAAAATCGAGCGCCTCGATCAGGTAAGATCGTGTCGCCCTGGGATCGATCACGTCCTGGGCACCGAAGCAGCGCGCCAGTTCGTAGGCGGATGTGCCGCGCTGCATGGATTGATGCAGCTCCGCGTAGCGCTCCGGGTCGCTTTCGGGATCAACGCCATAAACGACGCTGACGCCAACCTCGGGCGCCATGAAGCTGATCTCGGCGGTATACCAAGCCGCCACCTCGTCGGAATTCTGCCCGCCACCCATGTTTAGGTAGGCCTGACCATAGGTTTTCCGCGTCACGATGGAGATCTTGGGAACGGAACAAAGCTGCAGGGCATGCATGAAGTTCATGATCTTGCCCGGCGCCTTTTGCCGCTCGCCCTCGACACCGACCAGAAAGCCCGGCGTATCGACCAGCAGGATGACCGGGATATTGAAGGAATCGCACAACACTAGAAAATTCGTCACCTTGTCGCACGAGGCCGGGTCGAGCGCGCCGCCCTTGACCCTTGGGTTGGAGGCGACGAAGCCGACGCTATGGCCGTCCAGCCGGGCCAGGCCCGTCACCGCGACCTTGCCGTAGCGTTCCTTCAAGGGAAAAAAGCTGTCCTTATCCACAATGGCCTCGATGACGCGGCGGACGTCGTAGGTTTTCTGCCGCTCCTCCGGCACAATATTGAGCATTTCGGCGGCACTGGCGTCGGAACCGGCCGGCACCGGTGCCCGCGGCGGCGGCGCCATGTTGTGGCTGGGCAGGTAACTGAGGAAGCGGCGAATAGCCGTGATGGCCTCTTCATCCGTATCGACCGCCAGATCGATCTGTCCCGTGGTCTCGGCATGCAGGCGCCAGCCGCCAAGTTCCTCCGGATCAACCTCTTCGTTGATGGCGATGGATGTGACCCTGGCGGAGGAGACCGCCAATTCGGCGCCCTTGCGCATGACGACGAAGTCGGACAGGGAGGCATACCAGGCGGAGGAGCCGAAACAGGGCCCCAGGACCGCCGCCGCCCAGGGCGTTTCGCGCCGGCGCACATACTGTTCGCCGTCTTGTCCGCCCAAGCCCATGGAGACCGCGCCCATGACGTCCGGAATACGGGCGCCCGAGGATTCGCCCAAAAAGACGATGGGCATGCCGTTTCGCGTCGCTGTATTCTTGATGAAGGTAATCTTCTTGCCGTTGATACTGTTGGAGGAGGCGCCCTTTACCGTCAGGTCGTTCGAAACCACCGCCGCCTTGCGCCCGTCGACCTTGCCGAAGCCCGAGACCTTGCCGTCGGCCGGTGTCTTGTCGCGGTCATCGGGGTTGAGCGAGGTGGCGAATTTGCCAACTTCCTTGAAGGTGCCCTGGTCGAAAAGATGATCGATGCGCTGGCGTGCATCCAATAGCCCGTCGGCGTGGCGGGTGGCGATTTTCTTTTCTCCGCCCATCGCCTCGGCTGTTTCGTGCCGTCGCGCCAGTTCCTCAATACGCTCTTCATATGACATCGCATCGGCTCCTAGGCGTTCGCCGCGTGTTGATCATTCAAGTATCGTAAGATGACTAATAGATTGCAAGATTGTCAACAATCTTATTGACGGCAATTCGAACATTTGGTCATACTGAGGAGTCTTGACCGACCGCGGAGTGATCATGAGCTGGCAGCCTGAAGTAGAGGAAATTCGAAAACGGCGTGAGTTTGCCGATGGCTTGGGCGGGGCCGAGGTGATCGCCCGGCAGCACGAGCTGGGCAAGATGACGGCACGGGAGCGCATCGATGTACTGTTCGATACCGATACATTTCATGAGATTGGTGCTCTGACCGGTACCGCAGAATATGATGCCGACGGCGGCCTGAAAAAGGTGACGCCGGCAAACTCCGTGATCGGAAAAGGCCGGGTAAAGGGCAGGCGCGTCGTTGTATCGGCGGACGACTTCACGATCCGCGGCGGCTCATCCGAATCCGCGATCTCCGAGAAATGGATCTATGCGGAACGTCTGGCGCAGGACATGCAGGTTCCCTTGGTGCGTCTGGTTGATACCGCCGGCGGCAGTGTCCGCCTGCTCGAACAACAGGGCGCGACAAAACTTCCCGGATACGGTACCTGGGACAGCGCCAACATGCTGGGCGAAATCCCCGTCGTTGGCGTCGCCATGGGCGCCTGTGCCGGGCTGGGTGCGATCAAGGTCGCGGGTTCGCATTTCTCGGTCATGGTCAAGGATACCAGCCAGGTTTTCGCGGCCGGGCCGCCGGTGGTCGAAGCGGGCATGAACCAGCCCATCAGTAAGGAAGACCTGGGCGGCTATCAAATTCATGCCCACGGAAGCGGTGTCGTTGATAACGAGGCGGAAGGCGAAGAGGACGCCATCGCGCAGGCCAAACAGTTTCTCTCCTACCTGCCCCGTAACGTGCATCGCATCCCGCCGGTTCAGGCCAGTGACGATGATCCCGGACGGCGGGAAGAGGCGCTGCTGACGCTCATTCCCCGTGAGCGGCGAAGGGTCTACAAGGCGCGCAGGATTCTGCAGCTCGTCCTGGATCGCGGGTCGATTTTCGAGATTGGCCGCTACAACGGTCCCTCGGTCATTACCTGTTTGGCCAGGCTCGACGGCCATCCGGTCGGCGTGCTCGCCAATGATCCCTATCAGTACGGCGGTGCGATGACGCTGGTGTCTTCGCAGAAGATCGAGTCCTTCGTCGATCTGTGTGACACCTTCCATATCCCCATCGTCAATTTCTTTGATCAGCCCGGCGTCATGATCGGCCTTGAGGCGGAGAAGGCCGGGACCATCCGGGCTGCGATCCGCGCCCTGGCCGCGATCGAGCAGAGCAACACGCCGTGGTGCTCGATTATTGTCCGGCGTGCCTTCGGGGTTGCCGGTGCCGCCCATGGCCGCATCAATGGCATCAACATGCGCTATGCCTGGCCGTCGGCGATCTGGGGCTCTATCCCCATTGAAGGCGGCGTGGCGGCGGCGTACCGGCGCGAACTGGCCGATCATCCCGATCCGACGGCCCGTACGGAGGAGCTGGAAGAGCATTTCTATCAATACGCCTCGCCCTTCAGAACGGCTGAGCGGTTCGGCATCAACGACATTATCGATCCCCGCGATACCAGGGCGCTGCTGTGCGACTGGATCAAGGATGCCTACGAGCAGTTGCCCGAAATGGTTGGCCCCAGGGCGCGGACCATGCGGCGATGACATTCACCGCGGGCTATGAATTCGCCTGGGCCGCACGGCAGCACGGCGAGCGGGAGGCGGTTATTTTCAATGACCAGCGGCTGAGCTTCGCCGAGGTGAACCGGCGCGGCAATCGCTTGGCCAATGCAATGATCGATCTGGGTCTCGACCGTGATCACCGCGTCGCGGTGCTGCTGAACAATTGCCTGGAGAGTCTAGATACGGTCATTGGCGCGGCCAAGGCGGGCGTCCCTTACGTTTCGCTCAACGCCCGTTATCCGGCAGCAGAGCAGCGCAAGATCCTTGAGGATGCGGAACCGACGATTATTATCGCCGGTCCGGAATTCGAGGATGTCATCAGAGCCGCCGTAGAAGGCCTGGACGGTATCAAGGCGGTCTACGGCATTGGCTGGTCGCACGGCGATACCGAGGACTATCCAACGTTGTTGGCCCGTTCGGGCGATGGCGAGCCCAGGGTCCAGGTCGAACCGGGCGATCTGATCCGCCTGCATTACACATCCGGGACGACGGGCCAGCCCAAGGGGATAACAATCCCCTATCAGCGCTATTACGACCGGCAGAACAATTTCTTCACGGCGCTTGAGTACGGCCTGGGCGTTGAGGATTCTATGATCCATGTGGGACCGCTAACCCATGCGGCGGGAAACTACCTGATCCCGTATTTCATCCGCGGCGCGCGGAACATTGTCATGGCGCATTTCGAGCCGGAGGAAATGCAGGCGATCATCGAACGTGAAAAGGTAACCAGTCTGTTCCTGGTGCCGACGATGTTGATCCGTTTGATCGAAGAGCTGGACCCGGATCGTTTCGATTTATCCTCAATTGCACGCATAAACTACGGCACGGCGCCGATGCCGGTCGAAGTGCTGAAGCGTGGCATCGAGTTGTTTGGGCCGGTATTTCGCGAACATTACGGCCTGTCGGAATGTCCCCAGCCCGCCACCGTGCTTTATCCCCACGAGCATATTCTGGAAGGCGCGGAGGAAGTAGTACGCCGCCTGGCGTCATGCGGCCGGCCGAGCCTGAACGTCAATATCGAGATCCGTTCCGCCGATGATGCCGTGCCGCCGCCCGGCGAGGTTGGCGAAATCTGCATTGAAGCCACGGGCGCGGCAAACGTCAGCTATTGGCGCCGCCCGGGCCTTTACGAGGAAAACGTCCGCCATGGCTGGTTCCATTCCGGTGATCTGGGCTGGATGGATGACGAGGGCTATTTGTTCATCGTCGGCCGCAGCAAGGACATGATCATCAGCGGTGGCTTTAATATCTACTCACGCGAGGTCGAGGAGGCGTTGTTCGAGCATCCACAGATCATGGATGCCGCCGTGGTCGGGCTGCCAGATCCAGAATGGGGCGAGATCGTCTGCGCTTTCGTGGTCCGCCAGCCGGGCGGCAATGTCGAGGCCGATGATATTATCGCCCACTGCCGCGGTCTGATTGCCGGATACAAAAAACCGCGAGCGCTGGAATTCATTGACGAGCTGCCGCGCAATGCCACCGGCAAGGTGGACAAGGCGGAAATGCAGCGCATCTACCGAGCACGCCATGGCATTGATGCACAGGACACTGAGGGTGCAGTCACGGCGCGATACTAGAAATGCGGAGCGCTCACAAGAGCGCCTTACAGGATGAAGGACAATGAGACAACTTTATCAGACCGATGTGTTGGTTGTTGGCGGCGGAATGGCCGGCGTCGGCGCCGCCCTGGCGGCGGCCCGGGCCGGCAAGGAGACCATGCTGGTGGAAAAACACGGCTTCTTTGGCGGCGTCGGCGCCATGTGCATGGGCATGCCGATCAACCAGATGCGCACGCGCCATCAGCCCCGTTCGGCAATTCATGAAGCGTTGATCGAAAGCCTTGCCGCCTATGGCGACAAGGCGGTCTGGATCGGCGAGCACCAACTGCGCTGCAATGTGGAGTATCTCAAGGTGGCGATCCTGGATGCGCTGGACGCGGCTGGCTGCCGCTACCTGGTGCACGCCCACGTGGTTGACAGTCTGGTCACCGGCGATCGTGTCAGCGGCGTGGTCATGGGCAGTGCGGATGGCCTGCTGACAATTCAGGCGGAGGTCGTCATCGATTGCAGCGGCGACGGTGATGTGGCGCATTTTGCCGGTGCGGAAATGCTGAAGGATATGGACAAGCCCGCGCCCCTGACCCTGGTCCAGAAAGTTGGCAATGTCGACATGGCGGCGGCGAAGAATTTTCAGCAGGACGACGGCATTCGGCAACTGATTGACCGGGCACGGGAAAAATATCCGCTGATACCTGAAAGATGGCGGCTGACGCGCTCCCCGACCTCCACCTCCTTTCACATCAATCATGGCGGCACCAAGCACCTCGCCAACTACGATGCCACGGATCCGGTGCAGTTGAGCGAGGCGGAATGCCAAAGCCGCCGGCAGGCCGTGCAGATGATCGATGCCATGCGTGAATTCGGCGGCGAAGCACTGGCCGGAATCGAAATGATCGCGACCGGACCGCAAGTCGGCGTCCGTCCCCGCCGCCGCGTCAAGGGCCTGTACGTTCTGACTGAAGAAGATGCGATGGAGGGCCGGCGCGCCGATGACACGGTCGCCTGGCGCAGCGGTTTTCTCGATATCGGCTTTGTCCGTTTCGAACCGATGAAAATTCATGATGTGCCCTACGGCGCCCTTGTGCCGGAGAAGATTGACGGATTGCTGATGGCCGGTCGGTGCGTTTCCGCCACCCATGTTGGTGCCAGCGCTGGCAAGAGCATGGGCAATTGTATGGCCACCGGCCACGCCGCCGGCATTGCCGCGGCACTTGCCATGGATCAGGGCAAGCAGCCACGAGAGTTGGATGTCGGCGACATTCAGGCCCGCCTGCGCAAAGACGGCGTCGACCTGAACCGTGCCGGCGAAGCGCAGGAAGAGATTAGCCATATCAGAGGGGAATAAGGGCGACGGACCGTCCGTTCGTCCAACATCGGGGTGGAGCTAGGGCCTGAATGTATCTAGGTTTGCCGCGCTGACGTGCCGTCGGCGAAGTTCTGCACTGTTTCCAGCATGACCAGGTCGCCACGGTAAACGGCCAATCCTGAATATAGAATGCGGCCCTGGCGCGACAGAAAGCGGCGGCGCACCTCGCCCACCGGCGTGCCGACGGCAATATCAAGCAATTCGGCAATCTCCAGATCAGCGGTCGATATGGTCAGGGTCTGGCGCGCTTCGGCGATCTCGATGCCCGGCAGGTCCTGCAGGAAGGGGATGATCATCTGGGTGTCGAAACGCTCGGGGTCCAGGCGCCACAGCTCGCTATCGAGATAGATGTTCAACACCGCGTAGGGGGTTTCGTGCGATCTGTGCAGGCGGCGGAGAAACCGGTACGAGGGTGCGGGCGTGCCATCCTGGTCCCAACCGGCGGGCAGGGCGACGTCTTTCCGGCTGTTCAGAACTTGCGGCTCCGTCGTGGCCCAGACCTGGATCATGCTGGTCCAATCGGTGCCCAGCCTGATCCAATGGTGGTGATTGGCGCGTTCGGCGACAAATGTGCCCTTGCCCTGACGGCGCCAGATCAAACCTTCCGCCTCCAGGATCGAAAGCGCCTGGCGCACGGTGACCACGGCGACGCCGAATTCCTCGGTCAGTTCACTCAAAACAGGCACGCGCCCGCCCGCCGGCCAGGCGCCGCTTTGAATGCGCTTGCGCATCAGGAGCGCAATCTGTTCGTACAGCTTGCCCGCGCCGGATTTGAGCTGTGCCCGAATGTTCAAGGCTGGGATTCCTTCGCTATTACGGCTGGTCCATTGGGGTGCACCCGGTTGAACTCGACAGATTCGGTCGTGACATCCATGGCGCCGTTTCGCAGAAAGACCCTGGTGTAGCGCGAGGTTGTCAGATCGCCGGCGTCGGGAAAATCCGCCCGGTAATGGGCGCCGCGGGAATTCTCCCTGGCGATCGCGGCAACCCGGATCACATCGGATATAAGCAGCAGATTGTGCAAATTCAGCCAATCGTGCCAACCAAGATTGTAGTCCAGATTGCCCTCGTCCAGGCTCACTTCACCCAGACCTGTGTCCAGATCCTTCAGGATCTTTCCGGCGCGCTCCAGGGACTCAGCATCCCGGATGATGCCGACGTCATCCCACATGCACTGATACAGGGGCTGGCGAATGTCGTCCGCGTTGCCCTTTGTGTTGCCAAGGGGCCGGCGGCAGCGGGCCATGGCCCGATCAAGATCGGTTTGGTCCGGATCAGGGATGGCTTGGATTTGCTTGATATAGCCGCCCATGGTTTCGCCGGCGATGCCGCCAAAGACCGTGGAGTTGGCGACGCCGTTGCCGCCCAGGCGGTTGGCGCCGTGAACGCCGCCGGCATCTTCGCCGGCGACGAACAGGCCGGGCAATTCCGTTGAACAATCCAGGTTGAATTCGCAGCCGCCCATCATGTAGTGGGCGGTGGGTACGACCTCCACATCGCCGCCGACCAGATCGAAACCCACATCGGCGCAGCGTTCCACCATGCCCTTGAAGCGTTTGCGGACCTCCCCGGCGTCCAGATGTTTCATGGTGATATAGAGGCCGTCGTTCGGGCCGACATTGCCGGCGCGCATTTCCTCATACATGGCGCGGGAAACGATATCCCGCGTCGCCCGTTCCTCCCGCTCGTCATAACGGTGCATGAAGCGTTCGCCATCGCCGGCCAGAAGATGTCCGCCGTAGCCGCGCAGGCCTTCCTCGATGATGGTGCCGGTGATGCGGGTGTCCCGCCCGGCCACGAGCCCGGTGGGATGGAACTGCACCATCTCCATGTCCCGCAACGGCAGGCCGGCGCGCAGCAACATGGCCATGCCGTCGCAGCTCTTGTCGCCCGAGGGCGTATGATAGAGATACATGCTGGGTCCGCCGCCCGTCGCCACCAGTACGGCCTTCGCGGCGACATAGCGGAAACCACCGCTGCGCATATCGATCATCAGCACGCCGGCCAGGCCGCTGCCGTCCCTGGCCTTGATCAGTTCGACGGCGCGGTGATCTTCCAATCGATCGATGTTCCGCGACCAGACCTGTTCCGCCAGCCGGTTGATGATCTCGATACCGGTCAAATCGCCCTTGTGTACGGTGCGATCAAAGGTCTGACCGGCAAAGGCCTTTTGATGCATGCTGCCGTCGGGGTTACGGTCGAAAAAGCAGCCGTGCTCGTTCTCCAACTCGCGGATGCGCGTTTGCGCGCCGGTGACCAGGGCCCAAGCCAGGTCCTGGTTGTTGAGCCATTTGCCGCCCTCGATGGTATCCATGAAATGCCGCTCGGCGGAATCGCCCTCCGCCACGGCGACGTTGTAGCCGCCCTGCACCATGCGGGTGCAGCCGGTCTTGCCCAGCAGACCCTTGACGGCGACGGTGATCTTGGCGTCCGGGTTCGCCTTGCGGGCATGCAATGCGGCCAGCAAGCCGGCGCCGCCGCTGCCCAGGATCAGAATGTCGGTTTGCACCATGTCCATGTTCTCGGCCCGCCTAAATCGCGTTCAATAGGAAAAGCAAGGCAGCCGCCACGGCCAGGCCCAGCGCCAGGATGATGCGCGTCTTCTGCCCATCACTCCACGGCAGGAACTCCAGCGCCAGCAATCGAAGGCCGCCTGTCATATGCGCCACCAGCAGCAGGATCAGGCCGGTTTCCGCCAGCTTCACCAGCGGATTCCGGGTCCAATCCAAGAATCCGTCCAGACGCGCCGCATCCTCGATCGCCAGTGCGAGGACATAGAAATGGCAGGGCAGAAACAGCGCCAGGCCAAGGCCCGACAAGCGATGCAGCCAAAAGGCCCAATAGGCGCTGTGGCGGTGACTTACGTGATCGCGTGTGCTCATATCTCAGGCCGCCAATGCGTAAAGGCCAAACGCGGCGCGCAACCCAAGCCAAAGGAGAAGGACGCAAGCGGCGAGGGATACAAGATCGGCCGCGCGTCCGGTCCCGGTCGTTTCGCGCAGGATATTGCGCAGGCCGATAGAGCCATGCAGGGCCGCCGATACCGCGAACAGGCCATAGAACAACAGGAACAGACTATTGCCGGCAACCCGCGTCACGATGGCCCCGGCGCTGACGTCGTGGCCTATGGTCAGCACGATTGTGACGAAATGGATCAGCACAAAGACGGCCAGCAGAACCGCCGTGCCCCGTTGGATTAGCCAGAGCCAGATATCCAGACGCTGACCCATGCGCTACAACCCGCCTTTCAGGGCGGCAAGGGCCGCCGCCTTTTTCAGGCCGGCTATCGATCGGGTCGGGCTGATATGTTTTGGGCAATGTTCCTGACAGCTTTGCTGGGAATGGCAGGCCAGACAGCCCGCATCGTTAGCCACCAGCCGTAGGATTTGCGGCCCATGGCCGTCACGCACATCGTTGCACAGGGTCCAGGCCCGGTTCAGCGCCGCCGGCCCCAGATAGTCGGGGTTCGAGGTGACAAGGTCGCAGGCGGCATAACAGACGCCGCAGCCGATGCATTCAATTGCCGCTTCCACGGCGCGCCGCGCCTTGCTGTCGGGTTCGACCGCCGCAAAGTCATCCGCGTCCGGTTCGGCCGCCTCGAACCGGCCGCCGGCGGCGGCGAGTTTGTCAAAGAACACGGTCATATCGACCATCAGATCCTTGACGATGGGCAGATTGCGCAGGGGCGCGAGCTCCAGTTTTCCATCCGGCGCCACGTCGGATATGTTCGAGCGGCAGGTCCACCGGCCTTGGCCATTGACGGTCATGGCGCAGGAGCCGCAGACCCCGACCCGGCAAGCGAAGCGATAGGTCAGGCTCGGGTCGATCTGGCGCTGGATATGGGTCACCACATCGAGCACGGTCTGGTTTTCCTGGCGTGGCACCTCGAAAGTTTCGAACGCGCCCCGCTCGCCGCCGCGCCAGACCCGTACGGTCAACTGTTCCTGACTGCTTCTGTGCAAAATGGGCGTCCAACCAATGTCTGAGAATGTTGTATTGTTAAGCTATTGAATTTCTGTCTTATTGTAGCAAGTTATTCTATTTTTAGTAAAATAGAATTTTTGACTTTTTCAGCGCTTGCAATAGGCTAGGATGATGTTGCGGCATGCCCATTGGACCCAGGAAAAGAGCGAAGCGAGACCATGACAACCATCCCCATCCGCGAGGTCGAAACGGTCGCCAACGGCCTGATGCGGACCGCCAGTATCAATATCCCCCGGGATTTCAGCGACCATGTGCGAAAAATGGCGGGGCAGGAGGACAATCCCCTGGGCTGTTTCGTTCTGAACAGCATGTTGGACAATTGGGATGCGGCCGACGCCGACCAGCGGCCCATGTGCGCCGATACGGGGCTGCCGCGCTACTATGTGAAGGTCGGCAACGAGGCGCAAATCGAAGGCGGTTTCGTTGCCCTGGAGGCAGCCCTGCGCCGGGCCACGGCGGAGGCCACGCAGACTGTGCCGCTGCGGCCCAACCGGGTGCATCCACTCAGCCGCCTGGACCATAACAACAACGTCGGCATCCACGCACCGGAAGTGCAATACACCTTCGAGCCGGAGGCGGATTGGCTGGAGATAACTTCGGTACACAAGGGCGGTCTGTTCGGCACCGATTATCGCATGCTGTTTCCCGGCGACGGTATCGACGGCATTAAGCGGTTCTTCCTCGATACCCTGATGACCTTCGGCAAGCGTGGCCTGGCCTGCCAGCCCGCCATCGTCGGCATCGGCTTGGGCGGCAACAAGGATACCTGCATGCGCCTGGGCAAGGAGGCGGCCTGTCTGCGCATTGTCGGCGACCGCAACCCGGACCCGGAAGTCGCCGCCCTGGAAGATGAACTGGCGGAAATGGGAAATTCAATGGGCATGGGCGTGATGGGCATCTCCGGCCGCTCCATGGTTGCCGATTGCAAGATCGAGGTGGCCTATACCCATACCGGCGGCATGCCCATGAGCATGCACACCTTCTGTCTGTCCTCGCGCCGGGCCTGCGCCCGTATCCATGGCGACGGCAGGGTTGAAGAGCGGCCCGATCCCGGTTGGTTCACGCCCTATTATCGCCGGGAGACTGTCTCATGAGCACCGATGATCTGAAACAGGACGGCCTGAAAATCGTGCATCTGGATCTGCCCGCCGCACGGGAGCAACTGGCGGCGTTGGAGATTGGCTCAATCGTCTATTTGACCGGCACGATCTTTACCGGCCGGGAAGGGCTGTACAAGCGGGTTGTCGATGAGGGCCATGCTCTGCCCGACGGATTGAAAGGCTCTGGTGCGGCCAATTTCCATTGTTCTCCGGCAGCCTCCGTCGATGCCGACGGCGGTTATAATATCGGTGCGGTGACGGCGACGGCCAGTTTCCGTTTCTCGAAATGGATGGACAAATGGTTCGAGCTTTCGGGCTGCAATATCATCATTGGCAAAGGGGGCATGTCGGGCGAGGACTACCGCAATGTCTTCGTGCCCAACGGTGCGGTCTATCTGACCACGGTGGGCTATGGCACCGGCGCCCTACTGGGCCGGAGCATCAACAAGGTTCGCGAGGTCCATTGGCTGGAGGAACTGGGCATCGCCCAGGCGCTCTGGGTTTTGGAGGTGGAAAATTTCGGGCCCTTGATTGTCGATGGCGATTTGCGCGGCAACAGCTTCTTCGAGCAGGAGAACGCCAAGATCAACGCCGGCATCGGCGAGATGTACAAGGGCCTGAAAGAACCCAGCCTGCGCCGCTACGGCGAAACCGCGCAGCGCGACGATGAGGTTATCTAGGGGTCATTTTCTTGGCGACCAAGCGGCGGAAATTGTACCTACCGGCCGTGGCGCCTAAGCTATCTGGACATGCCAATCCTGTGAGGTCTAGCCTTGCGCCGCTTCAACGAACCATTTGTACCCTTGAGCGACGAGACCCGGGCGCAATCATGCGCGGACACATTGTTCCATGCGCCCAGTGGGGAAGGGGAGATTTGGCTCTTCGGCTATGGCAGCTTGCTATGGGATGCGCCATTTGCTCATAAGGCGGCGGTGCCGGCGCGGCTGGCGGGATGGCAAAGGGCCATGTGTGTATGGACCGCCCTGGCGCGGGGCACACCGGATTGTCCCGGTCTGTCCCTGGGTCTGGTGCCGGGGAGCGGCTGCGAGGGCCTGGCCTTTCAGATCGGCAGGGCTGACCGGGACGACGCCCTGGAGGCCATCTGGCAGCGCGAAATGTGGACCGATATCTATCATCCGATCTGGGTGCGACTGGATATTGATGGGGCGCGGACCCATGCTCTGACATTCGTGATCAACCAAGCCAGCCCGCAATACGCCGGTGATTTGTCTCAGGATGAAATGATCAGGCACATCGCCCTGGCACGTGGGGAGCGGGGGCCGTGCCGCGACTATCTGGGCGATACCATCGGCAGGTTACGCGGGCTGAACATCATCGAACCGGAACTGGAAACGCTGTATGACGCTGTCGTGGCGTTTGCCTGAGCGGCCGTTCCATCCTGACCGTTTCGGCCGGGCCGAACTTCAGCGCGTTCCAGGGTTGTTAAGGTCCGGCTATTCCGCCGCTTCAGGTCCCTCGGCCGATTTCTTTGTCTTGAACCGGCCCCTGAAGCCGAAGTGCCAGATGAAAAAGACCGTCAGCAGCAGGAACACGAGCGAGATCGGGCGGGTTATCAGGATAGTCAGGTCGGTCTTGTGCATCAGCATGGTCTGGCGCAATGCCATTTCCAGCATCGGGCCAAGCAGGAAGCCGATGACCAGGCAAACGATCGAGAAGCCCGATTTCCGCATCACGTAGCCGATCCCGCCGAAGATCAGCAGCAACGCCACGTCGAACATAGAATTCGACGGGATATAGACACCAAGGAAACAGAACACCGTGACGACGGGCAGAATGATCTTCTTGGGAATCTGGACAAACTTCACCCAGACGAGGATGCCGATCCGCCCAATGACCAGGTGCGCGACGTTCGCCATCAGCATCGACGCGAAGATCGAATAGACCAGGGCGCCATGCTCGATCATCATGAGGGGGCCGGGAACGACACCGTGGATCATGAAGGCGCCGATCAGCAGGGCGGCGGCGACATTGCCCGGGATACCCAAGGCAATCGTCGGGATCAGGTTGGAACCGACGACCGCGCTGTTCGAAGCTTCCGTGGCCTGAATGCCTTCGATTGTTCCCTGGCCGAACAGTTCCGGTGTCTTGGAGCCTCTTTTCGCCGCGCCATAGCCCAGGAAGGCGGCCAGCGAGACACCGAGGCCCGGCAGCATGCCGACGCCGGTTCCGATACAGGCCGACCGCAGCAGGGTTTTCCAATTGCCCCAGAATTCCGACGCGGGAAGCTTGTTGTCATCCTTGAAACCGAGCCCGGCCTCCACCTTTTCCGCTTCGCCGGTTTTCTTGAGTGCAAATATCTGCGCGATAACCGAACTCAGGGCAAGCGTGCCGATGGCCATCGGTGTGAGCGGTATGCCGTCGAACAGTTCCACCATGTCGAACGTCAGCCGCGCCGAAGCGTCGACCGGATCCAGCCCCCAAGTGCTCAGGAACACGCCGAACGCGGCGGCCATGATACCCTTGACCAGCGACTTGCCGGCTAGGGCGGCGATCAGCGTAAACGAAAAGAGGATGATGGAGGTGAACTCCGGAGGCCCGAAGGTGAGTGCTATGGCCGCGAAAGGCGCCGCCAGCACGATCAGCATGCAGTCCGAGAAAGTGTCACCGCAGACCGAGGAATAAAGCGCCGTTTTCATCGCCTTCAGGGGCTTGCCCTGCTTGGTGAGGGGAAACCCGTCGAGCGCGGTTGCCGCCGCCTCCGGCGTTCCCGGTGTGTTGATCAGGATCGCCGGTATGGCGCCCCCCGACGTCCCGCCCTTGTTGATGCCGACGAGGAAGGCGATTGCCGCCAACGGCGACATGTAGAATGTGATTGGAACGAGAATGGCGAGCGCCGTGACCGAACCCATGCCGGGCGTGACGCCGAAGATGATGCCCAGGGTGACGCCACCGCATATGAACATCATGTTGGTGAGGGTAAAAGCCGCCTCGAATCCGGCGCCCAGATGCTGGAGCATTTCCATTCGAAAATTCCTATCGTGCGCGGCGTTCCCGCCTGGGCCAGGTGGGCGAGGTCAACATGTTGTCACGACCGCCAAAAACCAGGCATTTCGGTCGAGAAAACATACCAGGCGAATTGCGACAGGATAATCGGCGTTAGAATGGCGATGATCGCCGTCAGCCAGAAATTACGCATCCCGGCATAAATCAAAACTGCCGCGAGAAACACGATCATCGCCGGTTCGAATCCAACATGGACCGTGCCCAGCCAGGCGGCTCCCGATGCAAATATCCAGAGGCCTAGATTCTGGAACTCCGGCCACCCCATTCCCGAGGCCTCCTCGCCAAACTCCTCGTGCAGGTCGTCGGCAGCTCTACGCGAGAAAAATGCCGTCAGGCCCAAGAGGACAGCTAAACCAAGGCAGACGATTACCGCCAAATTCGGAATGAATTTTGGTGCAAGATCGAGATGGCTATCGGGCGGCGAAGTCTGCGCCGGAATGAGCCAGAGCAAAAAGATCAACGACGCGGCGCTGATGATCAGGCTTGCCGATATGTGTGTTTTTCTCAAACCCTGGCGCCCCCCGAAAAAATTTGTTCAACGCCGTTGCGGGGCTCGGACTGATGTCCCGCAACGGCGCTGAACCGATAGCGGATGAGACGATAATGTCCCATCCGCGATAGGGCCGCTATTTTATGTAGCCCGTGGCTTTTCCGACCTTGGTGAGACTGACGATTGTGTCGGCCACGACCTTGTCGAATTCCTTCGGAGACAGATAACGTTTTGGAAATTTGATCCGTTCCAGAATCTTCGTGAAATCGGGATCGTCTATGGCTGCCTTCACGGCGGAGGCCAGCTTCTGCCGGATGTCTTCGGGCAGGCCCGCCGGTGCGATGATGCCGTTATCGCCTGGCATGGCGACGCCATATAGTTCCTGGGTCGAGGGTGCGTTCGGCGCCAACGGCAGACGGTTTGACAGGAAGGATGCGAGCACGACCATCTTGTCGCCGTATTTCTGATGGACGCCGCCGCTGAAGGCGAAGTCGACCTTACCGCCGAGCAGGAACGGCACCATCTCGCCGCCACCGCGCGTTGGGATCGCTGTCCAGTCGATACCTTCCTTCTTGGCAATGTAGTTCACGAAGGCTTTCGAGATACCGCCCATGTCGGCAACATTGATACCTGGATTGGACTTCGAATGGGTGATCAGATCCTTCAGCGACTTGAAAGGCTTGCCGGGAACGCTGATCAGCGCCATCTGGTACTGGCTTACGCCGGCGACGAAGGTGAAGTCCGATGTCTTGTATTTGACAGCCTTCTGCGTCATTGGAATCCAGGTCAGGGTGGAGATGCCGACGAACTCGATGGTGTAGCCATCCGGCTTGGCATTGGCGACAACCGTCGAGCCGACCGCACCGCCGCCGCCCGGCCGGGTCTTAACGATGACCTTCTGCCCGAGCTGCTTGGTCATGGCCTTCGAGAGCACCTGGGCCATGGTTTCCGTGGTGCCGCCGGGTTTCCACGGCACGATCATGGTGATCGGCTTGCTTGGATAATCGGCCGCAATGGCACTGCCGGCGGCAAGGCCGAGCATGGCCACCGAAGCTACTGTTAACTTTGTCAGTTTGCCAAAAAGTTTCATTGTTTTATGCCTCCCAAATAGTTTTTTCCGTGCCTATCCGGTTAACGCAGACACCCACTTCATGTAGGGTGCTTCCAA
>CAZVYX010000024.1:0-84630 GCA_964631725.1 uncultured Rhodospirillaceae bacterium | reverse complement strand
TGTCATAGCCCATGACGTCGTATTGGGCCTCGCTCAGGCGGCTGGCCATGGCGGAACCCATCTGCCCCATGCCGATGACGGCGATACGCTCGGTCATTGTTTCTTCCTACTCCGTGTTAACAGTCAAACGTTGATGCGGTAGATCCGCGTCGCGGTGTCGTGGAACAGCGCGGCTTTTTCCCCATCCGAACAGCCGGATGCGATGCGCTTGAAGGTGTTCCACAGCACATGATAGCTGCAGGTCCGCTTATCGACCGGGAAGTTGCTTTCAAACATACAGCGCTCCACCCCGAACTGTTCGATGCAATGGTCGTAGTAGACCCGCGTCGCCGCCGCCAATTCCGCGCTGGAGGGCGGTTTGTCATTCAGGTCCCAGTCAAAACCGTTGATCTTCATATTGATGCCGCCAAGTTTGGCGACCACGTTGGGGCACTTGGCCAGTTCGGCGATATCCAGCTTCCATTGCGCCAAAATCTCGTCCCGTTTGCCCGCATAGGGCCCGGTGCCGATGGGACCGCCGAAATGGTTCAAAATCATGGTCGTATCGGGGAAGGCGCGGGCCAGATCCGTGACCTCGGGAATTTGCGGGTGATAGCACCAGGCCTCATAGCTCATGTTCAGGGGCGCAAGTTGCGCGAAGCCTTCGCGGAATGTGGCATCCGCCATCATATGCTCGGTCGGCCTGGTGTGGGAATTGCGGATCTCGTCACTGGCATCCCAGGATGCCGCATGGCGGATGCCGCGAAAGCGTCCTCCGCCACAGGCGATGTGCGCTTCCAGCACCTCCTTGACGCCGGCGCCCAGGTTCAAATCCGCCAGGCCGACAATACCGGCGGCGATGCGCGCATCGCCATACTGGCCCGAGGCGCTCATGGCGGCGATACCATTGACGAACTCGGTCTCGCCCACCGGTTTCATATGCCGTGGTCCATCGGCGCGGTACATGGAGCCGCATTCGATGAAGACTGTTGATGTGACGTTGTGGCCACTGTTCACCTCGGCCAGCATTTCATGGAACAGATAGCGGGTTTCCACCTGCTCGGTACGGAACTTGGCGGAGGGGTCAAAGCCGGCATCCCACAAATGATGATGCGGGTCGCAGATCTCCAGGTCAGGCTCCAACGTGTCTTCCGTGGTCAGCGCCAGCCAATCGTCAGTATGCCCCATCTATCCGTCCTCCAGATTTTGTTGTTGGCCATAGTATGCCATTGAATTCGGGTTTTGCCATATACTGCCCGGCAATGCGGAATGGGGAGACAGCGGCATGATCGAAGCGACCATCGACATCACCACCAGTGACGGCGCCATGGAGACCTTTGTCTGCCATCCGGAGCGCGGCGGGCCCTGCCCGGCCATATTCATGTTGATGGATGCACCGGGCATCCGTGAGGAACTGCGCGACATGGCCCGGCGCCTGGCCACGGTGGGCTATTACGTCCTGCTGCCGAACCTCTATTACCGGGCCGGGCGCGACAGCATGTATGGCCCGGATGTGCTGGTCGAGGGCAGCGCCGCGCATACCGCCATGCGCGCCATCCGGACCAAGATGACCATTCCTCCCGTGATGCAAGATGTCGGCAGCATGATCGAATATGTCGACGGTCAGGACATGGCCAAACCCGGCGCCGTCGGCACCCATGGCTATTGCATGAGCGGGCCGTTTTCACTGGCCGCGGCGGCGCGCTATCCGGACCGGGTCAAGGCCGCGGCCTCGTTCTATGGCACCTGGCTGGTCAATGATGTGGCGGAAAGTCCGCACCTGACGTTCGGCCAGGTCAAGGGGGAGCTATATATCTCCTGTGCCGAACATGATGCCCTGGCGCCCTTGGACATGGTCGACGAGTTGCGCCGACTGTTTGAAGAGGCCGGTTCTCCCGGCGAGTTGGAGGTGCATCCGGGCGTGCATCATGGTTTCGCCTTTCCCGGCCGCAAGGTCTATGACAAACCGGCCGCCGAGCGCCATTGGGAGCGTCTGTTCGCGCTTTACGGGAAGCTTTGAATTTTCGGCCGGGACGGGCAGAATACGGCCTACATTAGAAGAACAAAATGGGGTGGAAATGTCTGAAGCGAATGGGGGGACGGCGGGGGCCGTCGCTGGTGACGACCACGATTTTGACCTGATTATCGTAGGGGCCGGTTTTGCCGGCATGTATATGCTGCACCGGGCCCGTGGCCTGGGCCTGAATGCCCGCGTTATCGAGGCCGGCGGTGATGTCGGCGGAACCTGGTATTGGAACCGCTATCCCGGCGCCCGCTGCGATGTGGAAAGCATGCAGTATTCCTATCAGTTCGATGACGGACTGCAGCAGGAATGGAACTGGACCGAACGCTACGCACCGCAGCCGGAAATCTTGCGCTATGCCCAGCATGTCGCCGAGCGCTTTGATTTGCACCGCGACATTCAATTCAATACCAGGGTCCGGGCCGCGATTTTTGACGAACATACAAGCTGTTGGCGGATCGAAACCTCGGATGGCGGGTCTTGCCGGGCACGCTTCTGCGTCATGGCCACGGGTTGTCTGTCGTCGACGAACCTGCCGAAATTCGAAGGTTTGGACAGCTTTCAGGGCGATACCTACCACACCGGAGAATGGCCCCATGAGGACGTGGACCTCACGGGGCGCCGGGTCGGTATCATCGGCACCGGTTCCTCCGCCATTCAATCGATCCCCATCATTGCGCGGCAGGCAATACACCTGACGGTGTTCCAGCGCACGCCGAACTACACGGTTCCGGCCCACAACGGCCCCATCAATCAAGATTACGCGGCGCGCGTCAAGGCGGAGTATCCGGCCATGCGGGCGCGGGCCAAGACGATGATTTCCGGCCTGGATTTCGAACCCAATTTGACCTCTGCCCTATCGGCCGATCCGGAACAGCGGCGGGCGCAATACGAAAGAAAATGGGCGGATGGCGGCATCCCCTTCATGGGCGCCTTTGGTGATTTGCTGCTGAACGAAGCAGCCAACGATACGGCGGCCGATTTTGTCCGGGGCAAAATCCGGGAGATCGTCAATGATCCGGAGGTTGCCGAAATGCTTTGCCCCGACAATGTGATCGGCTGCAAGCGCCTATGCGTCGATACGGACTACTGGGCCACTTACAACCGCGACAATGTCAGCCTGGTGGATGTTTCGGACAATCCCATTGAATGCATCATCCCGGCCGGTGTGCGGGCCGATGGCCGGGAGTATGAATTCGACGCCATTGTCTTCGCCACCGGCTTCGATGCCATGACGGGTACTTTGTTGAAGATGGATATCCGCGGCCTTGGCGGCCAGAGCCTCAGGGAGAAGTGGGCCGAGGGGCCGAAAACCTACCTGGGCCTGTCCATCGCCGGCTTCCCCAATCTGTTCACGGTTACCGGACCCGGCAGCCCATCGGTGCTAACCAACATGCTGCCATCCATCGAGCAGCATGTGGATTGGATCAGCGATTGCCTGGCCTACCTTCGCGCCCATGGCCACGACCGGATCAGTCCCAGTCCGGAGGCAGAGGCCGCATGGGTCAGCCATGTGGGTCAGACCGCCGATCTATCCCTGCGCGCCACCTGCAGTTCCTGGTATGTGGGCGCCAATATTCCCGGCAAGCCGCGGGTTTTCATGCCCTACATGGGCGGCTTTCCCGCCTATGTGGATAAATGCAACGCGGTTTCCGCCAACGGCTATGACGGGTTCGCCCTCGCCTAACGGCCCATGGCAAAGAATTCGTCATTGGGCCGCATGCTGGTGAAGCTGGCCATGCGGTTCGACAGCCCGAAGAACCCCGTGATGGCGGCGATGTCCCAGATATCTTCGTCGGAGAAATCATGGCCGCGCAGGGTCTCGAAATCTTCGTCGCAGATCGATTTGCTGTCGTTGGAGACCTTCATGGCGAAATCCAGCATCGCCATCTGCCGGGGCGTAATGTCGGCCTTGCGGTAGTTGACCGCGACCTGATCGGCAATCAAGGGATTTTTCGCCCTGATCCGCAATATGGCGCCATGGGCAACGACACAGTATTGGCAGCTGTTATCGGCGGAGGTTG
The DNA here is from genome assembly GCA_964631725.1 of uncultured Rhodospirillaceae bacterium. Taxonomy (GTDB): domain Bacteria; phylum Pseudomonadota; class Alphaproteobacteria. The sequence goes on along the minus strand of CAZVYX010000024.1, from coordinate 80,604 downwards.
CGACAACGATCATCTCCCGGTCGGCTTTCGAGATGCCGCCGTCCTTTTCCATCAGGGCATCGTGATAGGCAAAAAAGGCGCGGAATTCCTCCGGCCGATGCGCCAGGGCCAGAAAGACGTTGGGTACGAAGCCGACCTTTTCCTGGATCGTCAGGGCCATTTCCTTGATGTCGTCCGGCAGGTCATTGATCTCGGGGACGGGATAGCGGCTGATGGGCTTGCTCATGATCAGTTCCTGTGCTGCAAAACTTTGCCCGACACTTCCCAGACCAAGGCCCATGAGTCCAGCATTTCTTTAGCCATACCTGCTTTTGAAATTGGCCCTATAAAATAGTCAATAATGGCTCTTTTCTTTCAGCCAATTTTCAATGATCCTTAATTTCCAACGATTTATCCAAAAGGATTGCGCCATGAGCATGGAATTGCCCAGTGTTTGTCCCCTCGATTGCCCCGATACTTGCTCCTTGAACGTCACCGTGGAGGCGGGGCGGATCACCAAGGTGCGCGGCTCCCGGGTCAATCCCCTGACTGAAGGCGCAATCTGCGGCAAGGTGTCGAAACTGTATCCGGATTTTGTCCATGGCGACAACCGCCTGACCCAGCCGTTGCGTCGCATTGGCGCCAAGGGCGCGGGCAAGTTCGAGGCGATTTCCTGGGCCGAGGCGCTGGACCTGATCCATGACCGGTTTTCCGATGCCATCGCAAAACATGGACCGCAAACCATTCTGCCCCTGAATTATGCCGGCCCTCACGGTCTGTTGGCCATGGGTTCAATGGACCTGCGGTTTTTCCATCAGTTGGGCGCCACCGTTCTATCCCGCCGGCCGCTCTGCGGCGGCATCAAGACCGAGGCCTGGCTGGGTACCTTTGGCGCTATCGCCGGGGCGCAAATGACCGAAGTGGAAGACGCCCGGCTGATCGTGGTCTGGGGCAACAACGTCACGTTCTCAAACCTGCATCTGGCGCCGGTGATCCAGCGTATCCGCGACCAGGGCGGCAAGGTGGTGGTGGTGGACCCGAAGCGGATCAAGGTCGCCGAACAGGCCGACCTGCATCTCGCCCCGCGCCCTGGCACCGATGTGGTGCTGGCCTTCGCCCTGGCGGCCGAGCTGGAACGGCGCGGCGCCTTCGACAGCGAATTCATCGCCGACATGGTTGAAGGGGCCGAGGACTTCATGGCCGAGGCGCGGCCTTACAGTCTGGAGCGGGCGGCCGAGATCACCGGCGTGGCGGCTGCAGATATCCGCCTGCTGGCGGAATGGTACCACCTTTCGGAGCCGGCGGTGATCGCCGCTGGTAACGGCTTGGAGCGGAACCGCAATGGCGGTGCCGGCTGCCGCGCGATCTTCGCCCTGCCGGCCCTGACGGGGAAGTTCAATGACCCTGCCGGCGGCCTGGTCGGCGGTTCGGGCACTCTGTTCCCGAAGACCATGCAAAAGCTGCAACGCCCGGATCTGATCCCCGAGGGCACCCGTACCGTCAACATCATCGATGTGGGCCGGCATCTGGCCGACGATGATCTGGATCCGCCCATCCGTGGCCTGGTGGTCTACAACCATAATCCCCTGGTGGTGCATCCGGACCAGAACACCATGCGCCGGGGCCTGGCGCGGGAGGATATCTTCACCGTGGTTGTTGATGTCGCCAGGACCGACTCGGCGGATTACGCCGACGTGGTGCTGCCGGCGGCCAGCCATTTCGAACATGACGAGCTGTTCTGCGCCTATGGTCAGCAGTACATCCAACGCGCCGAACCGGTGATCCCGGCGGTGGGCGAGGCCCTGCCGAACACGGAAATATTCCGCCGTTTGGCGCGGCGCTTCGGCTTCAACGATCCGATTTTCCAGGCCAGCGACGCGGAATTGATGGACGATGCGATTGATGGCGGCGATTCCCGCCTGGACGGGCAACGGCCCAGCGAACTGTCCATCGCCACCGTGCTGTCCATGTCCGAAAAGGGCCCGCGTATCGGTTTCGAAAGGCGCCCGAAGACCAAGAGCGGCAAGATCGAATTGAAGTCGGCCTATCTGACGGACAGCTTCAATGCGCCGCTGCCACGCTTTCAGCCCCTTGCGGCGGACGAGGATAAGTCCGGGACCTACCCCTTCGCCCTGATCACGCCGTCGTCCAACTGGCGCACCAACTCCATGTTCGGCGGCCTGGCCAAGTCCGATCCCACACCCTTCCTGGAAATGCATCCCGACGATGCGGACGGCCGCGGCCTGGCGGACGGCCAGCAGGTGCGGGTTTTCAACGAACTGGGCGAGGTCTTCCTGCCGCTACGCATCACTGACAGCGTCGCCAGGGGTATATTGCTGTCCTACAAGGGCGCCTGGATGCGCACCACGACGAATGGCCAGACGGTTTCCGCCCTGGCCCCGACGACCAAGGCCGATCTGTCCGAGGGCGCCTGCTATAACGATACCCGCGTGCAGGTGGCCGCCGCCTAATGGTATAGTCTTCCCGACTGTCATCGTGGGAGGTGTCGATGGGACGGATGCAGGATCGGGCCGTGGTGGTCACGGGCGGAGCACATGGTTTGGGCCGGGCCACGGCACGGCGATTGGCCGGGGAGGGCGCGGACCTTGTGCTTGGTGATATCGATGGCGCGGAGCTTGAGCGGGCGGCGGCGGAAATCGCCGGCCTGGGCCGCCGGGTGCATACAATCGCCGGCGACCTGACGGAGGAAGCCACGGCGGAGCAGTTGATCGGCACGGCCATTTCACAATTTGGCCAGATCGACGGCCTGGTGAACAATCTCGGCGGCTCCCGCAATGCCAAGATCTGGGACATGTCGACCGAGGACTGGGACCATACCCTGCGCCTGAACCTGCGCGGCATGTTCCTCTGTACGCGGTTCGCCGTGCCCCACATGATGGCCCGAAAAAGCGGCGGCATCGTGTGTCTTTCGTCCGGCGCCCGCGAAGGCACGCCCTGGACGGCCCACAGCACCGGCGGCGCGGCCTATTCCGTCGCCAAGGCCGGCGTCCACGGTTTCATTCGTGATGTCGCCTTGGAGCTGGCGGAATACAACATCCGGGTCAACGCCGTGGCCCCCGGCCCCATCGATACGGATCGGGTCGGGCCCCTGTTGCGTAACCTGGAGGAAACCATGGAACTGGGGCCGATGACCCTGACGCCCCTGGGCCGCCTGGGCCTGCCGGAGGAAGTCGCCAACGCAATCCTGTTCCTGCTCAGTGACGAGGCGTCCTATGTCACCGGCCACACCCTGGCCGTGGCCGGCGGCAGATAGCTAACAGCCAGCTAACCGCCTAATACCGCCTGGGTCTGAGTAACACGGGCGACGCGCTTGCCGGCATCGTCGTGAAGTTCGGTATCGACAACGATGGTACTGCGGCCAACATGCAGCGGCGTTGCGGATGCATGCACCATGCCTTCGCGGACGGCGCGAAAAAAATTCGTCTTGCTTTCAATGGTCGAGGTCGCGGTGGCCCCCTTGGGCAGGTTCATGAAAGCCAGAAAGCCGCCCAGGCTATCCGCCAGGGCCATGATCGCACCGCCGTGCAGAATGCCCGCCGCCGTGCATCGTTCCGGCGCCCAGGCCATGCGGGCCCGGATGCCCTCGGGCGCGGCCGAGAAGAACTCTATGCCAAGGGTGCCCACCAGGGGCATGCGGGCCTGCAGCGTTGCCGTCAGGTCCTGGTCTATGTCGTCGCTCATATCGCTCCCCAAGTCACCCTAGAACGCCTCGTCATCGGGCATCATCAGGACTTCGGCGCCGGCCATGGCGCGCAACTTCAGGGACGCGGTATCGGGCATCACCCGGCCCATGTAGTAGCTGGCCGTGTTCAGCTTCATCCTGTAAAAGGCCTCGTCGTCGGCCCCCTGGGCCAACTGATCCAGCGAAACCCGGGCCATCCGCGCCCAGATATAGCCAATCGCCACCGTGCCCATCAGGCGCAGGAAATCGACCGAGGCGGCACCGGCTTCCTCGTGGTTCTGGATGGCATTTTGCGCCAGCCACATGGTCACCGCCATCAGGTCATCCAGGCCCGTCTGCAGGGGCTTGGTATATGCCTCCATCGCCTCGTCATCCTTTTGCCCGGCGATAAACTCGCTGATTAGCGCGAACAACGCCCGGGCCGGGCGGCCGTTGTCCACGCCCATCCGCCGGCCCACCAGATCCAGGGCCTGCACGCCATTGGCGCCCTCATAGAGCTGCGAGATACGGGCGTCGCGGACGAACTGCTCCATGCCGTGTTCACGCACATAGCCGTGGCCGCCGAAACACTGCATGGCCATATTGGTGCATTCGAAGCCGACATCGGTGAAATGCGCCTTGACCACCGGGGTCAGCAGATTGAACAGATCCGAGGCCCGTTGCTTGCGTTCGTCATCGCCGTCAAACCGGCCAATCGTCGCCTCGTGCGTGAGCCACATCAACAAGGCCCGCGCACCCTCGTTGAAGGCGCGCATATGCAACAACATGCGCCGCACGTCGGGGTGCACCACGATGGGGTCGGCCTCTTGCTCTGGATATTTGGCGCCACTTAGCGAGCGGCCCGCCAAGCGCTCCCGGGAATATTCGGCGGCGTTTTGATAGGCTACTTCCGACAGCGCCACGCCCTGATAGGCGACGCCGATGCGGGCGCCGTTCATCATCTGGAACATGCCCGCCATGCCGGCGCCGGAACCGCGTTTCTTTTTCTTGCCGTCCTCGCCTTCAACCTTCGACCCTGTTTCAGGTTGGGGCTTCGACCCAAGGCGGTGACCGATGGCGCCTTCGTAATGCAACACGGCGGTCGCGGAGCCCTTGATGCCCATCTTGTGCTCGATACTGCCGCAGACCACGTTGTTTCCCTGGCCCAGGCTGCCGTCGTCATTGACGCAAATCTTAGGCACCAGGAACAGCGAGACCGCCGACAGCCCCTCGCCCTCGCCCTCCACCTTGGCCAGGACCAGATGGACGATGTTGTCGGTCATGTCATGGTCGCCGCCAGTGATGAAAATCTTGGTGCCGGTGATGGCATAGGTGCCGTCATCCTGCTCCACCGCCTTGGTGCGCATCAATTTCAGGTCAGTGCCGCAATGGGGTTCGGTCAGGTTCATGGTGCCGGTCCATTCCCCCGCGATCATCTTCGGCACATACAATTGCCGCAGATGATCAGGTGCGATGGACATCAGGACACTGGCCGCGCCCCCCGTAAGGCCAACATAGGTCGACAGCGACAAATTCGACGACATGGCCATTTCGCCGACCGCCATGGCAAGGACGCCGGGCAGGCCCTGGCCGCCCCAGTCGGGTGAAGTGGCGATGGCGTTCCAGCCACCTTCGTTCCAGGTGTCGAAGGCTTCCTTGAAGCCCGTCGGCACCCGCACCACGCCGTTTTCGAAGCGGCAGCCTTCCTCGTCCCCGACTTGGTTCAGCGGCGCCCAAACTTCCTCGGCCACCTTGGCGCCGCCATCGAGGACGGCGTCGATCAAATCGCCGCTGACATCGCCATAGCCGGGAATCTCGGTACAATCCGTGATCGCCAGCAAATCGTTCAGAACAAAACGCAGGTCTCTTACCGGAGCGGTATAACTTGGCATGGGTCTACTCCCTACTGGCTCTAATCCAGAGTGAATATCGTTAACGCGTGGCGGCCCAATCCTGGACGGCACCCGCCAATACTTCGAAGTCGGACATCTGGCAATAGACTTGTGCCGCCAACCGGGCCCAAAGGCGGTTCGCCCGGACCATAATTGGTACTTCGATATTGTGTTCGTACAATAGATGATCCCGCAGGGCGTCGGCTTCAACCGTCTCCGCGGGAAGATTTTCCGGCAGCGGCGCCAGGGCCATGGCCGACGCCATCGCGGCGGGCGCGCCCATGGTGCCATGAAACCGGCCGGCCATCATGGCGGCGGCATTGACCGCCAATTCGTGGTTGTAGCCGCGCACCGCCGCCGCTCCCAAGCCGTCGAGAAAATCCAGCGCCGCCGGCAGGCAAAGGAAGGGCGATGGGTCCCGTGTCCCGGTCCAATCGAACTCCGCCGTGTAACCTTCGCCCAGGCGCCAGGAAATCACCGCCGGATGCAGATCCGGCTGCACATCCTCCCGGGCCCAAAGCACACCGCAACCGCGCGGCGCGAACAGCCATTTGTGCAGGTTGGCGGCGTACCATTCGGCGCCAAGGCTTGGAATGTCCAGTTCAATGGTGCCAGGGGCATGGGCGCCATCCACCAACACCTGGGCACCCGCGTCGTGGCAGAGATCCACTAAGTCCGCCAGCGGCAGCACGATGCCGGTCTCGGAGGTAATATGGTCCAGAATGGCGATCCGGGTGCGATCGCTCAGGCCGCTCTCAATCGCCGTCAAGGCGGCGGCATCACCGTCAATCGGAAAAGGTATCACGACAGTGACCAGATTGGCGCCGGCCTGTTCACAGGCATAGCGGGCCGCGTTGGCCACCGCACCGTAGGTATGATCGGTAACCAGCACCTCGTCACCAGGCCGCAGGGCGGCGGACCGCAGGACCGCATTGATGCCCGTGGTCGCATTGTCGGTGAAGATATAGTCTTCGCCCCTGCCGCCCAGGTGGTCGGCGACCCGGTCCGCGGCGGCACGCAGTCCCGGCTTCAACTCCCGCAGCATGAAACGGGCCGGGTGCGCCTCGATGCGCTGTTTGATGGCCCATTGTGCCGCCAGAACCTCGTTCGGTGTCACACCGACGGTGCCATGGTTCAGATATATCGCGCCATCCTCGAGAGGCCAGAGGCCCCGCATCGCATGGCCAAAGGTTGCCACGGCTTATCCGACCCGTCGGTCCTGGCCGGCCCAATAGGTCTCCCGCAGGGCCTTCTTGTCCGGCTTGCCCAACGGGGTCAGGGGGATTTCGTCAACAATATCCACTGACTTCGGCGCCTGCACGGCGCCCTTGGCATCGCGGACCCGCTGGATCAGGGCATCCACGTCAATTTCAGCGCCGGGGCGCGGGATCACCACCGCCTTGACCGCCTCGCCCCATTTATCATCCGGCACGCCGATGACGGCGGCCATAGCGACGCTTTGATCCGTGGTCAGGACATCTTCAACCTCGCGCGGGAAGACATTGAAGCCGCCGGTGATGATCATGTCCTTCTTGCGGTCAACGATATAGAGAAACCCACGGTCATCGGCATGGGCCATGTCGCCCGTATGCAGCCAGCCATTAGCCAAGGTTTCCGCTGTCTGTTCCGGGCGCTTCCAGTATTCGTCCATCACCTGCGGCGCCCGGGCGCAAATCTCGCCGACTTCCCCCGCCGGCACCTCATTGCCATCCTCGTCCAGTAAGGCAATCTGTACGGAAGTACAGGGATGTCCGCAGGCCGCGAACAGGCCAGGATCGTCCTTGTTGTGGTCGCCCTTGCGCAGCACGGTCAGGGGATAGCCTTCCGTCTGGCCGTATAGCTGACAGAACACCGGGCCGATCCGTTCCAACCCTTCCAACAATCTGGTGGGTGACATGGGCGCGGCGCCATACATCAAAAGTTCCAGGCTGGAAAGATCGGCCTGATCCAGTTTCGGATGATCCAGCAATATATTGACCATGGTGGGGACCAGCAGCGCGGTCGATACCCGTTCGGTTCCAATATCATCCAAAACCGCATCGGGATTGAAGCCATGATGCATATGCACCCGGCCGCCGCGCAGCAGGATGGACGGGATCTTGGTGCCGCCGACGTGCGATATGGGCGCGACGGAGAGATAGACGATATCCTCGGGCCATTCGAAATCCGCCGATATCGCATTGACCATGGCAACGTGGGAATGGTGACGGCGCATCGCACCCTTCGATCTACCCGTCGTCCCCCCGGTATAGGTAAGCCAGGCCTGGTCATTGGCTTCGGAGGGCAGGACCGGCGATACAGCGCCCGCGTTGTCCGCCCCGGCGCGAAGATCCAGGCCGTAGTCCGCCGGGCCCAAGGTGAAGACATTTTGCAAACGTGGTGTCGCCGCCAACAGCTCGGCGCCCCGCTCCAAATAGTTGTCCGTATCCACGAACAAGTGATCGATTTCAGCGTCTTCAAGGATGAACTGCTGATCTTCATAGGCGCCCAGTGGATGCAATGGCGTTGCGCACAGGCCCAGGCCCTGGGCCGCGACACCCGCCAACCAGGCCTCGGCCCGGTTGGCGTTCAGCAAGGCGATGCGTTGACCGCGCACCGCCCCGGCGCCCTGCATGACCGCCTGGTAGCGGCCCACCAGATCCCGGCACTGGGCATAGGTATAGCTACCGCCATAGCCGCTGAAGGCGACCCGGCCGCCCCACCGGGCCATGGCCCGGATCATCAGCGCGGCAAAAGTCAGACCTTGATGCAGATTGCTCATATTGCCCTCTTCAGGTAACCGTCAGACTGGCCTCGCCCAGACCATCCACCTTGGTGACCATGTGATCGCCCGGTTGCAGCCATTTGGTGGCCACGATGGAACCGGTTAGAACCACATCGCCGGCATGCAGCATGGTGCCCCGTTCGTTCAGGTTATTGGCCAGCCAGGCCAGGGGCACGAACGGATGGCCCAGGGCATCGCCGCCGACGCCCTCGCCCACCACTTCGCCATTGATCTCCATGCGGCCCGGCAGTGCGGCCAAGTCCAGGCCCTGCCAATCCGTGACTTCCGGGCCCAGAATACAGCCGGCATTGAAGGAATTATCCGCAATCAGCAACGGCGCATCGACCAGGCCGTAGTCGATGGCCCGGTCGTCGACGATTTCGATGGCCGCCATGCAGGCGGCAACCGCGCCGCGGATATTGTCCCGATCATAAGGGCCATCCGAAGCGGGCAGATCACGGGCGAGACGCACCGCAATCTCCGACTCCACGCCGATGTTGACGAAGTTGTCGTGGGGCAGGCTGACCGTGTTGCGATGCACCCGGCTAGCGAAGATCGCGCCCTCGCATGGTTGTGCCACGCCTACCAGTTCCTGCATCACCTTCGATGTCAGGGCGACTTTCCAGCCCGCGACCTCGCCGGCCCCGGCCTCGGCCCAGAACGCTTGCAGCATATCCTGGACCAGATAGGCGGCAGGAACATCCGGCGGCGTCAGATCGGGGGGCAGGGGCGCGCCCCGCTCCTTGGCCCTTGCGGCATCAAACAGATGGCGCGCGGCGGCTGCGATGGGATCGGGCGCCATCACGGCCTACTCCTTGACCGCAACCAGCATGGTGAAGATGCCGCCGATGGGTTCGCGGGCAATCTCCTTCAGGCCGGCGTTGGCGAACAGATCGCGCTGCATCTCGATCGTCGGCACCACATTACCCCAAATCAGTTCGTTGAACTGGGTCTGTACGGCAAAGTTGAAACCGGGATCACGCAACCCCGCCAGATCGGAGGGATAGGTCTCGTCCAGAATGAACAGCGCACCGCCGGGCTTCAATGATTTCGCCACGTCGTTGACCACATCGGGCCGGATACCGTCATCAATTTCGTGCAGCACCTCGAACATCATGGCCAGATCGAATTCGCCGTCCCGGCCAATGCCGTCTGAACCAACCGCCTCCACCGTGACCCGGTCAGCCACGTTCGAATCAGCGATATTGGCCTGGGCCGCCGCGATGCCATGGGGGTCGATATCAATGCCATGGCAGCGGCTGTTGGGCCAGGCCTGGGCAACCTTGAGCATCAGGCCGCCTATGCCGCAACCGACGTCCAGCACCGACGCGCCCGCCTCCAGCTTGTCCTTCATGCCGGGAATACCGGCCAGCATGCGCCGCGCCACGACGGTATGAAAGCCCGCCGTGGTAGCGCCCACGTGGCGGGAGAAATCGTCGCCATGCTCCTGAAAGCGGTTGGTTCCGCCGGTGCGGAAATTGTCCGGGTAGGTGCGCAGATCATCGCTGCCGAAACGCGCCGTCGATATGACGTAGGGCGCCAGATTGCGCGGGTCGTTCGTATCCACCAGCAACTGGTCCATCATCTCTGCCAGGCGGAAACAACCTTCCTCGCCCGCTTCCAACAGGCCGTAGTGGTATCCCGTCTTACACCAGACATCGATGTAAAGTCCGTGCAAGCTCAGGTCGGCCGCCAGGCTGGCGGGGCTGCAACCGCCTTCACCCGCTTCGTGGATCTTGGCGAACAGGCCCAACTCGGTCCCAATCGCCATGTGATGCACGGCGTGAAAGCCCTTCAGGTATTCCCACATCAGGTCGGTCGGGTCTTTCTGTGGTGCTTCAGTCATGATCGCGTCTCCCGGTTATTGTTCTATTTTAGTGCGGCGTAGGCGGCCGTGAATCCAGCCAAGGAAACCGGCACGATGATCTGTTGCTGTTGGGCATCGAAAAATACCAATGTCGCTTTCTGTCCGGCCTTCAGGTCCTTCAGCAAGGTTCCTTCCAGGGTCAGGCGGGTGTGGCAGCCGTTCTTCAGGCAAATTTCCAAGGGAATGCGCAGTGTCTCGCCGTCATCAATTTGCAGCGACAGGCCGCCGGGCAGATAAACCCCCAGGGGCAATGTAAGGAACACCAAGGCCGGCTTATCGGGATCGGGATAGCGCACACCGACGCGCAGCACATCGCGTTTGTCCTTCAGGGTCTTGGCGATCTGCATGATGAAGCAACGTTCCGGATCATTGTCGGTCTTGCGTTCGCAGCGCAGGCGCCAGTCCTGATAATCCTTTTCCCGCGCCGTAATCGCCTGCGCCGGCGCCAGGGACGTCAAGGCAAGCAATATCGTGGCAACTGCGGCAATAGCGCGGGTATTGGCGGGCATCTTGTTGTCCTGTTGTTGTTTGGGCCGAAGCGGGGAATGTAGCCGTTTTGTCCGGTGTGCAACAACCGCTTTGCGGCTTTCACCTTGGCCGCGCTATTGCCATACTGAGGCATCGAAACCTTGAAGGAACGGGATCGCATGAGCCGGATGTCATTGAGCACCACGAACATACTGCCCGAAGGCGGCCTGGCCGGCTGTTTCGTCGGGCGGGCATGGCTGCCGGGTGACTGGGGCGGACCAACGCCGGTGCTGGTCAGTGATGACGGCGTCTTCGACCTGTTGTCGGTTTCGCCCACCCTTTCGGGACTGCTGGCGATGGATGATCCGGCGGCGGCGGCCTTTGCCGGCAGGGGCGTGCGCCTGGGCGATGTGGACGCCATATTGGAGAACAGCGCCCATGACGCACGTGACCCGGAGCAGCCGTATTTCCTGGCGCCGGCCGATCTACAGGCCCTGAAAGCCTGCGGCGTCACCTTCGTGCGCTCCATGTTGGAGCGGGTGATCGAGGAACAGGCCAAGGGCGACCCGGACCGGGCGGCCGAAATCCGCGGCGCCATCGGGGCCGAGATTGGTCAGTCGCTGGCCGACATTGTCCCTGGTTCAGAAGAGGCCGAACGGGTCAAGGCGGTCCTGACGGAACGGGGCCTGTGGTCGCAATATCTCGAAGTCGGCATCGGGCCGGACGCCGAGGTCTTCACCAAATCACAGCCCATGTCGGCGGTGGGCATCGGGGCGGAAATCGGCATCCATCCCAATTCGACCTGGAACAATCCGGAGCCGGAGGTCGTTCTGGCCATCGCGCCGTCGGGGCGGATTGTCGGCGCCTGCCTTGGCAACGACGTCAATCTGCGGGATTTTGAAGGCCGCAGCGCTCTTCTCTTGGGTAAGGCGAAGGACAACCGCGCCTCCTGCGCCATCGGTCCGTTCATCCGTCTGTTCGATGATGGCTTCAATTTGGACCAGGTGCGCACGATGGAAATCGCCCTTTCAGTCAGCGGCGCCGACGGCTTCGAATTGCAGGGCAGCTCCTCGATCGCCGAGATCAGCCGCGATCTGGCGGATTTAGCCGCCTACGCCTGTGGCCCCCATAATCAATTTCCCGATGGCCTGCTGCTCTTCACCGGCACCATGTTCGCCCCGACCGAGGACCGCGATGCCCCCGGCCAAGGTTTCACCCATCACCTGGGCGACATTGTTACCATCGCTAATCCCATGCTGGGCGGCTTGACCAACCAGATCAATCATACTGACAAGATCGCGCCGTGGACCTTCGGCATCGGTGCTTTGATGGCCAATCTTTCGGCCCGGAATCTGCTATGAACCCGGCGATCATGGACCGGTTGGGCGGCATTTCCACCGCGACCTTGACCATGCAATTGCTGAAGCGCGGCCTGCGCAATTGCTTCATCGTGGGGGCCCGGCCCCTTAACCCTTCAGCCTGCCGTTTCGTCGCCGAGGCTTATACCCTTCGATTTATACCCATGCGTGAGGATTTGTCCCGGGTGGAGATCCTGGGCGACCCGGAATATCCGCCCAGAAAGGCGGTGGAAGACATCTCCCCGGGGATGGTCATGGTGATTGATGCGCGCGGCGAAATGGGAGCCGGCGTTATCGGCGATATTCTGGCCGCGCGCTTGCAGGAACGGGGCGTGGCCGCCGTGGTCAGTGACGGGCCCGTGCGCGACGGCGTCGCGGTCGCGGCGGGGTCGCTACCGGTTTTCTGTGCCGGCAGCGCCGCGCCGGCCAGTCTGAACGTCCATTTTGGCGCGGATTTGCAGCGCCCCGTGGCCTGCGGCGGCGTCGCCGTGATGCCGGGTGACGTCCTCGTTGGTGATACCGATGGCGTTGTAGTGATCCCACGGTCCATGGCCGAGGACGTCGCCAACGACGGCGCCGAACAGGAGCGGCTGGAAGGTTTTCTGAAGAAACGAGTGGAAGATGGCCATCCCACCATCGGCACCTACCCGCCAAATGCCGAAACCCTGCAGGCTTATGAAGACTGGAAAAGGGCCAATCCCGGCGACGACTAACTGCGATGGATTATTAGTATCAATTTGGTAGACATGAATCGCAGAGAGCCGCAGCCTTGCTAAGGCGCCCCTGCAACAAAGCGCTTAATACTTTCGAAATTTGTTTCGGTTAGAAAATCGCATTGTCTTCCCTCGGAATAAAGGTCCAAACAATGCGTATTATGAAATTTGCCCTTATTGCGGCACTCCCCTTGATGCTCGCCACCGGCGCCAACGCCAATGAATTTGAGCCCCAGTTACGCGACTTGGCGAAAAACAAGATCCAGTCCTGGCTCAGCAATCCTTCGGTTGTTGAAGCCATCAAGGCGCAAAACAAGGAACATGATGGTTTGTCGGAAACCAGAATTGTTGCCTTGGATAAGAAATGGCGGGCCGAGACCAATGCGTCCAGCCGGCCGATGATTGACGGCATACTGAGCAATCCGCTCTCGGCATTCCTGAAGACCAAGAAGGACGGCAGCGAAGGCCTGTACACGGAAATCTTCGTGATGGACAACAAGGGCCTGAATGTCGGCCAAAGCGATATCACCTCGGACTATTGGCAGGGTGATGAAGCGAAATGGAAAAAGACCTACGCCGTTGGCGCGGACGCGTTGCACATCGGCAAGGTCAAGGAAGATGAATCCACCCAGACGTTCCAAAGCCAGGTCAGCCTGCCGATCGTCGATCCCAAGGACGGCAGCGTGATTGGTGCAATCACGGTTGGTGTCAACGTCGAGATGCTGGGACAGTAGAATTATTTCCGAGCATATGTCTGACGTTCAGGAAATGTAACCTGTCGCCGTGGCCCGCTTCCAATGCGAGGCGGGTCGCGGCTGTTTCGGAGTATCGCTAGATGTCATTTTGGACAATTGGCCGCAAGACAGTGGCCGTCGTGGCAATCGGTGTTGTTCTCGGATTTGCCGTCGTCATCGGATCGCAAAGTCTGGGTGAGAGAAAACGGCTGAAAGCCCAGGCCCAGAATAGCAATCATTCCCTGACCGAACTGCTGGCCGGGCAAGTTGCCGGTGGCATCCGGTTTCGCAAGGCCGAAACCATCGAACGGGCCTATGCCGAATTGACCAATGGTGAATCGTCGAATGTCGCCGCCGTTTCAGCCATCGCTCTCGACGGCAAGCCGGTTGTGAACCATAGGGCCGAGCATCTCGCCTTCACGGCGGAGGCGGAGCTGTCCGAAATCGTCAAGCAGGCGATCGAAACCGGTGAAACCCAGTCGGCGTTCGTGCAGGGCCAACAGATCATTGCCACCCCGGCACGCTTCGGAAAGAAGAACGTGATCGTCGGCGCTATCGCCGTGGTCTGGGACTTTGGCCGTGTCGAGACACAGCTTAACGAAAGCGTCATGATTTCCACCGCCTGGGCCGCGGCAATCTCCGTGCTGTTGATGCTGGTGTTGTGGTTTGCCCTGACTTGGCTGGTCAGCCGGCCGATCGCGGGCATGACGGCCGCCATGCGGCGCTTGGCCGACGGCGATTTGGAATCGGAGATCGACGGCCTTTCGCGCGGCGACGAAATCGGCGAGATGGCCCAAACCGTGCAGGTGTTCAAGCAGAATGCCCTTGAAGTCGAACGCCTGCAAAGCCAGCAGGCGGAGAACGAACGCCGCGCGGCGGAGGAAAAACGAACGTCGGCCCTCGATCTGGCGGACAATTTCGACAGCCAGATTGGCGGCGTCGTGGATGCGGTATCCAATGCCGCCGGCGAGATGGAGAATTCGGCTCAGACCCTTACCGAAACCGCCGATCAGTCCATGAGCCAAAGCGAGACGGTGGCGACGGCAGCCGATGAAGCCAGCAACAATGTCCAGACCGTGGCTTCCGCGACGGAGGAGCTGTCGGTTTCCCTGCGTGAAGTCGGCAGCCAGGTGACGGAATGCGCCACCATCACGCAAAAGGCCGCCGACGAGGCGGCACAGACCAATGACGAGATCGCCGCACTGTCCGAAAGCGCGGAGAGAATCGGCGATGTGATCGCGATGATCAACGAAATCGCCTCACAGACCAATTTGCTGGCCCTGAATGCGACGATCGAAGCGGCCCGCGCCGGCGAAGCCGGCAAGGGCTTTGCCGTCGTCGCCTCGGAAGTCAAGAACCTGGCCGGTCAAACCGCCAAGGCCACCGATGAGATTTCCGGCCAGATCGCCGGTGTGCAGCAGGCAACCAGCGGCTTCGTGCAATCCATCGGCAGCATTACCCAGACCATCAACCAGGTGAACGAAATCGCCGCCGCCATCGCCGCCGCGGTGGATCAGCAAAACGCCGCTACCGATGAAATCAGCCGCAACATTCAGGAAGCCTCGGCCGCAACGCAAAAGGTCTCAGGCAGTATCGCCGCCGTCACCGACGCCAACTCCCGCACGGGTGGCGCCGCCGGCCAGGTGGAAGAGGCTGCGACGGATCTGGCGCAACAGTCCGAAACCCTGCGCCACGCCGTCGACGACTTCCTCGGCAAGGTCAGGGCGGGATAAGCCTCAGACGCTCTGGACCGCTTCGGCGTCTTTCTGGGTCAGGGCGTTTAGCATGCCTTCCACCACATCGGGGCCCAGGCCCCGGGTGATAAAGACGATGCGGGAACGATGGTCGTCGTCCGGCCATTCATCCAGTTGCACCGGCGGATGGAACATGTGCTGTACCCCATGCACAACAATGGGCGACTCGCTTTCGGCGACGTTCAACATGCCCTTGATGCGCAGGATATCGTCGCCACGATAGGTGGTCAGCAGCTCCAGCCAACTGGCGATCTGGTCCCACGGCAGGCGCTCGTCGAGATAGACGCAATAGGCCTGAATATCGTCGTTGTGGCGGTTTACATCATGGCCATGTGCATCGTGATCATGATGATGGCCGTCATCATAGGCTTCCGTGCGCAGCCAGCGCTGGACATCAAGCGACTTGGTCTCGGGATCATATAGCCCGGCATTGAACAACAGCGCCGGGTCGATATCGCCATGGGCGGCCCGATGAATATGCGCCGCCGGGTTCAGACCGCGCAAGCGCGCCTCCAGATTGTTGATGGCATCATCATCGGCTAGATCGGATTTGGTAACGACAATGCGGTCGGCCACGGCGGCCTGCTTCACCGCTTCATGGTGCTTGGCCATGGTATCCACGGCCAGCATGGCATCCGCCGTGGCGATCACGCCATCCAGGCGGTAACGGCCCATCAGGAACGGATCGGCCATCAAGGTATGCAGGATCGGCGCCGGATCGGCCAGGCCGGTGGTTTCGATTACCAAACGCTCGAAATCCGGGACTTCCTGCTTGGCCCGGCGCTTGTACAGATCCTTCAGGGTATCGACCAGATCGCCCCGGATGGTGCAGCACAAACAGCCACTGGACATCAGCACCACGTCGTCGTCAACGCTTTCCACCAGCATGTTGTCGATGCCGATCTCGCCAAACTCGTTGATCACCACGGCGGTCTTCGCCATGCCGGGATGTTGGATCAGGCGGTTCAGCAGGGTCGTCTTGCCGCTGCCCAAGAAGCCCGTGATCACCGATACGGGCAGGCTATCCACTTCAACCTTGGTCATGTTCTTTTCCCTGGGACTCCGCCGCCAATGGCTTGAAGGGAAGCACTAGCATCCAGATCAGATTGGCGCAAATCTTGCCGCCATAGGCGCGCAACCCGATCTCCATGGCGTTATGCCCCAACGCCGGCTGATCACGGTAGGAGCCGAATAAACGGTCCCACCAGGGCAGATTGAAGCCGAAGTTTGTGTTGTACTCGGCGGCCTCGACCGAATGATGCACCCGGTGCATGTCCGGCGTCACCACCAGCAGGCGCAGCCAGCGGTCCAGGCCCAGCGCCAGGCGCACGTTGCCATGGTTGAACATGGCGGTGCCGTTCAACAACACTTCGAAAATCAGCACGGCCATCGCAGCGGGCCCCAGGATCAGCACCGCCGCCAGCTTGATCAACATAGACAGCACGATCTCCAGCGGATGAAAGCGCAGCGCTGTCGTGACATCGTAATCCGGGTCGGCATGGTGCATGCGGTGCAGGCGCCAAAACAGCGGAATTTTGTGGAACAACCGGTGCTGCCAATAGACAATCATGTCCAGCAGGGCGGCGGCCAGGGCGACCTCCAGCCAGGCCGGCAATGGCAGCAGGTTAAACAGACCGTAGCCATTTTGCTCCGCCCAAAAAGCCGCGCCCACGGCCAGAACCGGAAATATCAGGCGCAGCAAAACCGTATCCAGCACAACGATGGCCAAATTGCCAAACCAGCGGAACGGCTTGCCCTGGCCGAGAGGGCGGCGCGGCGCGGCGATCTCCCAAAGCGCCATGCATACGAGCACGCCGAGGAAAATGGACAGGCGGATTGTGCCTTCATTTTGCATTATGCTCATCGACATGACCGACTTCCTGTTCGACGGCCCCAAGGGGGCCGATATCACCCTCATTCTGGCCCACGGCGCCGGCGCGCCCATGGACAGCCCCTTCATGGATGCCTTCGCCCAGGGCCTGGGCGAACGCGGCATCGCCGTTGCGCGCTTCGAGTTCCCTTATATGGTCAGCCGCCGCGCCACGGGCAAGAGACGGCCGCCGGACCGACAGCCGATCCTATTGCAAAGCTGGCGCGAGGTCATCGCACGGCTGCGCGAGGACAATGTTGACGGCCGCCTCGCCATCGGCGGCAAATCCATGGGCGGACGCATGGCTTCGCTGTTGGCGGCGGAAGATCCGGCCTGGGCGGCGGCCCAGAACATCCGCGCCCTGGTCTGTCTCGGCTATCCCTTTCATCCCGCCGGCAAGCCGGAGCGTCTGCGCACGGAACATTTGTTGGATCTGACGCTGCCAAGTCTGTTTGTCCAGGGCGAACGTGACAGTCTGGGCAACCGGGTGGAGGTGGAAGGCTACACCCTGTCCAACACCATCGAATTCCATTGGTGCCCCGACGGCGATCACAGCCTGGTGCCGCGCAAACGCTCGGGCTTCACCCAGGACGGCAACTGGTCAGCGGCGATGGATGCCACGGCTGAATTCTTGAACTCCGTCTCATAACGGGAAGCCGTCCTCTTTGCCCTCTGGGATTGGGTCAGAGCACGGGGAACATGACCCTGTTGCCTTCAAAAGGGATCGTGGTCGTCGATAGCCATGTTAATATGCCGCCTTGGTGTCTTGATATGTCCTGCACATACAGCACCCCATGAATGAAAGCATGCTTTTGATCCCGGTTGGATTGGTTGAATATGGCTCTGGCAAAAAAGGATCAGATACGCGCTTTGCTGAAAAGCATCGAAACAGGTGACCCAGGGCCGGTTGCCGTGGTGAATGAGGATGAATACATTCAGCACAATCCTCAAACCCATGAAGGAAGCGAAGGGTTGGCGGCCCTGTTCCAACGGCTATCCAAAACTTCGCCGAAGGTAAACATCGTGCGCGCCTTCGAAGATGGCAACTTTGTCTTCGCCCATACCGAGTACGATTTCTCGCGCCGGAACATAGGTTTCGAAGTATTCCGCTTCGAAGCCGACCAGGCGGTGGAGCATTGGGACAACATACAGGCAAGACTAGGCCCCAATCCATCAGGCCATAGCATGGTGGACGGAGCAACCGATGTTGTTGACCGTCACCTGACAGAAAGAAACCGTGCCTTTGTTCGATCCTTTGTCGAAACCGTGCTGATCGATGGTCAACTTGACCAATTATCGGCATTTGTCGACGAGGACGCCTACACCGAACACAATCCACGGCTCTCGGATGACGTGTCCACGCTACGCCTCGCTCTGAGAGCTTCGAACAATGGTATCAGGGATATCGACTACCATCGGGTCCATCGTGCCTTGGCCGAGGGCAATTTTGCGCTTTGCGTCAGCGAGGGCACCTTTAACGGCGCCCACTCCGCCTTTTACGACCTCTTTCGTATCGCTGATAGCAAACTGGTGGAGCATTGGGATACAACCGAGAAAATTGCGCCGCAGAGTGAGTGGAAAAACAGTAATGGCAAGTTTTGAAACCTGAGCCATCTACACCCAAATTCTGACCAAGTGTCGGGCGCCATAAAGGGACGCTTCCCTTAAGAGCCTCGCCCTACTCATAGGTCGCGGAGACCTCTCCGAACGGCCCGAAATCCGCAACGTAAGTTTCGCCAGGCTTGGGGGCCAGCATGCCGGTCAGGGTGCCGGTGCTGATCATCTGGCCGGCCTTCATGCCGATGCCGGACCGCGACAACTCGTTGACCAGCCAGGTCAGCGGGAGCATGGGGTGATCCAGGGCATCGGCGGCCGTGCCTTGCCGGCGCAGCTTGCCATTGCAATGGAGTTCGACCTGCTGGGCGGCAATATTACGTTCCCGCCAATTTTCGATGGCCGGGCCGTGGACGATCATGCTGGCGCCGGCGCCATCGGCCAGGATTGCCGCCAGCGGCGGGAAATTTTCATCATGGATAAAGCGGCATTCGGCAAGTTCGAGGCCTGGGTGCAGGGACGCCACGGCTTCGGTGACCTCTTCAACTGTATAGGGCGCCGTGCGCGGCGGCAGGTCGTCGCCCAGCCGCGCCATATATTCGGCTTCCGGGATCGGACTGCACAAATCGGCATGGACAACGCGTTGGGGCGATGCCTTGACCATCGGCGCAAATACCCGGCCATAAATCGGGCTGTCGGTGCGCAGGGCCTGCTGCATTTCCGCCTTGATCGCCGCGATCTTCCATCCCGCGACATCCCAGCCTAGTTCTTCGGCCACCATTTGCGCAACAGCATAGGCCGTGGCCTTGTTGGGCGGCACCAGCCGTGGTTCGAGACCGCTCTGTTGCCGGCCCTCCCGGCGCAACGTTGCCAGCAACCGCGCAAGCTCTTGTTGCGATGCGATGTCCAAGGGGACGCTCCGCGGGTTCCTGCGGGACGCGGGGTGCCGCCGGCTCAGTCCAGGCTGGTGTGGCGGGCGCGGACGCCGCGTTCGATGGCGGCGGCGATCAGGCGGTCCAGTTGCAGACTGTCGCGCAACTGTTGCAGCAGGCGCAGTTCTTCCTGCTCCACATGCAGATCGGCGGCGGCGATCTCACAGGCCAGGGCATAGGCGGTTTCGCTGAGTTTGGCCGGCAGGGAAGCAACGATCAGATCCAGAACCTGGTCCAGGCCACCGGGCTGGCCCAGTTTGGCGGCGCATTCCTCGGCCAGGGGAACCAGTTCGGCGGTATCGAAATCCTCGAACACGGGAAGGTTTTGCACCTGGTCGCCGATCCGTTTCAATTCCCGGTCGGTCATGTCGTTATCGGCGGCGGAGACCAGCACCATGATGTAAACTAGGGCACTATGGGGGTTCAGAATGTCGTCGCTCATGGTGTTCTCCTCGGCAATACCCGGCAGCGGGCGCGGCGAAAATAGGCGAGGGGCCCAATCATCGCAAGCTTTCATCGCAAGCTTTCATCTTCAGGCGACCATGATTTCGCCCAAACGGCGCGCGGCATCGGCAATCACATCTTCATCGTGGGCCGCATAACCCAGTATCAGACCCTGGCGCTGCGGTTTGCCGGCATAGGTGATGCTCAGCGGCATCACCGTAACACCCGCCTCGGCGGCAACCTTGGCCAACTGCCGGTCATCCATTGGCCCGGGCAGCGCCTTGCCGGGCCTGGCAATCAGGTGCATGCCCGCTTCATCCGCGTCGATCTCCAGCAAACCTTTCAGATGACGCCGGGCTGCCGCCAGCAGGGCCTCCTGACGGGCCGCGTAAAGACGTCGCATGCGGCGCACATGGGCGGCGAAATGGCCATCTTCGATAAAATGCGCCAGGACCGGCTGCGCCAGCATGGCGGTATGATCGTCCAGCACCCGCCGGGCCCGGACAAAGGGATCGACCAGATCGGGCGGCACCACCAGATAGCCCAGGCGCAGGGCGGGAAACAGGACCTTCGAAAAGCTGCCCACATAGATCACCCGTCCGGTGGGATCGAGGCCCTGCAGGGCCGCCAGGGGCCGTCCGGCGTAGCGGTATTCGCTGTCATAGTCATCTTCCAGAATCCAGCCCTGGCGCCGCCGGGCCCATTCGATCAGGGCCAGGCGCCGGCGCAGGCTCATCACCACGCCCAGGGGATGCTGGTGCGATGGCGCGACGCAGGCCAGCCGGGCCAGGGGCGCCCGCGCCTCGCCGGCGGCGATGTCCATGCCTTCATCATCAACCGGCACATTGGCGATACGCAGGCCGGCCGCCGTCAACGCGCCGCGAATACCGCCATAGCCCGGTTCCTCCACCATGGCCTGATCGTCATGGTCCAGCAGAACCTGCGCCGCCAGACTGATCGCCTGCTGGGCGCCGCTGACCACAATGATCTGGCCGCTATCGCAACGCACACCCCGCACGGCGCCCAAATAGGCGGCGATCGCGACCTTCAACGGCGGATAACCGCCGGCATCGTGGCTGATCGCCAGTTCCGGGCCCGGCCGGCGCCAGAACCGGGCCAGCAGACGGGCCCAGGTGTCAAAGGGAAAGGCGGCAATATCCGGGCCAGGGGCAAAAGCGGCCACGTTGTCGACGGAAACCCGGCTGATCGCCGCCAGCGCCTGTCCACGCCGGGAAAGGCCATAGCGCCGGGCGATTTCATCGTTTTGATCGTTCCAATAGGCCGTCGGACGCTCGGGCCGGTGCTGCCCGGCTCCGCCCAAAACCTCATCGGGCAGTTCCGAGGCTACATAGGTGCCATCCCCCCGCCGGGTTTCCACATAACCCTCCGCCAGGAGCTGTTGCAGGGCCGTGGCCACGGTATTGCGGGACAGCGATAGATCCTGGGCCAGCACACGATTGGCCGGCAGGCGGCCGCCCGAGGGCAAGCGGCCATCCAGGATCATCAGGCGCAAACCGTTGTACAACTGCCGATAAAGGGGGCCCTCTCCCTCGATACTCAGGCTTAGAGCCAACAAATTTCCGCCGCTCGACATGGTCTGCAACTCCTCATCAAAATTGGCCTCATGTTTATAGCATATTTCTTGCTTTTTATTGAGCCATTTTCGAGGTAGGCTTCGCATGACCCGTTTTCATGGTCAAAAAGGGAGTGGAAAATGAAACTGGCCACTGGAACGCCGTGGATGCCAGCGCCCGAATATGGCCGCGGTCTGCGCGGTTTGGGCATCAATCTGGTGGTCCGCGACGTCACCGCCGCCCTGACCTTTCAGAAAGAGGTTCTGGGCGCCGAGGTCGTGCATGCGGACCCGGATTTCGCCGCCGTGCGCACCGAGGCGGCGGAATGGATGCTACATGCCGATCACACCTACAGCGACCATCCCCTAAAGGGCAGCCTGGACGGGGACCTGGCGCGCGGCATCGGCGCGGAACTGCGTCTTTACGGCCGCGACCCCGATCTGGCCGAGGCAAGGGCGCGGGAGCTGGGTTTCGAAGTCCTGGCCGGCGCCCTGGACAAACCCCATGGCCTACGCGAGGCCTACATCATCGATCAGGACGGCTATCTTTGGGTGCCGGGCGTGCCACTGCCCTAGCTACATTCAGCCCTGGACGATACCGCCGCGCAAGGCACCGGCCTCGACATTGCGCCACAGCACGGCGTGGTCTTCCGGCAGGGGCCGGCTGTTGGGCATGGACAGCCACAAACGATGCAGACAACGGCGCTGGTCCATGTCGCTGCCAGGATGATCCTGGTAGGCCGTGCGGGCGTGATAGATCACATGGTTGTTGATGAACTGCATATCGCCCGCCTGCATGGTCATCTCCATGCAAAGCTCTTCGGCCAGATCATGCAACACATCCAAGGCCCGCCAATGGCGCTCTTCCATCACTGGAACATCCGGCATTTCCTGGGCCGCTTCCACATATGTGCGCGAGTAGTGCGAAGTGAAACGGCCATCCCGCTGACCGAACACCGGCAGCGGATAACTCAAGGCCTCGCCGCCCCGTTCCTCACCCAGGCGGGAGCGGTGATAGGGACCGTACAACAGCGTGGCCAGATCGGGATGCCGTTGCAGCATGACATTATGCACCGTCGCCGAAGATGCTATGCGGCTGACCCCGCCAACCGCCGCCTGGCGCAGACACAGCAAGGCCACCACATCGGCGCGGTCGGTATGAAAGCGCAATAGATTGTTGGACAAGGTCCGCGCCTTGGACGATGTGAAGGTACTGCCGTCCTTGGCCGTCAACTTGTGGCCCAGGATGGTGTCCGTGTCCTGGCTTTCATCCTGGATGTCGCGCATCAGCAGGCCGTTACAGTCCTGATATATCGGCTGGCCCACGTGCAGGCCGATGCCATACCAGACATGGCGCACATCATCGCCGAACGCCTGCACCGGCAGCCCGGACAGATTGGCGAGGCCGCTGCCATGCTCCAGTTCCCCGGCCATCTCGGCCAGCTTGCCGGCCAAGCCGGGAAGGGGGAAATCCGCCTTGGTCATTTGCTCCCATGGGATGCCCTGGGCCCGCACGGCGGCCAAGGCGGACCGCAACTCCGCGATATCTTCGTCGGACAGGGCAAAGCGCCAGCGCGGGTCATCCGCCACGGCCTCGCCATACCAGGCGCAAGATCCTTCAATCGGCGCAATATCTTCCACCGTCATCCCCTCAACTCCCCTCTTCCGCGCCCAACATACTCTCGATCAATTCCTGTACGCCCAGGGCATCGGCCGCGCTGGCCAAGGCATTGGGCTGGCCGTCCATCCAAGCCGCGACATTGTCCAATTGCAACCGGAAACCTTCAGCGCGGGGATCTTCGACTTCGGGGAATTCCCTTTGCCATTCGCCGCCGACGCTGGATTGGAGAAAAAACCAGTCATGCAGGCGATGGCTGCGTTCGCTGCCCCAGACCGTCATTTCCACCCGGTCCGGCCCCGCCCCGCCGCTGGAGCCCAGTATCGATACCGGCACGCCATCGCAGTCCAATACAGCCGAGATATGGGTTTCGCAAAGATCGGGATCGTCCTGGTAGACCGGGCAGGACGTAATCAGCGTCGCCGGCCCCAGCAGACGCTGGGTGACAAAGACAAAATGCGACAGCACCTCGCGTGTATAGCCTCCCTGCTCGCGAAAGCGCAGCCAATCCGCGTCCGCCTGCCAATCCCGCGGCCAACGGGTGAAGTGCACGATGATATCGACGCCGATGATCCGGCCCAGGGCGCCGCTGTCGATCCGCTCCTTGGTCAAGGTCACGGCCCGGGACGAGGCCTGAATGAAATTCACGATGTTGGGCGTATTGCTCTCCTCCAACACCGCGACCATATCGCGGCTGTCCGCCAGATCGATACCCAGGGGTTTCTCGCAATAGACCGGCTTCCCGGCGGCCATGGCACGGTCCACATAGTCCCGGTGCCACAGGGGCGGCGTGGCGATATAGACCAGATCGGCGGCGGAAATGACCGCCTCGGCATCCGCCATGACCGCCAGGCCCGGCGTTTCCGCCGCCGCGTCGGCGCAGGCCCGGCCGTCGGGATCCCAGACGCCGGCGACGCTCAGACGGGGATGGGTTAGCAGATTGGAAATCATCCGCCGGCCCATAATGCCGAGCCCGATAACCCCCACTTGAAATGTCTTTTCCGCCATTGCATCAATCCCCCTTCAGGCTCGGCGCGACCACGTCGAACATCATGGAAAAATCATCAAGCATTTCGAACAACCGTTCAACCGCCGACCGGTCACCTTCGATTTCCATGTCACCCGCCAGCAATGCTTCCGCCACG
Organism: uncultured Rhodospirillaceae bacterium; assembly: GCA_964631725.1. Lineage (GTDB taxonomy): Bacteria > Pseudomonadota > Alphaproteobacteria. Next base: position 56,257 of record CAZVYX010000024.1, on the reverse strand, counting down.
CTGATCTTGCGCACGTTCACGGCCACCAGAACTTCACGGCTAACCCGCACGGCGGCGGTTGCGTCGTCTGCTGTTTCCCCCGGCATGTAGGTCATGGTGCAATTCTGCAAATTCATCATCAGGCGTTCATCAATATCGCTGAGATGCCAGTTGATTCGCCACTGCAGACCGGCCGCCTTGTCTCCATTCAGGCGCACGGCCATGAAATCGAACAACGCGCCGCCGGTTAGAGCCGTCAGGGTATCCGGGCTGATCATCTGCCGTGGCGGCAGCTTGGCCAGGCCGTGGCGCAGCTCCTGCGCGCCATACAGGTAGGCGTTGCGCCATGTCGCACTTTCCGCCTGATAGCCAAGCTGCTCGAAGGCATCCGCCAACAGGCCCCGCCCCTCCAGATTTTCCGGTTCGGCAAATACCAGATGGCTCAACACCTGGGCCACCCAACGGTACTCGCCAGCCTCGAAATCCGCCCAGGCACGAATAAGCAGCGCTTCGGCGCCGCCCATGTACTCCACCATCTTAGCCCCCGCCGCGCGCCGGGGCAATTGGTTCAGATTGGCCGGATTGGCGTCATACCAACTCAGGTACCGTTGATAGACCGCCTTGGCGTTATGGCTGACGCTGCCGTAGTAGCCCCGCACCGGCCATGCCCGGTCCAGACCGGGGGGTAGAGCCAGTTCCTCGGCTATTTCCTCCCGATTGAGGCCGTGGTTCATCAGGCGGACGGTTTGATCGTGGATATATTTGTACAAATCCCGCTGTTTCTCCAAATAGGCCCGTACTTCGTCCCGGCCCCAGGTGGGCCAATGATGCTGACCGATCAGAACTTCGGTCCGCTCGCCAAACATCGCCATGGCATCGGAGATATGCCGCGACCAGATGCGCGGGTCTCGAACGACGGAGCCGCGAAAAGGAATGAAATTGTGTAGGAGGCGCGTGGTGTTCTCCGCCATGTTCAAAACACTAAGCTGCGGCATGAACATGTGCATTTCAGCCGGCGCCTCCGAATCCGGAGCCAGTTGAAAAACAATTTCGACACCGTCGATGGTGTGCGTTTCGGTTTTATCGGTTATCACCAAGGTCGGCGCAATCAGCGTGACACGGCCCCGCGACGTCACCTTGCCAAGTCCCGCGTCAACCTGGCCGCGCGGGCCCGGCCGCAACAGGCCGCCGAATTGGAACTGCGCCCGGCGCGTCATGGCATTGCCGGCGATGATGTTCTCGCCGCTTAATTCTTCGACAAACTGATCCGGCGCAATCACGCTGACCTTGCCCGAAGCTGCATCCTCGACACTCGTCACGCCCATGACGCCGCCATAATGGTCTACATGGCTATGACTATAGATGACGCACACCACCGGCTTTTGCGGGCGATGAGCATAGTAGAGCTCCAATCCGGCACGGGCGACCTCCGCCGTCATCATGGGGTCGATGATGATCAAGCCGCTGTCGCCCTCGACAATCGTCATATTGGCCAGATCGATGCCGCGCAATTGGTAGACACGGTCGCAGACCTGGTACAGGCCATTGTTCATGTTCAACTTGGCCATCCGCCACAGGCTCGGATTGACTGTATCCGGCGCCTCTTCTTCCGCCAGGAAATCGTAGGCATTCAGATCCCACATTGCCCGGCCCCGTTCATTCATCACGACGCCATCGGGAATGGTCGCGATGAAGCCGCGCTGGGCCTGCTCGAAATCGAACTGATCCTCGAACGGCAGTGCGTCCAGCACCTCCCGTTGGGCAGCCTGGGTCGTCGGCGAAGCTGGTTTTGGCTTGCTCATGGCGATCAGCCCTTCTTTGTCACGAATTACAGGTGATCATATTGGACCACTCCGGCCCGTAACGATAGGATATGCGGCGGAGGGAGCGCAAAATGGACGATTACAAGGTTTTTGAGTTGGGAAATTTGTCTCTGCAACGAGGCATGACCCTGCCAAATGCGCAATTGACCTATCAAACCTATGGCAGCCTGGCGCCGGACAGGTCCAACGTGGTGTTGTATCCCACCTCATACGGTGCCCAGCACATGGATATCGAATGGCTGATCCGTCCCGGTGGTATTCTGGATCCGGAGAAATACTTCATCATCATTCCCAATATGTTCGGCAATGGCCTCTCGTCCTCGCCCTCCAACATTGCCGAACCCTATGGCATTGGCCGTTTTCCGACATTCAGCCATTGGGACAATGTGCAGGCCCAGAACCGCATGCTGCGCGAGGTCTTCGGTATCGAGCATCTGGCCCTGGTCTATGGCTGGTCCATGGGCGCGCAACAGGCCCTGCATTGGGGCGCCATTTTTCCCGACCAGGTCAGCGCGATTTGCGCCGTCTGCGGCTCGGCCCGCACCACGCCCCATAACAAGGTCTTCCTCGAAGGCGTGCGCGCCACCCTGACCGCCGATCCGGCCTGGCGGGACGGCGGCTTCACGGACCGACCGGTGCGCGGTCTGCGCGCCATGGGACGGCTCTATGCCGGCTGGGCCATGAGCCAGGCCTTTTACCGCCAGGAAAAGCACCTGGAACTGGGCTTCGCCTCGTTGGAGGATTACCTGGTGCGCGGCTGGGAAGCGAATTTTCTGCGCCGCAATGGCGATGATCTGCTGGCCATGCTGGCGGTCTGGTATGAATCCGACATTTCCGACAACGAGATCTATCGGGGCGACCTGGGCGCGGCCCTGGGCGCCATCAAGGCACGGGCCATGATCATGCCGTCACGCACGGATCTGTATTTCACGGCCGAGGATAGCGAGGCCGAATGCGCCCAGATGCCGAACGGGGAATACCGGCCGATCGAATCTATCTGGGGCCATCGCGCCGGCAACCCCATCGACAACGCCGATGACGAGGCCCACATCCGCGCCGCCGTGCAAGAGCTATTGGGGAACTAGCCCATGCGAGATCCAGTTGGCGCCCTTGTCCCGGGCACATCCGTGCATATTGATGGCGCATCGGATGGACCCTTGTCCGGCCTGACATTCATGGCCAAGGACTTGTTCGATGTGGCCGGCCACCCCACAGGCGGCGGCAATCCCGACTGGCCCGGCAACCATCAACCGGCAAAAAACCACGCCTGGGCAGTGCAGACCCTGCTGGATGGCGGCGCCGATCTGGTGGGTAAGACGATCACCGACGAAGTGTCGCTGGGGATACTGGGCGAAAACATGTTTCACGGCACGCCGGTCAACAGTGCCGCGCCGGACCGGGTGCCGGGCGGCTCATCCGCCGGGTCGGCCGCCGCCGTTGCCGCCGGTATGTGCGATATCGCCCTGGGTACGGATACGGGCGGCTCGGTCCGGGTGCCGGCCAGTTTTTGCGGCCTCTACGGCATCCGCCCCACCCATGGCCGCCTGGATCTCAGCGGCATGATGGCGCAAGCGCCCAGCTCCGACACCACGGGCTGGTTTGCCCGCAACGGCGGCACATTCGCCAGGGCCTCCGCCGTGATGCTGGGGGAACAAATTCCCACCGAACTGCCGGATCGTTTGATCGTTGCCGTGGATGCCTTTGGTTTCACCGACGGCAGAATGCGCGCCGCGCTGCGCCCCATGATCGAGCGCTTAAGCGATCTGCTGGGCGCCGTCGAGGAGGAGGTCATGGCGCCGCCGGGACTGAGCACCTGGGCCAAGGCGCAGCGCACCCTGCAGCCCTACGAGGGCTGGTTGACCTTCAAGGACTGGCTGGATACCGCTAACCCGGCGATGGCCTACAGCGTCGCCCGTGGTCTGGCCGCCGCCGGCACCATTCCCGCCGCGGAGCGCGACTGGGCCGAGATGATGCGCCAGGAGGCCCGTGCCCGGCTGAACTACCTGCTGGCGCCGAATACCGTGCTCTGCATGCCGACGACGCCATTTCCAGCGCCGCCCAAGGGCCTACCGATCAGCCAGACCGACCCGTTGCGCATGCAGATCGCTTGTCTGTGCAGCCATGGCGGCCTGACCGGCGTGCCGCAAGTCTCGATCCCCGGTGCCACCATGGATGGGTTGCCGGTGGGGATATCAATCGTCGGGCGCTGGGGCACGGACGCCCAACTGGTTGCCCTGGCACAAGCATTGGAGAACGCCGCGTGAATACCCTTGTCGAAAATGATCCCGATGTCGTGGCGGAAGTCACCGCCCTGTTTGAAGCCTATGAACAGGCCCTGATCGACAAGAACGTGGACGTTCTGGACAACACCTTCTGGAACAGCCCCAGGACGATCCGCTACGCCATGCATGAAAACGGCTACGGTTTCGACGAAATCCACAAGCACCGGGTCGGCAGGGCGCCCGGCCCCGGCATCAAGGAGGTGCGCCGCCGCCTGGAAATTCTTACCCTGGGCGACAGCTTCGCCACGGTGAACCTGGAATTCAAGGTCCGCGATCAGGATGAGGTCGGGCGGCAATCCCAGACCTGGGTGAAATTTCCCGACCTGGGCTGGAAGGTTGTCGCCGCGCACGTTTCTATTCAGGACAAGGCGCCCCGATGGTAAATGCAGAACAACCAACGGCGCCTTGGCGCATCGGCGTCGATGTCGGCGGCACCTTCACCGACATGGTGTTGCGGGATGAAAGCGGTGCGTTGTGGGTCTTCAAGGCACCTTCCGTGCCCGCCGATCCCAGCCAGGGCGTGATGGCGGTGCTGAACCGGGCAGTGGAACAATTGTCCCTTCCGCTTTCGGATCTGCTGGGCAACTGCGCCCTGTTCTTTCATGGTTCCACCGTCGCCACCAATACCATTCTGGAGAAAAAGGGCGCCAGGGTCGGCCTTCTGACCACCACCGGTTTTCGCGACAGCCTGGAAACGCGCCGGGGCATTCGGGAAAACATGTGGGACCACCGGGCGCCGTTCCCCGATGTTCTGGCACCGCGCTATCTGCGCCAGCCCGTCGGCGGCCGCCTGGACAAGGACGGCATGGAGCTGGCGCCGATCGTTTTGCCCGATGTTGATGCGGCCATGGAAATCTTCGCCGACGAAGACGTGGAAGCCATCGCCGTGGCCTTGCTGAACAGCTACGGTAACCCAGCACACGAGGATGCGGTGGCGGGCCATCTGAAGGACTTTCCCTGGCTCTCCCTATCGAGCCGCATCGCCCCCATCATGGGCGAGTACGAACGCACCTCCACCGCCGTGGTTAATGCCTATATCGCGCCCAAGGTCGTGGGATATCTGCGTGATCTGGACAGCCATTTGCATGAAAACGGCCTGGCCCGGCCGATCCTGTTGCTGCAAAGCAACGGCGGCGCGGTTTCCGTGGAACAGGTCGCGGAACGACCGGTCAATCTGGTCCTTTCCGGCCCCGCCGCCGGTGTCGGCGCCCTGGGCCTCTACGCCCGGGCGGCGGGCACGGACAACCTGATCGCCATGGAAATCGGCGGCACCAGTTGCGATGTCACCCTGATGGGCGAGGGGCAGGTCGGTGTCACCGACGAATTGAACATCGACGGCTATCATCTGGCGACGCCGTCGGTGGAAATCCATACCGTCGGCGCGGGCGGTGGCACCATCGCCCATGTCGACGAGGCCGGCTTGCTGCATGTCGGCCCGCAAGGCGCGGGCGCCCATCCCGGCCCGGCCTGTTACGGCCTGGGTGGTGAGCAACCCACCGTCACCGATGCATACATGGTCCTGGGCCGTCTGCGCCCCGGCCCCTATGCGGGCGGCAGCGTCACCCTGGATGATGACCTGGCGCGGCAAGCCATCGAGAATAAGGTCGCGCAGCCATTGGGCATTGCGGTTGAAGAGGCCGCCGCCGGCATTATCCGTCTGTTGGAGCAGAACCTGCTGCACGCGGTCGAACATATCTCGATCCAGCGGGGGCACGATCCGCGCCGCTTCACATTGGTGGCGGCGGGCGGCGCCGGGCCCATGCACGGCGCCTCCGTCGCCCGCTCCCTCGGCTGCGGCCATGCTTACGTGCCGCGCCAGGCCGGGGCCTTTTGCGCCCTGGGCATGCTGCACACGGACATCCGCCAGGATTATCTCGCCGTGCATTTCGATAATCTGGACACCGTTGACGGCAGCGCCCTGCAACAGGCTTTCGAGCCGCTGTTGGACCGCGCCGAGGCAGCTCTTGCGGCGGAAGGCTTCAGCGGCGACAAGGCGGCTGTGCAGCGGGAGCTGGATCTACGCTATCGCGGCCAACTGTGGTCGATCCGCGTGGAACTGCCCGGCGGCGCCTTTGATCCCGCCGTCGTACGGACGGCCTTCGATGCCGACCATCAGCGGCAATATGGCCATACACAACCCGGCGGCACTATCGAGATCACCGCCCTGCGCGTCACGGCGCGGGGCCTGATCGATGTTTCCGACCCGGCGCCGGCGGCGCCATCGGAGAAATCACCTGAACCCACGGCACGGCGGCAAGTCTATATGGACAGCCTGCATGGCTGGCAGGAGGCACCTGTTTACGCCGGTGCCGATCTGCGCCCCGGTTTTGCCCAGAACGGCCCCATGCTGGTGGAAGAACTGACCACGACGGTCTTTGTCGGACCGAAGGACCGCCTGGTGGTGGATGCGGCGGATAACTTCATGATCAAGATCGATGGCGCGGAGAATTGACATGAGCACGCAAGAAACTCTCGATCCCATCGTTCTGGCCCTGGTGCAGAACCGTTTGGATCATATCTCGCGGCAAATGGGCTGGGTTATGACGCGGACCGCGCGCAGCCCGATCTTTTCGCAAAGCCATGACTTTTCCTGCTTCATCGCCGATCCCGACGGCACCCTGGTCAGCCAGGCCGATGGCATTCCGATCCACACTGGCGGCGGCGGTTTCGCGGTGCGGGCCCTGTTGCGGGATTTCGCCGGTGATATCGATGACGGCGATGTCTTTCTGTTGAACGATCCCTATACCGCCGGCGGCAACCACCTGCCCGACTGGGTCATCGCCCGGCCGGTTTTCGTAGGCGGCGATCTGGTGGCGTTTGCCTGCAACCGGGCCCATCAAGCGGACATCGGCGGCGGTGCGGCGGGTACCTACAACTCGGAGGCCCGGGAAATCTTCCACGAAGGCATCCGCCTGCCGGTGATGAAACTGATCGCCAAGGGCGAGACCCGCCAGGACATATGGCGCCTGGTGATGATCAACACCCGCACGGCGGAGGCCCTGGACGGCGACCTGCGCGCCATGATCGGCTCCACCAAGATCGGCGCCGACCGCATCGCCAGCCTGGTGGAGGAACTGGGCATGGCGCAATACCGGGACTATTTCGAGGGCATTTTGGAACATGCCGACCGCAGTTTCCGCCGCTGTGTCGCCGCCATGCCGGACGGCGACTATTACGGCGAAGAAGCCATCGACAACGACTGTTTCGAACCCGTCGACGATGCCATCCGCGTCCGCCTGGGCGTCAAGGGCGAGGCTTTGGAGGTCGACTTCACCGGTACCGCGCCACAAATCAAGGGTTTCAAGAATTCCTCCGTCGCCAATACCTGGTCCGCCGTCTATATGGCCCTGGCCTCGTATTTCGACCCGGACCTGCCGCGCAACGAAGGCACCTTCCGCACCGTCACCATTACCGCGCCGGAAGGCACCATCATCAACGCCAAACCGCCGGCTGCGATGACCATGAACACGGTGTTTGTCGCGCACGAGATTGTGCATGCGATCTGGAAAACCCTGAACCAGGCGGTGCCGGAACGCAGCTGCGCCGGCTGGGCCAAGGCGGTGCACGGCACCACATCCGGCCGCACCGGCGAAGAAAGCCCGTTCGTGATGTACCAATGGAACTCCGCACCGGGCGGCGGCGCGGTCGAGGGGCGGGACGGCTTCAACCAGATCGGCCATTTGATTGCCCTGGGCGGCCTGGTGTTGCCCAATGTGGAGACCTACGAGCAGCTTTATCCCGTATTGTTCAAGCGCCAGGAATTCCGTACCGATGCAGCCGGCCCCGGGGCCTACCGCGGCGGCACGGGCGCCGATTTCGAGGTCGAGGTCAAGGTTGACGCCGAATACGCCTTTCGCGGCGAAGGCTTGTACAATGTGTCCTGCTTCGGCGCCGCCGGCGGCAGCGCCGGTCAGCCAGGCGATATGGAATTGACATTCGCCGGCGGCGGTACGGAAACACCACCGAAATACGCCGTTCGCCACTTCGGTCCGCTGAGCTTGCGCGCCGCCTCGCCAGGCGGCGGTGGTTGGGGCGATCCGAAACAGCGGGACCCCGCCAAGGTGCTGCGCGATGTCCGCGATGGCGTGGTCAGCCGGCAAGCGGCGGAGGATATTTATGGCGTTAAGCTAAGCGGGAATGGTAAGTCCGTGGACGAAGCCGCCACCGCCAGGCTGCGCGCAAACTGAACGAATTTTGAACCTTGGAGTTACCGATCAATGAATGACGAGACAAACCCCGGCGAAATGAATGGCGCCGAAAGCCTGGTACGCACCTTGATCGACGGCGGCGTTGACATCTGCTTCACAAATCCGGGCACGTCCGAAATGCATTTCGTCGCCGCCCTGGACAAGGTGCCGGGCATGCGCTGTGTGCTGGGCCTGTTCGAGGGCGTGGTTACCGGCGCGGCGGACGGCTACTACCGCATGCTGGGCAAGCCGGCCTCGACCCTGCTGCATCTTGCCCCTGGCCTGGCCAACGGCTTGGCCAATCTGCATAACGCCAAGAAAGCGGATTCCGGCATCGTTAATATCGTCGGCGAGCATGCCACCTACCACATCAAGTACGATGCACCGCTGACCGCCGATATCGAAGGCGCGGCGGCGCCCATGTCCCATTGGGTCAAGACCTCGCCCACCTCCGCCACCATCGCCGCCGACGGTGCCTTGGCGATCGAGGCCGCGACCCGGACGCCGGGACAGATCGCCACCCTGATCCTGCCGGCGGATACGGCCTGGGGCCCGGCGGAAGCCGTTGCCGTGACGACAGCGCCCCCCGCCCCGCCGAAGGTTTCCGACGATGCGGTCAAGGCCGCCGCCGAGATGCTGCGCACCAGTGAACGGGCGACCCTGTTGATGGGCGGTGCCGCCCTGCGCCAGCGGGGCCTGGAACTGGCCGGCAAGATCGCCGCCAAGACCGGCTGCGGTATCCTGACCGAGGGCGCCAATACCCGCCTGGAACGGGGCGCGGGCCGGGTGCAGGTCTTGCGCATCCCTTATGTCGTGGAACTGGCCCAGGAGGTATTGAAGAAGGCCGGCAATCTGGTCCTTGTCGGCGCCCGCGAGCCGGTGGCGTTCTTCGCTTATCCGGACAAGCCGAGCCTGTTGATGGACCCGGATGCCACATCCACCAAGCTGGCCGGCACGGATGAGGACATGGAGGCCGCGCTGGAGGCCCTGGCCATGGAACTGGACTGCCTGGACATGGACCCCGCCGGCGTTGCCCAACCGCACCGGCCGCCGTTGCCGACCGGCGAAATCACACCGCCCGCGATCGCAGGCGTGTTAGGCGCCATGCTGCCCGAAGGCGCCATCGTGATCGATGAAAGCATCACCACGGGACGGGAATTCTTTCCCACCACCGCCGGCGCGCCGCCGCATGATTGGATCAACAACCGGGGCGGCTCCATCGGTTATGGTCTGCCGGTGGCGGTGGGCGCCGCCGTGGCCTGTCCCGACCGCAAGGTCATCGCCATGGAAGGCGACGGCAGCGCCATGTACACGCTGCAGTCGCTGTGGACCATGGCGCGGGAAAACCTGGACGTTACCGTATTGGTCTTCGCCAACGGCAGCTACAACATCCTGCGCGGTGAGCTGACCAACGTCGGCGTGCTGAACCCGGGCCCCCGCGCCGTCGACATGCTGTCCCTGGACCGGCCCGACCTGAACTGGGTCGCCATGGCCAAGGGCATGGGGGTGGAAGCTTCACGGGTGACCACCGCGGAGGAGCTTGCCACGGCTTTTGACGCCGGCCTGCATAACGAAGGCCCCTACCTGATCGAAGTGGCGATGTAGCCGCCTTGGGGATAGCACGGATGAGCGGGTGGAAACTGGATAGCGGCCATGGCTGAGCGGGTAACGATCATAGGTGCGGGAATTGTCGGCATTTGCAGCGCGATATATCTGCTTGAAAAGGGTTTCGCGGTGGAGGTCATTGACCGCGACCCGCCCGCCGAAGGCGCCAGCCATGGCAACGCCGGGGTGGTATCGCCCTGGACCTGTGTGCCCCAGTCCATGCCCGGCCTATGGCGCAATGTTCCGCGCTGGCTGCTCGACCCCGAGGGGCCGGTGGCGCTTCGCTGGCCCTACCTGCCATCGTTCCTGCCCTGGGCGGTAAAATTTCTGCGCGCCGGCGATGCCGCCCGGCTGTCGGGCATCGCCGATGCCATGAACGCCCTGAACCGGCCGAACCTGGATCTTTACCGTCAGCTATTGCACGGTACCGGGGCAGAGCATCTGATCAGCGACAGTTGCTATGTTCATGTCTATCGTGACCCCGCCGCCATCGACCTGAAGCAGCTTGCCTGGCGCCTGCGCCTCGACCGCCACGTCCCTCTCGAGGCCGTCGACGATGGCACATTGCACGAGATCGAACCCGCCCTGTCCCCCGACTACAAGGCCGCCGTGTTGATCAAGTCCCAGGGCCGCGCCCTTGACCCCGGCGGCGTCGGCAAGGCGCTGGCGGCGAAAGCCCAGGCGGCCGGCGCCATATTCAAGCAGGTCGGCGTCGATAGCATCGCGCCACGCGAAGATGGCGGCTGGCGTCTAGGTACCGCCGAAGGCGAAATCAGCTGTGACAAACTGCTTATCGCCGCCGGTGCCTGGTCGGCGCGGCTGCTGGCGCAATTGGGTCCGAAACTGCCGCTTGAGGCTGAACGGGGCTATCACCTCGTCCTGCGCGATCCCGGGATCACCCTGAACAATTCCATCATGGACACGGAAAGTAAGTTCGTCGCCTCCTCCATGCTTGCCGGCGTGCGCTGTGCCGGCACCGCCGAGTTCGCCGGCCTTGATACGGCACCGGACTATCGCCGGGCCAAGGTATTCCAACGCCTGGCGAAACGGCTGTTTCCCGACATCAATACCGGCGACACGGTGGAGTGGATGGGCAGCCGGCCATCATTTCCCGATAGCTTGCCCTGCATCGGTTCAGTGCCGGGGCAGCGCGGCCTGTTCGCGGCTTTTGGCCATAGTCACTATGGCTTCGGCATGGCGCCCAACACGGGCCGCGTCATCGCCGGCGTGATCGCGGGCGAGACGCCCAACGTGGACCTGGCGCCCTATCGTATGGATCGCTTCAGCTAGATCAATTTTCAATCAATTGGATTCGCTTTGGCGATCCAAGTGATTGGTTCAATTTCTTTTTCGCTTAAGAGTCCGAGCATGTTTGGAAGAGACATGCGCTAAGGCCTGTCGGGCAGCGGCTCGGATGATCTGGGGGAACACACATCAATGTGGCGAGAACCTTTCGCAACCAAAAATTGGTCTGTTTTTGGAATATTGGGGCAGAAAAACCATCAAAATTGGTTTTGCTCGTAATTCTTCCATCCCCTCACCATGCATCGATCCATGAATGTTTCTTCCCTTCGCGCGGCGGCACGGGGGGCGCGGCACGCAGACCGGCCATGATCCATTCGCGGGTATCCGCCGGATCAATGACATTGTCCAGTTCGAACAACGCGGCGGTGTTGATGGCCTTGCCCTGGGCATACATGGCGGCAACCATTTCCTCGTACTTCTCCATGCGCTCCTCTGGATCCTCGATCGCCATCAATTCGTCCCTCCGGCCCAGTTTCACCGCCCCCTCCAGGCCCATGCCGCCGAATTCGCCCGTCGGCCAGGAAATGGTGAAGAACGGCGCGTGAAAGCCGCCGCCCGCCATGCCCTGGGCGCCCAGGCCATAACCCTTCCGCAGCACGATAGTGAAAGTCGGCACGGTCACATTGGCGCCGATCACGAACATGCGGCAGCAATGACGCACCAGGGCTTCCTTCTCCGCCTCCGGCCCAACCATGTTGCCCGGCGTGTCGCACAGGAACACCAAGGGGATATCGAAGGCATCGCAGATCTGCATGAAACGCGCGCCCTTGTCGGCGGCATCGCTATCAATGGCACCGGCAAGATGGTTTGGATTGTTAGCGATGACGCCCACGGGCCGGCCTTCAACGCGGGCCAGAGCTGTAACTATGCCAAGGCCGAAACCTGCCCGTAGTTCCAAGACCGAGTCCGTATCGAACAGTTGCTCCACCACCTTGCGCACATCATAGATCCGCAGGCGGTCCTCCGGTATGGCTTGGCGCAGAAGCCGCTGATCGACACATTCCCAATCCTCCACCGCGCCCTGGAAATAGCCGAGATATTTCTTTGCGGCCTCGACCGCCTCTTCTTCATCCGCCACGGCGATATCAACCACGCCATTGGGTACCTGGACGGACATCGGGCCCACTTCCTCGGGACGGAAGACACCCAGTCCGCCGCCTTCGATCATCGCCGGGCCGCCCATGCCGATGGACGAATTCCCGGTGGCAATGATCACGTCGCAACAACCCAGCATCACCGCGTTGCCGGCGAAGCAACGGCCCGACGTAATCCCCACCAGGGGCACCAGACCGCTCAACCTGCCAAACAGTTTGAAGGCGGGGACATGAAGATTGGCGGAAAAAATCATGTCCGTATCACCGGGCCGGCCACCGCCGCCCTCGGTAAAGAAGACCACCGGCAGGCGCGATTGCTCGGCAATCTCGAACATCCGGTCCTTCTTTTTGTGATTATTCTTGCCCTGGGTGCCGGCCAGCACGGTGTAGTCATAGGACATCACGACGCAGCGCGCGGTTTCGTCCGGGAAGTGCCGGCCATTGACGCGGCCCAGGCCCATGACCATGCCGTCGGCCGGCGTGCGGGCTATCAATTCGTCGATAGCATGCATCCGGCGCCGGGCCGCCAGGACCAGGGAGCCGTATTCGCTGAAGGAGCCCGGATCGCAAAGCTGTTCGATATTCTCCCGTACCGTGCGCTGATTGGTCTTGCGCCGCCGCGCCACGGCATCCGGGCGGCGCGCATCCAGGGTCATCGCCTGACGCTCCAGAACCTCCGCCAAATCCGGGCGGATATAGTCCAGATCGATGGCGACCTCGCCGCCGGCGTCGGGAATATCCACGTCTTGCTCAATCACATAGGCCAGGGCGCCGCCCTCGAATACGGTATCGCCCGGCTGTACGGGCAGTTGACGCACGACGCCGCTAATCTCCGCCTCGATCACGTGCTGCATCTTCATGGCTTCCATGATCAGCACCTGCCGGCCCGGATAAACATCATCGCCCTCCGCGACATCAATGCTGACGATGGTGCCCTGCATGGGCGCGGCAATGGCGACGCTGCCATCAGGGCCCGACAGACTATCGGAAGCCGACACCTCCGGCGAGGCGGCCTCTGATCTGCCGTGAGCCAAAACGGCCAGTGGATCGGAGGCATCGACCTTGACGCCAACCAGGTTTGCATCCGCCGCACCATTGCCTGCCGGCTCGAAGAACATGCGCTGATGGTCCGCGCCGCCAACCAGCGCCGCCAGGTGGTTCTCGATGAAATGAGTGTCGACGTTGCCGGCCTGGAATTCGGCATGACACAGCAAGTTCTGTAGGAAAGGTATGTTGCTGGACAGGCCGGAAATCCGGCATTCACAGAGCGCCCGATAGGTCTTCCGGGCGAGCACGGCGAAGTCATTGCCAGGTGCATGAACGATCAATTTGGCCAAGAGAGAGTCATAGCTGGGCGAGGTGCGGTAGCCCGCATAGCCGAAGCTGTCGACGCGCACGCCGGGGCCCGACGGCATCTCGAAAACCTCCAGAACGCCGCCCGAGGGACGAACGCTGCCGTCGGCCTCGATGGTCTCCATATTGATGCGTACCTGCATGGCCTGACCGCGCGGCGCGCCGGCCTCGACCTGGGTCAGCCCCAGATCCGACAGCGAGGCGCCGCCGGCAATGTGCAGTTGGGTTTGTACCAGGTCGACGCCCCAAACCTCCTCGGTCACCGTATGCTCCACCTGCAAACGGGGATTTGCCTCGATAAAGAAGAACTCGCCGCCGGCAACCAGAAACTCGAACGTGCCCAGGTTGCGGTAGTCCACCGCGCCGGCCAGGGTCACCGCCGCCTGTGTCAGCTTATCGCGCAAATCAGGCGCCAATCCGGGCGCGGGGGCCATCTCCACCAGCTTTTGGTGGCGCCGTTGGATTGAGCATTCCCGCTCCCCCAGATGACAGATGGCGCCGCTGCCATCGCCGACGATTTGAATTTCCACGTGCCGGGGCTGTTCCAGCAACCTCTCGACAAAGACATCGCCGTTGCCGAAGGCCTGTTGCGCCTCCGCCTGACACAGCTCCAACGCCGCTGCCAGGTCGGCCTTGTCGCGGATGGCGCGCATGCCCCGACCGCCGCCGCCGCCGATGGCCTTGATCATGGTGGGGCCGTGTTCGTCGAAGAATGCTTCCGCCGCCGCCAGATCAGCCGCGCCCTGACTGCCCGGCAGCACCGGCACGCCATTCTTTTCGGCCAGGTCCCGCGCCGCCGCCTTGTCGCCGAACATATCCAGGGTCTCGGCGCCTGGGCCAACAAAGGCGATGCCGGCCTGGCCGCAGGCGTTGGCGAAATCCGCGTTCTCGCTCAAGAAACCATACCCGGGATGAACGGCGTCACAGCCACTTTCCCGGGCCAGGGCCAGAATGCCCGCGCTGTCCAGATAGGCGGGCACGCCGCGGCCCGGCAAGGCCACGGCCTCGTCCGCCTTGCTCAAATGCAGGGCTTCTGCTTCATCCTCGGCATAGACGGCGACGGTGGCGATGCCCAGGTCAGCAGCGGCACGCAGGATACGAATGGCGATTTCGCCGCGATTGGCGACCAGCAATTTCTTCACACTCATAACAATAGCTTTCCTCGAGTTTGGATTTTGCGGCCTAGGATAGGGGTGGTTTGGCCAAATGCCAATCGGTCACCGATTGGTAGGCCACGCCGGCGCGCAACAACAGGGGTTCCCGCCACCAGGCGGCTTCCATTTGCATGCCGATGGGCATGTGATCGCCGGTGAAGCCGCAGGGGAGCGACAGGCCCGGATTGGCGCCAAAGCCGCCCGCATACGTGTTGCGGGAGGCATCGCGGGTTGCCTCCAGCAAAGATTTATCTTCCTCGATGGGCGGCGGCGGAGCCGGCGTGGTGGGTGAGATCAAGATGTCGATATCCTGATACAAGGCAGCCAGGGTGCGCTGCCAGGCCTCCCGCGCCCGGCAGGCATTGGCGTAATCAACGCTTGTGAAGCTTCGGCCCACCAGCATGCGTTCCAGCACCGAGGGCGAGAACAATTCCGGATGCTTGTCCAGCCGATCCGCGTGATAGGCGCAGGCATCGGAATAGATCTGGATGGTCGCCCATTGATGGCTGTTCTCGGCCCCTTCCACGTCGACCTCAACAATTTTCGCCCCCTGTGACTCCATTGCGCGGATCGCCGTCATCACGGCTCCGGCGATGTCATCGTCGCAGTCCAGGAAGTAATGATTGCGCGGAATGCCCAGACGCAGGCCGGTGACACCATCATTCAACCGGGGCAGAAAATTGCCCAGGTCCGGTGCCGAAGTCGGGGCGGAGCCCGGTTCTTCCCGCGCCGTGACGGCCAGGATTCGGGCCACATCGTCAACCCGCCGGGCCATGGGCCCGATGGTATCGTAGGCGACGCTGACCGGGGTGGAGCCATGGTTGGGCACCCGGCCATGGGTGGGACGCAGGCCGGCGACGCCGTTCATGGCGGCGGGCAGGCGGACCGAACCGCCGGTGTCCGTACCCAATGCGCCCTGCGCCATGCCGGCGGCCACCACGGCGCCGGAGCCGCCCGACGAACCGCCGGGCACCCGGGTTTGGTCCCAGGGATTGCGGCATTGGCCGCTGACCGGGTTGTCGGAGCGAATACCAAAGGCCAGCTCCTGCATTGTGGCCTTGCCCACGATCACGGCGCCGGCGGCCTTCAGGCGCTGCACGACGAAAGCATCCTGGTTCGGCACCACATCCTTGAAATGCAACGAGCCGGAAGTCGTGCGCACGCCGGCGGTCTGAATATTGTCCTTGATGGCAAACGTCATGCCGTGCAGAAGCCCCAGCCAACGACCATCCGCCGCCGCACGGTCAGCGGCATCGGCAGCCTCCCGCGCCTGCTCGGCGGTGACGGTAATCATGCCGTTGATGGCCGGCTCGTAACGCTCGATTGCGTCCAAAGCCGCTTCCAGATCGTCGCGGGCGCTAGTCAGCATCAAGATCCTCATTGCGCGCTTTGGCGGATTGGAATGCGGGCCGGGCATAGGCACGGTCGCGATAGGCCCGGCAGGATGCGGGCAGCTCAACCTCGTAGCGTTCGGCGAAGTCCAAGGTTGTCGCCAACAGGATATCGGCCGCTGAAATCCGGCCGCCAAAAATATATGGATCGAATTCGGCCACGGCCGGCGCCACGGCGTTGATCTGTTTCAGGCAGTACTCCGCCGCCGAAGCCACGGCAACGGGCGCCTCGCCATAGATTTCCGGCAGGAACTTGTGCCGGCGGATCAGGTACAGGGAATGCGCATCCAACTCCATCATGGCGAAATAGCTCCATTCGTTCGCGCGCGCCCGCTCTTCCGGCGTACTGGGCAAAAAGACATCCTTGCCCGCGCCATGGGCATTGAACAGATAATTCACGATGGCCGGGCTTTCCGTCAGCGTGAAATCACCGTCCTGCAGGCAGGGGATCTTCTGTTTCGGATTATGCCTGGTGTACTCCGCCGTCAGGGTTTCCCCCGTGCGCGATTGAATGGGGCGAAACTGATAGTCCAGGCCCAATTCATGCAAGGCCCAATGCACCCGCAAGGCCCGCAGCGAAATCGCACCCCACAGGATAATATCGTTACTCATCGCTCCCAACCCTCCCTTAGAAAGCCGTCAACGGCCCGTTGCAGGGCGCCGCGCTGGTTTTCGATCAGCATGGAATGGGTCGCGCCGCCGATCATGACGTAGCGCCGCTCAATATCATCGGACAGCAGCTCGAATACAGCCCGCCCTTGTTCCGGCCTGGTCTCCCGGTCCCACTCACCGACCACAATCATGGTTGGCGCGCGGATGAGACCGGGATCATAGGGCGGTATGCCACTTTGCAGGCGTGCCTGCACATCCTTGACGACGCCGGCCGGCGCCCGCGCCTGGGGCGGATCATGGCGCGATGCCTCCGGGTCCGAAGCCAGAAATACCTCGGCCCACTTGGCCATATGGTCCGGGCTGGCAAGGCGCGCGATCTGGTCATCATCCAGCTCCCGTTGCCAGCGGGCGATGGCCGCCGCCGCGTCCACCATGCGGTAGGCGCCCGGCATCTGGCCGGTCGAGATGGCGCCGCCAGCGCCCATCCAGGCCGCGCCATACAGCACCAGACGCTCCACCTTGTCCGGCTGCAGGCCCGCATAGGTACCGCCGATCAGGGTGCCCCAGGAATAGCCGATGAACGACAGGCGCGGCAGGTTCCGCTGTCCGAGTATGAAATCGACGACCCGGGCCACATCGGCGACCGCATCGTCGGTGTCCACGACGGGGGGATTGTCATCGGCCGGGGCCGACAGCTCCGGCGGCCGGTCGGAGGCGCCATAACCCAACAGATCGACACACCAGACATCGAAGCCGGCGCGGGCCATGATATCCATCCAGGATTCACCATCCATGGCGTAATCGAAAGTCACGGTGGAGGGGTAGGTCGCACCATGGACGAACAATACCGTCTGGGCCGGCGAGAAATTATCGCGGTCCCGCTGATGTTTGTTGCGGACGAACACGGACAGGCCCGCGCGGCTGCTTTCAACCATATGATCGGCGGTGTTGAGATCGGACATGGTGGTACTCCGTGAAAACTCTAGTGGATGGTCCAGCCGCCATCGACCAGCAGGGAGGTGCCCGTGATCATCGACGCGGCGGGCGAGGCCAGAAACAGGACAGCGGCGGCGACGTCGCCAATCTGGCCCAGGCGGGGCAGCTTGATCTTGCCTTCCACATAGTCGCGGAAGTCTTTCTGGGCCAAACCGGCACTGGTCATGGGCGTCTCGACAAAGGTTGGCGCAACGGCGTTGACGCGGATGTTCTGCTCCGCCAGCTCGAATGCCATGGCCTTGGTCAGCCCCTCAAGGGCGAATTTCGATGTCGAATAGACGCTGCGGTCGCGCAAGGCCCGATGGCCGGCCTGGGATGACATATTGATGATACTGCCGCCCTGGCCGTTTATGTTCATCAGGCGCGCGGCGGCCTGGGCCGCGAAAAAGGCGGCGCGCAGGTTCAGATTCATGACTATGTCGTAGGTTTCGGCGTCCACCTCCAAAAATGGCTGCGGCCTATTGGTGCCGGCATTATTGACGAAGATATGGAACGGCGGCAATTGCCCCAGCATGGCCGCCAGGTCGTCGCTGTTGGTCACGTCAATGGCCAAAACGTGGGCAGTGCGGCCCAGCCCTTGGATATCCTTGGCCACCGCCACCAGGTCGTCTTGGTTGCGTCCGATCAGCGCCACGTCCGCGCCGGCCCCGGCCAGAGCGAGGGCGCAGCCCTGGCCCAAACCGCGCGAGGCGCCGGTGACGACGGCCAGCTGGCCATCCAGGCGAAAGGCATCAATGGTTTCGGAGGTCATTAGGTCTGCCCGGCCTTGTGCGCGGCCAGGGCCATGAGCCGGCGGTCGCGCCAATTGCGCCGCTCCGCCAATTTTTCGCTGGGCAATTCGGCCCGGCGTTCCTGGTCCACATCGCCGATCAATTCGGCACTCCAGGGCCGGGGGTCGGTGCGGGATTTCTGGATCGAATGGTACAGCGGCCCCAGACGTTCGGCATAGTCCGCCACCCCGCCCGGCGCATTCAAATCGATGGTCTCGAACGGTCCCATGAAGGACCAGCGCAGGCCCAGGCCCTCGGACACCGTCTTGTCGATATCCTCGGCCGAGGCATAACCTTCCGCAAACAGATCCCAGGCCTCCCGCAACAGCACACCTTGCAGGCGATTCAGGATAAAACCCTCGACCTCCCGCCGCACCAGAACCGGCGACTGCCCGACCTGGGCCATCAGTGCCAGGGCGCCATCGACGCTGACCTGAGACGTCCACGGCGTCGGCACCACTTCGACCACGGGCACCAGATAGGGCGGGTTGACCGGATGGGTGACCAGAAACCGCTCCCTGTTCTCTACGTTTTCGGTGAAGGCGGAACCGGGAATGCCGGATGTGGAACTGCCGACAATGGCGCCGTCCTCCAACAAGGGGCCGATGGCGGCGGAAATCTCGGCCTTCACCTCGACCTGCTCCAACACGGATTCCTGAATGAAGCGGGCGCCCTTGACCACATTCTCCAGGCTATCACAGACCTGAATACGGGCCAGGATTGCAGCGGGATCATCGACCAGATCATAGCTTTTCAGATCATCAAGCTGTTGCCCGACGACGGCGAGGAAACCGTCGCGAATTTCTGGCGCGGCATCGTAGACACGGACCAGTTCACCGGCGCGGGCAAAGACAATGCTCCAGCCGCCGCCAACCAGACCGGCGCCGACTATGCCGATATGGCCCGCCATCAGGCCGGCTCCACCGCCGTGTAGGGCGGCACATTGCGGCCGCCGTAGCGGCGCACCCGGGCATTGGCCTGCTCCGCATGGCCGGCAAAGCCTTCCAGCATGCACAGGCGGGAGCAATATTCACCAACCAGGGCGGAGGCTTCATCGGTCAGCACCCGTTGATAGGTATGGGTCTTGATGAACTTGCCGACCCAGAGGCCACCGGTATAACGCCCGGCGCGTTTTGTCGGCAGCGTATGGTTCGTACCGATCACCTTGTCGCCGTAGGAAACATTGGTGCGGGGGCCGAGGAACAGCGCACCGTAATTGGTCATCTTATCCAGGAAATACTCAGGGTCCCGGGTCATCACCTGAACATGCTCAAAGGCCAGGCGGTCAGCCTCCGCCAGCATTTCCTCTTCGCTGTCACACAGGATAACAGCGCCGTAGTTGGCCCAGGATTCCCGCGCGATATCCGCCGTGGGCAGAATGTCCAACTGCCGCTCCACCTCCGCCATGGTGTCTTTTGCCAGCGCCTCGGACGTGGTCAGCAGGACGGCGGGCGAAGTTGGTCCATGTTCCGCCTGGCCCAGCAGATCGATGGCGCAAAGCTCCCCATCGGTACTGTCATCGGCGATAATCAGGGTTTCCGTCGGCCCGGCGAACAGGTCGATGCCGACCCGGCCGTATAACTGCCGCTTGGCCTCGGCCACGAACATATTTCCCGGCCCCACCAGCATGTCGACACCGTGGACGCTTTCGGTGCCCAGCGCCATGGTGGCGACGGCCTGAATGCCGCCTAGAACCAGGATCTCGTCGGCCCCGCCCATGTGCATGGCGGCAACGATGGCCGGATGGGGCGCGCCACCCTGGGGCGGTGCGGAGGCGACGATGCGGGGCACGCCGGCCACCTTGGCGGTAACCACGGACATATGGGCCGAGGCGACCATGGGATATTTGCCGCCGGGTACATAGCAGCCGACGGAATTGACGGGGATGTTCTTGTGGCCCAGGACCACGCCGGGCATGGTTTCAACTTCCACGTCCCGCAAGGCGTCCCTTTGATGCTGGGCGAAATTGCGGACCTGTTCCTGGGCAAAGCGGATGTCATCGAGATCCCGCTTCGCCACCTTACCCATGGCGGCTTCGATCTCCTGTTCGGAAAGGCGAAAATTCTCGGGATTCCAGTCATCGAATTTCTTCGATAGCTCCCGCACGGCGGCATCGCCACGGGCCTGAATATCACCCAAAATAGCCTCGACCTGGGCGCGGACCTTGGCATCGGCTTCGTCGACCTCCGCCTGACCAAGCCCCTGTTTCAGATATGTCGCCATTCTCACTCTCCCGTTGCGCGCCAGCGGCAAGCCTACCGCATCCTTTCCGACAATCGAAATATTATGCTATGGAAACCGCCAATGTGCACGGCATGCCCGGTTTTGGGGCTTTTTTTGTGGGTTAAATGCGTAATGAATGGGCAAATGAAACGAACGCCAAGGATCGCCGTCATTGGCGCCGGCATGTCGGGTATCCTGACGGCCATCAAACTGCAGGAAGCCGGCATTTCGGATTTCACCATCTACGAAAAAGCCGGCCGTCTGGGCGGCACCTGGCGCGATAATACCTACCCTGGCCTGTGCTGCGACGTGCCCTCGCACATGTACCGATATTCCTTCGAGCCGAACGCGGAATGGAGCCACCGCTTCTCGCCCGGCGCCGAAATTCAGACCTATTTCGAGGGCGTGGCGAAAAAATACAACGTCGAGGACTTCACCAAATACAACACCGAGATTACCAAGGCACATTTCTTGGATGGCAAGTGGCATCTCGAATGCGGTGCCAAAACCCTGGACGTCGTGGACATCATTATCTCGGCCACCGGCGTGCTGCACCACCCGGTCTATCCCGACATAGACGGCGTGGACGATTTCGCCGGCGCGGTTTTCCATTCCGCCCGCTGGAACCATGATGCGCCCCTGGTGGGCAAGCGGATCGGCATTGTCGGCACCGGCTCCACCGCCGTGCAGATTACCGACGATCTGATCGACAAGGTGGCGCATTTGTCCCTGTTCCAGCGCACGGCGCAATGGATCTTCCCCCAGGAAAACCCGGCCTTCACCGAGCAGGAGAAACAGGTTTTCCGCGACCAGCCGCAAGCCATGGACGATCTGCATGCCTCCCTGACGCGCCTGTTCGCCGATACCTTCGGCCGTGCCGTGATCGGCGACAAGGAACAGATGCAGCGGATCGAGGAGACCTGCCGCGCCAATCTGGAAGACAATGTCCGTGATCCGGATTTGAAGGCCAAGCTAACCCCGGATTATCAAGCCGCCTGCAAGCGCCTGATTATCTCGCCCGGCTTCTACGAGGCGATCCAGCAGCCCAACGCCGAACTGGTCACCGAACCCATTGAGCGAGTGGAGGCCGGGGGCGTGCGGACCAGGGATGGCCGCCTGCATGAAATGGACGTGCTGGTCCTGGCTACGGGCTTCGACGGCCACAGCTTCATGCGGCCCATGGATCTGATCGGCAAGGGCGGCGTCGACCTGAAGGACGTCTGGGCCGAGACGACCCAGGCTCATCGCTCCGTTTCCCTGCCGAGCTTTCCCAACTATTTCATGCTGGCGGGACCCAACAGCCCGATCGGCAATTTCTCCCTGATCGATATTTCGGAGCGGCAGTTGAGCTACATCATGCAGTTGGTGGCGTTATGGCAGGAGGGCAAGGTCAATGAGATCTCCGCCAAACAGGACGCCGCCGACCGCTTCAATGGCGAGATCAAGGATGCCATGGGCGACACCGTCTGGGTTACGGGCTGTCAAAGCTGGTATCTGGACAAGAACGGCAATCCGGCCATGTGGCCCTTCACCTTCGACAAATTCTGCGACGATATGACGGCGCCGGTCCTGGACGAATACGATCTCGTCTCCTAAATAGCTTTCAAGCCCAGGGGAAGGAGATCGAGATGTACCTGCCGCACAAGTTCCGGGAAGACCGAGACGATGTCCTGCACAAGACCATGCTGGAAATCGGAGCCGCAATTATCGTCGGGCACGGTCCGGATGGCATGATTGCTTCGCATGTGCCGATCGAGCTGGATACCGGCGCCGGCCCTCATGGCACTGTCCGCTGTCATCTCGCCAAGGCCAACCCCCAGTCCGAAGCCATCGCGGGCAGGGAAGTACTGCTGATATTTCAAGGCCCGCAAGGCTATGTCACGCCGAACTGGTATCCGTCCAAACATCAGACGGGCAAGGCGGTGCCGACCTGGAACTATGTCGCCATCCATGCCTATGGCACGGCGACGACATTTGACGAGCCGGCCAAGTTGCAGGCCCACCTGGGCGCCATGACGGATCATTTCGAAAGCGCCTATCAACTGCCCTGGAAGCTGGAGGATGCGCCAGATGGCTACATCGAAGGCATGTGCCAGGCCATTGTCGGCATCGAGATCGAGATCAGCCGCCTGGAAGGTAAATGGAAGCTGAGCCAGAACCGCTCCGAAACCGACGCCAACGGTGTCATCAATGGCTTGCGGGCCCAAGGTGACACGGCCATGGCCGACCTGGTTGCCTTGGCCAATGAATAGACTTGGCGTTATGATCGGATACACCCAAGCAAAATGAGAAGCTGACCGCCATGCCATCCTTCGACGTCGTTTCACGCACCGAAATACCAGAGGTCGACAACGCCATTCAGGGCGCCATGCGGGAGATTTCAACCCGTTTCGACTTCAAGGGTAGCCAATGCACCATTGAGCGGGCGGACGAAGTGCTGACCCTGCATGCCGATGACGAGCTGAAACTGAAACAAATGCAGGAATTGCTGCGCGGCTATCTGGCCAAACGCAAAGTGGATCACAACGCCTTTGACTTCAGGGAGCCGGAAAAGGCCTCGGGCAATACCATCCGCCAAAATGTGGTGATCAAGCAGGGCATTGAGCGGGATTTGGCGCAAAAAGTGGTCAAGGCGGTCAAGGCCGCCAAGTTGAAAAAGGTTCAGGTCGCCATTCAGGGCGACGAACTGCGCGTCACCGGCAAAAAGCGCGATGATCTGCAATCCGCCATCGCCCTGATCAAGGAGATGAAGCTGGACCAGCCCCTACAATACGTGAACTTCCGCGACTAGCGCATGTCGGGTTTAACCAAACCCGAACCCATGCGCTAAAACCTTTAGAATAGAGCAACTTATCCGCATTCAATTGAATGCGGGTTGCTCTAGAGGTCCGTCTAGGCGCCGGTATCCTTGAAGCTGTCCCGCTCCGACACCTTAGCGAAATAGGCCTGCAGGTTGGGGCAATTGGCCATGTTTTCCTGGCCCTCGGGGAAGTTCTGCACCGCCGCCAGGATCGGCATCAGGAAGCAATCCGCCATGGTGAAGCTGTCACCGCCGAGATAGCCATCGGCCACCGCCGCTTCCAGAAAAGCGAACATTTTCGGCAGGCGCTTTACCGTCTGGTCGATCACGTCACGCACCACGTTGCCGTCCTTGTCCTTGTGGAAGGCATATTCGACCACATAGCGGCGCATCAGCATTTGGTCGACGGAGGTGTTGACCGCCATGATCCAGCGGTTCACGGCTGCCGCGCCCTTTGGATCGGTGGGCACCAGGGCCGGGCCGTCGAAGGCGGTATCGATGTAATGGGCGATGGCATAGGTTTCCGCCACCTCCAGGCCATCATGGCGCATCACCGGGATCAGGCCCAGGGGATTGATCGCCTTGACCTCATCGGAATGGGGCATGGCGGGTACATGTTCGTATGCCACGCCTTTTTCCTGGGCCACCATGCGCGCCGTGCGCACAAAGTTAGAACGGGGAAAACCGATAATTTCTAGAGCCACGTGACATCTCCATCAGCAAAATTCAATTGATATCGTTGCCGCCAAACTACGGCTGAAGCACCCGGGCTGGCAAGGCTGTAGGCAGCAAGCCCGGCAAATTTTCATACCATTCATTAGGATCGGTCATCTGCATGGTTGACAGCAGGCGCGTCCGGACGGCTAAGATTGGCGGTCACTTCCCCTTTTCTTGCCGGGAGTCCAGCCATGAACATCATGCCTAATTCCGCCGCCGCGCGGGACATCGCCTATTATATCCACCCGCAGACCAACCTGCGCCGCCATGCCGAAGTCGGCCCGGTGATCGTCAGCCATGGCGACGGCGTCCATGTGGTGGATGAAAACGGCAACCGCTACATGGAAACCGTGGCGGGCCTGTGGTGCGCGGCCTTGGGTTTTTCGGCCAACGAGCGCATTGCCAAAGTCGCCTACGAGCAGATGCGCAAGCTGGGCTATTATCATACCTACCGCCACACCAGCCATGATGCCAGCATCGATCTGGCCGAGAAACTTATTCAATTGGCGCCGGTGCCCATGTCCAAGGTGCTGTTTCAATGTTCCGGTTCGGAAGCCAATGACACGGCGGTGAAGCTGGCCTGGTATTATCAGGCGGCCATGGGGCGGCCGGAGAAGAACAAAATCATCGGGCGCAAGCGGGGCTATCACGGCAGCACCATCGCCGCCGTCTCCGTCTCGGGCAAGCCGGACATGCATGCCGATTTCGCCCTGCCCCTGCCGATGATGCGGCATACCGAATACCCGCACTATTACCGCGACCATGTTGATGGGGAGAGCGAGGAAGACTTCGCCACCCGCATGGCCAAGGCCCTTGAAGATTTGATCCTGGCCGAGGGACCTGATACCGTCGCCGCCTTTTTCGCCGAGCCGGTTATGGCGGCGGGCGGCGCCATCGTGCCGCCGAAAAGCTATTTTGCAAAGATGCAGGCGGTATTGAAGAAATACGACGTACTGTTTGTCGCCGACGAAGTGGTCTGCGGTTTTGGCCGCACGGGCAATTGGTGGGGCAGCCAGACGTTCGATCTGCAGCCGGACATGATTTCCTGCGCCAAGGCATTGTCGGCGGCCTATCAGCCGATCTCTGCCCTGATGGTGAATGAGAAGATTCATCAGGCCATGCTGGCGGAAAGCGACAAGCTGGGCGCCTTTGCCCATGGCTTCACCCATGCCGGCCATCCGGTAACCACCGCCGTCGCGCTGGAAGTCATCAGGATCTACGAGGAAATGGATATCGTGGAGCGGGCCCAACGTATCGGCGGGCGGATGAATGCCGGCCTGCAGGATCTCGCCGATCATCCCCTGGTCGGCGATGTCCACGGCGTGGGCATCCTGGCCGGGATGGAACTGATGCGGGACAAGGCCACCCGCACGCCCTTCGAAGGCGGCCGCGCCGGCGCCGTGATGGACAAGTATGGCCGGGAGAACGGCTTGATCCTGCGGATTATCGGCGACCGCCTGGCCTTTGCCCCGCCGCTGATCATTACCGAAGCGGAAGTCGACGAAATGCTGGAAAAACTTGGCCGTACATTGGATCAGGCGCAGGCTGAGCTGGAGGCCGAATGACGGCAGCCGCCCTATGATCCGGGTCGCCTTTGATATCGGCGGCACCTTCACGGACTTCGTCCTGCATGACGGCAACAGCCGGGCCAGCCATTTCCTGAAGGTACCCAGCACGCCGCATGACCCGGCGGAGGCGGTGCTGGACGGCCTGGCGAAACTGTTTGAACTGGCGGATGTCGAAGCCGGCGACGTCGCCAATGTGCTGCACGCCACGACCGTGGCGACCAACGCGGTGTTGGAGCGTAAGGGCGCGGCAACGGGGCTGATCGCCACCGAAGGATTTCGCGATGTCCTGATCATCGGTCGGCAGAAGCGCTACGAGACCTATGACCTCTATATCGCCAAGCCGGAACCTTTGGTAGCCCGCCGTCATATCGTCGAAGTAGCCGAGCGGTTGGACCATGACGGCGGCGTGGTGCAGCCATTGGACGCAGCCTCCCTGGACCGGGCTATCGACGCCTTGCTGGCCTCCGGGCGGGAAACGGTGGCGGTATCGCTATTGCATGCCTATGCCAACCCGGCCCATGAACAAGCCCTTCGGGCGAGGCTTGAGGAGCGGGCGCCGGGACTGGCGGTCTCGCTATCCTCGGATGTCGCGCCGAAATTTCGCGAGTACGAGCGGACCAACACCACCGCCGCCAACGCCTACATCAAACCCATCGTCGAAACCTACATCGGACAATTGGAAGAGGCCCTGCGGCAACAGGGTTTCCGCCGGGAACTCTCGATCATGCAATCCAGCGGCGGCCTGATCTCGCCCGCTATCGCCAAGGACTATCCGATCCGGATCATTGAATCCGGCCCCGCCGCCGGCGTTCTAATGGGCGGCATCGTGGGGCAGCGCGCAGGCCGGGAGCATGTCATCACCTTTGACATGGGTGGCACCACCGCGAAGCTGGGTGCCGTCGATGACGGCACGCCCGCCATCATGCCCACATTCGAGATTGACCACGTGCGCTACAAAAAGGGCAGCGGCCTGCCGATCAATGTTCCGGCGGTGGAATTGTTGGAGATCGGCGCCGGCGGCGGCTCCATCGCCCGGGTGGAGATGGGCATGATCGCCGTCGGCCCGGAAAGCGCGGGCGCCGATCCCGGCCCCATCTGCTATGGCCGTGGCGGCACCGCACCGACCATCACCGACGCCAATCTGGTGCTGGGCTATATCGACCCGGATTGGTTCAACGGCGGCGCCATGGCCCTGGACAAGGACGCCGCCGCCCAGGGCATTATGGCCGCTATCGGCGCGCCCCTGGATATGGAACTGGGCGCCGCCGCCTGGGGCATCCATCTGGTTGCCACCATGAATATGGAGAACGCCCTGCGTATTGTCTCGGTGGAGCAGGGACGCGACCCCCGGCACTACGCCATGATCGCCTTTGGCGGCGCCGGTCCCATGCATGCCGCGCGCCTGGCCCGTGCGGTCGGAATACCGGAGGTCATCGTTCCCCAGGGTGCCGGCATCGGCTCCGCCATCGGGCTGTTGCAGGCCGCACCCCGGATCGATGTCTCGACCACGCGGGTGATGGAATTGGACCAGGCGGCAGGCCCCGCCATAGCGGCCGTCTTCGACGAACTGGAGACGCGGGCGCGGGGCGAGGTCGATCAGTTCGACAGCGGCACGCCGCCGCAATGGTCCCGCCACGGCTATATGCGCTATGCCGGCCAAGGCTTTGAGGTGCGGGTCGATCTGCCCGCCGGCCCGGTTGATCAGACCTTCGCCGCCCGCGCCATCGAGGCCTTCAACGCGGCCTATTTGCAGAAGCACAAATTCCTCGACCCAGAAGCGCGGATCGAGGCGGTGGACTGGACCCTGGTGGCAACCTTGCCCAGCGGCCATGAAGACACCGCGATCGTCCAGCATCACGGACCTGACGCTCTGGCGCGTAGCGGCAGCCGCCCCGCCTGGTTTCCCGAAGCCGGCGGCTATGTGGAAACGCGGATCATCGACCGGCAATCCCTGGCCAAGGATGCCAGCATCGCCGGTCCGGCCATTATCGAGGATCCGGACAGCACCACCGTGGTCCTGCCCGGCGATGTGGCGCGGATCAGCGAACTGGGCCATCTGATAATTGATATTGGCGGGGAGGCAACGGCATGAGCAAGGCTGCCATCGATCCCATCACCCTGACGGTGATTTGGAACACCCTGATGTCCATTGCCGAGGAGCTGGGTACAACGCTGCGAAATACGGCCTTTTCCGAAGGGGTTCGGGAGGGCGATGATTTCGCCACGGCGATCTTCGATTGTACCGGACGGCTGATCGCCCAGGGCAATTTCAGTCCCGGCCATTTGGGCTCCATGCCCGCCTGCGTACGCCACGCCATAGACTATTTCCCAGCCGAAAACCTGCGGCCGGGCGACTCTATTCTGCTCAACGACAGCTTCATGTGTTCCGGTCATTTCCCGGATACCTTCCAGGTCATGCCCATTTTTCTGGATGCCGATCTGGTTGGCTATGTCGCCTGTTCCGCCCACCAGGTGGATATGGGCGGGGCCGCGCCGGGATCGCAGAAGGTTCACGGCGTCACGGAATCCTTCCAGGAAGGCTTGCGCATACTGCCCGTGCGCTTCGTCCGCGGCGGCGAGATTGACGAGGATATCCTGCGTCTGGTTTTGGGCAACGTGCGCATGCCCGACAAGGTACGGGGCGACCTGCTGGCCCAGCATACCGCGAACCTCAGCGCCGCCAGCCGGCTGCAACAAATGTTCCGCGACCATGGCGCGGAGACCCTGGCCCTGGCCTACGAGATCATATTGGACCGCTCCGAAGCGGCCATGCGCAAGGCTCTGGCGGCGGTGCCGGCGGGCACCTACAGTTTCGAAGACTGCATGGATGACTACGGCCCCGACACCGAGCCCATCAAGATTGCCGTCGATGTCACCTTTGATGGCGAGGGCGCGGTGGAGCTGGATTTCTCCCGCTCTTCCGATGTCGTGCCCGCCGCCATCAATTCCTATATCAATTACACCCGCGCCTACGCCATTTTCGCCATCAAGGTGTTTTGCGACGCCCTGCAACCCCAGACGGAGGGCAACATGCGGCCGATCACGGTAACGGCGCGGGAAGGCTCGTTCTTCAATCCCGCCTTTCCAGCGCCCTCGGGCGGTCGGGCGATCCTGCAGATCCGCATTTTCGATGCCATCAACGGCGCCATCGCCCAGGCCTTGCCGCACCGGGCCATGGGAGCCTTTTCCCACTGGTCCAACCCCAACATCGGCGGCATCAACGACCGCACGGGCCGGCCGTTCGTGATGTATGATCTATCGCTTGCCGGCTATGGCGGCCGCCAGGGCAAGGACGGCGTCGAGGCCCTGAGCCCGGTGATGAATTGTTCCAACATCCCGGTCGAAGTGCACGAGACCCATAATCCCATTCGCGTCCGCCGCCTGGAGTTCATTCCCGATACCGGCGGGGCCGGGCAATGGCGCGGCGGTTGCGGCCTGCGCAAGGATATCGAGCTATTAAATTCCACCGCCGTGTTATCGCACCTGGGCGACCGCCATCGTTTCCAGCCTTACGGGCTGTTCGGCGGACAGCCGGGCGCCCTGGGCGAGAGCCTGCTGAACCCCGACGGCAACGCCGAGCCCTTGCACTCGAAAGGCATGTATGACCTAAAGCAGGGCGATGTGGTGAGTTTCCGGTTGTCCGGTGCGGGCGGCTACGGCGCCGCCAGCCAGCGCGACCCCGCCGCCATCACCAGGGATATCGCCGATGGCTATGTCACAAAGGAAGGCGCATTGAATGACTACGGCTGGGAGCCCGGCGAAGATTGACGGTGGGACCTTTTCGCCGGCCCTCCTGGACCAGGCCGCCCGCCGGGTGCTGCTCGCGCGCTCCAACCGGCACGGGGCATTGCGTCTGCTGGTTCATGGGGGCCTGATCGCCATTGTCGGCTCCCTCATCCTGGCCAAGGTTCCCTTGTGGCCCGCGTTGCTGCTGCCGCAGGGTATTCTTGTCATTTTCCTCTTTGCCCCCCTGCATGAATGCATCCACCGCACGGCGTTTCGCTACAAATGGTGCAATGACGCGACGGCGGCGCTATGCGGCTGGCTGTTGCTGCTGCCGCCCGTCTGGTTCCGGCATTTCCATTTGAACCATCATCGTTTCACCAATGATCCGGCGCGGGACCCGGAATTGGCGGTGGCGAAGCCCGATAGCCGCACCGCCTATGTGCTGCATCTGGCCGGCCTGGCTGTCTGGGCGACGCAAATTCAAGTGTTGTTGGGCAACACCCATGGCCGGGCATCGGATGATTTCATTCCCAGAAAAGCCCTTAACCGGGTAGCGATGGAGGCGCGCTGGTTCCTGGCACTATATGTTATCGCCTTCGCCGCCGTGGGCGAACAACTGCTATGGGTTTGGATCGTACCGGCGCTGATCGGGCAGCCTTTCCTGCGCGCCTTTCTGTTGGCGGAGCATATGGGCTGCGCCCAGGTCGCCGACATGATGGCCAACAGCCGCACGACGTTCACCTCGGCGCCCGTGCGCTTCATCACCTGGAACATGTGCTATCACGCCGAACATCATGCGCTGCCTGTGGTGCCATTCCACCAATTGCCGGATTTTCATGGCCACACCCGGCCGTTTTTGAAGGAAACGGCGGATGGCTACGTTAATCTCCACCGCCAGATCTGGCGCGATCTGAGTTAGCGAAAATCGAAACCAAGTTCCTTGAGTTCCCGGCGCAGATTGTCGCGAAGCTGCGGATCGAACTTCTTGTCCATGTCATGGCTCCAGGAATCCGGTGTTGTCGGCTTGCCGATGTCTTCGTAATGCCTGGCCAAGGCGGCGTCATAGTCATCCAGGCTTTGCGCCACATCCCGGTTATCCCGCAAGGCGCCGTAGCGGTCATAGTGGACCATGGTGGAGTAATCCATGCGCGGCTTTTGCGGCGGCGCCTCGCCGGGCCAGCCGAGGCACATGCCGAAAACGCAGTAGACCCCGGTCGGCAGGCCCAATATCCGTGCCGTGGCCACCGCGTCATTGCGCACGGCCCCGATCATGACTCCTTTCAGACCCACAGATTCAGCCGCCAGATAGGTCGACATGCCGACCAACGCAGCATCGACGGAGGAGACCAGGCCAATCTCCATATTATTGTCCCGCAGGGTATGGCCACGCTGGTTCATGACATGCTCGATACGGGTCAGATCGGCGCAAAAGGCCAAAAAAACCGGCGCCGCCTCGACGTGCTTTTGACCACCCGTGACCGCCGCCAACTGCTCCCGCAGGGCCGGATCCTGGACCACAATAACGCTGTAGGACTGGATATTGGACGATGTCGGAGCGCGGAAAGCAGCCTTCAGGACCTGATCGATCAGGTCCTCGGGCACCTCTTCGTCGCTGTAGGCGCGGACGCTGACGCGGTTGTTCAACAGCTCAATGGTTTCACTGGCTTTGTGCACGGACATGTCTCCAATCTGATTTTTCCCCGCCCAGGCGACCGACATTCAGGCGCATGGGAATGATGTTCCGGTTCTATTTAGGGCATGGCGGCCAGCTGTACCAGATGGCGGCCAAAATAGGTGCCTTCAAAGACATCGCGAAAGGCCTGCGGCGCGCTTTCGATGCCTTCATATATTTTTTCCCGATAGATCAGCTTGCCGGCCTTGATCCAGGCAGCCATTTCCGCCTGTGCCGCCGGGAAGTCAGCGATGTCGTCGAACACCACCAATCCTTCCATGCGCACACGATGGGTGATGAAAACGCGGGTATTCGTGATGCCATGGATGTCCTCGGGCGCCAGGTTGTAGTCACCCACCTGACCGGAAACAACGATCCGGCCATTCATTCTCATCCAAGGCAGCAAGGCGTCGACAAAGCGGTTGCCGACATTGTCGAACAGGACATCGACGCCATCGGGCACCGCTTCAGCAACGGCCGTGCCCAGATCATCAACAGCCTTGTAGTCGATCGCCCCATCCAGCCCCAGTTCCTCCTGCAACCATTTGCATTTTACCGCACCGCCGGCGACGCCGATCACCCGGCAGCCCATGATTTTCGCGATCTGTGCCGCCGTGGCGCCGACCATGCCGGCCGCTGACGTCACCACGACGGTTTCGCCCGCTTTGATACGCGCCACCCGCTGGAGGCCGAAATAGGCCGTCAGGCCCGGCACCCCCAAAACGCCGATCCAGGTGCTGAGCGGCAGCCCCCAATCCGGTATCTTCGCCAAGTAGCCGCGTCCGTCCGACAGGCCCATTTCACTCCACCCGAACGAACCCGCCAATAGTTCGCCTACCCCATAGGCGTCATTATTCGTTGCCACGACCTCGCCGATATTGAAGGCGCCGGCGATATCACCGATTGAGAGCGGCGGAATATAGGATGCCTCGCCGCTCAACCGTGTCCGGCCGCCCGGATCCAGCGAAGCGTAGATGTTCTTCACCAAGAATTCACCGTCGCCGGGTGTGGGGACCGGGCGGGTTTCTATCCTGAAATCATCGGGGCCCGGAAGACCTTCGATATATCGGGCCAGGACGACGCAGCGATAGGTTTCAGATATCAAAGCGCCTTCACCGCCGCCGCGAAGGCATCCAGGGTCTGCGCTACATCGGCCTCGTCATGAGCCAGGGAGACATAGAATTTGCTGTCGCCCTTCAAGATGCCGTGCTCGCGCAAGACGCCGTTGAAGCGTTGCGCCCGTTCGGCGTCGTTGCCTTGCATGCCGCGGTAGTCCTTGATATCGCCGGAGGTGAAGAAGACATCAAACAGCGGTGGCTCGCCCAGGACAACGGCTGGAATTCCGGCCTCCTGCAATAGCGCATCCAGTCCCTCCATCAATTTGCTGCCGGTCGCGAAGATGGTTTCATAGGCGCCGGGCCGACGCAGGACCTCAAGCGTGGCCAGGCCCGCGACGGCGGCGACGGGATTGCCACTGAGGGTGCCGATTTGCGGCATGAAGCTTTCATCCGCCACGGCATCCTTGTCAAAATGCGCCATGATGTCGGCCCCGCCCGCGATGGCGGCGAGGGGAAAACCGCCGCCGATCACCTTACCCATGGCGCACAGATCAGGCGTGACGCCGTAATAGGCCTGAGCCCCGCCATAGGCGAAACGGAAACCGGTCACCACCTCGTCAAAAATCAACGGTATGCCGTATTCCGTCGCCAATTCGCGCAAGGTTTCGAGGAAGCCCGGCGCTGGCGGCAACAGGCGCTGAAAAGGCTCGACAATAATGCCGCCCAGATCGTCGTGATGCTCCCGGATCAGGCTGGCCGCCGTTTCCGGATCATTGAAGGGCGCGATCAGCACCTCGTCGCGGATGCGTTGCGGAATGCCGGCGGAGTCCGGCGCCGCCTGGGGAAAGTTGCCCGGCCGTTTCGGCGCCATGCTCATCAGGGCATAATCGCTCATACCGTGATAGCCGCCCTCGAACTTTAGGATCTTGTCCCGCCCGCGATGGGCCCGGGCCAGACGCATGGCATAGAAGGTCGCCTCCGATCCGGTCGAGACAAAGCGGACCTTGTCGGCACAGGCGACCGCCTCGACAATTTCAGCCGCCAGCCGAATGCCGGCCTCGTTATTGGCAAAGAATGTCGTGCCGCGCTGTACCTGCTCCTGTACCGCGGCCAACACCTCTTCGTTGCCATGGCCAATCAGCATGGGGCCGGAGCCGAGCAAGAAGTCCACATACTCGTTGCCCGAAACATCCCAGACCCGGCCGCCCCGGCCTTCCTTGATCACGATATTGGACGCCAGATTGCCGAAGCCGCCCGCCGGCAAGACTTGCGCCGCCAGGTCAACCAGGGCCTGTTCGTCGTCGCTGCGTTTCAGATCGTTCATGATTGATTCCAATAGGGTTATCTGATCATATTTCTCGGCACGTCCCGGAACGGCCGGTCGGTATCGTTGCGTGGCTCCTTGGGCATGCCCAGGACACGTTCGGATATGATATTGCGCTGAATCTCGTCCGTGCCGCCAGCGATGGAAATAGCTGGCGTGGAAACCAGAATCTCGGCAATGACGCCGTCCATGGGACTGTCTTCGCCGGTCAGCATGGCATCGGCGCCCGTGATCATGGTGTGCACATGATTGCCCAGACGCGCCACATGGCTGGCCGCCAGTTTGCCGATGGAGCCTTCCGGACCCTGATTGCGGCCCAGCACCTGGGCCGCCCGGGCCCGCCGCGCCGTCCATTCGGCGGATTTGGCCAGGGTCAGCAGTTTGGCGATTTCCTGACGCACCACCGGATCGTCGTACGTGCCCGTCGCCTTGGCGCGCTCGATCACCAGGTCAACCCGGCCCATGCGCTGGGGATACCATTTGTAGGGCGCCATGGCGTGGGCCAGCTCTTCGCGCTCCTCGGCATAGGCGCGCTCGGGCCGGTCCGTACCCATGGCCCAGCGGCGCAGGCCGTCGGCGCCCCGGCGCTCGTGCATCAGGGTCGTGGTGGCGATTTTCCAGCCGTTGCCCAGGCCCTCGACCATGAATTCCGGCTCGATCACCGCATCGGTGAAAAACACCTGATTGAAAGAGGCATGGCCGTTCATCTGGCGCAGGGGCTGCACCTCAACCGCATCCTGGGTCATGTCCAGGACGAAATACGACAGCCCCTTGTGCTTGGGCACATCCCAATCCGTGCGCGCCAGCAACAGGCCCCATTGAGCATGGTGGGCGGAGGTGGTCCAGACCTTCTGGCCGTTGATGATCCACTTGCCGTCCTTCAGGTCGGCCCTGGTCACGGCACCCGCCAGATCGGAACCGCTGCCTGGTTCCGAGAAAAGTTGGCACCAGGTATCTTCGCCCGTCAGAATACGGCGGAGGAACTTTTCCTTGTGCATGTCGCTGCCGTGTTCCAGCAGGGTGGCGGCGGCCAGCATGCGGATGCCGGCGCGGGCCACGCCAATGGCGCCGACTTTTTGAAATTCCTCCTCGACAGCCGTGGCGTAGCTGTCAGGCATGCCCTTGCCGTACCATTCCTTTGGCCAGGCCGGCATGCCCCAGCCGGTATCGGCCAGCTTGTTGCGCCATTCCACCAGACCCAAATCCGGATCCCAGTTTTCCGCCAGCCAGGCCCGCACTTCCTCACGGACTTCCGCTTCGGTCATTTCCGTCATCATTCCGCCCTCAATCTTGCCAGCGCTGCAGCATCAACTCCCGGTGATAGCTTGGATCGCCCAAGAACACCTCGGAGCTTTTCGCGCGCTTGAACCACAGGTGGGTGTCGTTGTCCCAGGTGAAGCCGATACCGCCGTGGATCTGAATGGTATGGATCGCGGTCTGCATATAGGCCTCCGCCGCGCCCGCCTTGGCCAGGGATGCCATGGCGCCGAGCTCGTCCCCGCCCTCACCATCGCCGTCAGCCGTGGCGGCCGCGTAGTAGGCGGCGGACTTGGCCAGCTCCACATCGATCAGCATATCGGCTGACTTGTGCTTCATGGTCTGGAACGAGGCGATGGCGCGGCCGAACTGCATGCGCAGTTGGGCGTAATCCAACGCCTGCTCCCGCAAAGCCTCGGCCCCGCCGACCATTTCGTTGGCCAGGCAGGCCACGGCCTGGTCCAAGGTCTTGGCCAGGGGCGCCGCCGCGCCGCCTTCATCGCCCAGCAGCGTCGCCGGTACGGCGTTGAATTCCAGCCGCGCCAGTTTGCGCGTGTCATCGACGCCTTTCAGGCGCCGCCGTGTCAGGCCCGCGGCGTCCGCCGCCACGGTGAAAAAAGACAAACCATCGTCGCCGGAAGTTCCCGGAGCCCGCGCCAGAACCACGATCGTTTCCGCCGTATGGCCATCCAACACGTAGCTTTTGACGCCGTCCAACTGATAGCCGCCGTCGGCTTTGGTCGCCGTCATGGCCACACCGGCTGTATCCCAGCGGCCATTCTCCTCGGTAAAAGCCAGGGTGGCGCGGGTATCACCGGCGGCCAAGGGCGGCAGCAATTCGCGCTTTTGCTCCTCGCTGCCGGCATTCAGGATTGCCGTCGCCGCCAGCACGATGGAGGAGAAATAGGGCGCACATAGCAACGCCCGGCCCATTTCCTCCAACACGATGGCCAATTCGACGAAGCCGAAGCCCTGACCGCCATAATCCTCCGGGATATGAATGCCGGTGACGCCCAGATCCTGGCTCAATTGCCGCCAGATGTCCGGATCATAGCCATCCTCGGTCTCCATCAGGCGGCGGACTTCCGTGGTCGGAGATTTCTCCGCCAGAAAACGCCGCAGCACCGAACGGAATTCCGTCTGTTCATCGGTAAAACTAAAACTCATGGCTGCTGCCTCCCTGGGCCTACTGTAGACTGATCGGGCAGAAGGGTGAAGACTGCGATCGTGCCGCGACAATTCCGGAGACATAACGTGACCCAAACCAGCCCAGATCCGACCTATATGACCGTTCATGCCCTGTCGGCCGCCATTGCCGACGGCAGTTTGACTTCCAGCGATATCGTTGACTGCTGCCTGCAGCGGATTGCGGCGCATGACGAAAAGCTGCATGCCTTTGTGACCGTCTATGGCGACGAGGCGCGCCTAGCGGCACGGGCCGCCGACCAGGCGATCAAATCAGGCCACCGCCTCGGGCCCCTGCATGGCATCCCCATCGCCCTGAAGGATATCATCGATATGGAGGGGCGGATCACCACCGGCGGTTCGGCAGCCTGGCGCGAGCGCCATTCACCAACCACGGCGACGGTGGCGCAGCGGCTGATCAGCGCCGGCATGATCGTTATCGGCAAGACCCATTCGGTGGAATTCGCCATGGGCGGCTGGGGCACCAACACCCACATGGGCACGCCATGGAACCCCTGGGACCTTGAAACTCATCGCACGCCCGGCGGTTCCTCCTCCGGCTCCGGCGTTGCCGTGGCCGCCGGCATGGTGCCCGCCGCCATCGGCACCGATACCGGCGGCTCGGTCCGGCTGCCGGCCTCATACTGCGGCCTGGCCGGGTTGAAGACGACCGTGGAGCGGGTCAGCCTGCACGGAATCCTGCCGCTGAGCACGACCCTGGATACGCCGGGGCCCATGACCCGCTCGGTCGAGGATACGGCCATGATCTACGACGTTATCCAGGGTCCCGATCCCCTATGGCCGCCGACATTGGCCCACAACGCGCCAAATCCTTTTGTCAACATGCGCCGTGGCGTCAAGGGCTTGCGCCTGGCCGCGATCAGCGGCGCCGAACTGGCCAGCGTCGATGCCCCGACCCTGGCCGCCTTCGATACCGCGCGGAAGACCCTGCGGGACCTGGGCGCCAGCATCACCGAGTTCGAAATGCCGCGGCCGTTTGCGGACTTTGCCGCAATCGCCGGGCGCATCATCGGCGCCGAGGGCTATCGCTTCGTCGGTGCGTTGACGGATGATCCGGACCTGCCGGTCGATCCCAACGTCCGCCCGCGCATTCAACTGGGCCGGGATATCAAGGCCCATGAATACCTCGATGCCCTGGCCGAAAAGGAGGCCGCCAAGGCAGAATTCGCCGAGGCATTCATGGATTTTGACGCCCTGCTGCTGCCCAGCACCGAAACACCGGCCATTCCCCTGGGCGAAGTGGATGAAGGCGGCACGCCAGCCTTGTTCACCCGGGCCGGCAACTGCCTGGATCTTTGCGCCCTGTCCCTGCCCAACGGTGTTTCGCCGGATGGGCTGCCCACCTCCCTGCAAATCGCCTGCGCCGGCTATGACGAGGCAATGGCGCTGCGGATCGGCTGGGCCTATGAACAGGCGACGGAGTGGCATGACCGCCACCCGGATCTTGGCTGACGCTTGTATCACTTATAGGTGAGGTGGTTGCATCCGCCGCCCCGCTCTGATCCAATCCCCCAACCTTAATGAGGGGAGCAAGACATGGCGGAGAAGCTAGGGGCCGGCGACGGATTTCCCGGTATGACACTGTCGCTGGTCGGCGGTGGCAGCATTGAATTGCCGACGGACCTGAAGACAACCTATTCGGTCATCCTGTTTTATCGGGGCCATTGGTGACCCTACTGCCGCCGGCAGTTGGCCGGCATAAATGAAGAGCTGGAAGCGTTGAAGGACTTGGACGTTTCTGTCGTCGCGGCCAGTGTGGATGACGAGGACAAGGCGGCGGAAGTCGCGGCCGATCTGTCATTTCCTATGGCATATGGCGTGACCCGGGAGCAGGCGGATGCGCTTGGCGCCTGGTGGGAAGAGCGGCGGAATATCATCCAGCCCAGTGAGTTTCTATTAAGTGGCTCCGGCAAGGTGATCAATTCCATGTACGCCGCCGGCCCCGTCGGCCGCATGAACCCGCCCGATTTGGTCAAGATGATCGCCTTCGTTGACAAGCAACGCCAGAAAGGCTAGCGCGGGCGGCTAGCGGCTGAAACCGCCATCGCGCAGGAACGCGCCGGTTTGCGCGATCACATCGTCATGGTCGCAGATGAAGGTGTGGTGGGCGTCGATGGCGATGCTGTCGGCCGCGCCGTCCAGCCGTGTGTTGGCCAGTTCGACGGTGCCGTCATGGGCATAGCCGGCGCGGTGAAACAGGTTGACGTAGGATATGAAATTGAGCGGGTGAAAATGGCGCAGACCCGCGATGATACCGATCTCGGCCTCCGGTATGCCCAGGTTTGTCAGAGCAGGTGATTTTTCGCCCAGGTCCTGCAGCGGCAGGCCGAATATGGCGCGGGAGAACGGCCAGCCGCCGAAGCGCGAGACCACGCCGGCGCCCTGGTTCGGCGTGGCGATCATGACAATCCGGCCAATGGCGACAGGCGGATCTTCCGCCAGGGCGCCGCGAATGACAATCCCGCCCAGGGAATGGCCGACGAAATGGACCGGGGCATCGAACGCCTGGTCCTCTAGCCAGGCGCGGAATGCCGCGATATGGCCCGCCAGACGGCGGCGGCGGCTGGGATAGGACCAGCAATGGGCCGAGAAGCCCATTTCTTCAAGGCCGGCCTGCAGCCGCGCCAGACTGGCGCAGCTTCGCCCCAGGCCATGCAGCAATACGACCTGTTCCCTCACGCCGTATGCTCCGACGGTTCGAAATAGTGCGCGATGGCGTTGGCGTAATATTCCAGCATAGGCATTTCGCCGGGCCCAGGGGCAAACAAGCCGTCTTCCTCGACGACCAGATGGCGCAGGGTCAGCATGCGCAGCCCCACGGACAGAGCATAATCGGCATCCGCATGGGGTACATATATCTTGGCATTCTTGGCTGCCAACTCGGTTTGCAGGGCATGGGCCGCGACCTTGAGGTCAAGCTCGCTGATCGGTGCCTCGCCGCGCCGGGCAAAAACCGTGGCAATCAGGGATACCGGCAGCACGGGCACGACCTGCCCGACACGCTGCATCAGATGGCGGCCCAATGCCTCGACGGATTTATGCCGCGCCTCGGCATCCGCGATGCCATATTGCTCGATCCAGTCGCGGGCCGAAACCGGTGCGCCGAAGTTAACGCAGGCGTAGCCGAAGCGGAACCAGCGGCCCCTGACCATCAGTGCCAGATTATGGCCGATGAAGCCGAAGGTCTTTTTTAGGGCGAAACCGGCGGAACGGCGCTCCGCCTCCGGGTCCAGGGACCGCACCAGGGAGCGGTCCTCAAGCACCCGGTCGTAGTTGATGCCCACGGGGATGAAAACAATATCCTTGGCGCCGTCGGTTTCCAGGGCCTTTAGCATGTAATTCAACAGCCCCAGGCGGGGCGGGCGCAGGTGGCCGTCGCGGCTCAACCCGCCTTCGGGGTAGACCGCCTGCACGACACCGGCCGCCGTGGCCATGGCGACATAACGCTCCAGTACCCGGCGGTAGAGCTGATCGCCGGAATCCCGCCGCACGAAGTAGGCGCCGAGGGAACGGATCAAGGTCTGCAACGGCCAGATACGGGCCCATTCGCCAACCGCGTAACTCAATGCCGTGCGGGCGGCGGCGAGATAGGCGACAAGGACATAATCCATGTTGGAGCGGTGGTTCATCACGAATACGACGCTGGCTTCGGGATCAACCGCCGACAGGCCTTCCTCGGAAGCATCGCCGAGACGGACCCGGTAAAGCCATTCCGCCAGCCGCCGGGCGATCCAGGCACCGAAGCGAAAATAGACATAGGCATTGAAGGCGGGGACGATTTCGCGGGCATGGCGCGCCACCCTGGCCATTAATACCTCGCGGGGAATATCATCGGCCGCGCTTTGCGCCGCCACCGCGTCCATGACCTCCGCATCGAAGGTCAGACGGTCGATCAGCACTTCGCGCCGGGTCAACTTGAAGGACTGTATTTTCAGATCGAGCCGGGTGTTGATCTCTTCCACCACATGGGCGACCCGCCGGCGCAGGAACCAGCGCGCGCCGGGCAGCAAAAAGCGGTCTAGCACGGCCCAGGCCGCCAACAGCAGCACCAGCCCCGCCAGCCACAGCGGTATGGAAATCATTTCGCTCATGCCCGCCTCCCCGGACGTGGGACAAGACTAGCGCAATTTGCGGCGCGGTTGAATTGCCGCGCGACGAAGCTTTTGCTTGCCTTTTGTCCGGCGGCAGTCTATTTCCCGCCGCCATGGATAAGTTGAGCAACATTGCGAGTTTGCGACGCCGCCGCACCTAACGGGCGGGCGGTCAACTTTTTCTATTCTTTGAACAGCAAAAATGTATCTCCCGCCGCCGGGTTCGCGGCGGGTTGGCTTGTTTGTCTGGTCCTGTCGTGGGCGGCGTTTACCCACACGAAAGGACGGCAACATGCCACAGGCACAACAAATCAAGACGGAAGACGCGGCATCGCCGCTGATGGACATCGCCCAACGGCCCGAGACGGTCTTCGTCAAGGGTCAGGGCAACTGGCTATACGACAGTGATGGCACGGCATACTTGGATTTTGTCCAGGGTTGGGCGGTCAATTGTCTCGGCCACTGCCCGGAACTTTTGGTTTCGGCAATCGCCGCCCAGGCCGGCCAATTGATCAATTGCAGCCCGGCCTATTTTAACCAGCCCATGCTGGACCTGGCGGCGGCCCTGACGGCCGGTGCGGGGTTGGAGCAGATCTTCTTCGCCAACAGCGGCGCCGAAGCCAACGAAGGCGCGATCAAGCTGGCGCGGAAATGGGGCCAACTGCACCGCAACGGCGCCTACGAAATCATCACCACCGAGCATGCCTTTCACGGCCGCACCTTGGCCACCATGGCGGCATCGGGCAAGGACGGTTGGGACA
This sequence comes from uncultured Rhodospirillaceae bacterium, assembly GCA_964631725.1. Taxonomy (GTDB): domain Bacteria; phylum Pseudomonadota; class Alphaproteobacteria. The sequence goes on along the minus strand of CAZVYX010000024.1, from coordinate 15,303 downwards.
AGCTGTACCCGCCGAACCTGCCGGGCTTCCCCAAAGTACCCTTCGGCGACCTCGGCGCCATGGCGGCGGCGATCACCGAGAATACCGTGGCCATCATGGTGGAGCCGGTCCAGGGCGAGGCCGGGGTTATCGATACGGCCGATGACTATATGCTGGGGTTGCGCGCCTTGACGGAAGAGCATGGTATTTTGCTGATCGCCGACGAAATCCAGACCGGCATGGGGCGGACCGGCAAGATGTTCGCCTGCCAACATGCGGGCATCACGCCGGATATCATGACCCTGGGCAAGGGCATCGGCGGCGGCGTGCCCCTGGCGGCTCTGCTGGCCAAGGAAACCGTCTGCTGTTTCGCCCACGGCGATCAGGGCGGAACATTCAATGGCAATCCCCTGATGATGGCAGCCGGTTTGGCCGTCTGGCGGGAATTGAGCAAACCCGGCTTCCTTGATGGGGTGGTCGCCGCCAGCGCCTATCTGCGTCAGGGTCTGCAAGCATTATCGGCGAAACATGGCCTGGGCACGGTGCGGGGCCGTGGGCTGCTCTTGGCGCTTGATCTGAAGGCGCCCATGGGCGGAACCATTGCCGCGGCAGCGCTGCAGGCCGGACTGCTGCTCAACGCCCCGCGCCCCGATAGTCTGCGGTTCATGCCGGCTCTCAACGTCACCAACGCCGAGATCGACCGGATGTTGGAGATACTTGACGGATTGATTGATCAGACCATGATCGGGGACGGCGGATGAACATCAACATTCGTCAGCGAAGATCCCGGTCGGCCTGCCATCGATACTCTTGGTATTTTTCCGGCGCCAATATTTGTTTACGCCATCGGCGCCCATATCCTCGTAATAGGGAACAAGTTCCGTTTCGCCACGGCTGCGTACGAACGGCATTTCCGGAACGCCCGTGCCACAGGATGTCTGAACCAGGTCAATCGTCAGATCAAAGATTTGCCGGCTGCCCGCAATCTCGGGGAACAGCGCTATGGCTTCCCGCCACCCGGCATCACGTGGATGAACAACCCTGGCGTTTCCATAGACCCGCAGGATCAACGGCTCACCCTCGAAGGCGCAGAACATCAAGGTCATGCGTGGCGTATCGCGGACATGCGCCGCCGTTTCATTGCCGCTGCCGCTCAGGTTCAGCCAGATGATCCTGTCTTCGGTGACAAGCCGCAAGGTGTCCATGCCCTTGGGCGAGAGATTTACCCGGCCGTCCTGGGCCGCGGTGGCAACAAAGAACAGCTTCTGGCCACGGATAAATGCCTGATGCCTGGTGCTAAGTTTCTTGCTGGTTGCCATGGAAGCTTCCTCCCCCCGGAAATGCCGTGACGGTGGCGATGGTAGGGGGGAAACGCCGGCCCCACAAGCGCCCGCCCGGCAATGCCGCGCCCGGGCGCTCGCTGAATGATGAATTGCAGTGCCAACCGATTGGGTTAAAAATGGCGCCTCCCGAGTTTGACGAGCAATTTACATGTCCATGCGCCTGCAAATTCTGATCGTCACCGTGCTGGCCGCCGTTCTGGCGGCCGGCTGGTGGTCGTTCGACAGTTGGGGCGGCGACGGCGGGGCCGCGAAGAAGTCCAAGCGGTCCGACGCCACCCTGGTGCTGGTGGAAAAGGTCCGGCTGAGCGATGATCATATCTCGCTTCGGGTCGTGGGTACGGGCAAGGCCATCCGGTCCGCCGCGCTGCACCCGGCGGTGGCGGGCGAGGTGCGGGACATCGCCATCAGGGCCGGGCAGCGGGTAAAAAATGGCCAGCCGCTGATCCGCCTGGACGACAAGCATCAGCGCCTGAAGGTCCGGCTGGCCGAAGTCGCCATCACCGAAGCCCAGCGGCAATTACAACGCATACAAAAGCTGGCGCCGTCCGGCCATGCCGCCCAGGCCCGTCTTGATGCGACCCAGACGGAATTGGATCTGGCGCGGCTGCGCCTGGAGCAGGCCAGGGCGGAGCTTCATGATCGTACCATCCATGCGCCGTTCGCCGGCGTCGTCGGCATGACGGATCTGAACAGGGGCGACCGGGTAACGCCGGACACCATGGCTGTCACGCTGGATGACCGCTCCGCCATATTGGTGGAGTTCAATGTGCCGGAGTTCCATGCCGGCCGGATCAGCGTCGGTGACGCGATTGCGGTCAGGCCATGGTCGGCGCCCGATACGGCGATCCAGGGCGAGATCACCGCCCTGGCCAGCCGCATTCAAAAGGCATCCCGCTCCCTCCGCGTGCAGGCCAGGATCGCCAACCCGGCGGACCGGATCCGCCCCGGCGGTTCGTTCGAGGTACGCCTTGCCTTTCTTGGTGAAACCTATCCCGTGGTTCGCGAGGTTGCGGTGCTGTGGAGCCGGGATGGCGCCTATTTGTGGCGGGTCGTGGACGGCATGGCAGAAAAGGTTTTCGTCCGTCTGGTGCGCCGTGACAAGGGGCGGGTCCTCGTCGATGGCCCCCTGCGGGCGGACGACCTGATCGTGGTGGAAGGCGTGCAGGGCCTGCGTCTGGGCCAAAAGGTGAAAACCGCGCCCTTCAAGGCCGGCGCGCCAAAAGCCGGTACCTCGTAATGGTCCGCCTTGGCGATCTGCCGTCCCTGGCCGTGCGCCGGCCAACGTTGATCGTGGTGATCAATCTGCTGATCATCGTCGCCGGCTTGGGCGCCCTGCTGGGGGTCGAAGTACGGGAGTTGCCCGACGTGGACCGCCCCTGGGTCAGCGTCCGCGCCTTTTTCGAAGGCGCTTCGCCGGAAACCATGGATGCTGAAGTCACTTCCGTGATCGAGGGCGCGGTGGCGCGGGTTGCGGGCGTCAAGACCATCGCCTCGGCCAGTGAAGAGGACAACGCCCGCATCTGGGCCCAATTCGGTCCCAACGTGGATATCGACGTGGCCGCCAACGATGTGCGCGAGGCTGTCGCCGGGATCGAACGGCGCCTGCCCGAAGGGGTGGACGATATCGTCGTGGTCAAGGCGGATACCAACGCCCGGCCTATTATCCGCCTGGCCCTGACCTCGGATCATCTGTCCCAGGAGGCACTGACGGAGCTGGCTGAAGAGGACGTCAAACCCGAACTGGCCGCGATCGAAGGTGTTGCCCTGGTCAATCTATTCGGCGACCGCAAGCGCGTCCTGCGCGTGGTGGTCGATCCCATGCGTCTGGCCAGTTACCACCTGTCCATCGATGATGTCGCCAAGGTGCTGCGCAGCACGGACATGGATGTGCCGGCGGGCAGTTTCAAATCCGACGATCAATTGCTGCTGGTCCGGGCCGATGCCTCGCTGTGGCGGCCGGAGGCGGTTGAGCACCTGGCGATCAACGACGATGTGCGCCTGGGCGATGTCGCCCAGGCCATCTACGGTCCGGCGGAGGCCCTGAGCCACACCTTGCTGAATGGCCGCAAGGTGATCGGCATGGCCCTGGTCCGCAAGGCGAAATCCAATACCATCGCCATCTCGGATGGGGTCGATAAAGCCATCGAACGTCTGAATAGGCGCCTGAAGGGCGCGGAGGTCATCAAGATTTCCGATGATGCCCGCTTCATTCGCGGCTCGATCCGCGAAGTCGCCTACAGCCTGGGCATCGCCACCTTGGTGGTGATCGCGGTGATCTATGCCTTCATGACCGCCATTCGGCCAACCCTTATCCCCGCCGTGGCCATTCCCATAGCATTGGCGGGAACCATCGCGGCAATTTGGCTGCTGGGCTTTTCCATCAACATCCTCACCTTGCTGGCTTTGGTGCTGGCGACCGGGATGATCGTCGATGACGCCATTGTGGTGGTGGAGAATATTCAACGCCAGCGCAGCATGGGCAAACGTCCCCTGGCCGCCGCTGTATTGGGCACCCGGCAGGTATTTTTCGCCGTCCTTGCGACGACGGCGACGCTGGTTTCGGTATTTCTGCCCATCGCCTTTCTGCCCAGCGTCGCGGGGCGGTTGTTTGGCGAATTCGGCTTTGTCCTGGCCATCGCCGTGGCCATATCCTCCTTTGTCGCCCTGACGCTCTGCCCCATGCTGGCGGCCCGCCTGCCCGAAGATTGGGGCGCGGCAAGATTGGACCGCTCCGGCCCCCTGATCCGCCTGGGGAACTGGCTGACCGGCCTGTATCAACGCTTGTTGGATTTCACCCTGGGGGCGCCGGTGCTGATCCTGGGCGGGGCCGCGTTGCTCGCGGCCTGCGCCGTGATCCTCTATCCCACCATCGACCGGGAGTTGCTGCCGAAGGAGGACCGGGGCGCAATCGTCATCTATATGCAGGGGCCCGACGGCGTCGGTCTGGACTACATGGACCGGCAATCAGCCCAGGCGGAGGCGATATTGGAGCCATTGCGCCAGCGCGGCGAGATCAGCAATATCTTCGCCATCGTCGGGCGCTGGGATTTGAACCGGGTCTACCTCATGGCGCCCCTGACGCCATGGTCGGAGCGGACGCGCAGCCAGAATGAAATCGCCAAGACACTTCGTGGGCCATTGAAAGCCATTCCGGGCGCCACGGCGCGGGTCAGCCAGCCCAATAGCCTGAACCTGCGCCGTTCGGGTGGGCGTCTGGAGTTCACCCTGACAGGCGGTAATTACAAGGATATCGCGGCGGCGGCGGATTCTTTCCTGGTAGCGATGCACGAAAGATTGCCGAATTTGGATGATCCGGAGATCGAATACCAGCAGACCCAGCCGCAACTGTCGGTCAAGGTGGACCGGGGCCGGGCCGAGGATCTGGGCGTGGCGGTGGAAGGCATCACCGATACCCTGCGCGCCATGGTCGATGGCCTGGAGGTGGCGGAGTTGAACGTCAACGACCGGACCATTCCCGTGCGTATCGAATCCGCGGCCGGCGCGATCAACGACCCTTCCGATCTGAGCAATCTGTTCGTGCCTTCGAAAACCGGCGATCTGGTGCCGCTGTCGGCCTTCATTACGCTGGAGGAAGTCGGCGTCGCGGCGGAGCTGGACCGGGCCGGGCAGAAACGCGCCATTGAAATCGACGCGCCCCTGGCCCCGGACTACACCCTGCCCGAGGCCATGGCGGATGTGCAGGCCCTGGCGGACGAGATCTTGCCCCCCGGTATCGGCCTGCGTTTTATCCGCGAGGCGGCAACCTTGCAGGATACCTCCCACGACGTCGCGATTACCTTCGCCGTGGCCATCCTGGTGGTGCTGTTGGTGCTGGCGGCGCAGTTCGAGAGCGTGTTTTCCGCCGTGGTTATCGTCCTAACGGTGCCGTTTGGTTTGGCAGCGGCCGTATTTGCGCTGAAATTCACCGATTCGAGCCTGAATATTTACAGCCAGATCGGTCTGGTGATGCTGGTCGGCCTGATGGCCAAGAACGGCATTCTGGTTGTCGAGTTCGCCGATCAACTGCGCGACCGGGGCCATTCCGTGCATGACGCGGTGCGCGAGGCCGCCCTGACCCGCCTGCGCCCGGTTGTAATGACCATGCTGTCCACGGTCCTGGGCGCCTTGCCCCTGATCCTGGGCAGCGGTCCCGGCGTGGAGGCCCGCGCCGCCATCGGCTGGGTCGTCTTCGGCGGCCTGGGCATGGCGACGGTTTTCACCCTGGTGCTGATCCCGGTGATCTACAGCCTGCTGGCCCCGTTCCGGGTCCCACGCGCCCACGCCGGCCAGCGCCTGGAGGAGGAATTGAGCGAAGCCGAACAAGCCGCCGACCTGGCCTTCGGCAAGGCGGCGGAATAGTAGGCCGTTCGGCCATATTGATCTTCCGCGCCGCAGAGCCTCAGGGCTTTGCGGAGTCGGGTTCGAACGCGATCTTCAGGCGATAGCCTAGTACACGGGCATACTGCTCTACCGTCGCCAGACGTGGCGAACTATCGGTATTGACACTTTCCAGCCGGGAAATATTGCTCTTCTTAGTGCCGAGAAGGTTTGCCATATCCTCCTGGGTGAAGCCCTTGGACTTTCGCATGGCGATCATGTCGCGTTTCATGGCATAGGCGGGCGCAGCCTCGTCATAGGCGGTTTTTACCGCCTGATCCCGCAGAGCCTCGTCCTTGAAGTTTTTGAATGTCGGCCGGCTAGTCATCGATCATGACCTCTTTCATACGTTTGCGCGCCATTTCAAGATGGTTCTTCGGCATCTTCTGCGTTTTCTTGATGAAACTGTGCAGGATCACAATTTCCTGGCCCTTGAGGGTGCAAAAGAGAGATCGTGAGAGACCTTCCCTGCCCTTCGCACGAATTTCAAACAAGCCCTTACCTAGCGGCGCTGTATGCGGACGACCAATCGAAGGGCCAAATTCCTCGACCAATTCCAGGACATGCAATAAATTTGCCTGAATCCCGGGCGGCAGAGCTAACGTTTCGTTCTTGACCCTCTCGCTATGGAAGGTGATCGTCCACGTCATTGCATCAAGTTATCAAATTTGATAACATTTGTCGACTGCAATCTCATGGCTTATAAACAAAGTCCGGGCCCAGGCTGGCCAGGTCGGCGACACCCATTTGCCCCATCACCAGATCCAGCTCCCGGCGCAGGATTTCAATGGCCTTGGTGGCGCCGGCGGTTCCGCCGGCGGTGACGCCGTAGAGCGTGGCGCGGCCCAGGAAAACATAGTCGGCGCCAAGACATAACGCCGTGGCGATATCGGCGCCGCGCTGTATGCCGCTGTCGAACATGACGGCCATGCGGCCGCCAACCGCTTCAACGATGCCGGGCAGAACCTCGATGGAGGCCGGCGCGCGGTCCAACTGGCGGGCGCCATGGTTGGAGACGACGATGCCGTCGCAGCCCAGCTCGGCCGCCTTGATGGCATCATCGGGATGCATGATGCCCTTGAGAATGAACTTGCGTGGCCAGATTTCCCTAAACCGCGCCACATCATCCCAGCTCAGCGGCGGCGTCGTCATCGACGCCATGAAGTCGGCCACCTTGTCCGCATCGGCGCCTTCGCCGGCATAGGGCAGCCAGTTGGGAAACATCGGCAGGCCTTCCCTGAGATAATCCATCAACCAGCCGGGATAGCTCAAGGCATCCAGCTTGGTCTCCAGGCTCAGGCGCAGGGGCCGGCTGAAGCCGTTGCGCGTGTTGCGCTCCCGGTTCGAATGCACCGGCACGTCAACGGTCAGCATCAGAGCGCCCAGTCCAGCAGCATCGGCCCGGCGGATCATATCCTCGGATACCGATTTGTCCCGCGCGGCATAGAGTTGGTACCAGCCATGCTCCGGCGCCAGTTTGCCCAGATCCTCTATCGAGGCGGTAGACGAGCCGGACATCACGAACGGGATATTGGCATCGCGCGCCGCCTGGGCCAGCATCAGATCACCGCCGACGCGGAACATGCCGGCCAGCCCCGTCGGCGAAATACCGTAGGGCAGATCGTAGGTGCGACCGAACAACTCCTTGGTCAGATCGCGCTTGTCCACATCGATCAGATAGCGGGGCACCAGGGCGATATCGCGAAAGGCCTGCTGGTTGCGGTCCAGGCCAACCTCGTCATCGGCGCCACCCTCGATAAAATCGAAACAGATCTTCGGCACGCGCCGCTTGGCCAGCAGGCGCAGATCGTCGTAGTTGATGGCGTCATCGATACCCATGGGTCTTCCGCTCCGGTTGGTTTTGTTGGCGCCATTTTGGCCCGGACGGGGGCCCACGCCAAGAGGATGTTTCCCAGCGCTTCACAGACCGGCGAGATTAATGGACAATGACGGGGAAAAATCAGGAGGATAAGAGATGACGCTGACCTTGGGCGAAGGCGAACATAAGTACCGGGTTCGGGAGGATTGGGCCAAATTACCGGAGGGTTGGGATTTCCGCGATGTCGCCGGCCTCGGCGTCGACAGCAAGGACCAGGTTTATGTCTTCAACCGGGGCCGCCAGCCGATGATCGTGTTCGATCGGGAGGGCAATTTCCTGCGCTCCTGGGGCAGCGATATCTTTCACCGCGCCCATGGCCTGCATATTGGGCCGGATGATGCCTTGTACTGCACCGACGACGGCGACCACACCGTGCGCAAATGCACGCCGGAAGGCAAGATACTGATGGAAATCGGCATTCCGGGGGAGCCGGCGCCCTATATGAGCGGAGAGCCGTTTCACCGCTGCACCCATACCGCGCTGTCGCCCGACAACCACATCTTTGTCTCCGACGGCTACGGCAATGCCAGGGTTCACAAATACACCCCAGACGGCAAGCTGGTGATGTCCTGGGGGGAGCCCGGCACCGACCCCGGCCAATTCAACATCGTCCATAACATCGTCGCCGACGATGACGGCTGGCTCTATGTCGCGGACCGGGAGAACCACCGCGTCCAGGTGTTCGACATGAACGGCAAGTACGAAACCCAGTGGAACAATCTGCACCGGCCCTGCGGTCTGTTCATGCCCCGGGGCAAATGCCCAAACTGCGTGATCGGCGAACTGGGCCCCGGCATGCCGGTGAACCGCCATGTACCGAACCTGGGCCCGCGCCTGAGCATCGTCAGCAACGAAGGCAAATTGATCGCCCGTTTGGGCGGCGAGGACGGCCTCGTCAATGAACCGGGCAAGTTCATGGCGCCGCACGGCCTGGCAGTGGATTCTCGCGGCGATATCTATGTCGGCGAGGTCAGCTACACCAACTGGTCGACGTCATTCGGCGGCGAGCCCATGCCCAGCCTGCTGCACACCTTGAAAAAGCTGGAGAAAGTCGCCTAAGCATGTCGCTTCTAAACATGCCCAGATACTTGGGACTCTTAAGAGAAAGAGCAATTGAATCAATCACTTGATCCGCGAAAGCGAATTGAATTAATTGAAAATCGCTCTAGCCGTTGAAGGGCTCCCGCGCGTCATACAGGCGGGCGGCATCTTCCATGGTCATGAATTCGGCGCCCAGGTCCCGCAGTTTGCCGATCAGCCTTTCCAACATCATCATGCGGTGGCCGCGCCCGATGACATAAGGATGGCAGGTGTAGGTGATGACGCCCCAATCGGTGCAGCGGGTCATATAGACGAAATCGTCGACCCAGTTTTCCAAGACGCTGTTGGCGTTGCGGTGGCCGGGACGGTTGCCCACCATCTCGAAATGGGGGTGGTCATCCTGGGACCAGCTGATGGGCATTTCGATCAGCGGCGTCTTGTCGCCAAACACCATGCGCTTATGCAGATCGATCTCGTCCCCCTGGCGGACGCGATAGGGGGAATAGTCGTGTCCCATCATGGAGCTTTCGTAGTGAAAGCCATTGGCCAGCAACAATTCCAGGGTATGGGGGCTCAAATCCCAGGCCGGTGAACGGTAGCCCCGCGCCTTCCGGCCGGTTAGGCGCTCGATGGCCTCGTTGGCGCGGATCATCTCTGCTTCTTCCTGGTCCCGGTCCAGCAGGGCCGGCTGTACGTGGGTCCAGCCGTGGTGTCCGATTTCGTGACCGCCATCCACCACCTGGGCACAGGCATCGGGATAGGTCTCGATGGTGAAACCGGGGATGAACCAGGTCGTTGGGATCTTCTGCGCCTGCATTAGCGGCAGGATGCGGCCGGCACCGACGATGCCGAACTCACCGCGCGAGATCGGCGTGGGTGTGGTCATGCCGCGGGCGATATGCCCCGACATAACGTCGAAATCGAACGTCAAACAAACAATATGCTGTGCCATGAACCGGTCTACCCATTTATCCGAATGTCATCACTGTTTGCAGCGATTGTGCGGCCAGATCAGTCCTGGCGCAACGGCGCTATTTTCGCGCCAGAAATTGCAACAGTACGCGGTTGAATTCTTCGCCGCGCTCGATATTCACCAGATGACCCGCGCCTTCGATGATCTCCAGACCCGCGCCGGGGATTTGCTGCTGCATTTCCCTGCCGATGCTTGGCGGCGTCAGGCGGTCCTCGGCGCCGTAGATCAATTGTACCGGCACGGAAATGGTGTCGAGATCCACCGCGCGGTCGTAGCGCATGGTGGCCTCCAAGGTCTTGATATAAGACTCCTGATGCAGCGCTTCGATGCTTTCCACCAGGCGCTGAAAATGTTCCGGCGCGGCATTGGCGCTGACCAGGGTCTTGGCCAAGGGTTCGGCCATTTCGCGCAGGGTCTTGCCCGCCACCAGGGGTCCCTTGCGGAGATTGACGAATTCCTCCCGCTCCTTCGGCGGCAGGGTCGGCGTGGTGCCCGGAAAGGTGTCGCACAAAACCATCGCGGCAACCCTTTCGGGGTAGCGAAAATAGAGATCCTGGCTAATACGGCCACCCATGGACAGGCCGACCAGGACGGCTTTCCCGATGTCCAGATAATCCAGCAGGCGCACCACGTCATCGGCAAAGAAGGCGAAGTTCAAAGGCCCCTCGTAGTCGTCCGATTGGCCATAGCCACGGGCATCCCAGGCAATGGCACGGTGGGCATGGGCGCAAGCCCGTAGCTGCTCACGCCAGTTTGTGCGGTTGCCGCCGATGCCGTGTAGAAACAGAACCGGCGGACCATCCCCAATCTCGTCATAAGCGATGCGCGGTTCTCCTGGGATATGCCCGGTACGTAATTCCATTCTTTTCCAAAATTCCTTCGCGGCCGCTATGATCGGGACAACAGTCTTCTGGGAGAAAGAAAAATGCAAAGACGCAGCTTTGGCAAGACCGGACTGGAGGTTTCCATGTTGGGGTTCGGCGGCGCGCCCGTTGGGTTTCTGGAAACGGAGCAGCGGGAGGTCGCCGATATTCTCAACAACCTGTTGGACCAGGGCGTCAATCTGATCGATACGGCGGCGGGCTATGACGGCTCGGAAGAGATGATCGGCAAGACCATCGGCCATCGCCGGGATGAATACGTCCTGGTCTCGAAGTGCGGCCGGGCCATGGACGGCGTGGCGGGCGAGGCCTGGTCGGCGGAGGTGATCGAGAACACGCTCGACCGGGCGCTGGCGCGGCTGCAAACGGATCACCTCGACGTCATGCTGCTGCATTCCTGCGAATTGGAGGTCCTGCAAAGGGGCGATGCGGTCGGCGCACTGGTCAAGGCGCGGGATGCCGGCAAAATTCGTCACCTGGGCTATGCGGGCGATAACGAAGCCGCCGCCTATGCCGCCGGGCTGGCCGACGTGGCGGTGATCGAAACCTCGATCTCCATGTGCGATCAGGCCAATATCGAAGGGGTGCTGGCCCCCTGCCAGGAAAACAACGTGGGCACCATCGCCAAGCGTTCCATCGCCAATGCCGCCTGGAAGGATATATCCGAACAGCGGGGCATGTATGTGAATTATGCCGTGACCTATGCCCAGCGCCTCGCGGCCATGTCGATTACGCCGGAAGACCTCGGCCATGCCGCCGATGCCTGGCCCGAAATCGCCCTGCGTTTCACCCTCTCCCAACCGGGCTTGAGCTGCGCCATCGTCGGCACCACCAAGGCTTCCCACGTTATGACCAATCTGGCGGCGGCGGCCAAGGGTCCGTTGCCGGAAGATCAGATCGCCGCCCTGCGGGATGTCTTTCGCCGGGCCGAGGCGGCGGCCGGCGAAACATGGCTGGGGCAAACATGATGGCAAATATCATCGAAGCACGGCCCGAAAACATTCACTGGGGCTATTTCGAGGCCGCGCGTCCGGCGGTGGCCGAGATCAATTCAGGCGACCGGGTCACGATCCGCACCTATTCCGGCGCCCCCAACGTGACGCCGGATGATGGCGGGCCCTTCACCGTGGCGGCGGAACAACGCGCCATTCACGACCAGGTGAACCGGCGCATGATACCGGGCCATATCCTGACCGGCCCGGTCGCGGTCAAGGGCGCGACGCCCGGCACGGTGCTGGAAATCCGCATCCTGGACATCGAACTGGCGGCGGATTGGGGCTGGAACATCATCCGCCCCGGCGCCGGCGCCCTCCCGGATGACTTCACGGAAGAGCACCTGTTTCATATTGCCCTGGACAAGGCGCGCCAGGTCGGCACGCTGCCGTGGGGACAGGAAGTTCCACTGGCGCCGTTCTTCGGCGTCATGGGCCTGGCGCCGCCCGAGGAACGGGGCACCATAACCTCGATCATCCCCGGCGATTTCGGCGGCAACCTGGATCTGAAGGAGCTGGTCGCGGGCACAACGCTGTACCTGCCGGTCTTTGTCGAGGGCGGTAATTTCTCCGTTGGTGATGGCCATGCGGCCCAGGGTGACGGCGAGGTCTGCGTGACCGCCATCGAAACCGGCCTGAACGGCACGTTTGAGCTGATCGTCCGCGACGATCTGCGCTTCACCATGCCGCGGGCGGAAACCCCCAGCCATCATATCACCTGTGGCATCAATCCCGATCTGGACGAGGCGGCCCGGCAGGCCCTGCGCGAAATGATCAGCTTGATTTGCGAACGCTCCCAACTGTCCCGCGCGGAAGCCTATTCATTGTGCTCCATTTGTTGCGATCTACGGGTGACGCAACTGGTCAACCAGCATCAGGGCGTGCACGCCATGCTGTTGAAGGAGCGGTTGCCCTAGCCCTGCCCTTTGAGGGCCTGGAGGCCGCTGCTCAGGGCTTCGCCCAACAGTCCCATGTCGTGGTTATAGGACATCATGCGGTAACCACGCTGCATCAGGTCCTGGCCCCATTCCAGGGTCGGTGCCATGGCGCCGGCCGCCTTGCCGTGTTTCTCCGCCGCCTCGACAATTTTGTCGATGCCCCGCTGCAAATCCGGATGCTCGAACTGGCCCGCGATGCCCAGGGACATGGATAGATCCGCATGGCCCAGATGCGCCACGTCGATGCCGTCCACGGCCATGATCTCGTCGATATTCTCCAGGCCGTCCCTGGTTTCGATCAGGGCCGCCACCAGGGTGCGTTCCATGGCCGCCTCGGCCTTTTCCGCCAGGTCGCCGCCGCTGTAATCGTCATGGGCACCGCCAAAGATCGCTCCGCGCACGCCTTTTGGCGGATAGCGCGTCCAACTGACCAGTTCGCGGGCTTCCTCGGCACTGCCAACCATTTGGTAGAGCAGGCCGAAGCTGCCCACATCGAGCATGCGGGCCGTAATGTTATAGGCCTTGCCCGGCGGCCGCGCGATGGGCACAAGGCCGAGACCGGCGCAGAGCGCGAATTGTGTCTTCATGCTCTCGATGGTGAAGCCGCTGTGTTCCAGATCGTAGAGAATGAAGTCGGCGCCGGCGTTGGCCACGATGCGCGGCAGCCCGGGGCTGAGGAATTCGAACACCATCATGCCGTAGACACTCTCGCCGGCGGCAAGTCTCGTCTTCATGGGATTTGGTCGCATGATGGGTTACTCCACGAATTCCAGGACGGTATCGAAACTGGCCTCGCGGACCACGACACGGGCGGCTTCATCGATCGTGCCGGCGGCGGCGGCGCGGATTTTGTCCAGGCTGTCGGTGCGGAAAACCAGGGCGCCGAAGATCGATGAACGCCCCGCCATGGGCGAAGCCAGGGCGCCATAGCGGTCGGCATAGGCGGCGGGCGTCATGACGGTGATCTTGGAATCGTCAATGGCCACGGACAGGTTGTCGCCGGTGCCGCTGACCTCCGAATGCAGCAGCTTGGCGAAGTTTTCGGCTTCCTTTGCGTGATCGTTGGAGGCGACGACGAACTCCGGCATGGCCTGGGCGCCGTTGCCGTGGTTTTGCCATTCCGGGCGCCAGACCAGTTCCGGCGTGTGATGTTCGCAGAAATAGACCCGGCCGCCGGGGAACACACCGGCGCGCACGGTGACAGTCCTGAATGCCGCGTCCTTCTCGCCCTCCGGCAGGGCGACGGGCCGGCTGAACGACCTGGGTGGATCGCCGGCCATGTCCAGCGCCTGCATATGGGCAAAGGTCGCATCGGCATCCGTGGTCTTAAAGACCAGGCCATTGATGCCCACGGGCGCATCGGCGATATCCTTGCGCGGGTTCTCCATCCCCGGCGGCAGGCCGAGCAGTTCCAGATAGTCGGTGCCGAACATCATCAGATGATTGATCGAACCCAGAGTGTGATAGCCCCGATCGGTCAGGAAAAAGCCCAGATCGCCGAACAGGCTCTGGGCCTTGTCCATTTCGAACTTCACGTTGATGACCGTATGATCCAGCCGTGCCCGCTCCGCCATTACCTTACCTCCCAACTTCTTTTTCGTTCCCTTACCCGGTCTGCGGCGAGTAGGTACCCCGGCCCATGGCCACCAGCGAACCCTTTTCATCCATGACATCGATATCGATCACCGCCACCGAACGGCCATGACGGCGTACCCGGGCCACCGCGACAAGGCCGTCGCCCACGGCCGGTTTCAGATAGTCGATGCGGATATTGATGGTCGGCACACCGCCGCCCACCATCATGCCGATGGCAAAATCTCCCACCACATCGATGAATGACGCGATTGGTCCGCCATGAAACTGCTTGGTGCCTGCCCGGCGCTCCATCGAAGGCTGCATGGGCATCCTGACCGAAATTTCCTGCGTCTCCGGGTCGGACGACAGAACCTCCAGGTTCAGGCTGGAAATGAAGGGCGATCTGTCAAAGAAGCCCTGGATCTGTTCGGAACTCAAAAACTCTGGTTTCTCACTCATGTCTGAACCTCAAGGTGTGAGCACGACTTTGCCAAAGACGACCCGCTCTTCCAGCAGACGGAAAGCCTCGTTGACCTCTTCCAACGGCAGCTGGGTATCGATCACGGGTATCAACGAGCCGTCGCTGAGCAGCTCCAGCAGGGTGGTCAAATCCTCCCGCAGCCAGCCGTTGGCGCCCAGGACCTTCAATTCATACGACCAGATGAAGCGCAGATCTTCCGCCGGGTCATAGCCGGCCGTGGCGCCACAGGTCAGAACCTTGCCGCCCCGGTGCAGCACGCGCAGGCCCGGCACCCAGGTATCGCCGCCGGTAAAGTTCACGACGACGTCGACGCCGTCTTCCCAACGGCGGCGGTGCGGCTTGCCGAACTTGGTCCAGACCGCCTTCATGAAGTCTTCTTCAACATAGTTGATCAGATGATCGGCGCCGATCCCGGCCAGGCGGTCCAATTTGTCCTGGTTCGAAGCGCAGGCGATGACCTCGCAGCCAACCCGCTTGGCCAGTTGCACGGCGCAGGTGCCAACCCCGCCCGAGGCACCGAGGATCAGGACTTTATCGCCCTTTTGAACATCGCCGATGGTGTACATCATCCGCAATGCCGTGCCGTAGGCCACGGGCAGACAGGACGCGGCTTCATACGAGACATTGTCGGGCAGATGCACCAGGTGATGGCTGGGTACCTTGCAATATTCCGCCAGGCCGCCGTGCCACATCTCGCCGATCAGGCCGCCGGGGCCGACACGGTCCACGGGGTCGATCATCACCCGCTGGCCTACCTGCCACTCGGTGATATCCGAACCGACCTCGACAATCTCGCCGCTGAAATCCAGGCCCATGATGCAGGGCATGGGCACCTTGATGCCCG
>CAZVYX010000023.1:0-84978 GCA_964631725.1 uncultured Rhodospirillaceae bacterium | reverse complement strand
TTAAAGCGCTTTTTCACGCTCGATTTGGTCTTCATCTTGGGCATTTCGATCCTCCCTTACGTTAGGGTAAGTCATGAAAAATGGCGGCCGGGCATGCCCCGGGCATCAGCCCGCGCCGGCGCGCCGCTCAGAACGGCGGTTTATAGCGCTGTGACCTGGCCCGTGCAACCGGATAGTTTGCCAATATCCCTATCGGCCAATCGCACCTTTTTCCCGGTCGGCCATGGGAGGTCTGTTCCAGTCCCGATTCCAGACGGTATGGCGATGATAGGAACGGATTCCGAGGCATATGCCATGTGTTAGCGGCATCAAATGCAGGCGAATTTTGGCGCGATCATCATAACGCCTGGACAGAGATATTGCCTATCGTCCGCCATCAGGTTGGTCGGCGATTGCCGATCGATGGTTTTCCTGCCGTGCGATATGGAGACGTTTCATGATTGACCTAAATGGTACCCCGACCCGCATCCCAAAAGCCTTGTATGACGTTTCCTTGCTGGATTTTCTCCGCGATCACGCCTTGCTGAAGGGAACCAAGTTTGGTTGCGGCCAGGGTTTGTGCGGCGCCTGCACCATACATCTGAACGGCTTCGCCCGGCGGGCCTGTCAGTTGACTGTGGCCGAAGCGCTTGGCCACAAGGTGACGACCATCGAAGGCCTATCCCCTGCGTCCCACCGCGACCGTCTGCACCCGGTGCAAAGGGCCTGGATCGCGGAAGCCGTGCCTCAATGCGGCTATTGCCAGCCTGGACAAATAATGACGGCGGCCGCGCTCTTGCGTGAAAACCCTGAACCCAGCGACGCGCAAATTAGCGCGGGCATGAGTGGAAACATTTGCCGGTGCGGCACTTACGATCGTATTCGCAGTGCCGTCGCGCGCGCGGCGCGGGAGAAATAATATGACAATGACCAGACAAGAACGAACCATGGATCGCCGCGAATTTCTGATTAACTCCGGCTGGCTGGCCGTCGGGTTGACGGTACTTAGCGCTTGCAACGGTGTCCTCCCGGTACTGCCGACAACGGCCGATCCCGAAAATGAAGATGGCTCGTCGTGGGTTCAGGTTCTCCCGGACGGACGGGTCCGGTTCCTTTGTCCAAGAATGGAAATGGGCCAAGGCGCACCACTGGGATTGAGTCAAATCGTGGCCGAGGAACTTAATATCAAGCAGGCGCAAATCGAATGCGTGTCGCCAGCTACTGATCAATCGCCTGCGTTCAAGATGACGGTTGGGAGTGAAAGCATCGCCATCTTTGCAGATCCCGTCTCCAAAGGTGCTGCTAGTTTGCGGGAGCACCTCAGACAGCGGGCCGCGGCGAAGCTGGAAAGGCCGGTTGATCAGTTGGCAGATGCCGGCGGCGGATTTGAGGTGGAGGGCACGTTCATCGGCTATGGCGAGTTGGTGTCCGCCGAGGCCGAGGTTCTCGTCGCCGATCATCGCGATGGCGCCGAACAGTATTTTCGGACCAGAACGAAATCCCGGCAGGTTATCGGCGATCGATGGCGCGACCCGGATATCGAGGACATCGTCACCGGGAGAACGGTCTATAGCCGGGACGTTTCGCTGCCAGGCATGCTTTACGGCGATGTTGTCCGTCCGCCGCGCTTTGGCGCAACATTGATTGATGCCAGCGACAATGGCGCGCGGGCCTTGCCCGGCGTCGTGGCGGTCTTGATCAACAAAGCCAGCAATCTGGCTGGCGTTGTGGCGGAAAGCCCACTGATCTTGGCTGACGCGCTTGGAAAAATCGAAGCAAAATGGCAACTGGCGGAGGCCGCATCGTCCGAGGGCGAACTTGATGTCAGCCGCTATCGTGGCGATGGAGATTTCGAGCATTCCCTGGTCGATCGTGGCGACAAGAGCCTTGCCGATAGCGTCAGCGTGCAAACGATCAGCGCCAATTATGCCACGTCCTACATGGCCCATGCGGCGATGGAGCCACGGGCGGCGGTCGCCCAGGTTACGAAAAACACTGCGGAAGTTTGGTGCGGCTGTCAGGACCCCTATTTCATTCGAGGCCGCGTTGCCGCCCTGTTGGGGCGCAATAAAGACGAGGTCGTGGTCCATCCCATGCGCATGGGCGGCGGATTTGGCGGTCGGGTCCTTTGTCAACCGGCGGAGGAGGCGGCACTGTTGTCGGCCCATGTCGAGCGGCCCGTGCGCGTGCAATGGGACAGGGAAACAGAGTTTCAGCATAACTACTTCCAACCCAGATTCTCCCACGCCATCGATGCCGGGCTGGACGACAAAGGGAACATAGCCTTTTGGCGCCATGATTTTGTTTCATCGCCAATAATTTTCGGTTTGGTGCCCGGAAGTTTGGCCAGGTTCCTTGACGCTTTTGTTGCCGACGAGGGTACCGCGCGGGGCGCCAGCATGCCCTATGAGGCTGCACATAAACGGGTGCGCTATTCTGATATTCGAACGGATGTCCCGACCGGTGCCTGGCGCGGTCTGGGTGCCGCACCGAATACATTCGCGATTGAGAGCATGATCGATGAACTGGCATATGCCGCCCGAAAGGACCCCCTGGCCTTTCGATTGGCACAATTTGGGAAAGGCGGCAAACATGCCGGCCATTTGTCGGACGTCTTGCGCCAGGTCGGCGAAATGTCGCGGTGGGGCCGCCCGGCGGGCGCAAATCGTGGCTTGGGCGTGGCCTGCGCTGTCTACAAGGATCAGACCCATGTGGCGGTCGTGGCGGAAATCGAAATTGACCATAGCGCGCGCCAGATCAAGGTCATTGAACTTTGGTGTGCCCAAAATTGTGGTCTGGTGGTCAATCCCGATCAGGTCGAGAACCAGGTCCTGGGCAATCTTGTTTGGGGCTGTAGCATGGCGTTGAAGGAGAAATTGACCGTTGGCGATGGCGTCGCCAATGAACGGAATTTCGATCGTTACGACGTCCTTCGTCATGCCGAGGCGCCGGAAACCCATATCAGGCTTGTCGAGACCGAAGGCGCTCCACCGGTAGCCGTCGGCGAGTCGGCCCTTGCCCCTGCCGTCGCCGCCATCGCCAACGCTGCTTTCGCCGCGACGGGCAAACGGCCTCGCAAACTTCCCATAGATTACGATAGTCTCCACGCCTAGAGATATAATCCGAGCAAAAAGGAAAAAGCCCATCGACGACTTCGCCCGCGCCAGCATCGTCAATTTGGTTCGCAGAGAGATTATCAAATCATACCCTGCGTTGCTGCCGGGTTCAGGGAAGCCCCTGGATAATCTACGCAACGCCTCTGTTCCGTCCGGCGACAAGCGTAGTCTGCTCAATCACATTCTGGACGAAGCCGGCGCCGCCGCCTTGCTTGCAATTGGACAAGGCCTTCGCGGTGGTGATTTTGATCCGATCTGGCGGGCCGCCGCCAAAGCCCCTGATCCGCAACGGCTTTTCCAAGGTTGGCGACGCCTGGAAGGCTATGCGCATTCAACAAATAGACTGGAAATGTCATGTGTCGACGCGGTCCGCGTTGACTGCCGCCGCTACGCCGTCGAAGGCGCCGAGACACCGAGCCCGGCGGAAAATATCCTGATTTGCGGCATCCTCATCGCGCTGTTGGAAATTATCGGTTGCCGCGGGCTGATTTGCATCATGCCGCGGAATTGCGGCGATCCTGCTGTAGTTTACGAAAACAGTCTTTTCAAAACGCCGGATCGACGCGGCGACAGCTTGGATACGACGACCTGGTCGATAAGCTGGAATGATTTTGAACCGACGCAGACGATGGATGTTGCGAACGCGCCGGAGATTTCCGTTCCGGTCCCCGCCGCGTGCAACTCGGAAACGCGGCGGGTTGTGGTTCAAGCGGCGAGATATTTGTCCATGGACTATTTGCGTCGATGGAAAGTCGGCGAACTGGCGCGGGAATTGGGGATGTCGCAACGATCATTTCAGCGCCGATTGGCAGAGGCGCAATTGAACTTTTCCAGTTTGGTGCGCGGCCTGCGCATTCAGGAAGCGTGCCGATTGCTCGAAGACGGCGACACCTCGCTCGCCGCCATTGGTTTTTGCGCGGGCTTTTCCGATAGCGCTCATTTCAGCCGCGATTTTCGTGCCGGAACCGGTACCACGCCAACAGCGTTCAAAGATGCCTTAAGCAGCCTGTAGTATCCGCAGAGTTTCGGCCTTGCCGTCCGCATGCAAGATTCGCTTGATCTCTCACCCGGCGCAGCAGGATAGTTTGGCGATATCTTTCTCGAACGTCTGCGCGGCCAGCTTCAAGCCTTCGACCGTGGTCAGGTAGGGAAAGATCATCTCGCCCAGCTCCACATAGGTCATCTTTTGCCGGATCGCCAGGGCGGCGGTCTGGATGCTGTCGCCGCCTTCCGGCGCCAGAATATGGGCCCCCAGAAGGCGCTTTGTCCCGCCATCCGCGACCAGCTTTATCAGGCCACGGACATCACGGGCGGCCAGGGCCCGGGGCACGGCATCCAGGGGCAGGGTGGAGGTGGCCACGTTATACCCGGCGTCGATCGCGCTGGCCTCGGTCAATCCCACAGTGGCGACCTGGGGATCGGTGAAGACAACGGCGGGCATGGCACTGTTGTCGTAGCACAGGCCATCGCCGTTCAGGGCATTTCGGGCCGCGATCTTGGCGCCGTACGCGGCCATATAGACGAATTGATCCCGGCCGGTGACATCACCGGCGGCATAGACGCCGGGGCGGGAGGTGCGCATGCGGTCATCGACCGTGATGCCGCCAATTGCATTGGTGTCGATGCCGGCCCGATCCAACCCCAGCCCGTCAGTGTTCGGGCGCCTGCCGGTGCTAAGCAGCAGTTTTTCAGCCCGCAAGGTTTGCGTCTCACGCCCAGCCCGGACGGTCAGGGCGATGCCGGCCTCGTCCTCTTCGATGCCTTCGTAGTTCAGGCCGTCCAAAACTATCAGCCCTTCGTCCTGCAGGTAGCCGCGCAGGGCGACGCTGATTTCGGGTTCCCCTTCGGGCAGCAGGCGGCTGCGGCAGGCGATGGTGACATTGACGCCGGCGCGGGCCAGCATCTGCGCCACTTCGCAGCCGATATAGCCAGCCCCAACCACCAGGATGGAGTGCGGCAGCGCCTCGAGCTCGAATGCCGTGGTCGATGTGAGATAGGGGATCTCCGTCAGGCCCGGTATGGCGGCTATGTTGGCCCGGGAGCCGGCGGCGACAATGATTTTGTCCGCACGCAGCGGCGTGCCGTCGAAGAGCAGGCCATCGCCGTCGAATGCGGCGGGACCGGCGAGATAGTGAATGCCGGGATAATTATCCAACTGGTCGAGATATTTGCTCTGGCGCAGGTCGGTAACCAGTTCGTCCTTTTGCGCCATGACGGCGCGCCAGTCGTTCAGTTGCGCGCCGGCTTGGATACCGGCGAAATGTCCGGCATTGGCCTGATGCAAGGCGTCCATGGCGCGGATCATGGTCTTCGATGGCACGCAGCCCACATTGACGCAGGTGCCGCCGATGGTGCCATGGCCGATCAGCGCCACTTCGGCGCCCTGTTCGGCGGCGGTAATGGCGGCGGAAAAACCGGCCGAGCCGGCCCCAATCACTGCCAGATCGAAGGTGTTCATTGGGGTTCCTCCTCCGTCTTCGGGTTCGCCTTGCCGCGCAAGTACAGGGCGTAGATGGTCAGCCCGAGAAATGCAGCCAAGATTGGCAGCAGGACCATATCCAGCCATGCCCCCACCAGGGATGACAGGCCCACCGCGCCCAGCAGCATTACCAACACCGGCGTAAAACAGCACAGCGCCGCCACGACGGTGCCCGCCAGGCCGATGCCCAGCAACCTGTTCGATATTCGATCGTGCCGCATGAGCGCATTCCCCATTGCCCAGGATGCTGCTAGTCTAAATCCCGTAGTAACTACGGGATCAAGCCAGATCATGGATATTCACACAGACGTTACGACTTTCTCCATCGGCACCCTGTCCAAGCGAACCGGCGTGCATCTGGAGACCGTGCGCTATTATGAAAACATCGGCATCATGCCGGACCCGCCGCGCAGCCCGGCCGGTCATCGCCGCTTTGGCCAGGCGCATCTGAAGCGCCTGACCTTCATCAAACGCAGCCGGGAATTGGGCTTCACGCTCAGGGAGGTGCGCGCCCTGCTGGCCCTGGTCGACGGCGGCGATTACACCTGCGCCGAGGTGCATCAATTGACCCTGAAGCATTTGCATGAGGTACGGGAAAAAATCGCCGATCTGAAGCGCCTGGAAGCCACCCTGTCGGATATTTCCAACCAATGCGCCGACGGCGCCATTCCCGATTGCCCGTTCATCGAAACCCTGTTTCGTTGAGCGTCGGGCCGAAGGGCAGGGAGTCGACACGGGACAAATTTGCCCCATTTTGTGATAGTACTTGATGGCTTTCCAAGGAGACCCTGATGTGACCATCGCCAGAGCCCCGCAATTCATGGTCGTCGTCTTGTTGTTGCTATTGACGTCTTTGCCCGTCGATGCGGCGCCAGCCAAGGAAGCCGCCGCCGAACAGGCGGCGCGGCGCTGGCTGGCGCTGGTTGACAAGGGTGACTATGGCGGCAGTTGGCATGCGGCTTCAGGCTACTTCAGGCGCGCCATTGATAATGGGCGTTGGCGTCAAACCCTGGCGGGTGCGCGCGGCCCCCTGGGCGCCGTCATGAACCGCACATTGAAGGCCAGGACCTACGCAACCGAGCTGCCAGGGGCACCCGATGGCGAATATGTGGTCATTCAATTCGACACTTCGTTTCAGAATAAGCGCAGCAGTGTGGAAACCGTAACGCCCATGCTGGATCAAGACGGCGTCTGGCGGGTGTCCGGTTACTTCATCAAATAATCAGCAAGGGAAAAGGGAAGGGGCGTGCGGTGAGGATATCTCGAATTCTGTTCTGTTGGTTGCCGTTGCTCTTCCTGTCAGGCGTGCCGACAAATACCGGCCAGGCCGGAGAAATCACAATAAATTCCCTGCCGCCCGTCGTGGTCAAGACGGTTCCCGGCAACGGCGAGCGGAACGTCGATCCCTCGATCAGCGAGATCCGGGTTACTTTCAACAAGGACATGATGACCCGCGAGATGTGGTCCTGGGTCATCCACACGCCGGAGGTTTTTCCCAAGATCATCGGAGAGGTGAAATATTTGTCCGACAAAAGGACAAACGTCGCACCCGTGAAACTGCTGCCGAACAAGATCTACGCGATTTGGTTCAATTCACCCAACTACCGCCACAATGCATTTCGCGATACCAATAATAATCCCGCCGTGCCCTATCTTTTGGTCTTTCGCACCGGCGGTTAGGCGACCTGGTTTTTCAATTTTGTAATGATTGGAGCGAATATGTTCGACCCCATCGAGTATGCCGATGCCGATGAAGACGTCCGTGCCGTTTTTGACGACATCAAGTCGGCGCGCAACATACCGGACGTCAATAATTTCTGGAAATACCTGGCCAACGATCCCGCCACCCTGAAACGCACCTGGGAAAGTCTGGCCCAGGTGATGGCGCCGGGCGCGCTGGACCCCATGGTGAAGGAGATGATCTATATCGCCATCTCCATGTCCAACAACTGCGAATACTGTATCAGAAGCCACACCGCCTCGGCCCGCAAACAGGGCATGGACGACGGGATGTTGAAGGAACTGATGGCCGTTGTCGGCATGGCCAACGAAACCAATGCCCTGGTCAACGCCTACCGTGTCGAAGTGGATGAGGCCCTGAAATAGTTCCTTTAGAGAATTGCCAGTTCGGTGTTCTTGATGTCGGTGACCAGCATGCGCCCGGCCAGGTGGGTGATGCAAAAGCTTGGTTTGACGGTTTCGACAACGATTTGCGGCGTCACGCCGCAGGCCCAGAAAACCGGAATGTCGTATTCCCGCATCTGCGGTGGGCTGCCGCCGAACTCCTGATAGTCGAGATCCTCGATGCCGATGGCTTCCGGGTGGCCGATATGAACCGGCGCGCCGTGCACGCTGGGGAAACGGGTCGTGATCTGGACCGCGCGAATGGCATCGGCCGGAGACATGGCGCGCATGGAGACGACCATCTTGCCATGGAACCGACCCGCCGGCGCGGTCTCGATATTGGTTACATAGGTGGCGGGGCGGCCGCCCCGTTCCCTGTGATAGAGCGGCACCCCGTGCTGCACCAATGCTTCCTCGAACGATAGGGAACAGCCAAGGGGGAAAGCCACCAGATCGTCGCGCCAGTAGTCGGAAATATCCGAGGCGACGTCGATCTCCCGGCCATTCTCGAAGACCCGGTAGCCGGACAAATCCGTGCGCACATCGATATCCTCGCCAAGGGTGGGCAGAGACGGATCGCCCGGATCGCTGATCGCCAGCAAGGGGCAGGGCTTGGGATTGAGCATGCAATAGGTTTGAAATTCCTGGGCGTACTCCGCCGGCAGGATGACCATGTTGGCCTGCACATGGCCTGGCGCCACACCGCCGGTATGGGTGTTGTGCTCGCCGCGCCGGATCGCCAGCCTGGCCTCCCGCGCGGGATTGACCGTGTTTGGAATTGTCGCCGTGGCCGCCGCCGTGCTCTGCATTGCTCGTCCCTCCGCGTTGTTTCTGCCTTGTTAAGTTTTCCTGTTCTCCTGCAAGACTACATCCCCGAGCGTACCAGGGGAAAGACCTGTTCCGACAGCATCTGCATCTCGTCCAGCACCATTTGCTGGGGCATGCCGGGAAACTGCACGCCCATGACGAAATGGTTGACGCCGAAACGCCGCACCAGGTCCAGGATCTGTTCGGCAATCTCCTCCGGCGAGCCGAACAGGAAGCGGTCCTGCACCAGCTCGTCGAAATCGATCGCGAAATTGTTGTCCCCCGCCGGCATCACCTTGTCCTGGCCCCATTGGTGATAGGCGCTGTACTTGGCCTCCAGATACGGCTGCGCCATGCGCATGGCTTCCTCCCGCGATGCGGCCACGACGACCTCGCGCATCATGGGAAACTCAGCCGGGAAGGGCTTGCCGCAAGCATCCAGTTCCCGTTTGTAAACCTCCATCTGCCGCTCGATGGTATCGAGGCGGTTGTGGGGGTTGACGAACCAGGCATCGGTCAGCCGCGCCGCGCGGCGGATCGCAACGTCGGCGTTGGCGCCGGTCCAAATCGGCGGCATGGGTTGTTGCATCGGCTTGATAGTACAAACCGCATCAATCAGTTCGAAGTGGGAACCGGTCATGGAGACCTTGTCCTCGCTCCACAGGCGCTTGATCGCCTCCAGACCCTCTTCCATGCGGCCGCCGGCCTCTTTCTGGGTCGTGCCGAAAGCGCGGAACTCCACTTCCCGGTAGCCGATGCCGACGCCGAAGATCAGCCGGCCGCCGGACATCACGTCGATATTGGCGAACTGTTCGGCGATATCGAGCGGTTTATGCAGGGGCAGCAACACCACGCCGGCGATCAGGCGCAGGGACGGCGCCTCCGCCATGATGCGGGCGAGAAACGGCACCTGCTGAAATTCAGACAGCGGATGCGTGGTGTAGTGGGAACCTTTCATGATGGAATCGAAACCCATCGCCTCGGCCCAGCGCACCTGCTCCAGCATCTCGGCCCAATGCTGGGCCGCATCCCCGCCAACCGGAAACTGGCCGCGGTTCATCAAACCGAATTGGATCATGCTGGTTCCCTCGCATTTTTCTCTTACGAGAAGATACGATAGAGCACCGTGCCCCTGGCGACCAGCCGGCCAGTGGCGGCGTCGGCGACGTCGATGTCATTCCAGTACATCTCGTTGTCCCGGAAACCCACGTTGCCATAGGCGACCAGGTCGGTCTTGGCCGGCGGGGCGAAGACCTGCGCCTGGATCGATGGCGTGGAGGCCTTGAACTTGCCCAGGCCGGTGATCGACCAGGAACACATGGCGCCGGCCGTATCAAGCAAAGCCAACGCCGCGCCTTCGTGCACGCCGCCCGCCGTATCGCTGTTGCCGTCCTGCCACGGCATGATCAGACGCACCCGGCCGTCGCGCATGAAGTCCATGGCGATGCCACGGCCCGAGATGAACGGATTGGCCGCGATACGCTCGCCCATGAAGCCGGGATCGACCTCGCCATCATCGCCGGGGGCCAGGGGCGCCTCGCTGGCGTCGCGGCCCTGGCGGCCGCGCACGGCGATGGAACATTGCGCGATGGCCTTGCCTTCGTCGCCGGTCACATCCACCACCATGAAGCACAATTCCTTGCCCCGGCGCATCAGGCGCGCGGTGGCGGTAATCTCCTCGGCGATGGCGGCGGCCAGATAGTTGATCTGGAAATCCATGGTGTGCCACGGCCCGGTTTCTTCTCCCAGAACATGGCGGGCCAGGGCATGGGCGGCGGTGATGGAGGCGGAGGCCGCGACGCCGCCATGCAGCGCGTTGCCCGGATTGGCATTGGCCTCGTTAAACGGCAGGACGACGGCGGCGCTATCGTCGCTCAGGTCGCCCAGGGTCATCCCCAGGGTCTGGCTGTAGGCCGATTGATCGACCCAGTTTCTGACAAAATCACTCATGGTTGCGGTAACCTCTTAGCCTAAATTCGGTATCAGACAGGAATGGATGGACTCTTCGTTCGGGATCTCCCGGGCCAGGACCTGGATGGCGCGTTCGGCCTGGCGCAGATCGAAGTTATGGGTATGCATCAACTCAAGCGGCGCGGTGCCGGACTCGATCAGGTTGATGGCCTTGTCGTAGCCCGTGGAAGTCACACCAATCACGCCCTTGATGGTGATCTCCTTCATCATGACCTTGTCGGAGACGAAGCCGGGCACGTTCTTGTAGCCCTTCGCGCCCGCCAGCACGATGGTGCCCCCGGAGCGCACATAACTGAGAGACTCGGCCACCGGCTCCACCGCATAGGGGGTCACATCGACGACAATGTCGACGCCCCGGCCGTTGGTCAGTTCCCGGATCCGCTGTTTCGCGTTCTCGTTCTCCACATCGATGGTGTGATCGGCCCCGAAAGTTCTGGCGATGCGCAGCTTTTCCGCATCCGCCGCCAGGCCGGTAACAATGATCGTTGATGCCCCGGCATCCCGGCAGGCCAGGACCGAGGCCAGGCCCCGCTGACCGGGCCCCAGGATCAAAACCGTATCGCCCGGCCCGGTTTGCGGTACTTCCACGGCCCAGCGATAGCCGGCACCGAGGGGATTGAACATCACGGCGATTTCCGCCGGCAGGGTCTTGTCCATCTTGTGCACGATGGAATTGCCGTGGATGAACATGTACTCGGAATAGGCCCCCCACAGACCCGGTTCATCGCTCAAGGGAATGTATGAATAGATCCGCCGGTCATCGCACAGGTGATAGTTCCCGCCCAGGCAGGATGGGCAAAAACGGCAGGACAGCATGGTCTCCACCGCCACCCGGTCGCCCACATCGACGCCCCATCGCCGCGCCGCGTGGTCGCCGATGGCCTCGATAATGCCCAAGGGTTCATGCCCCGGCACCGCCGGCATGGGCGCGCGGATGACGCCCTCGTACTGTTCATAGTCACTGCCGCAGATGCCGCAGGCCTCGACCCGCATCAGGGCGCTGTCCTCGTCAATCTCCGGGATCGGCAGGCTTTGCGCCTCCAGCGTACGGGGCGCCGTTTGCACCATGGCCAGGCTGGTTCGTTGCGCCATGAAAGTCTCCCCTTGGCGTGACATCGATTTCCGCGACCAGCAGCTTACGGCAATCCGGCCGTTGGCCCAAATTTTTTCTAACAGCTGTTAGTTTTTTGTTGTCCCGGGCGCGGAAAACCGGCACCTTGCATGCCGAGTTGACCAAAAGGGGAGTTCAAGGACATGGCTGTAACGGAACCACGGGTGCCCATGCTGCCGGAGGACGAGGCCCGCGCCATTGGCAAGGAAGCGGGCGTGCCATCGACCATGGCGGGCCTGAACGTGTTTCGCATCATGTCGCGGCATCCGGATCTGGCCGGGGTCATGGCCAAGCAACTGGCCATGCTGCTGTACCGGGGCAACAAGCTGGATGACCGCCTGCGGGAGTTGATTATCATGCGTATCGGCTGGCGCACGGGCGCGATGTATGAATGGACCCAGCATTGGCCGGTTTCCCTGCGCATCGGTCTGTCGGAGGAAGAAACCCTGGCCGTCCGTGACCCCGAAAACGCCACTTGCCTGGGCGCCGCTGAATTGGCGGTGATCGCGGCGACGGATGATGTGCTGGACAATGGCGGCGTCGGCGAGGCGAGCTGGCAGGCCTGCGGCGAACATCTGCACAGTCACGAGGAACGCCTGGAGCTTGTCGCCGCGATCTGCAACTGGAATACCTTTTCGATCATGTTGAAAAGCCTGCACATTCCCCTGGAAGACGGCGTTGAAGCCTGGCCGCCAGACGGCGTGCCCTCGCCGCACGCCGACTAGATCTAGGTTGCGGTCAGTGCCACGATGATATAGCGCCCGGACTTGCCCACGGCGACCAGCGCCAGGAATATCGGCAACCGCACCCGCAACAATCCCGCGACCACGGTCAACGGATCGCCGACGATGGGCAGCCAGGCAAACAGCAGGGACCACAGGCCGAAGCGCTGGAACCAGGCGCTGGCTCGCTGCTGCTGCTTCGGCTTGAGTGGATACCATTTGCGATCGGAGAATCGCGACAGAAACCGCCCCAGGGCCCAGTTGACCGCCGCACCGGCGGTATTGCCCGCACTGGCGACGGCAATGGCCGGCCACAGCAGCGCCGGATTGTCCGCCACGATGAGCCAAAGCGTCGCCTCGGACGCCGCCGGCACGATGGTCGAGGCGATAAAGGCATTCAGGAACAGCAGGAAGAGCGATGCGGTCATGGCCGCAACAGATCGATTCCCGCTTCACCCGTCAATCCCGTTTGCGCATCCCGCCGGCGATCGGATGGTCCGGACCGGGCGGAATTTTACTGGCACTTCGGGCCGTGACCCTCTAAACCAGGATCATGCGCGCAGCGATTTTTACGCGCTGGCACTAGACCAGATTTGTACGTTTTAGATAAAGGGATATCCGTGTCATGAGCGATAGTGAAGACGTTCGCATCACCGTGCTGGCCAAGGAATTCACGCCGGCGGCCATGGAGTATCACCGCCGCGCCATGGGCGAAAAAGGCTACTCGCTGGCGGGGCCAATTGTTCCGCGTAAATTCCTCATGCTGACGGGGCCGGGCGAGCCGGAGGAATTGTTCGACGGCGAGGTCTACTATGCCGCCACGTTTGTCCAGCGGCCGGGGGATGAGAGCTGACGGCGATGCTGAAACTTTACTATGCGCCGGGTACCTGCGCCCTGGCCTCGCACATCGCGTTGGAGGAGGCGGGCGCGAACTATGATGCCGTCCGCCTGGACTTCGCGACGGAGGATCAGAAAGCGGCCGACTACCTGGCTGTCAATCCGAAGGCGCGGGTGCCGGCCCTGGTCACCGACCAGGGCGTATTGACCGAGACACCGGCGCTGTTGCTGTACATCGCGCAAAGCTATCCGCAGGTCCGGTTGGCGCCCGTGGATGACAACTTTGCCCTGGCCCAGGCGCAGGCATTCAACAGCTATCTCTGTTCCACGGCGCATATCGCGCACGCCCATCTGCGCCGCGGCGCCCGCTGGGCCGACGATCCGGCGGCGATCGAGGCCATGAAGGCCAAGGTGCCGCAATCGGTCGGGGAATGCTTCGATCTGATCAATCGGGAGATGATCGAGGGGCCCTGGGTGCTCGGTGAGGATTACAGCATCTGTGATCCATATCTCTTCACCCTGACCCGGTGGCTGGAGAGTGATGGCATTGACCGTGCCACCCTGGGGGCGGTCGATGCGCATTACCAGCGTATGATGGAGCGCCCGGCGGTAGAAAAAATCGTGGCGGTGCATACCGGGTAAACTCTGGCCGCGCCGCGAAATAGAGGAGGAGCCATAATGAAACCCGTCGACTATGTCGATCGTATCAACGAGAGTTATCAATCCATGGGCTATCCGCCCTACCAGTGGTCGACCAACCAGGATGCGCCGCTGACGAAGCTGAAGAAGCCGCTGTCGGAATGCACCGTATCCATGCTGACCAGCGGCGGTATTTCCTACAGCCATGCCGAGCCTTTCGAGGCGGCGGCGAAGAACAATTTCCGTCTCGACGAGATTGACGCGCAATCATCGGGTGGCGGTTTCCAAATCAATGATGCCTATTACGACTACCGCGACGGCGAAAAGGACATCAACGTCATCTTTCCGCTGGAGCGCCTGCGTGAACTGGCGGCGGACGGCGTTATTGGCACTGTTTCGAACCGGTTGTGGAGCGGCTTCATGGGTCGTACCTACAAGCGCCGCCATGTCGTGGAGGTGGAAGCGCCGCGCTTTGCCGACGAATTGCAGCGCGACGGGGTCGACGCCATCGTCATGGTACCCGCTTGACCGCTGGATCATCAGACCGTGGGTCTGGTATCCCGTGTTGTCGAGGAACGTGGCATCGCTACCGTGAACGTATCCACCGGCCGTGATATCACGGCGCTGGCAAAGCCGCCGCGCACGGTGTTCGTCAATCATCCCATGGGTAATCCATTTGGTCGGCCGGAGGAACAGGACTTGCAGCGGGATATCCTGATGCATGCGCTGAAGCTGCTGGAGAGCTGCGAGACGCCGGGTGAAATGGTTGATCTGCCCTACGATTGGGGTGAGCCGATCAAGACCATCTATGAGCTGGAGTTCGCCTTCAAACCCAGCGCGCCCGACCCGGTGACCGGGAAACAGCCGACCTAGGACATGGCGAAGGGATCGATACTGCCGGGCGAGGTGGCGGCGCGGCGTGATGCGGAGACCGGCGTGCGGCTCTGGCAGATCACCAACGATGTCTCCATCAACCACAATTTCTATTTTCTGACGCCGTCGATGACGCCGGACGGTGCCTCGGTGCTGTTCGCCTCCAATCGCGGCGGCGCG
This sequence comes from uncultured Rhodospirillaceae bacterium, assembly GCA_964631725.1. Lineage (GTDB taxonomy): Bacteria > Pseudomonadota > Alphaproteobacteria. The sequence goes on along the minus strand of CAZVYX010000023.1, from coordinate 70,140 downwards.
ATCAATTTCTACCAGGCGGGCTTTCCCCAGGGCGACATCCGGCAATTGACCGACGGCGATGATATCCACGGCTATTCGGCGACCCTGGGAAAAGACGGTGCGGCGCTCTACTTCACCCAAGGGGGGGAGGTCCGGGCCCTCGACATGGTGACCTTGGAAGAGAAGGTGCTGGCTGATTTCGGTGCCGCTTCCCTGGGTGAATGCAGCCTGAACGCAACCGAGGACATGCTGGTGACGGCGTTGAAGCGGGACGGCGCCTTTCATCTTGCCATCGTCGCCACCGACGGCACGGATAGCCGGATTATCAAGACTTCCGTGCAAACCCTGATCCATCCCCAGTTCCATCCCAGCCGGGCGGACCTGATCGCCTATTCTTCCGATCCGGCACCGCGCATGCGCATGATCCGCGCCGACGGCAATGGTGATGAACTGCTTTGGCAACACGACAACGATGAATTCATCGTCCACGAAACCTTTTTGGGCAATGATGCGTTGGTCCTGGTGCGCTGGCCCTATGCGTTGCAACGTTTTTCGCTTGATACCCGTCAGATGAGCCAGGTCACCGCCTTCAATGCCTGGCATATCGCGCCGACGCGGGATGGCCGCTATCTCGTTGCCGACACCGTGCACCCCGATATCGGCCTGCAACTGGTCGATTTGGAAACCGGGCTGAAGACGACCCTGTGCCAGCCCCGCAGCAGCAGCCAGGGCACGCAGTGGCGGCACGACTACTATGCCGAGGCTTCGGCCTGGGCCGTGAAAGCAGAAGCGCCGGAGGGGCAAACAGATGCCCTGTCCTGGATGGAAATCGGTACCGATACCGTCTATGGCCCGCAATGGAGCCATCCCCACCCGGCCTGGAGCCATGACGAGCGCTATGTCGTCTACACCTCCGACCACGGCGGCAGCCCCCAGGTCCTTGTCGCTGAGGTGCCCGAGGAATTGCTTAAGTTAGTGGCTGGATCAGCCGATTAATTCCGGGCATTATGTGCGCCGCCGAAATACATGGGGGTTTGGCGATGCGGATTAAACCACTGAACAATGTCATAGGTGCGCTCGTCGAAGGGGTCGACCTGACCGCCGGCTTTGACGACGGGACCTTCGCGGCCATTCACAAGGCCTGGCTGGATCATTGCGTATTATTGTTTCGGGATCAGACCTTGACGCCGGGTGGGCTGACGGCGTTCGCCGGTCATTTCGGCGCACTGGAGCCGCCACCGGGCAGCGAACGGGATTTGCGCGCCGATGCCGGGTCCGACGATGACCCGGATATGTGGATCATTTCCAACGTGGTGGAGAACGGCAAGCCTGTCGGCGCGCTAGGCTATGGCGAGGCCGAATGGCATTCCGACATGACCTATCTGGAGGTGCCGCCCACCGCTTCGGTATTGTATGGCCACGAGGTGCCCCCGCATGGCGCCAATACCTGGTTTGCCAACATGTATGCCGCCTGGGAGCAAATGCCCGATGATCTGCGGGCCGCGGTCCGGGATGCCCGTACCCTGCACAATTCCTCCTATACCTCCGCCGGCGAGTTGCGCAAGGGCATGGACGCGGTGACGGATGTCCGCAAGGCGCCGGGCGCGGTGCATCCCTTCGTCATCCGGCACCCCGACACCGGGCGGCGGGCGCTGTTTCCGGGCCGCCGCACCAATGCCTACATCAAGGGCATGGACCTGGCGGATAGCGAGGCCCTGCTGGATAGGCTATGGGACTATTGCGTCTCGGAGGAATTTTGCTATGCGCACCACTGGCAGCCGGGCGATGTGCTGATCTGGGATAACCGCTCGACCCTGCACCGCCGCGACGCCTTTGACCCTAGTGCGCGCCGCATTCTGTGGCGCTGCCAGATTACCGGTACAACCTTGCCGTCTGCCAGTGCAGCCTGAATTCTCAACAGCGCGGCTGCGCCTGCGGCCCTGGCGCCTGGATGATCTGGAGTTCTGCGTCACCATGAACATGGACCCGGATGTGGGCCGCTATCTGTTTCCCCATGGCCCGCCGGTTGAAGCGGAGCAACGCCGGGCCTGGCGGGAGAAGATCACCTCCGGCTGGCCCGAACAGGGTGGCATTTGGGCGGTCGAGTGGGCCAGGAAGGGTGAGATGCTGGGCTGGTGCGGGCTGTTTCCACTTGAGGAATCCGGTCTGATTGAAATCGGTTATCGCTACGTCACCGCGGCCTGGGGCAGGGGCGTGGCCACGGAAGCCGCGACCCGGGTGCTGGAGCATGGTTTCAGGACATTTGCCTTCGATCCCATAGTCGCCGTCACCCATCCCGACAACACTGGCTCACAAAAGGTTCTGCAAAAAATCGGTCTGTGTCCCAGCGGTTTGCAGTTCCACTATGGCCTGGACCTGAGCTTCTTTTCCCTGAGCCGGGACCAATATCTTACTTCTCAATGAAAGAACGCCCGACGAGTTGACGGTGCACCTGATTGGTGCCCTCATAGATCTGCGTGATCTTGGCATCCCGCATATAGCGCTCCACGGGATAGTCGCGGATATAGCCATAGCCGCCGAATAGCTGCACCGCGTCCGTGGTAATCTGCATGGCCAGGTCCGAGGCGCGCATTTTCAACATGGAGGCCTCGATGCCGATATCGTCCTCGCCGGCGTCAAGCATGGCGCCGACCCGCCACATCCAGTTTTCGCACAGGGCCAGATCCGTCGCCATGTCGGCCAGCATGAACTGAATGCCCTGGAATTCGATGATATTGCGCCCCGATTGTTGCCGTTGATTGATATAGGCCACGGCATCTTCAAAGGCCGCCCGGGCAATGCCCAGGGCGTGGGCGGCGATGGAAGGGCGGGATTCATTCAGGGCGGAGAACAGAATTTTCAGTCCATCGCCGGGTTCGCCCAGAAGATTGGCGCGGGGCACACGGACATTATCGAACGTGAGCGGGACGATGGGGGTGGCGCGCTGGCCCATCTTGTCCTCCTCGCCGCCGATCGTCAGGCCCTCGGTGCCTTTTTCCACGATAACGATGGAGATTGAGGCCCTGTCATTGTCAATTTCCGACCACTTGCCAAACACGCCATAGAATTCAGCGTGGTTGCCGCAGGTGATGAAAATCTTACTGCCATTGATGATGATGTCATCGCCGTCGGGCGTGAAGCGCGTCTTCATGCTGGTCGCGTCCGAGCCGGCGGAGGGTTCGGTGATGCAAAGCGAGACCATGCCGCCGTCGACAATTTTCGGCAACAGGCGGGTCTTTTGTTCGTGCGAGGCAAAATTCAGAAATGGTTTTACCGCATGAAAGGTATTGCCCCAGACCATGGCGGTGGAGGCGCAGGCCTTGGCCATCTCGCGCATCGCGGCCAGATAGCTGACGTAGGACATCTTGCTGCCGCCATACGCGTCGGGAAGAAACATGCCGTTCAAACCCAGCTTGGTGATCTCGGCGACATTGTCCCAGGGGAATTCACCGCTCAAGTCATAGGCGGCGGCGCGCGGCTTCAAGTGATCCCGGCACAGCGCCCGAACGCCGTCCATCAGCAGACGTTCCTCCTCCGGCAGGTTCAGGCTGTCGTCAAGACGGTTCAGGACTTTCATGGCGTTCCCTATTGATTGATGTTCTGGCCGCCATCCATGACGATGGTCTCGCCGGTCAGGGAGGGCAGATCTTCCGTCGCCAGCATGGCGACCAGGCGGGCGACCTCGTCGATGCTGGCGGCCTCGCCCGTCGGTATGCGGCGGCGGATGAAGGCCTGAAAACTCTCGTGCGCCATATATTCGGCGTTCAGGTCCGTCGCCACGAAGCCGGGCGCCACATCCAGTACGCGGATCTTGTCCCGGGCCCATTCCACGGCCAGGCTGCGGGTCAGTGCGCCCAATGCCGCCTTGGAACAGCAATAGGCCAGGTTCCGCTGGATGCCGAGGCGGTCATAAAACGAACCAATATTGATGATCAAACCGCCTCCCTGGGCGGCCATATGCGGATAGACCTCGCGGCAGGCGACGAATGGCCCGGTGATATTCGTGCTCAAAGTTTGTTCGAACTCGGCCTTCGGCAGCTCCGAACTGACACATTCGACATGCATGCCGGCATTGTTGATCAGAACATCAATCCGCCCGGCCTGTTCGGCCAGGGCCGAGATGGCGGCGGCGATCTGTGCTTCATCCTCCATATCGCAGGCCAGATTGATCAGCTTGCCGGACACGTCCCGGTCCTCCGGCCCCTGGCCCTTGCGCGACAGACAGCCGATGGTATGGCCGCGCCCGGCCAGTTCCGCCACCAGGCCCGAGCCGATGCCCCGGCTGGCACCGGTGATGGCGATGACCTTTTCGCCGGTCATGCCTAGCAATCCTTGAAGGTCGGTTTGCGCTTCTCCAGAAAAGCCGTCGCGCCCTCGGTCGAATCCTCACCCTGGAAGGCCAGGGTGTTCAAATCCCGCTCGATCATCAGACCTTCGGCCAGGGCGGTCTGATCGGCGCGCAGCACGGCCTCGCGGCCATAACGCAGGACGGGTAGGGAGAAGGAGGCGAATTCACGCGCGTAGGCGACGGCGCCGTCCACCGCCGGGGCATCGACGAGGCGGTTGATCAGGCCCATGCTCAAGGCTTCTTCCGCATCGACCATGCGGCCGGTCATGACCATGTCCAAGGCGCGGCCCTGGCCCACCAAACGCGGCAGGCGCTGGGTGCCGCCGTAGCCGGGGATCAATCCCAGCTTGATCTCGGGCACGCCCAGCTTGGCGTTTGCCGTGGCCACGCGCAGGGTACAGGCCGTGGCCAGTTCCAGACCGCCGCCCAGGGCAAAACCGTTGATCACCGCCACGGACGGTATGGTCAGGCTGTCCAGCTTGGCAAAGGTATTCTGCCCAAGCTCGGTCGCGGCGATGGCTTCGACGATATTGCGACCCATGAACTCGGAAATATCGGCTCCGGCGCAAAAGGCTTTCTCCCCGGCGCCGGTAATCAACAGCGCACGTGCGTCCGAGGCTGCCGCCTCGTCAATTGCCGCGCCGATATCCTTGACCACCTGGACGCTCAAGGCGTTCAAGGCTTCCGGCCGGTTCAGGGTGATTAGGGCGAATTCCTCAATCCGCGTGTATTCTACGGGCATGGCGTCAACTCCTCGGTACGATCCCTATGGCGTTTATAAGTCCGCCATGGGATGGGGACAAGACTGCCGGCTATAGCGCGGCAATTTCCCGGCGCAGTTCGGCCAGCAAATCCCCGCTCTTGCCAAGGTGCATGGCCTCCGCCTCCAGGATCGCGGCGAAGGCGCGCTTTTTCAGGGCCCGGACATTGACGCTTTTGGCGGCGCCTTCCAGCTTGGCGCTGCTGATCACAATGTCGATCAACCGCTCTGCCCCGTGCAGGCGGCCCCACAAATAGTCATTTTCCCGATGCCGGCGGCTGAAAAAGGCGGCGAAATGTCCCAGGCCCACGCCTTTCAGGATATCTTCCCCGCCGCCATGGTGCAGGCTGTCAGCATCGTCGGGAGAAATCCGGTCGACGCGGATTTCGTCAAATTCGCCGACATCGCGCCATGAGGTCACCGTGAAGGCCAGGACATCCCAGAATGCAAACCCAAGGAAGCTGTTCAACAGCCCGCGCCGCGCCTCGTCCGGCAAATCGGCGCCGGCGGCCTGGTCCAGCACCTGGTCAACCCGGTGTCCCACGCCGCTCAGTCCGAAATCGTCAGCCAAAAGACCGATGAGGGCGCCGATATTGTCCTCCCGCCCGGCCGCGATGGCCATGGCCATCTCCCGGCAGCGGCGGCTCATCACCCCGGCATCGCGGCAGCGGTGCAAATCTTCCAACAGATCGTAGATCCGTCCCTTGATCTGGTCGAGCGCTGCCGCTGCCTCGTCCGTGCCGAAAGTTCCGTACATTTCATTCACGCCGCGAACCACGAAGCGCAGACGCCGGGCCCGGTAGTCGGCATCCAGGCCGCGCAGAAAGGCTGACTGGGCCGCCTCATCGCCGTTCTCTCTGTCGGGATAAACCTTGGCGGTCGTGGCCCAGTCCCGCAGCCGCGCGGCCCAGGCTTCCTTGGCGGCCTGGTCCCGGGCTGTGGGCGGAACCGTGGCCAGAATGCCGGCCAATTGCTCTATCACCGCTTCGATCCGCAGGCGAAGATAGCCTTCATAGGCATAGCCGGAACGTGCCGCCGCCAATTCGCCGGCCTTGGCGCGCCAATCGGCGATATTTCCGGCCACGGGCGTCTTGCCGCCGCTGTCGCCCATGACCTCCGCCACCAAACGGTTGATCTGCGGCATGGCGCTGTCCAGCACGGTTTTCAGCCTGCCCACCCGTATATTGAAACCTCGGATCCAGTCCAGTTCATCGCGGATCGGCTCATTTCGCGGGATATCGGAAAGGGCGCCCTTCAGGGTGCGCAACATCGAAGGTGCGCGGCGCGCCCGCTCGCCGCCGGCCTTCTCCGGGTCCGGGTCGATATAGACCAGGCGGCGGTCGACCTGGCGGTGGGCCGGACGCTGCTTGATCGAGTCAATAGCCTGGGCGAAAGGCTTGTTGTTCAACACGCTACCGTCGATGAAGGCCGTTTCCTCGGGGTTTTGACCAGCGGTGTCATAGGCGGCAAAATTATTGCGCAGGAATTTTTCCCTTCCCGGCCAGCGCGCCTGGCGCTGCGCCAGCAGGCGGTCGATCTCGGATATGCGGGCGGGTGGAAAGGCGCCTGGGAAAGAAGACGTCGCCCGCGCGGCGAACACCAACGCGGGCAGGTCAGGCGTATCGAAATCCGAGGTCATGTTCTCGCCGGTGAAATGACGGTGGTGGAAATGCAGGGTGTGGCGATGTTCACGTTCGGTTATCTGGCTGGGGTCGTGCAGGGGAATGTGCTGGTCGTAGCCGAAAAAGTCCGTCAGGGTGACGAACAGATCCAACCATTGCCCCGATGGCGTCAGCGAGGCGCGGCCCCGGCCAGCTCCGCCCATGGCGGCCATGGCGTCGTATAGCGAATCGCACAGGGCCAGGCCGCCGAATGGCGGGCGAAACCAGCGCGAGCGGATGAACAGGGACAGCTTGTCGCGCATTTCCTGGTCCGGCGCCAGACGGGCAACCTTGCGCTGCGAAAATCCCCAGCGCAGAACCGGGCGCAGGATCCATTTGCTCCACATCGATGCGCGGCGCTCCGGCGCCAGAAGTTTGGAGACGTCCGCATTGTCCAGCCACATCGACCGCAAGGGATCGAACGCCAGGTCGAGTGCCAGGGCGCGAGCCAATAGTATGCCGTTGATGCCGCCGGCCGAGGCGCCCGCGATGACATCGACGACGACATGCAGTTCTATCTGCCGGCCGATTTCCCGCAACAGATCCAGATAGACCGCTTCGGTATCCGTGAAGTCGCTGTTAGCGGCCCTTTCACCGGCCTCGGCGCCGGCCTGCTGATCGGCCGAGGCGCGCGCCAGCTTCAGGATTTCCTTGCTGACCCCGTGCATATAGACGGCCAGCGAAACACCGCCGTAACAGACCAGGGCCAGACGCAGTTCCTTTTCCCGCATAATGCCGACTAGGGACGGATGCCGAAATGACGGGGGCCGAGAAGCTGCGGCAACAACGGCTGCACCAGCTTGATCCAATCGCACAGCATGGGCCGGGTCTCGCGCGGGTCGATCAGTTCGTGGAAAGCATAGGATTCCGAACGCGGGAAGGGCGACAGCCGCGCCGCCAGCTCATCCTCCAGTTCCTTGCGCCGGGCCTCCGGGTCCTCCGATGCGGCGATCTCGCGGCCGAATGCCACCGCGACGCCGCCTTCCAGCGGCAGGGCGCCCATCTCGGCCGAGGGCCAGGCCAATACATAACCATCCGGCCCGTAATGCGCCGCCGCTGCCACGCCGTAATTCTTTCGCACCAGCACGGAAGCCCAGGGCGCCGAGTAGGTCGCCGCCGCCAGCACGGCGGAAGTGCCATAGCGGATTGCGCCGCCGCTTTCGGCCTCCGGTCCGATCATGAAGCCCGGCTCATCGATCAAGGAGATCATGGGCAGATGAAAGGTGTCGCAGATTTCGATAAAGCGGCGGACCTTTTGGGCTCCTTCCGAAGTCATGGCGCCGGCGTAGAAGCGTCCATCGTTGGACAGGACGCCGACGCTTTGTCCGTTCATGCGGGCCAGGCCCGTAATCTGCCCGGGGCCATATTTCCGCCCCATCTCGAAAAAGGAACCCCGGTCCACCACATGATCGATCAGTTTGCGCATATTGAATGCCTTGCGCCGGTTGCGGGGGACAATCGTCGCAAGCTTGTCTTCCGCGCGGTCGGCGGGGTCGCCGGTATCAACGATGGGCGCCAGTTCCCAAACGTTCTGCGGCATGTAGCCAAGAAATGTGCGGATTTGCTCCAGAGCCTCGGCCTCGTTCGCGGCCACTGCATCGACCACGCCATTGGCGGCATGCACATCCGCGCCCCCCAACTCTTCCTTGGTCACATCGACGCCCAGGGCACGTTTGACCACCGCCGGGCCGGCGATCAGGATCTGCGCCGTATCCCGGCTCATGGTGACGAAATGTGACGCGACGAGCCGTGCGGCGGGCAAACCTGCCACCGGCCCCATGGCGGCGGAGGCGACGGGCACCATGGCCATGGCCTCGCCGACTGATTTGAAACGTGGCTGTTCGGCAACGCTGGCGCCCACGGGGCCGGCACTGCGACCCTTTTTGCCCGCCGCGCCCAGGACCGAGCCGCCGCCACCCTCATGCAGGCGCACCAGGGGCACCTTGTAGCGGCAGGCCAGTTCCTCGGTGTAGACGCTCTTGCGCAGGCCCGCGACCGTGGGCGAGCCGCCACCGATGGTGAAATCCTCGCCGCCGACGATAATGGGCCTCTCGTCGACCTGGGCAAAACCCAGAATGAAATTGCTCGGCGTGAAGCCGGTGAGATTGCCGTTTTCGTCCTTTTCCGCCCCGCCGGCGCCCATGCCGGTTTCCTTGAAGCTGCCGGGATCGATCAAGCCGTCGATCCGCTCCCGCAGGGTCATGCGTCCCTTGGCGTGATGCCGGGCAACAGCCTCCTCGCCGCCATGCTGCTTGGCCATCTCGCGGCGTTGATGGATCTCCGCGATTTCCCGGTCCCAATTGTCCCTACTCATGCGCTGGCGCTCTCCTCTGCAAATCAGCCGGTCCGCATGGTACAGCGCCAATGGGTTCGGACGCCACAATCCCTTTTCAGGGTTGGCGCCAGAAACAATCGCGCCATTGTCGGATCGGAGCGGGCGGGTATGCCCGGTCAACGACAGCGCACTTATGAAGTCCCGATGTAGAATTCTTTCTATAAGAAAACTCTTATGAAGCGACAGTATGCCGCATCACCAACGGCAAGAATTGCGTCGCATATTGAAATTGTTGCAGTTAAAAAGCAGTACGTAATTCGCTGTGCATGGTGGCTGACGGTCCGTTGCACGCAGTTCGTGGGGAACCATTGATGTATATTCTGTCCATGTTGATCTTGGCGCTTGGCGCCCTGGCCACGCTCTTGCTCGCCTTTCAGGCCAGCGATGCGGTGATGAGTTTTCATGCCGGCTTGATGGCGCTGTTCTTCGTTGTCGGCATCGTGTTGGTGCACAAGAGGCAAGGCAACGTCGCCAATGTTGAGGGCTATGAGGACGGCATTATCAGGGCCGGAGCCATTGCCGCGACCTTTTGGGGTGTCGTCGGTTTCCTGGTTGGCTTGGTCATCGCCCTGCAATTGGCCTTCCCCGTATTGAATTTCGATCTGCCCTGGACCAATTTTGGCCGTTTGCGGCCCTTGCATACCTCGGCCGTGATCTTTGCCTTTGGCGGCAACATCCTGCTGATGACCTCGTTCCACGTGGTGCAGCGGACCTGTCAGGCCCGTTTGGCCGGCGGTTGGGCGCCGTGGTTCGTGTTTTGGGGCTATCAGTTGTTCATTGTCATGGCGGCGACGGGCTATGTCCTGGGCGTCACCCAGTCGAAAGAATATGCCGAGCCTGAGTGGTATGTGGATCTGTGGCTGACCCTGGTCTGGGTGGTTTATCTGCTGGTCTTCCTGGGCACTCTTTGGAAGCGGCGGGAGCCGCATATCTACGTCGCCAACTGGTTTTATCTGGCTTTCATCGTCACCGTGGCGATGCTGCATATCATCAACAATCTGGCCATTCCGGTTAGCTGGACGGGGACCCGTTCCTACGTTGTCTGGGGCGGGGTGCAGGATGCCCTGACCCAGTGGTGGTACGGCCATAACGCCGTCGGCTTTTTCCTGACCGCCGGGTTCCTGGCGATCATGTACTACTACGTGCCAAAGCGGGCCGAGCGGCCGGTCTATTCCTACCGCCTGTCCATCGTGCATTTCTGGTCGCTGATCTTTCTCTACATCTGGGCCGGGCCGCATCATCTGCACTACACCGCCCTGCCGGAATGGTCGCAAACCCTGGGCATGACCTTTTCCATCATGCTGTGGATGCCGTCCTGGGGCGGCATGATCAATGGCCTGATGACCCTGTCGGGGGCCTGGGACAAGCTGCGGACCGATCCGGTATTGCGGATGATGGTTGTTTCCGTCGCCTTCTATGGCATGAGCACCTTCGAAGGGCCGCTGATGTCGATCAAGGAAGTCAACGCCTTGAGCCACTATACCGACTGGACCATCGGCCATGTGCATTCCGGCGCCTTGGGCTGGGTCGCCTTCGTTTCCTTCGGAGCGCTCTATCACGTCGTGCCGATCATGTGGGGGCGGCAGCGGCTGTATTCCCTGACATTGGTCAACGTGCACTTCTGGATTTCCACCCTGGGAATCGTGCTCTACATCACGGCCATGTGGGTGTCGGGCATCCTGCAGGGCCTGATGTGGCGCGCCTACGACCATCTGGGCTTCCTGGAATATTCCTTCGTCGAAACGGTTGAGGCGATGCATCCCTTCTATGTCATCCGTGCCCTGGGCGGCCTGCTGTTTGTGCTCGGATCTTTCGTCATGGCCTACAATTTATGGCGAACCATGCGTGGCGATCAGCGGATTGAAGCCGCGCCCATTGCGTCGACCTCCAGCGTGGGAGCGGCATCATGATCAAGCATGCGGTTTTTGAGAAGAACTCAATCGTACTCACCATCGGCATTCTGATCGTCGTGGCGATTGGCGGCATCGTTGAATTGGCGCCCCTGTTCTATTTGGAAAGCACCATTGAGGAGGTCGAGGGCGTTCGTCCCTACACGCCGCTGGAACTGGCCGGGCGCGACATCTATATCCGGGAAGGCTGCTACAATTGCCACAGTCAGATGGTCCGTCCCTTGCGTGACGAGGCCGAACGCTACGGCCACTACAGCCTGGCGGCGGAAAGCATGTACGACCATCCCTTCCAATGGGGCTCGAAACGCACGGGCCCGGATTTGGCCCGTGTCGGCGGGCGCTATTCCGACGAATGGCATGCGGCCCATATGATCGACCCGCGGGGCGTGGTACCGGAATCCGTCATGCCCGGCTATCCGTTTCTGGCGACGACGGCATTGGATACCAGCGACATCGCGGACCATTTAAGGGTCAATCAGATCGTCGGCGTGCCTTATAGCGATGAAATGATCGCCAATGCGGCGGCGGATTTGGCGGCCCAGGTTGATCCCGACAGTGACGATCTGGACGCCCTGATGGCCCGTTATCCGAAAGCGCAGGCGCGGGATTTTGATGGCAATCCGGACATGATCTCCGAATTGGATGCTCTGATTGCCTACATGCAGATGCTGGGCACCTTGGTCGACTTCGGCAGTTACAAGGCCGACGGCGAGAACCTGCGATAGGGAAGGGGGAAGACGATGACTTATACGGAAGCTTATGAATTCGCCCAGACCTATGGCCTGGTTTATCTGATGCTGCTGTTCCTGGGCGTTCTGGTCTACGCCCTGTGGCCGGGCAACCGTCGGCGTTTCGACGACGCGGCCAAGATTCCGTTGCGGGAGGATTGATCCCATGAGTACAGGCGATAAACAAATCGATGATGTCACCGGTGTGGAAACCACCGGCCATGACTGGGACGGTATCCGCGAACTGAATTCTCCGCTGCCCCGTTGGTGGGTCTGGACGTTCTATGCCACGATTCTCTGGGCCGTCGGTTATTGGATCGCCATGCCGGCCTGGCCATTGGTTTCGGACTATACCCGCGGCCTGCTGGGCCATTCGCAACGGGCCCAGCTTTCCGACCAGATTGCCGCCGTCAAGGCGGGACAGGCGGACTTGATTGCCCGCACGGCAAAAGCCAGTCTGGCGGATATCAAGGCCGATCCGGAACTGTTGGAATTCGCCCTGGCCGGCGGGCGCTCCGCCTATGCCGTGAATTGTTCCCAGTGCCATGGATCGGGCGCCTCCGGCGCCAGCGGCTACCCCAATCTGAACGATGACGATTGGCTATGGGGCGGCACGGTGGAACAGATCCACGCCACCATTCAATATGGTATTCGTGCCGAACATGATGAAACCCGCGCCAACGAGATGCCGGCCTTCGGCCGCGACGAACTCCTCACCCCGCAGCAGGTTGACGAAGTCTCCGATTACGTTGTTGCCTTGTCGCGGGATCCCGGCCTGGCGGATACCCTGCCCGGCAAGGCGTTGTACAAGGAACAATGTATCGATTGCCATGGCGAGGGCGGCCAGGGTAACCAGGAACTGGGTGCGCCGAAGTTGAGCGACGATATCTGGCTGCACAGCGGTGGCAAACCAACGGTGGTGGATGTGATCACCAACAGCCGCGCGGGCATGATGCCGGCCTGGTTCGATCGTCTGGATAGCGTCACGGTCAAGCAGCTCGCCGTCTACATCCATTCCCTGGGCGGCGGCAGCTAACGGCAATAAATGGGGTGAGCCGTGGAAACGGCAACGCAAAAGCCATCGGAAAGGGCTGAACCGCTCGGCGATATCGAGAGTGTCGAGACGGTTGACGTCAAGGCGCTGAACACGCGCGTTGCCGGCGCGCTCTATAAGAAGCGGGAAAAGATTTTTCCGCGTCGGGTGCGGGGCACTTTCCGCAGCCTGAAATGGGCCGTCATGGGCGTCACCCTGGCGATCTACTATCTCACCCCCTGGCTGCGCTGGGACCGGGGACCCGAGGCGCCCGGCCAGGCCATCCTGATCGACATACCGGCGCGGCGGTTCTACTTCTTCTTCATCGAGATCTGGCCGCAGGAGGTCTATTATATCACTGGAATTCTGGTGATCGCCGCCTTGGCGCTGTTCCTCTTCACATCGGTCGCCGGCCGGGTCTGGTGCGGCTATGCCTGTCCACAAACGGTCTGGGTCGATCTGTTCCTGATCATCGAGCGCTTCATCGAAGGCGACCGTAATGCCCGCATCCGTCTGGAAAAGGCGCGCTGGGGCCTGTCGAAAACCGTAAAGCGGATTGTCAAACATGTCATCTGGTTGATCATTGCCGCTCTGACAGGGGGCGCCTGGGTGTTTTATTTCGCCGACGCGCCAACCTTGCTGGTGGATCTGTTGACCTTGCAGGCGGCGGAAATCGCCTACATCACGGTCGCCGTTCTGACCGCGACGACCTATGTACTGGGTGCTTTGGCACGGGAGCAGGTCTGCACCTACATGTGTCCCTGGCCGCGTATCCAATCCGCCATGATAGATGAGGAATCCCTGATCATTTCCTATCAAGGGAACCGGGGCGAGCCCAGGGGCAGGGGCCAGCGCCGCTTGGGTCTGGGCGATTGTGTCAACTGCAATCAATGCGTCGTGGTCTGCCCCATGGGTATCGATATCCGTGACGGCATGCAGTTGGAATGCATTTCCTGCGCGCTTTGCATCGATGCCTGCAACGGTATCATGGACAAGATCGGCAAGCCACGCGGGCTGATCGGCTACAACACTCTGGCGAACCTGGACAAGGGCGGCGCATTGCAGCGGGGCCAGTTGCGCCTGATGCGCCCGCGGACCTTGCTATACGGGGTTTTGATTGCTGTCGTGGGGATTATCATGCTGGCGGCGCTGGTTAGCCGACCGAGTCTGGAATTGAACGTGCAGCGGGACCGCAATCCGTTGTTCGTGTCGCTGTCGAATGGCGATATCCGCAACGGTTATACATTGAAAATTCTCAACAAGATCCACCAGACCCGCCATTACCGCCTGACAATTGACGGCTTGCCGGGCGCCAGGATCAAGGTGATCGGCCGCAATGACGGCAAACCGGTGTTTACGGTCAAGGCGGACCGCCTGGCCTCGTTCCGAGTGCTGATTTCCACTACCAAGAGCAATCTGAAGGGCGAAACCACGGACATTCGCCTGCGAATCCTGGACCAGGCCGATGGCAAGCTGGCCGAGAACGACACTGTCTTTCGGGGGCCGAAGCAATGACCGGGCGCAAGGTTCTCGCAATGCTGTTGGGCTTCTTTGCCCTGATCGTTTTGGTCAATGGCGTGTTCATATTTTACGCCTTGAATAGTTTCAGCGGCCTTTCGACCGAAAACGCCTATGTAAAGGGATTGAATTTCAACCGTACCCTGGCCCAGGACCGGGCGCAGCGAGACGCCGGCTGGCAGGTCAGCGCCAGCGCCCGGCGGTTGACTGAAGGCCAAGTCGTCGTTTTGGAAGTGCGGGTCAGGGATGCCGATGGCCGCCCACTGAATGATGTGGCGCTGTCGGGGGAATTGCGCCGGCCGACCCACCAGGGTAGTGATCTGGTCCTGGACTTCCAGGCCACGGGCGATGGCGGCTACCGCGCAATGGCGAAGCCGAAGGCGCTGGGACAATGGGATTTGCGGCTGTCCGCCAGGGATGCGGATTTGGCCGGTGATGCGGGCAATTATCGCTGGGAGAAGCGGTTGTGGCTGAAATAGCGCCAGACATCGAAGCCCAGGCCGGCGTGGACGCGGAGGCCTATGTCCGGACCGACGATGCCGGCATTTCCTCCCTTAATCTGGCGGTGGAGAACCTCCATTGCGGCGGCTGCGTCCGGCGCATCGAAGATGCCCTGAAGGCGGAGGCGGCGGTAACGTCGGCCCGGGTCAATCTGACGACCCGGCGCCTGGCCCTGCACTGGCGGGATGATCAGGCCAGGGCGGAGGATTTGCTGACCGCTGTGTCGGAACTGGGCTATCGCCTGGTGCCCTACGATCCGGACCTGCTGGCGACCGAGGCCGCGGCCGAGGACCGTGCCTTGTTGCGGGCCATGGCGGTGGCGGGTTTTGCTGCCGCCAACGTGATGTTGCTGTCGGTTGCCGTCTGGGCTGGCGCGGCATCCGGCGACATGGGCCCGGCCTTGCGCGACCTGTTGCATTGGATCTCGGCCCTGATCGCGCTGCCGGCGGTGGCTTATGCGGGGCGGCCGTTCTTCCGCTCGGCCCTGGCGGCGCTGCGCGGGGGCATGATGAACATGGATCTGCCAATCTCGCTGGCGGTATTGCTGGCGGCGGCGACATCCCTTTATGAAACCGTCAACCATGGACAGCATGCCTATTTCGACGCCTGCGTCGGTCTGTTGTTCTTCCTGTTGATCGGCCGTTATCTGGATCGCAGGGCGCGGAGCAAGGCGCGTTCGGCGGCGGAACAGCTATTGCTGCTGGGCGCGGTGGCGGCCCAGGTGGTGGAGGCTGATGGCGGTCTTCGGGCCCTGCCGATCGGCGCTGTCCGGGCCGGGATGACCGTGCGCGTAGCGCCCGGTGACCGGGTGCCGGTGGATGGCCTGGTTAGCCTTGGTCAGGCCGAGGTTGATGCCAGCCTGATCAGCGGCGAAAGCGAACCGCGCGGGGTCAAGGTGGGGGACTGGGTCCATGCGGGCACGATGAATCTCAATCATCCGTTGGAAGTTGAAGTTGCCGCGGCTGGCGACGATACGCTGCTGGCTGAGATCGTGCGCCTGACGGCGGCGGCGGAGCAAGGCAAGGCGGCCTATGTCCGTCTGGCCGACCGGGCCGCGCGAATATACGCCCCGGCGGTGCATCTGTTGGCATTGGGCGGTTTCCTGGGCTGGTGGCTGCTTGGCGGGCTTGCCTGGCAGCCGGCGCTGTTGATTGCCGTCGCCGTGCTGATCATTACCTGCCCCTGTGCCCTTGGCCTGGCCGTGCCGGTGGTGCAGGTCGTGGCCTCGGGCCTGGCCATGCGCCGGGGCGTTCTGGTCAAGGCCGGTGACGGTTTCGAGCGTCTGGCCGAGGTGGATACATTGGTGTTCGACAAGACAGGCACCTTGACCCATGGCCGACCGGAATTGGTCAACGGCGGCGACATTGATGCGCCGTCCCTGGCCCGGGCCGCCGGCCTGGCGGTCGGCAGCCGCCATCCGTTGTGTCAGGCCCTGGTGCGCGCGGCCGGGCCCGTCGCGGTGCAAACCGAAGCACGGGAGCATCCCGGCATGGGCCTGGAACTGGGCGACTTGCGGCTGGGCAATCGTGAATGGTGCGGCATTGCCGATGTCGGCCCAGGCGACGGCAACAGCGAGCTGTGGTTTCGTCAACCGGGCGAGGCGCCGGTCCGTTTTGCTTTTCGCGATCAGCTCAAGGCGGATGCCGCCGAGGTCCTCAAGGATCTGCAAAAGGCCGGCTGGCGGGTGGAAATCGTCTCCGGCGACCGGACGGCGGTGGTCGAGCCGTTGGCGGCGCAGCTCGGGATCGCGCAATGGAAGGCGGATTGCCGGCCGGACGAAAAAGTAGCCTATCTGCGGCGGCTGGCGGAGAATGGCCGCAAGGTGGCGATGATCGGCGATGGCTTGAACGATGCCCCCGCACTGGCCGCGGCGCATGCCTCCCTGTCGCCGGTACAGGCCGCTGATGTGGCCCAGGCGGCGGCGGATTTTGTCTTCCAAGGTGATCATTTGGCCCCGGTCGCCACGACCCTGCGGTTGTCCCGGCGTGTCCGGCGCTTGATCCTGCAGAACTTTTCCCTGGCGTTGGCCTATAACCTGGCTGCCGTGCCCCTGGCCCTGGCCGGCGTGGTGACGCCCTTGTTCGCCGCGATCGCCATGTCGTCATCATCCCTGTTGGTTACCTTGAATGCCCTGCGCCTGCATGGCGGGCGGATGTCATGACGGCGCTCTTGGTGCTTATCCCGGCGGCGCTGTTTCTCGGCCTATTGGGCCTGGGCGCCTTTCTTTGGGCCCTGCGTTCGGGCCAGTTCGATGATCTCGACGGCGCGGCGGAGCGAATTCTGCACGACGAAGATCCCGAATGCTGATCCGCGAGGATGATCTGCAAGGACCCGAAATCGCCGCGTTGCTGGGGCTGCATTTGGCGCATATGGGGAACAATTCTCCGGCGGAGAGCATACATGCCCTCGATCTCGACGCATTGCGTAGGCCGGAGATTACCTTCTGGACGGTTTGGGATGACAGTGACCTGTTGGGCTGTGGTGCGCTGAAGGAACTTGACGCGGCCCATGGCGAGATCAAGTCCATGCATACGGCCGAGGCCCATCGCGGCAGGGGGGTGGCCGCCCGAATGCTTCGGCACATTGTCGAAGCGGCGCGGCAGCGCGCCTATCAACGCTTGAGTCTAGAAACCGGTTCCAGCGATGCCTTCGCCGCGGCCCAGGCCCTTTATGCCCGATATGGTTTTCTGACCTGCGCGCCTTTTGACGCCTACACCGACGATCCGCACAGCATGTTCATGACCCTGGATTTGACCGGAACCTAACGCATGTCGGGTTTAACCAAACCCGAACCCATGCGCTAAAACCTTTAGAATAGAGCAACTTTTCCGCATTCAATTGAATCCAATTGAATGCGGGCTGCTCTAGGATGCCGGCAACTGCCGCATCAGTTCATCAATGTCCCGCAGCAGAACTTTCCGGCCCTTGAAGCTCGCCAATCCCTCGTCCTGTACCTTGGAGATGCTGCGGGATACGGTTTCCGGTGTGGAACCGATCAGGGCGGCGATGTCCTGGCGCGACAGTGGTAATTCCAATACAGGTTCGCCGTCTTCGTTCAGCCCCCCGAATCTTTCATAAAGCACCATCAGGAGATTCAAGAACCTCGATCGAACTGTAAATGAAACGGTCTCGAAGTGCCGCTCCTCGAATTCGGCGGCGTCTCTGACGTTGTGATGCAGAAATTGCAGGCCCAGGTTCGGGTTCTGCTCCAGCAGGTTGCGCACCGTCGGACGCCGGATGAAACAGACCGTGCTCGGCATCATGATTTCCGCCGTTGTGCGGTGCGTTGACCGAAGTAGAAACGATCGGTAGCCGATGGTTTCCCCGGGCCCGGCAAGGCGCAACAAAGTGGAGTTTCCGGCCGAATCCAGGCGCCTGATACCGACCAGACCGGAATTCACGCAATAGATACCATCGCTCTCTTCGCCTTGATGAAACAGCGCGGCTCCGGCTTCGACTATCTTCGGCACCTTGACCTGATCGAGCAGTTTCAATTCCCCGTCATCCAAGGCGCACCATTCAGTCGTGTGCCGCGCCTGACAACCGAAACAGCTGACGCTGAATTTGCCGGTCATGAACCTATCCCCAAGAGCACGCGTATACTGAAATCCCCAAAATAACGCGCGTTCCAAACCATCGAACTGACTCTAGCTTTAGACAATCGCGATGCAAAAGCAATGGCGGAATACGGCTGCACCACTTGACGGCTATCAAGGCAGCAATTTGGGGGATGCCTACCTTTGCTATAAGCTTGGAGATAGGTTCGGCCCGAATGAGTGACAATTCACAGATCGAAGCTGCCGCACGCAATCTGTTGCACCGTTTTGGCGCCGACGCGTTACGAGAGGCCGACATCCGTATCTCGGAACTTGAACAGCACGGCGAGGCGGAAGGGCTTGAGTTCTGGCGCCGTGTCCGCGATTTGGTGCAAACCCTGTCGCAAGACGGGGACCCCACCAAGCACTAACCCAAGACTACGACGCGCGACAGTTGGCCGTGGGGTCGAGCACGGCGGCCAAAAGCCGTCTATACTGACTTCCAGGTAATATTGGGAGTGGTCATGGACTGGCAAGGCGAGAAAGACGAGCTGCAACAACGGCAGGCGTTGGCGCAGGATCTAGGCGGCGCGGACAAGATTGAGCGTCAGCACAAGGGCGGCCGTCTGACCGTGCGTGAGAGGATCAATGACATTCTCGATCCCGGCAGTTTTCAGGAAATTGGTTCTCTGGCGGGCGCTTACAGCTACGACGAGGATGGCAACATCGCCTCACATTCGCCGACCAACTGCGTCATGGGGCGGGGCCTTGTGGATGGCCGGCCCGTGGTTATCTCCGGCGACGATTTCACCGTGCGCGGCGGCTCGGCCGACGCCACGATTAAGGAAAAGGCGCAATATCCCGAAGTCATGGCCAATGGCTTGCGCCTGCCGATTATCCGTCTGATCGAAGGCTCGGGCGGCGGCGGTTCGGTGAAAACCATCGAGACCAAGGGCCGGGCCAATTTGCCGGGCGGTTATGGCAGCTCTTCGGGATTTGATCTTCTGGCCAGCAACATGGCGACGGTGCCCGTGGTGGGCCTTGGCCTGGGCTCGGTCGCGGGCCTGGGCGCGGCCCGTCTTGCGGCGACGCATTATTCCGTGCTGGTCAAGGATATCGGCGCGATGTTCGTCGCCGGTCCGCCGGTGGTGAAGCATATCGGCGAGGATCTGGACAAGCAGGAATTGGGCGGCCATGCCATTCAGACCGCCGCCGGCGGTGTCGACCATGCCGCCGACAGCGAGGAAGATGCCTTCGCGTGCGCCCGCCGTTTCCTCTCCTACATGCCGTCATCGGTCCATGAACTGCCGCCGCGTGGGCCCCAGGAGGACGACCCGGCCCGCCAGGACGAAAAGCTGAATACGATCATTCCGAAGAACACGCGCCAGGTCTATCGCATGCGCAAGGTGATCAATTCCCTGGTCGACAAGGGCTCGTTCTTCGAGATCGGCAAGATGTTCGGCCGCTCCATCATCACCGGTCTGGCCCGCCTGGATGGCTGGCCCGTGATGCTGATGGCCTCGGACCCGCATTTCTACGGCGGCGCCTGGACCTCGGATGCCTGTGACAAGATCATCCGCTTCGTTGATCTGGCTGAAACCTTTCATTTGCCGGTGGTCTATCTGGCCGATTGTCCCGGCTTTCTGGTTGGCGGCGAGGCGGAGCGCACGGGCACGATCCGCCATGGGGTCCGCGCCATGGCGTCGGTCAACCAATCCACCGTGCCCTGGTGCTCCATTATCATCCGCAATTCGTTCGGCGTCGCCGGCGGCGCGCACCGTCCCGTCGGCCGGTATTCCGTGCGCTATGCCTGGTACACGGCGCGCTGGGGCTCGCTGCCGCTCGAAGGCGGCATTGAGGCGGCCTACAGTGCCGATCTGGATGCCGCGGACGACCGGGAGGCGGAGTTGGCGAAGATCGAGGAGCGCCTAAACCGCCTGCGCTCCCCCTACCGCACGGCGGAGGTCTTTTGGATCGAGGATATCATCGAGCCGCACCGGACGCGGTCCCTGTTGTGCGATTTCGCCAATCTGGCCGCGCCCTTGCGGACGCCGGGGCCCGTCAGCTTCGGCATGCGGCCTTAGAGCAACCTGCGTTCATTCGAACGCAGATAAGTTGCTCTAACTCTTAGGATTAGATCAAATTATCAGCTCAAGAATTATTCCATTCTTGAGCTGTTTGATCTAGTCGGTCATGTTCAGGCGCCAGTCATAGCTGGCGCGGTCAAGCCGGCCGTGTTGCGCGATCTTCTGTATTAGCTCGGGCGCGGCGTATTTGCGTAAATGCGCCAGGACGCCCGCCTCGTCGCCGCCAAAATCTTCGATGAACCAGTCATAAATGCTGGAGACCACCAAGTCTCCGTCTTCGAAGCGGACACCTCTGGGATGGTTGATAAAGCGCCGCGCGGCGGCCTCCAGCCGAGCATCCATGTCTTGTGCGATGTAGGCCCTGGCCGCGAGATTGGGGCAGCCGAGCGAGGCGCAGTTGAGGGCATAGTGGATGCGCGGATCGCCCCACAGGGGACGCAGGATGCGGTGTTCAATATCGTTCAGACTTATAGCCTCGCCCTCGATCCGCAACAGTTTCTTGTCCCAGGGGCCGAAGCTGAAAAATCCCGGCGAAATGTCGATGTCCATGATCGAGGCGACGGGATAGTGCGCCAACACGACCTTGACCGTCAGGGCGTTATACAGATTGACCCAGTAAGCCCGTTGTTGCGCCCGGTTGTATGTGCTGATGGGCAGGGCGGCCAGTTTGGCGATGGTCTTGTCCAGGACAGCCTTGTCAGCGGCCGTGACCGCGCCGTAGCGGAACAAGTTGATGCCATTCGGCGCGGTATTCAGGTAACGCCGCAACAAGCCGTCCCAGGTGGTGAAATCGATCTCGGCGCGGTTGTCCGAATTTGCCGCGTTCCAGCGGGGCCAGGGATCGGCGGAGGGCGCCGCCAAAGCTTCTAACGAGCGGAACCCGGACCGCCAGAACGCCGCCAAAAAGACGGCCGCGAGAATAAGGCAGATGCGGTAAACGGGCCGTTTCACGTTCTAGTTTCCTCCCTGGCGGACCTCCGTCCCGGTCCTTTGCCGCGCGCGGGCCTCGCGGTGGGCGATATAGGTGGCAGAGATCACGATGATGCCGCCGCCGACCCAGGTCCAGAAATCCGGTTCCTCGCCAAAGACGTAGAAGCCCAGCAGCGTGGCCCAGACCAGTTGCAGGAACGATACCGGCTGCAGGGCCGTGATCTCGGCACAGCGGAAGGCCTGGGTCATTGTCAGATGCCCCAAAGTCGCCAGCCCGGCAACGCCAAACAGCCAGATCATCTCTTCAATTGTTGGTGACCGCCAGACGTACAACGCCGGCGGAAGCAATGCCAGGGTGACAAAAATCCCCATCACCGCAACAATCGTGCTGTTGTGCTCGGTCTCCGTCAATTTCTTCGATATCAACAACGAAGCGGCGAACAGCGGTGCGGCGCAAAGCTGCGCGATGGCACCAAGTTCGATTACCTGGACGCCGGGACGCAGAATCACCATGGCGCCGGTAAAGCCGAATATGACGGCGCCGATGCGCCGCATATACAATTTTTCCCCCAGGAACAGCGCCGCGCCGATCGTGGCGAAAATGGGCGCGGTAAAGCCCAGGGCGGTGACCTCGGCCACCGGAATATGGGCCATGGCGTAGAACCACAGCATGACGCCGATGGCATGCAGGAAACCGCGGACGGCATGCAGCCCATAGCGGCGGGTCCGGCTGCGGTAATTTCTGACCTCACGGATTATGACCGGCAATAGAAATACCAACGCGATGGCATAGCGCAGAAAGGCCAGTTGCACCGGGTGCATGCTGCTGCCCAGATGCCGGACCGCGCCGGTCACGAAGACAAAGATCAACCCGGTCAGGAACATCCAGGCGATACCCTTGGCGTTGCCGCTGGAGGCGGCAATGATCGCGCTTAACCTGGTCATCTAAGGTTGGGTCCCCATCATTTCGGAGGCGCATCATATCGCTGATCGCATGTTCCCGCGTGCGCCAAGGCGGCAACCCAGCCATGCGCCGGACACGGGCCCGGACACAAACGCCGGCCCTATGTATAGTCAAGACCTGAACAGGATGTGAATGACAGAGGAGATCGCAATGAGCGAGAGCGAAACTTACAAGAAGGGCCGGGAGATCCGCCGCCAGTTGATGGGTGATGCCATGGTCGAGAACATGGCGTCGAATACCTACAACAACCCGACCATGGAGAAATTCGGGCAATACACCTCCGAGGCCGTCTTCGGCATGCTCTGGACCAGGCCCGGTCTCGACCTGAAAACCCGAACCCTGATCTGCGTCATCTCGGACACCTGCACGGCGCGCTGGCCGGAGCTGGATATTCACATCCGCATGGCCCTGCGCCAGGGCTGGACGGAGGATGAAATCGGCGAAGTGCTGCTGCACCTTGGCGGCTATATCGGCGTGCCTTCCATTCGCGAGGCCATGATCATCGCCAACGAAATCTTTCAGGACGTAGCGGCCGAGGGCGCTGGAGACTAACGCCCTGGCCTATCGCGGTGCCCAATGTAACGTCCAGCTCCCGTTGTGTTCCCTCTACCCAGGGCAGCTCTTGCCGGCTGGCGTTCCGTGAGGCTATCTGTGATTAGGAACAGTCAATACCCGCTGCCGGCGCCATTCGCCAGACCGCACGATCAGAAGCAATCAGACAGTTTTTCCGCCGCCATGATTGTCGTCAGGTGGATGTTGGCGCAGGGAATGGCGGGCATGATCGAGGCATCGGCGACCCGCAGATTTTCAATGCCATGGACCTTTCCGGAGCTATCAACACAGGCTTCGCGGTCGCTTTCGGCTCCCATCCGAACCGTGCCGCAGGCGTGCCAGTTTCCCAATACCGTCGCACGCGCGAAAGCCTCGACCGCATCGTCGTCGTTCAGTAAATCTTCAATTTTGTAACCCGACGACCTCACGACCTTCATGATCGCGTTTCGCGGCAACGCACCAAGGTCCAGGGCAAAAGCGCCGGCTTCTGTCAGGATCTTGTTGTACCATGTCTTCATGCCCAGCCGCCGAACCCAATCGGTGTAGGCACCGGCGAATATTGCGAACGATTGTTCTTGAATGGATTTTGCCGACAAAACCCTGCAGGCAAAACGAATGCCATCGATCATCCGGACCAGGTCGCGCTCGTCAGACAAAAGATTGAACGAAACATATGGCTCGTCGCGGGAGTCGGTCGTGCGCAACCGAACCAGTCCACGGGAAAAGGCCTTGTCCGGGCCGACCCGAACAATGCCGAACTGATGCCCGACGGCTGTCTGATCGAACCGATTTCCCAGTGACATCTTCATATCCTGGGGCGGGCATCCCGCCAGCCCGGACGAAAAACGGCTATAGACCAGAAAACTGTTCTTCATTTGGGATTGCAGCCGGGCGCCTGGCTTCAAATGCACGCCGATGCCGACAAGCGGATGATCCTGCAGGTTGGCGCCGACACCGGGCAGTTCCGCCCGGACCTCGATGCCCATCTCGCCCAAGTGAGCAGCCGGCCCGATCCCCGCGCGCAAAAGGATCGCCGGGGTATGCAGGGCGCCGGCGCACAGGATTATTTCTCCGCCCCCGAACCGCTGCCGGCCTTCCTTGCGAGACACCGAAACCGCCACAGCACGCGTGCCTTCGAATTCGATCTGATCGACCTGGGCATCGGCAATGATTTCCAGGTTGGGGCGCCGGCGCACGGCGCTATCAAGATAGGCGACCGCTGTGGAAATACGCCGGCCGTAAACATTGTTCTTTGGAAACGGGAAACAGCCATCGCCAAACTCCTGATGGCAATCGTCATAATAGGGCAGGCCTTGCTCCGCCACCGCCTCGCGAAAAGCCAATGCAAAACCCGCCCAATCTTCCGGAAAGGTCCGGCGAATGCCCATGGGCCCGTCCTTGCCATGCAACGGGCCATCGAAGTCCATGTCGCGCTCAAGGCGCTTGAAGTAGGGCAGACAGTCTTCCCAACCCCAGCCCGCCGCGCCCATTTCCGCCCAGCTATCATAGTCGGAGGGAAGGCCTCGGAGCGCGACCTGTCCGTTGATGCTGGAACCGCCGCCCATGACCCTCGCCTGCTCGTAGCGCAGCGATGTCATGGAGGCTTCAACTTCGCCGGGGGACCTGTTGCCAACAACGTCGCGAAAAACCTGGAGCTTCGTCCAATAACGCATGGGGCTGAAATAGTCAGGCAAATGCCCTTCCGCATAGATGGATTCAGGAATGGCATCGGGCGGCGTATCGGGACCGGCTTCGAGCAACAGCACGGAGGCATTGCCGCGCGCGGAAAGACGATTGGCAAGAACGCAGCCGGAGGAACCGCCGCCGACAATAATAAAATCGTAATGCTTCATCGCTGGGTTCCGCCGCTACTTATTCAGGGCCGTAATACGCCGCCCTTTGACAATGGCTGGACCAGCCGTTGGTAAATGCCCAGCCAGCCCTTGGTCTCCGACATTTCAAATTCCGGCAGTGCTTGACGGCGGGCCTCAAGAGTTGCCGCATCAATGGCCAAATCGATCCGGCGGTTAGCCAAGTCGATGACAACCGGATCGCCTGTTTGAACCAGCGCCAATGGGCCGCCTCGCGCCGCTTCGGGCATCACCTGGCCAACGACAAATCCCCGGTTCAGCCCCGATAGCTGGCCATCCGTTACAACCGCGATCTTGCCGCCCAGTCCGGCCCCCTGCATGGCGGCCACGAACCACGAGGCCGAGGCCACGCCCGGCCCGCCCCGGGAGCCGAGACCCCGTAGAACGACAACCTGGCCCGCTTCAATGGCGCCCTGGCTTAAGGCATCGAGCGCGTCTTCCTGGCTTTCATAAACATTGGCCGGGCCGCGAAACGCATCCGAGCGCGCCGGTGCTGCACCAACCTTGACGATGGAGCCGTCGGGGGCCAGAGAACCGCGCAGGATCATCAATGACGGTCCAGCGGAAACGGGCGCCGCAAGCGAACCCAGAGGCATGACCGGATCCACGGGGATTCCCGCCAGAAGATCAGCTATCGCTTCGCCTGAAATGGTATTCGCCTGGGTATCGAGGCAGCTTTCCAACTGTTTCATCACCGCCGCCGTGCCGCCGGCATTTTCCAGATCGATAATGCTGTTCGGCCCGTTCGGCTTCACGGCGCAAAGCACCGGTACGCGCGGCCCCAGTCGGTCAATCAAATCGTAAACATTGACGTCGACATCGCCTTCCTCGGCGACCGCTTGCAAGTGGCGCAGGACATTGATCGAGGTGCTCAGCGCCAGGGCGACGGCCATGGCATTGGCGAACGCCGCCGGAGTCAGAATTGACAGCGGCCGGATATCCTGCTCGATCATGGTGACAATGCGCGCCCCGGCATCCGCGGCCAGCGCATCCATGCGCGGGCCGATGGCGGCGATGGGCGTTGAGCCGGACGGCGCCATGCCCAGGGCCTCGGCCATCACGTGCATGCTGTTGGCGGTTCCCATGCCGGCGCAAACCCCAGGCGTGGTAATCGCCGCATCGCACATGCCGCCCATGGTCTCGATATCAATGGCGCCCGTCGAAACCATGCCGGCGGACTCGAAGACATCCTCGACATCAATGGGCTCGCCCTCGAATTCCCCGCAACCTTGATAGCCGCAGGGCACAATGACGGTGGGAATGTTCAGACGCGCCGCCGCCATCAAATGTCCCGGTGTCGTCTTGTCACAGGAACTCAGGCAGACCATGCCATCGAGCAGCGGCCCTTCAACGGAGACTTCAATGTCGTTCACCAGCAGGTCGCGGGAGGGCAGAATGTAGCGCCCGGCGCGCGCCGCACAGGTGACGAAATCACTGGGGGCAACGGTGCGCACTTCGAACGGTACGCCGCCCGCCTGGCGGATGGCCTGCTTCACGATCACCGATATATCGTCGAGATGGCTGAAACAGATCGACAATTCGGAGGAGGTGTTGACGACGGCTATTTTTGGTTTCAGCAAATCCTCGTCGCTGAGGCCAAGGGCTTTCCACTGCGCCCGCCGCACGGCCCATGCCGTCGTCCCGGGCTCGAGGTTGCTGCGAAGTTCAGGCAATTTCGGTCTCTCTCTCATTAATGATCGCGCCCTGTTGCACCAAACGTGCCTGCAAATCGGCGCCATTGAGGTCTGTCACGTTTACCCCCCAATCCGTGGCCATGGCGGCGGCCGTCCCCGCGGCCTGGCCCATGGCCATGCAAGGCGCGGCGACGCGCAACGAGGCCTGGGCTTCGTGCGATGCCGAAACGCAGCGCCCGGCGATCAGCAATCCCTCGATTTCAATGGGGATAAGGCTTCGAAACGGGATTTGATAATATCCGCCGGGCCGCAACCATACCCACCTGGTGGCGCGGCCGGCGCCGTGCTCCTCCAGCGGCCAGGAACAGCAGGCGATGGCGTCATCGAAGCGCGCTTCGCCCATGACCTCGTCAACGCTTAGGGAATATTGCCCGGTAATCCGCCGGGTTTCCCGAACGCCGATGCGCGCGCCGCAATCATCAACGTAGCAATTCTCGAAGCCTGGCACATGGGCGCGAAAGGCGTCCCGGTACAGCATCACCTGCCGCCGGCCCTCGATCTCGGCCCAGGTGATATCTTCGGTTTCCAAGGTGTTCGGCGGCAAGCCGTCGCGCGCCACGCGCGTTACGTTCAGATGTACCGCGCCCGGATGGATCACGAACAAGCCCCCGGCGGTTCTTGGCAGCTCGAACCCGGCGGCAACGGCCTGTTCGAGATATTCGCGCAATTCGGGACGTTTCAGCGCTTCGACCTTATCCGTATCGACACCGCCGAGGCGGAACATGGGATTGGGATTTTGAATATTGTCGGCGTCCATTTCGAACTTTGCGCCGGCCAGCGCCGCGATGGTGCCATCGCCCGTGCAATCGATCACCATTCCTGCTTGGCAGGCCCAGCGCCCGTCCTGTCCCTCGAACACCACACCGTTAATCCGGCTGCCGTCCATGATGACGGAAACGGCCCTGGTATGCAGGGCCAGGGTCATATCCGTCTCGGTTACAAGGTTGTCGGCGACGACGCGAAGCAGGAACGGATCGTAGATCATGGTTGCCGTTTCCAGCCATCGCGTCGGCGTACGCGGCCCTTCAAGAATGGCCAGCCGCTCGATAATTTCGCTCAGCAGGCCGCCCACCGCCGGCACGATGTCGTCCTCGGTGACCGTATATAAGCCGCAAATGCTGCCGAGGGTGACGGCTGTCAGGGTGCCGCCCAGAAAACCTTGGTTCTCGGCCAGAACAACCCTGGCGCCGGCCCGCGCCGCCGCGACGGCGGCACACAGCCCGGCGGATCCGCCGCCAACGACCAATACGTCCACGTTTTCGCGGATCGGCGTTTGACGTGCGGGTTCATGGTACGAGCGCATTTCTTTCCGCTTAACTGTTCTTACGCCGCGGGAAGAGAGCGAAGCCCGCCGTTCTACGAATAGCCAAATCACCCGGCAATAGAACTCGATGGCGAACCCGGCCTGTCCTCTTAGATTGGCCCAGCCACCAAGTTAGAGATTGGCCCGGTTTTGAATATTCCGATCAAAACCCGTAGGCAGTATAGGTCGGGACATTCGGGGCAGACAAGATCGTTCGGTGGATGGATGCCGCAGTTCGATCCAACTCGAGCAACGCATGACAGCAAAGACCGCCGCCTATTTCGGCAGGCCCAGCCGGTCGAGGGTATCGAGCCAGGGGTCTAACGCTGTTTGATCCCGCATCGGCATTGTACTTCGCAACATCGATTGTGAGAGGTACGGCGCGGCCACTAAGGCGTCTGCGAGGTGACCATGTGCTTTGACATTATCGCCGCGCGCCGCTTCGATCAGCGCCATCTGTAGATGAACCCAGCCTTGCCAATGGGTATCTGGTTCGGTCATCAGGACCTTCCGGTACAACGTTTCCGCCTCTACCGCTTCGCCCAGCATCTGCAGCGCCATGGCAGTATGATAAATCACCCAGTGCAAATGGCTACGTGGCATCAAGCGCATTGAAATCTTGCCATGCTTTACTGCCGCGCCATAGTCGCCAGCGTAAAAATAGGTCAAGGTGCCCGTACCTACGATCGGGGCACTGTTTGGAGCCAGTTCGACAGCGCGCTTGATGGCGGCAATGCCTTTTTCGTAGTCGCCATCCATGACGTACAAATTGCACAACGCTGCTTGGGTGCCGGGATGGTCGGGCCCCAACTTTTCCGCTTTCCGCGCCTCTTCCCACGCTATCCGCATGCCCGCTTCAGGGTTTTCACTACTTCCACTCTGCACTTCCAGTCGATTTATAACCGAGAGCCAGACATGAACATCAACCAGGTCCGGCTCCAGTTTCACCACCCGCTCCATGGCCACTCGGGCGCGGCGCAGGTTGTCTGGTGAGGGTTCATTGGCAAATTCGGAGGCTTCCCGCATCAACAACCAAGCCTCCAAATCAACGTCCTGATCTTCCTCAAGCATGCTCTGCGGGCCTGAACCAATCTGTATGCCGATGGCTGCAACTATGCGGCGGGTGATGTCGTCGCGAACGGCAAAAAGGTCTTTGACAGTCCGGTCGTAACGTTCCGACCAGACGTGCTCGCCCGCCAGTGCGTCGAGCAACTGCACGGTGACCCGTAGACGGTCACCGCCGCGCTCCAAGCCGCCCTTGACGATGTAGCGTACGCCCAGATCTTCCGCTGCCTGCCGGGCTGCGACGGCCTGACCGGCGTAGGTTTCTGTCGACATCTGGTCAATGACGAAAAGCTCGGTCAACCGCGACAAAGCAAAAATGATGTCGCCTGTCAGCCCCTTGATCAGGGTTATCTGATTTTCGTCCGCGTTAACGTTATCGAATGGCATCACCGCGACCGACGGCCGACTTGGCAAAGGCAGTGCCATGCGTTCAGGCGACGCGCTTTCGACCTCGGCCAGCAGGGAGTTTTGCCTCTGCGCTCCGCCCTCAAACTTGATACTGAATACGCGCACCGGCCGGACGATGTTCTTGACCTCAACTTCGCCCAGGTCTTCGAAATCGATCTCCAGCCTGTCGCGGACCTGATCCCTTGTACTGCGCGAGATGCAGATGCCACCCGGCTCGGCCAAATTTTCGAGTCGGGCCGCGACATTAACACCATCGCCCAGCAAGTCGTCGTCCTCGGCGATGACGTCGCCGACATTTATGCCGATCCGTAGGCGAATCCGGCGTTCCTCGTCGATACCTTGATTTCTTTCAAACAGGCCCTTTTGCATTGCCATGGCACAACGGACGGCTTCCACCGCACTAGGGAACTCCAGCAAAAAGCTGTCCCCGGCGGTATTGGCGATGCGGCCTCTATGTCCTTCCAGCAACGGCATGATCAGCTCGGCGCGATGGGAACGAAAGGCAGCGAGCGTGCCTTCCTCGTCCAGGCCAACCAGACGGCTAAAGCCGGCTACATCGGCGACAACGATAGCCGCCAGCCTCCTATCCTCGCTTTGCAACGAAACGCTCCCCTTCCGAAGGACATCTTAACTCGACTGCAAGGGAAATCTAGCCTGGCCGAATGTCCGAGTCTGGCACGATGTGGTGGTGCAGGTACCGGGCCGCCATGACCGCACGACCTCCCACTGTTGAAGTCCACAATACCATCCGACGAAATGAATCTCGATGTGGTCCATTTTCAATCGCTGCCGGATCGTTCGAACCGATGCTCTAAAGCTGTCTTCGTCCGGCTCCGGACCTGAAAGGCCCGCTCAAAGGGGGAAATCCGCGACGACCTGGCCGGTGCCCGAGCTGGGGAAATATTCGGTGACGATATCAACGCCATTGGCGTAGTCATCCCAGCCAAGGGCGCCCAGCAACATGGCCGTGTCGTGCATGCCGCCTTCGCCGGAGCAATGGCGGGCGTATTCGGGCAGCATTTTCAGGAATGTCGCGAAGTCACCCTGTTGCCAGAGTTCCAGGACACGCAAATCGGCCTGGCGGTTGAACTCGCTGGATATCGTAAAAGTGCCGTTATTGGCGGCATAAAGTTCGTTGTCCCAGATGCGGTGGGACAGAGACCCCGACGCCAGCAGCGCAACCTTGCTCTCGCTGTCGGTGATCGCTTCCCGGATGGCTTCGCCCAGCTTCCGCGAGGCCTCAAGGCTGTGAACCGTACACCAGGCGGCGACCGAGATGACTTTGAATTTTGCCTCCGGGTCCTGGTAGTGCAGCGGGATAAGGGTGCCGTATTCCAGGTCCAGGGTTTCAACCTGGTGCGAGAAGGTATCGACACCCTTGGCCTGGGCCTTTTCCGCGATTAAATCGCCGAGCGCCGGATTGCCTTCGTACTCATACTCCAGATTTTGGATGAAATGCGGGAATTCATGGCTGGTGTAGGTGCCCTTGAAATGCCGGTTCGAATTGATGTGATAGGCCGCATTCACCAGCCAATGGGTATCGAGGACAATCGCCGTGTCGGCGCCGGCGGCCCGGGCCCGGCGGCCAATCTCCCGGTGCCCCTCGATGGCGGCTTGGCGCCGGCCCTCCAGTGGGCCGGGTTGCTCGGACAGCAACATGGTGGGGACGTGTGTTACTTTTGCAGCCAATACCAACTCGCCCATTTTCAATTTCCTCTTCATTCAAGTCTTTTTTTGCGACCCGGCGCACGCAATCGCATCACGCAGCCGTTGTACTATGTGATGCCGACAAGGAACGGTTCTTCCAAGGTATGCCAATCCTCATCCCCAGGTCCGCCGTCCATGTACATCAGCAGACCGAACGTCGATGGGCGGTCGAAACTTGTCAGTGGATAGTGCCAGGTGCCCGCGTTGTAGTTTATGCCAGCCTGTCCCGGCGCGATGAAGGCACGCAATGTCGAGAGGTCCGGCGGGCCGTCCTTGCCTTGCGGCAGCGCCGCGATTACCAGGTAGCGGTCGCAATCCAGGGGCAGGAATGCCTGGGATGACAGGGGATGCCGCTCCATCTTCGTCACCTGGATGGGGAGTTTTTCAGGCGGCATGGCGCGCACCACGGCGAGATTGATGTCAATGCCGGGCCGGCCGTTGCTCACCTGCGCCGCATAGTCGCTGCGGTTGCCGGACCCGGGATCGGATAGGAGCTGCCCATACGGCGCAAATGTGGTCTCTTCAATCGGTTCGGCGGTAAGTTCACGCATGTTCTTTCTCCCTTTTCAGCTCATCATACCATTCGGTTAACCGGCATCGCCATCAAGTCTTGAGATTTGCCATTGGCATGGAGGTAAGTGAATCTCAGGTGCGGTTTATCGTTTGATCAATTTGAGGTCGGTTCGCCGAAATATCGTGGTAAGTTTGTTTTTCTTCATCGCTTTGGGGACCATTGATGATTAACCTGACCGAGTGCGCCGGGCTTCTAGATGAAGCCCCGCATTGTTTTGCCTTGCTCGAAGCGTGGCAGCGGTGGCGCGGGGAGAAATTGCTGCCGTCTTCAGATGAGGTTATTGCCGAGCACCTTGGCGCGGCGCTTGGGCACGTAAACGTGTA
Organism: uncultured Rhodospirillaceae bacterium; assembly: GCA_964631725.1. GTDB lineage: Bacteria > Pseudomonadota > Alphaproteobacteria. Next base: position 38,353 of record CAZVYX010000023.1, on the reverse strand, counting down.
CGATGCATTCTCGCCCGAACGTGTTGTCTTTCGTCTGTTCGCAGGCTGCCATGGGGCATTGGCGAGCCGGGATCTGACTGGCCAGAACTACATTGAGATGTTGCCGGAGGGCGAGCGGCCGACCCGAATTAGACGCCTTTGGAAATTGACATCAACACCATGTGGTGGCCTGGGCGATATCAACATTGTCAGGCGCAGCGGTCTTGCCACGCAGTTCAAGTCCTTGATTCTGCCAGTGGCGCCAGCAGTATCGCATGAACCGATGAAACTCTTCGCGGCGGCGGACGTATACGGCGAGACGCCTCGGACAAATGACAAGACCGATGAACCGGCGCCATTAGCGCATGCGCATGCCTACATCGACCTGGGGAGCAGCGCGCCGGAGTGATCGCCTGCCGTCAGGCCTTGCCGCCGCCCCGACTTGCCAGGAAGGCTTCGATGACCGCCTGGGCCTCGCCCTTGGCATAGGATTCCTGCTGGCCCAAGACGCCGGCGCGGAAGGCTTCGTCGAAGCCGGCCAGGGCGATCTCGCGGAACCGCGCCTTGGTCCGGGCCCAGGCGACGGCGGGCTTGGCGGCCAGGGTTTCCGCTACTTCGCAGGCCTTGGCGACAACCTGATCTTGCTCCACCATGTAGTTGATCAGGCCAAGATCCTGGGCCTCATCCGCCGCCATCAGGCGGCCGGTCATGGACAATTCCTGGTTCTTCGACCAGCCCAGATGCAGTGACATCCAATACGAGCCCATGATCGAGGGAATGGCGGCGTTGATTTCCGGCTGGCCCATGCGGGCGCCTAGGTGGGCGACGCGCAGGTCCGAGACCATGGCGATTTGAAAGCCGCCGCCTGCCGCGATGCCGTTGATGGCGGCGATGACCGGCTTGTTGGTCAGCAGGATCTGTTTGTAGATATTGCAAGCGGTGCCGAACCAATGCTCGATATCGGCGACCTGCATGCCGCGCGCCTCGAACAGATCGACGCCGGCGCAAAAGGCCCGTTCGCCGGCGCCGGTCAGGACGATGCCTTTTACCGTGTCGTCGCTGTCCAGTTCGATCAGCGTGGCGGCGACGCCCTTGGCCAGGGCCAGAGAAATCGCGTTCAGGTTATCGGGGCGGTTAAAGCGCAATATGGCGGTTTCGCCCACGCGCTCGACTACGACGACTTCAGACATTTGAAAAACCAAACTCCTTCCTATCCGTCCGAGCGCACCAGGACATAGCTGCCGGGCGCGTCCTCCAGCACCGGAGCGTCCTTGCTGCCCGGCTGCCGCGCCTTTACCTTGCGGCCGGAATGCTTGGCGACCCATTCGCCCCACTGCGGCCACCAGGAACCCTCGTGCTGGGTGGCGCCGGCAAACCATTCGTCCGGTGTCGCCGGATTTTCCGAATTGCTCCAATAGCCATATTTTTGGGCGCTGGGCGGATTGACGATGCCCGCGATGTGGCCCGATCCGGCCAGGGTGAAGGTGGTCTTGCCGCTATACAGTTGCGTGGCCACATAGGTGCCCTTCCACGGCGCGATATGGTCTTCCTTGGTGGAGACGATGTGCACGGGAATATTCACCTTGCTCAGGTCGATGGGACAGCCGCCCAGTTCGATGCCGCCCGGTTGGGAGAGCAGGTTCTCCATGTACATTTTGCGCAGGTAGAAGCTGTGCATTTTCGCCGGCATGCGGGTCGAGTCGGAATTCCAATACAACAGATCAAACGGGAACGGGTCCTTGCCCATCAGATAGTTGTTGATGACGAAGGACCAGATCAGGTCGTTGGAACGCAGCATATTGAAGGTCGTGGCCATGGCCGCGCCGTCCAGAATGCCGCCCTGTTCCTCCATTTTCTGTTCCAACTGATCGACCTGCGCGTCATCGATGAAGACCGACAGTTCGCCGGCCTCCTGGAAATCCACCAGGGAAGTAAAAAAGGTCGCCGATTTGACCCGTTCGTCGTTATTGGCGGCCATATGGGCCAGGGTCGCGCCGGTTAGGGTGCCGCCCAGGCAATAGCCGATAATATTGGCATCTTCCTCGCCGCAGGCCGCCTTGACCCCGTCCAGGGCCGAATAGATGCCTTCGAACATGTAGTCTTCGAAGGTTTTTTCGGCCAAGGCCTGGTCCGGATTGACCCAGGAGATGACAAAAACGGTCAGGCCCTGCTCGACGGCCCATTTGATGAAGGAATTCTGCGGCTTCAGGTCCAGGATGTAGAACTTGTTGATCCAGGGCGGCACGATCAGCAGCGGCCGTTTATGGACCTGTTCGGTCGTTGGTTCGTACTGAAGCAACTGGATCAGATCGCTTTGCCAGACCACCTTACCAGGGCTGACGGCGATGTTTTCCCCCACCTTGAAGGCATCAAGGTCGGTCATCTTGATCGCCAGCTTGCCCTTGCCCCGCTCCAGATCGTCCAGCATGTTGGAGAGGCCCCGCACCAGGTTCTCGCCCTTGCTCTCGATGGTTTCGCGCAGGACCTCCGGGTTGGTGGCGACGAAGTTGGTCGGCGCCATGGCATCGATAAACTGCTGCGTGTAGAAGTCCACCTTGCGGGCCGTGGCCTCGTCCAGGCCGTCCACCTCACGCACCGTATTCTGCATCCAGCGCGAGGTCAGCAGATACGACTGCTTGATAAAGTCGAAAATCTGATTGCTTTCCCACTCCTCGCCGCGAAACCTCTTGTCGCCTTTTTCGGGCGCAATCACCGGTTTCGCGTCTTCGCCAAGCATGCCCTTGGCGGCATTCTGCCACAGGTTCATATAGTCCTGCCACAACCCCATCTGCGCCTCGACCATTTTTGCCGGGTCGGCCATCATCTGGGCCGTCAGCTCCATGAAGGCGTTGCCGATGTTCAACGGATCAGGATCGCCACGGCCCGCATCCGTGGCCTGCTGTTGCAGAAAATTGCCGACCAGGGTCTGGCATTGCTCGGCAACCTTGATCATGTTGGCGGAAAATTCAGCCGCCTGGCCGTCGGCTGCTCCGGTCGTGCCATTTTCACTTTCTTGGGTCATGACGGTTCTTGATCCTCGGTTTGACGAATTCAGGCTGGGTCATACAATGCCCAAGTGATTCGTTTAACATAGAAGCGGTTGTTAGCAAGGTACCTGAAGACTATAACAATGGCCAATAGTGCTAGTTGACCGGCCGGCGGGTTAAAGCCGATCATCGCCAGTAATAAGGAGCATGCGCAATGAACGGACTAATGGCGAAGGAACGCGCGGGCCGCGCCCGAGGCATCGCTCCCGCAATCGCGCAGGCGCCGGGCGCGCCGCGAAAAATCGGGCGCACCGCGCGGTCCGTTACGGCATTGGCTCTGGCGCTGGCCTTGGCCGGCTGTTCCCGAATGCCGGATGCGCCCGAATGGGTCAAGCCGCCTGATTGGGTCAATCCGACCAATTGGGGCAACCCGGTCGATTGGTTTGGCGATATGTTCGACGATGATGTGGACGACCTGCCATCGGCGCCCAAGCCTGCGGCCAGGGCCCCTGGTGCCGACAAGCCATTTCCCAAGTTGGGCGAAACACCCGCCAAGCCGAAGCCGGCCAGCACACCTGAAAGCCGGCAGAAATTGGCCAAAGGCCTGGTCGCGGATCGCGACAATGCGCGTTATACCGATCAAAACTTGCGTGCCGGCGATCAACGCATGGCCGCTGCGCCGCCAAAACCGGCACCAGCACCGGCGCCGGTGGCGAAACCGCGCGCACCGGTTGTGAAGCCAAGTGCGCCGGCGTTGAAGAAACCTTCTGGCAAACAGCAACTTGCGGCGATCCCCGCCACCAAGGGGACCGCGGCCCGGCCCGCCTTGCCGTCATTGCCGGCGCCGCCCAAGCCGGTTACCGGCGCCGCCTCGAATTCAAGCGGCCTGACACGGGTGCCTTCAATTGTGCAGCGCCGGGGCAGCCTGCCGCCGCCGCCAGCGCCGGTGGCGGAAGTCTCGCGCCGGCCGATACCGCAGGTGGTTCAGAGATCCGCCGCCAGTGCCAGCCGCCGGCAGATGGCGGGCGTGGCGGCGCTGCCGAAGCCTCCAGCCGCCGTGGCGCCAGCCACGCGGGTTCCGGCCACAGCCGCGTCAACGCCGCTTGCCGCGCCGAAACTAATCCCGCCGCCTTCACAGGCCGTGGCCATGCACTCACCCTCGGTGCAGGTCAATTTGGGCCTTGGCCAGGATCAGACCGTATTGCAACAGGCCTTTGCGTCTTCCCTGGCGGCCCAGGGCAGCCCTGTCGTGCGCCAGCCGGGCAATGTCTTCAACGCCCCGAATGCCGCGCCCATTTCGGGGCAATGGCCGACAAAGGTGCCCGGCGTCGTGCAACAGGCCTTCAATGCCTCGCTTAGCGGCACTGATCAAGGCGTTCAGGTGGGTTCGATGGCGCCTGCCATGGCGCCCGCCATGGCATCTCCGCAGATGAGCAACAGCGCCATGCGCCGCTTGCCCGGCGCGCCCGTATTGATCCGCTTTCGTCACGGGTCGACTCGGTTGAGCGGCCAGGAAAAGACGCGGTTGGGGCAACTGGCCAGTCAGGTTCGCCAGCAAGGCAAAACGATCTACGTCGTCGGCCATGCCAGCCAGCGTACCGGAGATATGGATTACGCCAAGCACAAGCTGGTCAATTTCAATGTCTCCCTGGACCGGGCCAACAGGGTCGCGGGTGAACTGCGCCGAAGCGGCGTGGCAGCCGAACAGATCGTGGTGCAGGCGAAGGGCGATGCGGAGCCGCTGTACTTTGAATTCATGCCCGGCGGTGAAGCAAAGAACCGCAGGGTTGAGGTTTTTATCCGTTAGGTCTCGCCCGGGCCGAATTAATCGGGCATAAAGCCTGCCCCTTGGGCAGTGGAGTTGCCGCTGTTCCGGCCAATGCCAAACGTCAAACAAGATCGATGATGACGACCAATGCCCTTTGATTTTCACCGCATAAAGCGACTGCCTCCGTATGTTTTTGCGGAAGTGAACGCTATGAAGGCGGCGGCGCGCGGGCGCGGCGAGGACATTATCGATTTCGGCATGGGCAACCCCGACACCCCGCCGCCCAGCCATATCATCGACAAACTGGTGGAGACGGCGCGGGATCCGAAAACCCACCGCTATTCCACCTCGCGCGGTATTCCGGGCCTTCGCCTGGCCAATGCGAACTATTATCAACGCCGCTTCGGTGTCGATATCGATCCCGAGACGGAAACCATCGTCACCCTGGGCTCGAAAGAGGGCTTGGCTAATCTGGCTCAGGCCATTACCACGCCCGGCGATGTTATTCTGTCGCCCAACCCTAGCTATCCGATCCATCCCTACGGCTTTATCATCGCCGGCGCCGTGATCCGGCATGTGCCGGTGGGGCCGGAGCAGGACTTTTTCACCAACCTGGAAGCGGCGGTGCGCCATTGTGTGCCGCCGCCGACGGCTCTTGTCCTGAACTACCCCTCCAACCCCACGGCGGAAGTTGTCGATCTGGCGTTTTATGAGCGCATGGTGGATTTCGCGCGGGAGAAAAATCTATTCCTGCTCTCCGATCTGGCCTACGCGGAAATCTATTACGACGGCATTCCGCCGCCCTCGATCCTGCAGGTGCCAGGCGCCAAGGATGTGGCGGTGGAGTTCACATCCCTGTCCAAGACCTATTCCATGCCCGGCTGGCGCATGGGCTTTGCCAGTGGCAACCGGCGCCTGATTGCGGCGCTGACACGCATTAAGTCTTATCTGGACTACGGCGCCTTCACGCCGATCCAGGTGGCGGCCTGTGCCGCCTTGAATGGCCCGCAGGACTGCATCGAGGAGATTCGCGGCCTGTATAGAAGCCGCCGGGATGTTCTGATTCAGGGCCTGGGCGCGGCCGGTTGGGATGTGCCGTTGCCGCAGGCGACGATGTTTGCCTGGGCGCCGTTGCCCGAGGGTTTTACCCATCTGGGCTCGTTGGAATTTTCAAAATTGCTGTTGGACAAGGCCAAGGTCGCGGTCTCGCCGGGGATCGGCTTTGGTGAATACGGCGATGGCTTCGTGCGCATCGCCCTGGTCGAGAACGAGCATCGTTCGCGTCAGGCGATACGGAATATCAAACGTTTCTTGCAGGATTACAAAGACATGGATATCGCGGACGTTCAAGACGCGCATGGTGCGGCGGCGCAATGACGGGATCGGAAACGGCGCCATTGCGTCTCGGCATTGCCGGTCTGGGCACGGTGGGCGGTGGTGTTGTCCGTCTACTGGCGGAACATGGCGATTTGCTGACAGCGCGCTGCGGCCGGCCCTTGCAAGTCACCGCCGTGTCGGCCCGCGACCGGAACCGCGATCGCGGCCTGGATTTGAGCGCCTTTGCCTGGCACGACAACCCGGTCGATATGGCCGGCAGCGACGATATCGATGTGCTGGTCGAATTGATCGGCGGCGACGAGGGACCGGCGAGGCTGGCCGTGGAGGCCGCCATTGCCGCTGGCAAGGACGTTGTTACCGCCAACAAGGCCCTGATCGCCCATCACGGCAGCGCCTTGGCCACTGCCGCCGAAGCCCGGGGCGTGGCCCTGAACTACGAAGCAGCGGTGGCCGGCGGCATCCCCATCATCAAGGCCATGCGCGAAGGGCTGGCCGGCAACAGCTTTTCCAGGGTCTATGGCATACTGAACGGCACCTGCAACTATATCCTTTCCGCCATGCGGGACAGTGGCCGGGATTTTGCCGATGTATTGGACGAGGCGCAGGCCCTGGGCTATGCCGAGGCCGACCCCGCCTTTGACGTGGACGGCGTCGATGCAGCGCATAAATTGGCGATCCTGACCAGCTTGGCGTTCGGCTGCCCGGTAAATCTGGACGCGGTGCATATTGAGGGTATCCGCCAGGTATCGGCGATTGATATCGAATTCGCCACGGAACTGGGCTACCGCATCAAACTGCTGGCAATTGCGCGTCTGACCGGCCATGGCGTCGAACAGCGGGTCCATCCCTGCATGGTCGCCGAAGGTACGCCGATCGCCCATGTGGATGGTGTCTTCAATGCCGTGGTGGCGGAAGGCGATTTCGTCGATCGGGTGGTCTTTGAAGGTCGTGGCGCCGGCGAAGGGCCGACCGCATCGGCGGTGCTCGGTGATCTGGTGGATATTGCCCGTGGCATCCGCATGCCCGCCTTCTCGGTCCCCGCCGATAGCCTGCAAACGCTGCCCACCGCGCCCATGGACCGTCATGTCGGCCCATATTATGTACGTCTTTCGGTGTTGGATCGGCCCGGCGTGATCGCCGATATCTCAGCCATCCTGCGTGACGAGCAGATTTCCATCGGCTCGATGTTGCAGCGGGGCCGCGATCCGGGCGAAGCCGTGCCGGTGGTCTTGATCACCCACGAGAATGAGGAAGCGGCCATGTCCCGAGCCATGAGCTTGATCGGCGGCTTGGATTCGGTGGTCGAAGAACCGAAAATCATCCGCATCGAGACGCTATAGTTTCGCGACGGATTCGCTACAATATTCAGTACAGAGAATCACAGGGGCGCGTAATGGCCGAAATGATCATATTGGACCGCAATCTCACAATTGAAGCCGTGCGGGTAACCGAGGCCGCCGCCATTGCCGCGGCGGAAACCATGGGCCGAGGCGATGAAAAGGTCGCTGATCAGGCTGCCGTGGATGCCATGCGCACGGCGCTGAACCGCTTGCATATGGCGGGCACCGTGGTGATTGGCGAGGGCGAACGGGACGAAGCGCCGATGCTGTTCATTGGCGAGGAAGTCGGCACCGGCGATGGGCCGAAAATCGATATCGCCCTTGATCCCCTGGAGGGCACCACGATCACCGCCAAGGGCATGCCGAACGGTTTGGCCGTGCTGGCGCTGTCGGAACATGGCGGGTTGCTGAACGCCCCGGACGTCTACATGGATAAGATTGCCGCCGGGCCGTTGGTGCCTGTTGCGGCCATTGATCTGGACAATTCCGCCGAGGAAAACATCAACAATGTGGCCGAGGCCCTGGGCAAGGATGCCAAGGATGTCGTGGCCTGTATTCTCGACCGGCCCCGGCATGGGGAATTGATCGCCGCCGTGCGCGAAGCCGGCGCGCGCATTGTGTTGATCGGCGATGGCGATGTGGCCGGTGTCATGGCAACGGCGATGCCGGAAACCGGCGTTGACATCTACATGGGTACGGGCGGTGCGCCTGAAGGTGTCCTGGCCGCCGCCGCCCTGCGCTGCATCGGCGGTAATATTCAGGGCCGTCTGCTGTTCCGCAACGATGACGAACGCGGCCGCGCCGCCAAGGTCGGTGTCCAGGATCTGGACCGTAAATACGCCATCACCGATCTGGCCTCGGGCGATGTGATCTTCGCCGCCACGGGTGTCACCGACGGCAACATGTTGCAGGGCGTGCGGCGCACGGCCAAGTATCTTTCGACGGAGTCCGTCGCCATGCGGGCCCGCACCGGCACCGTGCGCTGGATCCGCATGCAACACCCCATCGCAAAGTAGCGCCATGAACCAGGTGGCGGCTTCCTCCTCGCCGACGGAGGACAAGGCCGTTCTGGACGTGGTGCAATCGGTATCCGGCCGCCTCTGGCGGCAGCGGCCCGCCGATGACCGTACGGCCTTGGCGCTGTCGCAACGTCTCGGCGTACCGGATGTGGTGGGCCGGGTCCTGGCCGGCCGGGGCGTCGGGCTGGAGGAGGCCGAGGGCTTTCTGAACCCGACCCTGAAATCCGCTTTGCCGGACCCATCGCGGCTGCGCGACATGGACAAGGCCGCTGATCGCCTGGCCGAGGCTGTCGTGGCCGGTGAACGGGTCGCGGTCTTCGGTGACTATGATGTGGACGGGGCGACGTCGTCGGCCCTGCTGGACCGCTATTTCCGCGCTATTGGTGCCGAATTGGTGGTCTATATCCCCGACCGGCAAAAGGAAGGCTACGGCCCCAATGCTCCGGCCCTGCTGGCGCTGCGGCAGCAGGGCGTGGCCGTGGTGGTGACGGTGGATTGCGGCATCGCGGCGTTTGAGCCGTTGCAGGCCGCCGCCGATGCCGGATTGGAGACAATCGTCGTGGACCATCATCAGGCCGAACCGCGCTTGCCCACCGCCGCCGCCGTGGTCAACCCAAACCGATTGGATGATGATAGCGGCCTGGGCCAATTGGCCGCCGTGGGCGTCAGTTTTCTGCTGGTCGTCGCCCTGAACCGCGCCTTGCGCCAACGCGGGTGGTTCCAGGACCGCCCCGAGCCAAAGCTGCTGCAATGGCTCGATCTTGTGGCCTTGGGCACGGTTTGCGATGTGGTGCCCCTAACCGGGCTAAACCGGGTGCTGGTTGCGCAGGGCCTGAAAGTCGCCGCGCACCGGGGCAATCCGGGCCTGGCGGCGCTGTCCGATCTGGCCGGCGTGGACCAGAAACCAGGCGCCTATCATTTGGGCTTTGTCTTCGGGCCGCGCCTGAATGCCGGCGGCCGGGTCGGAAATTCCCATCTTGGCGCCAAATTGCTGGCCACCGATGATATGGACGAGGCCCGGGTCATCGCGGCGAAGCTGAACGACTTCAATCTGGAACGGCGCGAGATCGAGGCGGCGATCCAGGCCCAGGCCATGGAGATGGCAGAGGCTAAGGGCGGTGGGCAACAGCCGTTGCTGTTCCTGGCCGACCCGCGCTGGCACCAGGGCGTGATTGGCATTGTCGCCTCCCGCCTGAAGGATCGCTATCGCCGGCCCGCGATCATCGTGGCCGTGGATGGCGAGGTGGGCAAAGGGTCAGGCCGCTCCATCCCCGGCGTCGACCTGGGCGCCGCGATTACCGCCGCCAAGCAGGCCGGCCTCTTGCTGGCCGGCGGTGGCCATGCCATGGCGGCGGGCTTGACCGTGGCAGCGGAAAAGCTGGCGGCGCTGGACGCTTTCCTGTGCGAGCGCATTGCCCAGGCCATGGAGGGGCAGCCGCAGAGCCATTCCCTGGGCCTGGACGGCGCGTTGACCGTATCGGGGGCCAGCCGGGATTTGTTTGATACCCTGGAAAGCGCGGGGCCCTATGGTGCCGGCCATCCCGAGCCCCGCTTTGCGATCGCCAATGCGGAGGTCGTCAAGGCCGATCTGGTGGGGCAGAATCACGTGCGCGTGGTCCTGGCCGGCGCCCGTGGCGGACGCTTGAAGGGAATTGCCTTTGGTGTCGCCGACAGCCCGTTGGGCCAGGCGATGTTGTCGTCCCAGGGCCGCGGTTTACATCTGGCGGGTCATCTGCGTGCCGACGATTGGCAGGGCCGGCGCGGCGTGCAACTGTTCGTCGAGGACGCGGCGTTTCCGGAAAATTCATAAACGTTGTGTAAAAAAGGCGCCGGGAATGGAAAAGTCATATATCTAGCTTGCTTTTCGCGGCTGATTTAGCTACTTCCTCCTCCACTGCCACCCCGTAGTCTAAAGGTTAGGATGTCGGCCTTTCAAGCCGAAGATGGTGGGTTCAAGTCCCCCCGGGGTGGCCATTTCCTTCTCCTCCATTACATTCGCCAAGATTCTTGGCGGCATCTGTTGCCGCGACCATCCTTGTGTATGATAGGCAACAGGGATGTCGTGAATCGGGAGGCGTATGCATGGGCGAGGTGAAGACGGAGTTCCTGTTCGAACTGGCCGCCGAACTGGCCACGATCCGGGATTTGGGCCAGACCCCGATGGGTAACCGGCGCATCGCCGAGCTCGCCGGCGGTACTTTCGAGGGGCCAAGATTGCGCGGCCGGATCTTGCCGGGCGCGGGGGGAGATTGGCTGCTCATCCGCCCCGATGGGGTGTTCCAATTGGATGTGCGGGTAACCCTGGAAGCCGATGACGGCGCGCTGATCTATATGACTTATCGCGGCCTGCGTCACGGTCCGGACGATGTCATGGCAAGGGTCAATGCGGGCGAGGAAGTAGACCCATCGGAATATTATTTTCGCACCGCGCCGTTCTTCGAGACCGGGTCGGAGAAATATGCCTGGCTGAACAATATCGTTTGTGTCGCTATCGGGCGCCGCAATAAAAAGGGCCCGGTTTATCGGGTGTTTGAAGTCTTATGAGCGAAATTCAAGAGGTTCGAACCGAGTTCCTCTTCGAGGTCACTTTCGATGTGCCCACATCCGTCTATCTGGGGCGCACACCGCTCGGAAAACGCTATATCGCCGATGTCACCGGCGGCACCTTCGAAGGACCCAAATTGCGTGGCAAGGCCCTGCCGGGTGGCGGCGACTGGGCCGTCGTCCGCCCCGACCACGTCCTGCAACTCGATGTGCGGGTCGCCTTGGAAACCGATGATGGCGCCTTGATCTATATGTACTATCGCGGTGTCCGCCAGGGCTCGAAGGAGGTGACCGTACGTCTCGCCGCGGGCGAGGCGGTTGATCCGTCGGAATACTATTTTCGTACCGCGCCCAGTTTCGAAACCGGCGCGGAGAAATATGCCTGGTTGAACAGTATTGTCTGCGTCGGTATGGGCCGGACCATTCCGGATGGCGTCGTCTACCGGGTTTTTAAGATTTTGTAGGGAAGCACCTTGAGCATGGGAAATATCGATATCCGCAAGATTGTCGGCACTGGCATAAAGCTGTTGCTGATCTGCCTGCTGGTGGGCTGGATCCTTTCGGTGATCGACATCGATGCCCTGGGTTTCATCCGCTTCCTCTCGCAGTCCCTGCGCCATGCCGGCGAGTTGGCGGCGGACGGGGTGCGCTGGGCCGTGCCGTACATTCTGCTGGGCGCGGTCGTCGTGATCCCGTTTTACATCATCAAGCTGGGCCTGGATCTATTGAAGAAGCGAAAGAGGTAACCGCGTCATGTCCCAGATTTCCGTTCGCCGCGAGGGATCGGTGGCGATCCTGACCATTACTCTGCCGGATCAGTTCATGAACGACGATACGGTCAGCGAGCTGAATGCCGTCACCGAAGAACTGGACCGGGACGAAAGCTGCCGGGCCATGGTCTTCACAGGCGGCGAGGAGGGCGTCTTCATCCGCCATTTCTCGGTCAAGGTGCTGGAGGAAATGTCGGACAGCCTGCGGGCGCGGGGCAAGACCTTTTCGGATCAGAAACTGCTCGATCGTGACCGGGAGTTGGACATTGTCTTCCGCCGCCTGGCCACGACGCCGAAGATTACCATCGCCGCCATCAACGGCTTTGCCATGGGCGGCGGGTTCGAGTTCTGTCTCTCCTGCGATCTGCGCATCGTCCAGGATGGTGAGCACACCCTGGGCCTGCCGGAGGCCAAGCTGGGCATTCTGCCGGGCGGCGGGGGGACGCAAAAGCTGGGCCGTCTGGTGGGCCAGGCCAGGGCGTTGGAGATGGTCCTGCGGGGCCGCACCGTGCCGCCGCGCGAGGCGCTGGAATTGGGCATGGTGCACGAAGTCACTGATGGTCCGGTCCTGCCCAGGGCGTTGGAGCTGGCGCGGGAGTATGCCGCCATGGCGCCCTTGGCCTTTGCCCATATCAAACGACTGCTGCGCATCGAACTGGAAAAACCCTTGGAAGAGGGCCTGGTCATGGAACGCACGCTGTTCCTGGACCTATTGGTTTCCGACGATGCCAACAAGCTGATGAAACGCATGAACGACGGCAATCTTGATATCCGCCACGTACCCCAAGGCGACTAGATTTCTTTTAGGAAGACGAAGATGAAACCGCAAAACATTCTCTACATCATGTCCGACGAGCATAACTCGAAGATGCTTGGCTGTTACGGGCACTCGCATGTGAAGACGCCAAACCTGGACCGGCTGGCCGCCCAGGGCACGCGGTTTACCTCCGCCTACACCAATTCATCCATTTGCATTCCCGCCCGGGCCGCGTTCGCCACCGGGCGCTATACCCATGAAACGAAATACTGGGACAACGCCATGCCCTACGATGGCGAGGTCAAGGGCTGGGGCCATCGCTTGATCGACGAGGGGATGCGGGTCGAATCCATCGGCAAGCTGCATTATCGCGGCGAGGATCTGCCGACCGGGTTTTCCAAGCAGACCATACCGATGCATGTCATGGGCGGTCTTGGTCAGATCTGGGGCTCGATCCGCGATCCCCTGCCCGACGAGCGGCCTTCACGGATGTTGAACGAAATCGGGCCGGGAGAATCTAACTATAACCGCTACGACAGGAACATCGCGGACGAGGCCTGTACCTGGCTGCAAGATGCCGCCGGCAAGACGGATGATCAGCCCTGGGTGCTGTATCTCGGTTTCGTGGCGCCGCATTTTCCCCTGGTGGTGCCCCAGGAATATTACGACATGTATCCCATCGAAGACCTGCCGCCCCGCAAGCTGGACCCTGAAAAGGGCTATGTCCGGCATCCCTGGCTGCAGCGCATGGACGATTTTCAGCAGGTCGACCGCCATTTGACGGAGGAGCAGAGATTGATGGGCGTGGCCGCCTATTTCGGCCTTTGTACCTATGTTGATGCGCAGATCGGCCGGGTGTTGGATGCCCTGGCGGCGACCGGCTTGGATGCCAATACCAGGGTGGTCTACACCTCCGACCATGGCGACAACGTGGGCGCGCGGGGGATGTGGGGCAAATCCAACCTGTACGAGGAAGGCGCCGCCGTCCCCTTGATCATCGCCGGCGACGGGGTGCCTGCCGGCAAGGTCTGCCAAACGCCCGTGTCCTTGCTGGACAGCTATCAGACCATTCTCGACTGCGTCGGCGTCGAGCCCAATGAAGAGGAAAAGACACTTCCCGGCACGTCCTGGTTCGATATCGCCAATGGCGAAGATGACGACGAACGTGTCGTGTTCGCGGAATACCATGCCGCCTCCTCGCCCTCCGGCGCCTTTATGATCCGCAAGGGGCGTTACAAATTCATCTACTACATCGGCTACGAACCGGAACTCTACGATCTTGTCGCGGATCCGGAAGAAAGCACCAATCTTGCCGGCGACGCGGCCCATGCCGGCGTGGTGGCGGCGTACGAACAGCATCTGCGCGACATCTGCGACCCGGAGGCGACCGACCGCGACGCCAAGGATATGCAAAACGCCCTGATCGCCAAACATGGCGGCAGGGAGAAGGCCATCCATATTGGGCCGAAAGCGGCGACCCCGGTGCCGGGACAGGCCGAGGAGTAGCGGCGGCCCTATTCACTCATTCGGCAGCGCGGACCTGGCGCGGTTCGTAGATTGCCGTGTGATCGATCCGCGCTACGACCCGTTTGCCACCCGCCAGCACAACTGCATCCTGTTGTACGAACAGGTGTCCCTTGCGTTCGTAGTTGTTGCTGATGCGGGCGCGAACGGAAAGCGTTTCGCCGACTTTTGCCGCACTGAAGTGCTGGATGGCGTGGCCGACGTGAATCCAGGGGCCCAGGACAACGTTCTCGGCCAGGGCCCGGTTGCCGAAGCGCGAGATCATGCCGGGATGGATCAGGCCGGCGTCTGCGTAGAGCGGCAGGGTCTCGCGCACGTCGCCCAGGTATCCGGCCATGAGCTTTTCATCCAGGCGCAATTCGTAAGTGCCCATCAGGCCTCCGGCGGGCAGGCTTTCGGGCGAGGCCGGCGGGCGGCTCGCGGGCAGCGGCGCGGCCGGAAAATCCGCCAGATCGGGCGCCGTCGGTGTTTCATCAGGCAGGCGCGCGGTGCCTTCGGCGCAAAGCTGCCCCGCACTTTCAACCGTGATCGCCATGGCATTGTCTTCACCGTCGATGGGCCTGGCGGAGACTGTTGCGGTGGCGCCGTCATAGACGGGCAGCAGCAAACGGCAATCGGCGGAACCGCGTGCGAGCCAGTCTTCGCCCCAGGCTTGCGCCGCCGGATGGGTCAGATAGGCATAGACATCGACACCGGGGACCAAACCGCCACTGAACCCGAATTTCTTGGCCACGGTGTCATCGTGGATCTTGTTATCGGAATCCTTGGATGTGTTGTAGGCCTCGACCTGGTAATCGGCGACCGCCGCCACTGCGCTGGACATGGAACTCTCCTCAACCCTCTAATGCATCTCTAAATCGATAATAGGCCCGTGTCGCCGTTACGGCCACGCCGCGCATGAAATGCAGGGGCAGCGGCCGCGGCGTCATGTTGGGGAAATCGAACTCCGGATCGGTGGTGCCTAGGGCCCGGTCGGCCAGGATCTTGCCCATCATGGTCGCCATGGCCACGCCCCGTCCGTTGAAACCCAGGCCGGCCCACAGGCCGGGCGCCAGTTCATGCAGATGGGGGTAATGATCCGGGGTGATGGCGACCTTCCCGTTCCAGGCATATTCGAACTCGATATCCCCGGCCTCGGGCAGCAGGCTGTGGATGCGCTGGCGCAGGCTGTCATAGACCTTCACCGCGCCGTCTTCGTAGGCCGAGCCGCCGCCGCCCATGAGCAGACGGCCGTGGCCGTCCTGGCGAAAATACCACAACACCCGGTGGGTATCCGACAGCACCTCGCCGCCGCCCAGGATCTTGCCCCGGATATTCTCGCCCAGGGGCGCCGTTGCCACCTGCACGCTGAAGACCGGCACCACGGTGCGCTCCAGCTTGGGCCACAGGCCATCCGTGTAACCATTGGTGGCCAGGATAACCTTGTCCGCCGTCAGGCTGCCGTTGGCTGTTTCCAGGCGCCAGCCTTCACCGGTGCGATTGAGTGATTGAACCGGTGTCGAGCCATGCACCCGCGCGCCCAAGCTTTGTGCGGCGCGGGCCAGGCCACGGGCATAGCCAAGGGGCTGCACGCCGCCGCCGCGCTTGTCGATCCAGCCGCCTTGATAGCGGCCATCGCCCATGCGCTGGGTCAGCTCGTCCTGCTCCAACCAGGCCACGTTGGCGCCGCGCTGGGCCCAGTCCTGGTGCCGCTTGCGCAAATCCCCCAGCATGCCCTGGGTGTGGGCCGCCTGAATCCAGCCGTTTTGCATGGCATCGCACTCGATGCCGTGTTGTTTGATCAGGTCAAACACCAGATCCGCCCCTGCGCCGGAGGCGCGCACCATGGCCCCGCCGTCCTTTTCGCCGTAGCGGGAGATGATTTCGCGCGGATCTTCCTTCAGGCCCGGAATAACCTGGCCGCCGTTGCGCCCCGAGGCGCCCCAGCCCGGCTCGGCGGCTTCCAAGACCGCCACATCCGCCCCGCCCTGGGCCAGATGCAGGGCCGTGGACAGACCGGTAAAGCCGCCGCCGACCACGGCGACATCGGCGCGCTGGTCGCCCTCCATCGTGGGGGTGTCGGGCGCCGGCGCGGCGGTGGCGGCCCAAAGGGAGGGCGGCAGCGGCATTTTGGCGTATGATGCATCCGTCATGGCGTCACTGTAGCATGGGATTACCGGCGGAATGGAGGCGGCATTGAAAATTTTGGGTTTGGTGTTGGTCGCCTATGCGGCCCTGGTGGCTGGTTGCACGATGATCCAGCGCTCCCTGATGTATTTTCCGGATTCCAATTTGCCTGAACCGGGTGGGGTTGGTGCGCCGGGGTTTCAGGCCGTGACTATACGGACAAAGGATGGCCTGGACCTGGTGTCGTGGTACCGCCCGGCGGCCAAGGGTTTCGCTACGATTGTCTATTTCCAGGGCAACGGCGGCAACATCTCCCATCGCATGTTCAAGACAAGGGCGCTGTTCGAGGCCGGCTATGGGCTGCTGTTGGTGGGCTATCGCGGCTACGGCGGTAATCCTGGATCGCCCAGCGAGGACGGCTTGTATCACGACGGCCGCGGCGCCTTGGACTATTTGCAGGGCCAGGGTCTGCCCACCGAACGCCTGGTCTTGCTGGGAGAATCGCTGGGCAGCGGCGTCGCCGTGCGCATGGCGGTCGAGCACCGGGTGCGGGCGCTTATGCTCGAGGCGCCCTACACATCGACCGTGGATGTGGGCCAGGCGGCATATTTCTTCCTGCCGGTGAATATGCTGATGTACGACCGCTTCCCCTCGATCAATATCATCGGGGATATCCAGGCGCCCTTGCTGGTAATCCATGGGGAAAAGGACAATGTCATCCCGACCCGCTTTGGCCGCCGCCTGTTCCAGGCCGCCAAGCAGCCGAAGGAAGCGCATTTTCTGCCCCATGCCGGCCACAACGATATGTTCGAGCATGGCCTGGTGGATTTTGAGCTGGATTTCCTGAAGCGTCTGCCGAAATAGCCTAATCGAATGGCGCGGCGTCGTGGCGCCGGCCCTGGGCCAGGTAGCGGCTGCCGCCGACCTGATCCGCCTCGATGCTCTGTCGGTAGTGGCTGCCGGTTTCGGCGGCGCTGGTGCGGCGTTCGGCTGCCATCGACGCGCCGCCATGGCCGGCAAATACCTCATGCAGAACGCGCCCATCCGTCTCGCCCGGATTGATGCCCAGTCCATGCAGCACCGTGGGCAGCACATCGATAATCCCCGTGGGCGTGGTGATCCGCGCGCTGTTGGCGAACTGACTGCCGGAGAAGGCCAGGACGGTGTTGATCTCGTGGGATGAAAGACCGCCATGCATACCGCAACCCGTGGGGATGTCCGGCTCGTCATGCAGGCAGCGGCCCGCCAGGCCGCCGTTCGGCGCATGGTCATCACGGTTCAGGGTCAGGACAATATCGCCGGCGCGGGCATGGTCCAGGTTGGCGGCGGCCAGGGGCAGGGTGCCTTTCGGCAATTCGCCATTCATGGCGCGGGCAAAGACCGGTCCGCACCAGGGCTGCGCCTGCAGCCAATCCACCAACTCTGCCTGGACCACATCGTCGCGGGCATACAGGGAGGCGACCGTTCCAGGCACCAGGGTGGCCTCGCCCGCGCCCAGATCGGGGCTCATCTCGAACCCGGCGGCGGCCAGTTTTGCCGCCAGGTCCAGCGGTGCGCCGTGGGTTGCCACATGGCCGTGGTCCGACATGGCGACGATTTGCAGGCTGTCCTCACGCCCGCTGTCCCGGCGCCAATCCAGCAGCCGGCCCAGGGCGGCGTCGGCGTGGCGGATGGAAGCGGCTGCTTCCGGGCTTTCAATACCCCGGTAATGGAACGGTGTGTCGGGGTCGGAGAACCATAGGATCGTCACCGCCGGATCCCGGTCCGGTACAACATGGCCCATATAGGCATCGACCACCCAATCGATCTGATCGTGGTTCGGCAGGGTGGATTCGGGGATCGGGCCATGAGCTTCAACAAGCGCCTGCGCCGCATCCGGCGCCGCTGATTTCTCAACGCCGTGCAGCGATATGTTCAGGGCACCGAACGCCTCGGCCTTGTGATGCATGAGGCGGTTGCCGCCAGGAGTGCCGCAACCGATCACCGCCATTTCCAGACCGGCGCCATGCAAAATTTCGCCCATTGAAGGTGCGGTCATGATTCCGCCCAAAGCCTCGTCGGCGCGGCTCAAGGCCTCGAAGTCGGCTGTGTTGAGATATCCTCCCGCCGCCGGCTCCATGAATTTGTTGGCCACCATGCCATGGCGGGCCGGATGACAGCCGGTGATCAGGCTGGCCTGGTTGACCCGCGTCAGGGTGGGGAAGACGGCCCGGCTGTCGGCGCAGTGGCTGCCTTGTTGGCACAGCGCCGCCAGGTTCGGCGTCAGGTCCCCGTCCACCATGTCCGGGCGCAGGCCGTCGAAGGCGACGATCAGATATCGGATGTTCCTGTTCATGCCCTGTTGTAACAAATTGTCCCGTCCCGCGCCAAGCGCTGGCGGCCCCGGTTTCTCTATGCCAAGATATGGCCGACCTTCCTTGTATCTTGCCGTGTGACGCTCCCATGACCACAGACACTTCCGATTGGACCCTGGTCGATTTGGTCCGCAAACAGGCGGCCCGCCATGGCGAGCGGGAGTTCATATCGTTCGAGCAAGGCGCCCGTTTAAGCTTCGCCGATCTGGACCGGGACAGCGATGACCTGGCCCGCCGTCTGGCCACCCTTGGCGTCGGCGCGGGGGATCGGGTTTTCGGCCTGATCAAGAACCGGGCGGAATTACTGCTGTCACTGATCGCGGTAAACAAGCTGGGCGCCATCTATGTGACCATCAATACCGAGCTAAAGGGCGCGTTTCTGCAGCACCAGTTGCACAATTCGGCCCCGAAGGTTGTGCTGCTGGATACCGACCTGGTGACAGCATTTAACGAGGTCGCGGCCCCTGATGAGGGGTTGGAGGCCGTCGTGGTTGTCGCCGGCGAAGTGCCCACGGCCATGCCCGCCCTGTTCGACGATGTGCGGCAACTGAGTTTCGCCGAACTCGGGGCATTGCCGCCCGCACCGGAAGCCGTGCTGGTAACGCCGTCGCCCCATGATGTGGCCTGTATCATGTACACCTCCGGCACCACGGGGCCGTCCAAGGGTGTCTTGATGCCCCATGCGCACTGTTATCTGGCCGGCTATGGCTGCGCAACCAAGGTCGGCATCCGCGAGGATGATATCTATTACGTTTGCATGCCGCTGTTTCATGCCAATGCCTTGTTATTGCAAACCTTTGCCAGCTTGATCAATGGCGGCCGGGCGCATGTGGTGGAACGCTTCAGCCCCAATCGCTGGCTTGACGAAGTGCGCGCCGCGGGCGCAACCCTGACCAACGCCCTGGGCGTGATGCCGGAATTCATTTATCGCCAGCCGCCCAGTGACCGGGACGGGGATAATAAATTGCGCAAGGTGATGGCGGTGCCCTTGGCCGATGAATGGGCCGGCGACTTCGAAAAGCGCTTTGGCGTCCAGCTCATGCAAGGTTTCGGCATGACGGAATGCAATATCGTTGCTTTTACCCGGCCCGGCGATCCCCTGGTGCCGGGCTGCGCGGGCTATATCTTTGACGAATTCTTCGATGTCCGGGTCGTGGACCCGGAGACGGACCAGCAGATGCCCACCGGCGAGGTCGGTGAAATCGTTGTTCGTCCGTTGCAGCCGGGCTGCTTCATGGCCGGTTATTACAATATGCCGGATCGCACGGTGGAGGCCTGGCGGAACTTGTGGTTCCATAGCGGTGATGCGGGCAGGTTTGATGAAACGGGGCAGCTGCATTTCGTCGATAGGATCAAGGACTGTATCCGCCGCCGGGGCGAGAACATTTCCTCGTTCGAGGTGGAGCAGGTCTTGAACAACCATCCCGCCGTTGCCGAAAGCGCGGTGATCGGCGTCAAGACGGCGGATGCCGGCGGCGAGGAAGAGGTCATGGCGGTGCTTGTCAGGGGCGATGGGGAGATCGAAAATGCCGCCCTGCTTGACCATTGTGTTGAATACATGCCGCGCTATGCGGTGCCGCGCTTTGTTATTTGGGCCGACGGCCTGGAAAAAACGGCGACGGGCAAGATACAGAAACAGGCCCTGCGTGATGCCGGTGTGACGGCGGAAACCTGGGACCGGGAAACGGTTGGCTACAAGATTGCCCGCCGGTAACGCGATTTTTTTGAGGAGAAGGAGAAGATCATGGCGCAATTGAACGGTTCGGAAATTCTGGCGAAGGCCCTGAAACGGGAAGGGGCGGACGAAGTGTTCTTCCTCATGGGCGGCCCTATGCTGGCGGCGGAAGCGGCCACCATTCAGGAGGGCATCCGCTGCATCGACGTGCGCCATGAACAGGCCGCCGCCATGATGGCCCAGGCCTATAGCCGGCTGCGGCAAAAGCCCGGTTTCTGCATGGCGGCCTCCGGTCCGGCAACGATCAATCTTACCACGGGCCTTTCCAACGCCCTGATCGATTGCTGCCCCGTTGTCGCCATGGGTGGCGCCAGCCCTGTTTTGGGCAACGGCCGTCAGGTCTTTCAGGAAATCGATCAAATGGAAATCATGTCCGGCTGCGTTAAATATGCCGTCCGCGTACATGAGGCCCGCCGCATCCCCGAAATTCTGAACGTGGCCATTCAAAAGGCCATGTCGGGCAAGCCGGGACCGGTCTATCTGGATCTGCCGGGCGACGTTCTCTACGAAATGGTCGACGAGGACGATATCGTCTGGTCGCAATCGGGCCGGCCCATTCTTGGCGCCCGCCCGCCGGCGCCCGAGGCCCAGATCGAAGAATTTGCCGCCGCACTGGCCAAGGCGGAGCGGCCGGTGCTGTTGTCGGGCAGCGGCATTATCTGGTCCCAGGCCTGGGAGGAGATGCATGCCCTGGTCGATGCCACGGGCATTCCTTTCTACACCACGCCCCAGGGCCGCGGCGTGATACCGGAAGATCACCCCTGCTGTTTCCCTTCCGCCCGGTCGGCGGCGTTTCGCGAGGCGGACCTGATCGCCGTTGTCGGCACCCGCCTGAACTACATTGTTGCCCATCTGGCGCCGCCGCGTTTCAACGCCGAGGCCACGATTGCCCGCATCGACATTGATGTGGAGGAGATCGCCGGCAGTCCGCGCGAACTGGATATCGGTATCGTCGCCGATGCCAAGGTGGCGTTGGCACAGTTGAACAAGGCCATTGAAGGCAAGGCCGATCCGGCCAGATATGATGGCTGGCGTGCCAAACTCGCGGATATAGAGGCCTCCAAGCGGGCCGGTCCCGGCAGTAACAGCCTCTCGGACGCCGTGCCCATCCATCCGCTCCGGCTTTGTGAGGAAGTGAAAAACTTCATGAACCGGGACGCGGTGCTGGTCGTCGACGGCCAGGAAATCCTCAACTATGGCCGTCAGTCCATGCCGACCTTCGCGCCGGGCCATCGCCTGAACTCCGGGCCGTTCGGTACCATGGGCGTGGGCCTGCCGTTCGGACTGGGCGCCAAGGTGGCGAAGCCCGACAAGCAGGTTATCGTGGTGCACGGCGATGGATCATTCGGTTTGAATGCCATGGAGCTCGATACGGCGGTTCGCCACAACATCCCCGTCCTGGTGGTGATCAGCCTGAACGGCGGCTGGACCGCCGATCCCGATCAGTCCAAGCCGGGCCGCAATCTGGGCTATGTGCGCTACGACAAGATGGCCGAGGGCCTGGGCTGCTACAGCGAATATGTCGAGGAGCCGGGCGAAATCCGGGCCGCCCTGGAACGGGCCCAGGCCGAGGTGGACAAGGGCCGGGTCGCGGTGGTCAACATCAAGACCGACTGGGCCGCCCAGGCCGTGACCCAGAAGTTCGCGACCTATTCGACCTAAGGGCTATTCGGCCTAAAAGCCGGCCTCGGGGTCGCGCAAATACTCTTCTTCTTCCGGTGTATTTGTGCGGCCCAGGGCCGCGTTGCGGTGGGGAAAACGGCCATATTTGGCGATCAGATCCCGGTGCTTCAGCATGGAGTTGTAGGATTTGTCGCCGTTTTCGTTGCCCCGCAGGGCGGCGAATAGTTCCACGCCCTGTTCCTGGCCGGCCAGATTCTCGCAATGCTGAAACGGCATGATCAGAAATTTCCTTGGCTCGATGTCCAGGCCTTCATGCCAGCCCGCCGCCACCGCCCGTTTGGAAACCTCCAGGATTTTTCGGTCGGTGGCGAAGGCCTGCGCCGTGCCGCGATAGATGTTGCGGGTGAATTGGTCCAACAGAAGGCACAGCGCCAGGGCGCCGTCGACGCTATGGGCCCAATGGTCCAGCTTGCCCGCTGCCGCGGCTTCGACGGTGGCGCCGAATTTCCGCCGGATATCTTCATCGAAGTCGGAGCCGCCGGCATCCTGGCGGGCAAACCAGATCGCGCGCGGCTGGCCGCGTTCCGGCGAACCGGGCGGGGTGAACCAAAAATCCAGCACCTCGCGGCGGCTTTTCACGCCGGTTTGGCGCAGTTCGCACTCCCGCACGTAACCCTCGATCCTTTCCCGCCAGTCGTCGGGAAAGGGATGCGCCTTGATCTGGGGCGATTGCACATCGCGCACCAGGGCCGAGGTGAAGCCGCCCGTACAGACCAGCGGCCCGCCGACCTTGGTCATTTCAATCCGATGCGCCAGGGATGTCCGGCCCAGGCGCTCGACAAACACCGCGGTATCGAAACGGTCGCCCACCACAAGGGTGGAATGGAAATCGAAATGCAGGGTCACGGCTGGATTACCCAGGTTGTTCTGTTTCATCTGGTGCCAGGTATGGCCCAGCACCGCCTCGTGCCAGACTTCCACGGCATCGATGGCGAAGTCGATGAATTTGCCGGTGTAGGTGATCTCGGCGGTGTCCGTGTCACCCCAGTTGATGCGGCGGCGCACCGCGAATGGGATGTCGGATTGCGGCTTCTGGCCGCCGAAATCGGATGTGGGAATGGGGTCTGTGACTGATTCTTGCATTGCAACATTATGCATCCATGGCGGTCGTTGCCAATCGCCGCTAGACTGGACTTCGGGGATTCTTATGCATCATGCAAATCCACCCATCAGGGGCGCCTTACATGACGATCTCGAATTCGGCGCGCCCTGGCGATGGCCCCCAATCGCATCCGCCCATGCCCTGGGTACTGATCGCGGCGACATGCCTGGCAACCTTTGCCATCACCGCCAGCGGCTCCACCCGGGCGCCGTTTCTGGTTCACATGGCACGGGACCTGGATGTCGATTTGGCCGCCGTCGCCAATCTTTTCGGCCTGACGTCCATCGCCTGGGGCGCGGCATCGTTCGTGGCGGGGGTCGGTTCGGACCGCATCGGGCGGCGGCCTTTTCTGATTGGATCCCCCATTGCCCTGGCCCTGGCCCTGGTGGCGGTGGCCTATGGCGATAGTTTCTTGAGCGTCGCCATCTGGTCGACCCTTGGGGGCTTTTTTTGCGGCCTGTTCACCGGCGTCAGCATGGCGGAGGTCGCCAGCCGCGTGGTTGACCGCCAGCGCGGCCGCGCCCTTGGCTGGGTCATGGCCGGGCAATCCATGACCCTGTTGATCGGTGTTCCCTTGGCCTCGTGGATTGGCGCCTCCGTCGGCTGGCGCGGCGTAAATCTGTGCGTGGCGGCGATGTCGTTGATATCGGCGGTGGCGATGTTCGCCACCACGACATCCATGGCCTCGATCAGCAAAAGCGTTGCCTCCGGGCCCAGCCCGTCCCTGCGCACGGCCCTGTCGGGCCATGTCATCCGGGTGCTGTGCAGTATCGTCGCCGAAAGGGTCTGTTTCGGGCTGGCGGCGGTCTATTTCGCCACCTTCATGCTGCAGACCTATGATCTGTCTCTTGAAGTCCTGGCCATACCCTTGGCGGTTTTCGCCCTGGGCAATATTCTCGGCACCATTGGCGGTGGGCAACTGGGCGACCGTCTGCACAATCGCATGCTGACGTTCGCTTTGGCGCTGTTGGCCTCCGGCGCGGTGGCGCTGCTATTATTTGGCTGGCAAGCCGGTGTCGTGGCATCGTCCGTCCTGGGCTTTGCCTATATGTTCTGCAATGCGCTTGCGCGGCCGTCGTTGATGGCGGCCTTGGCGGATGTGCCGGCGGAGGTGCGCGGCACGGTCATGGGGTTGAACAGCACGGTGGCGTCGGCCGGCTGGCTGGCGGCGGCATCGTTAGGGGGGTGGATTCTGGCATCGGGCGGCTTTGCCGAGTTCGGCCCGTTGATCGCGGTGCTGACAGTCGTGGGTGCCGTTCTGGCCTTGGCTGGCCGGCGCCAGAGAAGAGGCTGAGAGGAGGCGGATAATGGTGGCGCAGGTCTTTGAAATCACCGTCAATGGCGCGCTTAGGCGGATCGAGGCGGAAGCCTCCCTGCCATTGATCTATGCGTTGCGCAATGAACTTGGCTTGACCGGCACACGGTACGGCTGCGGCCTGGAGCAATGCGGCAGTTGCATGGTGTTGATCGATGGCGAGCCGGCCCATGCCTGCGGCAGGGCCATGGATTCGGTCGCCGGCCGGTCGGTGCAAACGGTCGAGGGCTTGGGCGCCGAGGACAGTCTTCATCCCCTGCAACAAGCTTTCGTGGATGAACAGGCGGGGCAGTGTGGCTATTGCCTGTCCGGCATTCTGATCAGCGCCAAGGCGTTGCTGGACCGCAATCCCGATCCCAGCCGCGCCGATATCGTCGCCGCCCTGGACGGCCATTTGTGCCGTTGCGGGGCCCATACCCGCATCATTCGGGCCATCACCCGTGCGGCGGCGGTGTTGCGGGGGGAGGGTTAGTCATGGCTGACCAACTGCCTGGCAATCTGGTTATCAACCCGCGGTTTGACACCTGGCTAAGATTCCAAGGCGACGAAACCGTGCGCGTGGCCACGGGCAAGGTGGAAATCGGCCAGGGCGTGGTGACCGCCCTGTCGCAAATCGCGGCGGAAGAGCTTGATGTGCCCTTGGCGCGTATCGTCATGCTGTCCGGCCATTCGGACGAGGCGCCCAATGAACGCTACACCTCGTCCAGTCTGTCGATTATGGATTCGGGTGCTTCAATCCGCTCCGTCTGTGCCGAGGCGCGGCTGTTGCTGAGCCAGCGCGCCGCCCTGCGCCTGAATTGCGCCGTGGAGCAGTTGTCGGTGACGGAGGGCGTCTTTGCCGTCGATGGTGATCCATCCGCTCTGTCTTATTGGGATGTGGCGGCGGAGGTGGATTGGTCCCAGCCGCCCAGCGGCGCCGGCACACCGAAGCCCGTTGCCGATTACCGCATTGTTGGTCAGAGCGTCCCCCGCCGGGATCTGCCCGGCAAGCTGACGGGCAGCGGCTTTATTCATGACTGGCTGCCGCGGGATGGGCAGGTGCTGCATGCCCGGACCCTGCGTCAACCGGGGCAGGCGGCGGTGCTACGGAACCTGGATGACGCGGCGATCCGCCGTGTCGCCGGGGAGGCGATCGACATTCTGCGCCTGGCAAACTTCGTGGCGTTTATTGGCTCTGACGAGGCCACTGTGGAGGCCGCCGCGCAGGCCGCGCCTTTGCATGCGCAATGGGACAACGCAGCTGATATCGCGCCGGAGCAGCAGGAGGCCGCCTGGCTGCGGGACCAGCCCGCCATCGACTTCCATCATGGCGTCTCCGAAAACGCCGATCAGGCAGCGGAGGTCGTCCAGGCGACCTTCTCCCGGCCCTATGTGGCGCATGCTTCCATGGCCCCGTCCTGCGCCTTGGCGCGATTTTCCGATGGCCATCTAGCTGTTTGGTCCCATGGCCAGGGCATGCACCCCCTGGCCAAGAATATCGCCGACGTTCTGGATCTGCCCGAGACGTCCGTCACCGCCAAGCATCTGCCGGGTGCAGGCTGCTATGGCCACAACGGCGCCGATGACGCGGCCCTGGATGCGGCTATCGTCGCCCTGCACAGGCCCGGCCAATGCATCCGTTTGCAATGGCGGCGGGAGGAGGAATTCGGTTTCGAACCTTTCGGGCCGGCGATGTTGACGGACCTTCGCGTCCGCATAGACGACGCGGGCCGGCCCATGGACTGGACGGCGGAGATCTGGAGCCCGACGCATGTGCAACGGCCCCTGGCGGGTGCCGGGCGTCTCTTGGCATCGGATGCCTTGCCCAATCCACCGCCGGTCCTCCCACCGACCGATCCCGAGGAAGCGCGCGGCGGCGGCGGCACCCGCAATGCCAAGCCCTATTACGACATCCCCAATAGCCGCATTCTGCATCATTTGACCAAGGCGCCGCCCGTGCGTACCTCCGCCCTGCGCACCTTGGGCGGGCTGACGAATATCTTCGCGCTTGAGGCCATGATGGATGATCTGGCCGGCCGCGCTGGCGACGACCCGCTGAATTACCGCCTGTCCCTGTTGTCGGATCCCCGTGCCCGCGATGTGCTGACAGCGGTCGCCGAACGGGCTAATTGGGCCCAGCGGGGCGAGGGCGGCGGCGGGAGGGGCCTGGGCCTGGCCTTTTCCCGCTACAAGAACACGGCGGCATATGCCGCCGTCGCCGTCTCCCTGCGGGTCGAGGAGGCCGTGCACCTGGAACATATCT
The DNA here is from genome assembly GCA_964631725.1 of uncultured Rhodospirillaceae bacterium. GTDB lineage: Bacteria > Pseudomonadota > Alphaproteobacteria. The sequence goes on along the minus strand of CAZVYX010000023.1, from coordinate 11,790 downwards.
GGGTGGTGGCCGACGCCGGCCTGGTGATCAACCCTGATGGCATATGCAACCAGCTCGAAGGCGGTGCGATCCAGGGCGCTTCCTGGACCCTGAAGGAGCAAGTGACCATGGCCGGCCAGGGCGTTACTTCACTGGATTGGGACAGCTATCCCATTCTGAAATTCAGCGATATTCCCGAGATTGATGCGGCGGTGTTGAACCAGCCGGACCAGCCCTCGCTTGGCGTCGGCGAATGCTCCGTCGCGCCGACGGCGGCGGCCATAGGCAATGGCGTGGCCCACGCCCTTGGCATCCGCATCCTTGACATGCCGTTATCACGGGAACGGATCATGGCCGCGCTGCAATAGGCGCCACCGCCGCAAAAGCGGGAATTCAGAGCAGACGGCAGGACATTTCGATTTCCGCTCTCGCGGGAATGCGCCGGAAGCTCTAAATAATGCCCTTTTCCTTCAAGGTGGCCAGATCAGCCTCGTCCAGATCGAGGAACTCCTTGTAGGTGGCTGCGTTGTCGGCGCCCAGGGACCGGGCCGTATGGCGCACCTTGCCGGGGTTGTTGGCCAGTTTCGGCACCACGGCCTGCAGGCGTACCTCGCCGAAATCATCGTCTTGAACCGTGACAATGGCCTCGCGGGCGGCAAATTGCGGATCCTCGAACACCTGGGCGACGGAATAGATCGGCGCCAGAGTGCCCTGTTCCCGCTCGAACGCCTCAATTGCTTCCGGCTGGGTATGGGAAGCGAACCAGTCGGCGAACATGGTGTTGATCTCTTCGCGGTTCGCGAAACGGCTCTGATTGGTGTCGAATTTGGGATCTTCCAGCAAATCAGGGCGGCCAATGGCCTTGGCATTGCCGACAAAGGTCGCCTGGGTGCTGCCTGAAAGCGAGACGTACTGGTCGTCCGAGGTGCGGAAGACATTCGCCGGTGCCGAATAGTGCGAGGCGTTGCCGGTACGCTGCGGCTCCTCACCCAACTGGTCGTACTGGATGGTCATGGAATCGAGCAGCCGGTATGTCGCCTCGGTCAGGGACAGATCGATCTCTTCACCGCCCTTGACGGTGCCCCTGGCCCGACCCAGCAAAGACATCAGAACGGCGTTGCAAGCGGTCAGACCGCCGATTGAATCGCCAATGGGGTAGCCGTTATGCATGGGCGAGCGGTCGGGGTCGCCGGTAATGTAGGCCAACCCCGACATCGCCTCGAAAATACGGGCAAACCCGGGCTTGGTGGCATAAGGTCCCGTCTGCCCGAATGCCGTGGCGCGCAGGATGATCAGGTTCGGATTGGCCCGCCACAAGGTTTCCTTGTCGAGGCCCCATTTCGCCAGGGTGCCGGTACGGAAGTTTTCCAACAAAACATCAAACTTCGGGAGCATTTTGAGAAACAGCTCCGCGCCCTCGGCCTTGCGCAGATCCAGGGTGATAAATTTCTTGTTGCGGTTGGCGGCCTTCCACCACACCGACTTGCCATCCTTGAAGGGCGGGAAGTTGCGCAGGCCGTCGCCGGTGCCGGGCAATTCCGCCTTCACCACATCGGCGCCGAAATCCGCCATCAGGGTACCGGCCAGGGGGGCTGCGAGAATAGTTGCGATATCCAGAACCCGGATACCTTCCAGTGGTCCACTCATCGAAATAGGCCTCTTTGATACGCAGAAATTAATTTGCGTCCGGATAATACGGCAAGGTTGAGATCAGGCAAGGTCTCAGGCGATGATTTTCGTAAAGATCATCAATCCGATTACCACGCCGGTTACCCAGGTGAAGGTGTTGCGAAACCCGACTCGTTCCTTGCGCAACAATATCTGGAAGCACATTTTCGCCCCCGCGAAGGCAAAGGCGCACAGCCACGGCCCCAGGCCATAGACCACGGTTCTGATCCACCGGCTGGCCAGGGGCAACTCCCCATATTCGTTGTGAAACGAATGCGCGGCCAGAAGAATGGCGGCGGCCACGAAGACGGCGTTGATCAGGCTAATCTGTTTCATGTTTTTGGCTGCACCGCCCGCCGATACAGGTGCCAGGAGGCGTGACCCAAAACCGGCAAAACCACGAACAGGCCGAAGAAGCCCGAAAGCAGTGATATTCCGACCATGCATGCAATCAATGCGGCCCAGAAAACCATGGATCGGGGATTCTTACGCACGACGCGGACGGAGGTGATCATCGCTGTAATGAAATCGACGTCGCGGTGATACAGCATCGGGAACGAGGTGACGGAAAAGGAAAACACGGCCAAGGCGATGACCGCGCCGGCGCTGTTGCCGATAAATAGAAACAGCAGGCCCTTTGGCGTTGTCAGAATTTCGTTGACCAGTTCGCCGAAGGTCATGGACGTCAGGCCGAAAAAGCCAAAGAACAAAAAGGCCGCGATATCCATCCAGATAAACAATGTGAAAAACGTCACCAGGGCCATCCAGGTCATTTCCTGGTTCGCCGCCTGGCGCAACGAGGTGATGATCCGGCCCCAGCTCAGTTCAGCCTCCCGCTCCAGACAGTCGCTGACGCAATAGAAGGCGCAGGCAATGAACGGCGCGATGATGGCGAAGCCGGCGGCCAGGGGGTAGGCCAGATAAGGCAGGTTCAACTGCAGCATTAAGGCCACCAGCAGCCAGCCGCCCACGCCATAGATGCCGCCGAATACCAAGCCATAGACCGGCGCCCGCCGGAAATCACGCAGCCCTTTCGACAGGAATTCCAGTACGTCGGTGATCTCCAGATCCGCTACATCGAAGCTCTTGGCCGGCGGTTTCCCGGCACTTGGCGCCATCTCGTCGGGCACATCCCATTTTTGCGGATCATCTGCCATCACTAATTAGGGAGTTTCCTTTTTGACCACCCCGGCATTGTGCAGGTCCTCAATTTCAGCGTCGCCGTAGCCGACTTCCCGCAAGGCGTCATCGGAATGTTCACCCAAAAGGGGCGTCGGCTTCCAATCGCAGACCAGCGTGTTGCCCAGGTGAATATACTGACAGGCGACGGACAGATCACCAACAACGGGATGTTGCACGCTTGCGGCCATGCCGTTTGCATGCGTATGCGGGTCGTCCAGATAAAGCTCGCTATCGCCCGACTGCGCCTCGGCCGAGGGGATGCCGGCGCCCTGCAGTTCGGCCCGCAGTTCCACCAGGCCACGCCCGGCGAATGCCTCCGCCAGCGCCTGGGCCAGGGGTGTCTGGTTCGGGTGCTGGTCATTTTCCGGATCAGGTTGGGTTGCATCCCCCTCATCCCGGCCGGCAATCCGGCAAAGCGCGCGGCGCTGCGCTTCGGTATCGGCGGCCACATAGACCCAGCCATCGGCCAGGCGGAACAGGCGGTGGAACGGGTTCAAACCGTACTGATCCTTGTCGGCAAGCGGGCGCACCGGGCGGCCGCGGTAGCTTGAGAACCAAGCGGAACTCAACAAGACCGCGCCGTTTAGGAGGTTGCTGTCCACCCGCTGCACAATGCCATGACGCTTGCGGGCATAGAGCGCCAGCACCGTGCCCCAGGCGCCCAGGGCGCCGGTGGTATAGTCGGTCGGCGCCAGTTGCGCGGGGAAGACCGGTTGATTTTCCGGGCCGCCCTGGGCCCAGGACATGCCCATCATGGCCTGGGCCAGCGGGTCGATGCCCGGCCGGTGCGCATAAGGCCCCGTGCGGCCGTAGCCGGTCAGATGGGTTTCGATCAATTGCGGGTTGATGGCCGGGCCGATGCCCATGCGTTCGGTGGCGCCGGGCCGCAAATTGGCCAAAAGGGCATCGGATGATGCCGCGATACGTTGAACGATCTCCTTGCCCGCGTCGGTGCTGGTATTCACCGAGACCGAACGTTTGTTGAAGTTCAAATTGTAGAAGTATGTCCGTCCAATAGGCCGGGAAAGATCGCCGCCCAGGGGCTCGAACTTGATCACATCGGCGCCCAAATCGGCCAGCAGGCGGCCACCGGTCGGCCCCGCGATCAGATTGGTGATTTCCAGAATACGGACACCGGCCAACGGCAGAGGGTCCGGTCCGTCCGCCGGAGGCGTATCGGCCTTGATGGCGTCCAGAGAGACACCGTCGTCCTTCGCCGCCACTGCCCTGGGACCCTGTATCTGGCCCGGCGTTTCGCTGAATACCAGAGGCACGCCCATCTGAACCACCGGGCCACGGTCGGGATCCTCCAGGGTCTGCACCATTTCGTTGTGGATCACCTGGGGATCGGTCATGCCGTCTTCGGTCTGGCGGGCGGGGGCGAAGGGTACGTCGGCGGCCTCGAAGGCCTCGACCCATTCCGCCAACGGTTTGGTGGCGATGACCTGGGTCAGAACGCCGCGCAGTTCCGCGTCATCCTCCGGCGTCGCCGGGGCGCCGCCACCGTTGAAGCGCGGCTCGGCCACCAGATCGCCGATGCCCATGAGCTTGGCGGCGGTGGCGATGAAACCCACATGGACACAGCCCAATTGCACCCAATTGCCATCGCCGCATTCATAGACGCTGTAGAACGGTGCGCTGCCCGAGGGGTGGGTCTGGAAAACATGACGGTCGAGCCGTTCGCCGATGACCTTCGGGTGATACAGCAGCGCCCCCGCCATCAACGAGGTTTCGACGCTGCGCCCACGCCCGGTATCTTCCCGTGTCAGCAGGGCGGCGGCAATACCAAGACAGGCCAGGATCGAGGCGCCGACCGTGGGCAGGGGATGCACCAGATGCACCGGTGCGGGGCGGAAGCCCGGCAGGCCGCCCAGGACGCCCATGCGGGCCAGGACCAGATCCTCGATCGGCGGTTCATCCTTCAGCGCGCCCCGTTTGCCATAGGCGGTAATGGAACAGCTGATAAGGCGGGAATTTATCCCTTCCAACCGTTCCGGTGCGATCAGCGCCTGCCGTTCCGAACTTGGCGCGAAATCCTCGACCAGCACATCAGCGCCCGCCACCAGTTCCTGAAATCTGGCGGCCTCCGGCGTCTCGCCCACTGCCTGATCCAGATCCAGCGCGACGCATTCCTTGCCACGATCCCAAATGATGAAGCCGCCGTCACGGAACAAAGGCTCATCCGGCCCCATTACGCGAATGACCCGGGCGCCCTGATCGCTCAACATCATGGTCGACAGCGCCGCGGCGGGGCCCGTGCTCAGGTCGAGTATGGTGATCCCGTTCAGGATGCTTGGCATGGTTGGTCCTGTTCATTGGCGGCGCGGGCCCAAGGGGCGCGCCATGTGGCGGGTCGGATGCTGCTGTTCCGCTCGATCCAGCAATTTCCATGAGTTTTGCTTTGCTCAATGGTAGCCAAAACCCGGCACCATTGAAATGGGTTTCGATGACGGCCGGCGACACTGCGTGATTTCGTGTCCAGGGAAAGCGTTCAATTTTTACGTTCTCTGAATCATGGCGGATTGCTAAAGTAGCTGCCACGGGCCGGCATAAGTTCAAATCATCAGTTCCTCGGTAGCGGGCCGGCTCATGGCACCATGGTTGGGAACGCGTTTCGGGCATGCCCCATAATGGGCGGGGCATGGCAAAAGGCCCTGTTCATGTCGGAATTCACCGCAAAATCACGCCGCCGCTGGGTAAAGCCGGCGCTTTTCCTGGTTGCCGTGATCCTGATCGGGGTTGTTGTCGTCGAGAGCCTGCATTGGTGGCGTCACGTCGATGAGCCCAATGCCAGGGTCCGGGCCGATTTCACCTTGCTATCTCCCAACGTCAACGCGACGGTGAAAACGGTGCATGTGCAGCGCGGCGACCGGGTAAAACAGGGCGCGCTGCTGGCATCCATGGATACCGCCGTTGCCGGCTTGGATGTCGCCACGCTGGAGGCCGAGATCGCCACGGAGATGGCCAACAGGACGCAGATTGAAGCGGAATTTGTTCAATATCAGCGGGAAATGAAAGACAAGATCGCGACGGCCACGGCGGCGGTGCAGTTGCAGCGGCGGGAACATGCGACCTGGCAAAACCGGCTTTCCATCGCCCAGGGCAACGTTGATAGAAACAAGAAACTCGCCTCGCGCCGCGCCGTATCCGCCCGCCAGCTTGACGATGCGACCGACCGCCTGCTCGACATTACGTCCAAGCTGCGCTCGCTCGAGACCGACATTCAAACCAGCCAAAAGAAAATCCGCGAACTCAACAGCGCCCTGAAAAAGGAGGCCGTCTACCGAAGCCGGATCGAGGCCATCGACCGCGCCATCGACAAGATCAGCGTTCAGTTGCTGCAATCGAAACAGCGGCTGATGGATATGCATATCCGCGCCCCGATCGCCGGCATTATTGATGAGATCTATGTCAGCGCCGGTGTCTATGTCGAGGACGGCGACCGCGCCTTCCTGCTGCACGACCCCGATGCGCTCTGGCTCGAGGCGCAGGTCGATGAAGGCGATATCCGCCAGGTCGTGCCGGGACAGCCCGTGAGTATCGAATTCGACGCCTATCCGTTCGAATATTTCGAGGGCAAGGTCCGCGCCATTGGCAATGCCACCCTGGGCTCCATGACCAAAGGCGGCACCAATGGCGAAAAAGGCAAGGTGGATCCCCGTCTGGCCCAGCGCATTCCGGTCCTGATCGACCTGCCGAAAATGGAAAAGGCGGTCTGGCCCGGCATGCGCGCCGCCGTCAACATCACCGTACGCTAGGCGGAATAGCGGCCATGGATCTCTCGCGATTTGGCCCCACGACCATTCTCGCGGTCGCGACGACGTCGATGTTGACGCAGCAGGCGTTTTCCTACGTCTGCCAGATCGTCATGCCGATCCTGGCCGACCGCCTGGCCGAGGAATTCGCCATCTCGCCGGCCTGGCTGGGTCTGTATCTTTTTCTGCAAAATGTCATGTCGATTGTCGCCGCCATCGGCTGTGGCAGCTTCATTCTGCGCTACGGACCCCTGCGCGTCAGTCAGGCCGCCCTGATCTTTATGTGCGGCAGCATGCTGATCGTGGCCTCGGGACAGTTGTGGCTGTTTCCCCTGGGCGCCCTGCTGCTGGGTGCCGGCTCCACATCGACGCCGGCAAGTTCGCACATCCTGGCCCGTGTCTGTCCGCCGCGTCTGGTGGCGGTGATCTTTTCGGTCAAACAAACCGGCGTGCCGGTGGGCAGCCTGATCGCCGGTCTGCTGCTGCCGTTCCTCCTTGGCCTGGTTTTCTACAGCGCCACCCTGGGCACCACCATCCGCCTCGGCCCCTTTGGCACCGCCCTGGTGACGGCCTTGATCATTCTGCTTGTGGCGGCGGCGCTGCAGCCGCTGCGGGCCTATTTCGACCGGGAAAGGGACCCCAATCAGAAGATCAGCTTCGGCGATCTGCGCTCCACGCTGGGCATGGTGCTGCGGAACCCGAATTTGCGTGATATCGCCTTTGCCGCCTTTGCCTTTGGCGGCTTGCAGTCGATTTTTTCCGGCTTCTTCATTCTCTATCTGCTTGATGGTCTGGACTATTCCGAGATCGAGGCCGGCTCGGCCTTCGCAATTTCATCCTTCACCGCCATCTGGGCCCGAATCCTGTGGGGCACCTTGAGCGGTTTCATGCCGCCGCGCTGGATTTTCGCCGGCATCGGTTTCTTCGGCGCCGTCGCGGCTTTGTTGATGACGCAGCTCGACTATACCTGGACGTTGAACGGCATCATCGCGGTCGCCATCCTTTTCAATATCACCGGATTAAGCTGGCACGGTATTCTGCTGGCGGAAACCGCGCGCCTGGCGCCTGAAGGGCAGGTCGGCAGCGTTACCGGCGGCGTGCTCTCCTTCACCTCGCTGTCGATGATGATCTATCCGGCCCTGTATGGTCTGATCCTGGCCGCCACGGATTCCTACGAAATCGGCTTCGCGCTGGCCGCTATCCCCGCCTTCGCCGCCTGCCTCATCTTCCTCAATCCAACCTACCAGGGGTCGTGGCTGGGTTTCTGCCTCGGTCTGGGGCGGCGGCTGGCCTCGACCCGGGCGCTGGCTCAGGGTGCCGTGCTGCTGGCGCTGGGCCTGGGCGGCGGCCTGATGTTCCAGGCCCTGGCCGGCCTTGTCAGGATGCATTAGGAGCCGAGGTCATGGCTTTCGGGCCAAATTATTGGCGTTTGTCCGGGGATGGGCGGTCGCTGCCCATGATCAATTGCCGCAGAATTTGACCCGCATACCAGGCGCCATGGGCGGCGCGGCCCAATAGTCCGCCGCGCGGTCCATTGTAGCGCCTGGCCCACAGCCAGGCGGCGGGCAGGGGGCCCTTGAACGGTGTCTTTGTTTCCTGGAACAGGATATCGAGGATGCCGGCAAAATGTTTACGGCAGGTCAGGCAATGATAGATGCCCGGCCGTGTTGTCTGGTCCTGGATCGTGCGGATCGCCTCGCGCTCGCCGCAATGGGGGCAAAAGGGGCCGTCCCGCCAGTGCGCACATGGCAGGTTGCCATGCTTCTCGATCAGATAGTGGCTGTTGACCTTGCCGTTCCCCGTCATCGGCGATTCTCCCTATTCTATTCATATGGTCAAGGGACCCGACAGGTCAAATGCGCCATTGTCAAAGGTGGGCTGTTTCATGCGAACAAATTTTGAACATAAATCCGTTAACTGTTTTATTTCAATGCATTAACTCCCTATTGCCAAATGAGAACAAAGCCGGTACAATTGGTGGATTGTTGCATTTCAATCTTTGCCCCCGAATTGAAACCGGGGGCCGGTTATGGGATAAGGGAGCGGAATATGTCGGCTGGAAATTTACGCTTGGTGGAGCAGGACCGGATGGATAAGGAAAAGGCGTTGGATCAGGCCTTGGCGCAAATCGACCGGGCCTTCGGCAAGGGCTCGGTGATGAAGTTGGGCCAGAATACCAATGCCGTTCAGATCGAGGCGATTTCGACCGGCTCCCTGGGCCTGGATATCGCCCTGGGTATCGGCGGTCTGCCGAAGGGACGGGTCGTTGAGGTTTATGGCCCGGAAAGTTCCGGCAAGACCACCCTGACCCTGCATGTGGTGGCGGAGGCGCAAAAGAAGGGCGGCATCTGTGCCTTCGTGGATGCCGAACATGCGCTCGATCCCGCCTATGCGCGCAAGCTGGGCGTGGATGTGGATGAACTGCTGATCTCCCAGCCCGATACCGGGGAGCAGGCCCTGGAAATCGCCGACACCCTGGTCCGCTCCGGTGCTATTGATGTGCTGGTGATCGATTCCGTGGCCGCCCTGACGCCCAGGGCCGAGCTGGAAGGGGAGATGGGCGACACGCACGTGGGCCTGCAGGCCCGCTTGATGAGCCAGGCCCTGCGGAAGTTGACCGGTTCGATTTCCAAATCCGGCTGCATGGTAATCTTCATCAATCAGATCCGGATGAAAATCGGCGTCATGTTCGGCTCGCCCGAAACCACGTCGGGGGGTAACGCCCTGAAGTTTTATTCTTCCGTGCGTCTGGATATCCGCCGCATCGGTGCCTTGAAGGACCGGGACGAAATTGTCGGTAATCAGACCCGGGTCAAGGTGGTCAAGAACAAGGTGGCGCCGCCCTTCAAGGTCGTTGAATTCGATATCATGTATGGCGAGGGCATTTCCAAGATGGGCGAATTGCTGGATCTTGGCGTCAAGGCCGGCGTGGTGGAGAAATCCGGTTCCTGGTTCTCCTACGGTGATCACCGGATCGGCCAGGGACGGGAAAACGCCAAGCAATTCCTCGCGGAAAACAGCGACATGGCCGATGAAATCGAGCATAAGGTCAGGGCCAACGCCGGTCTGATCGCCGAGGCGATTATCGGCGAACCAATCCCCTCGGCCGACGCCAATGATGCCGATGATGCCGATGATGCGGGCGATGACGCCGATGCGGGCCCGGATACGGCCCTGGGTACGCCCGCCTAGGCGCGGTTCTCAAACGCCAGACACGGCAAGAACATTCGGGGCGCATCCAAGGGGGTGCGCCCCTTGCCGTTTCCGGGCACCGCGCCGGCGTCTGATTGCCCGCCGCCGACAAACCGCCAGCGACAAATGTCAGTGGCTTCCGGAACATCGAAGAAGATGGTATTGCCCCTCGGTATTCCTCTTCGGTAAATTTGCATGACGCGGTGGATCCAGGGAAATGGCAAATGGCTAAGTATCACGTGACTTTGAAGGCAAATCTGTCCGACGGCGAATTGTATTGGGTGGCCGACGTCGCCGCCGGCAACGAAGACGACGCCATGGCGGCGGCGGAGGCATTGTTTGCGCGGCAATTGGAAAGTGCCGCCGAATGGTCATTCGCCGAAGCGGATGTGGAAAGGTTATAGGGGCCCTTGCCGGTCAGCGGTTGGTGCTGCGGCATGCCCCCGGGGCCGTCGTTTTGATGGCCTCCGGTGGGATGCTTTGTAAAGGAGGGGTGTTCAATAAGTAATGTAATGCATTGATGAAATGCGTTTTGTTTAATTAAATTTCTGTTAACCGTAGTCTTCATATAGACGAATTTATTACTAAAATATTATTAGCCAGTATTCGTAGGGCATTCTTAACGCCTTGATATCATTATTGGCGCTATTCGCAGTCGGTGCGGTCGTCCGGGTCGGGAAACACGGAAAAACCAGAACTGACGGTGAATTATGCGTAGAGCCGAATATGCGGACGCTTCCATATTGCATTACGACGCCAGGCCAAAGGTGCGTAAACGGACCTGTGCGGCCTTGCGTGATCTTGGCTTTCGCCGCATCGCCAATGTGGACAATGCCGATGACCTTGCGGATGTGATGCGGGGACGGCAGTTTGAGCTCATGGTCTTCGCCGCCGACGGCCTGGATGCCGGGGCAACGAATTTGGTCAGAAAGGCCAGGCAGTACGAGGGCTCCTCCGATCCCTACACGCCGATGATCGTGGTGTCATGGAACGGCGCATCCGAGATGGTGCGGAATACCCTGAACTCCGGCACGGATCAGTTCCTGATGTGGCCGTTTTCACTCGAGCAGCTTGGCGCCCGGGTCGCCGCGTTGATCCATGCCCGCAAGCCATTCGTCGAAACCGAGGATTATCTGGGCCCGGACCGGCGCGACCGTAAGGGGCGCGGTGTTGGCCGTGACACGGTCGAAGTTCCCAATGCCCTGCGGGCCAGGGTCGAGCGGCGGCCGGATCTGGCGCCAAGCCAGGATGCCATTCGGGTCGCCAGGGGCAGCCTGGAACGGATCAAGATCGGCAATGTGGCCCAGCGGATCGGTACCATCGCCAAGGTGCTGCGGCAGCGCGCCGACGATATCCGTTTTCTTGAGGCCAGGGCGGCGAAGGAATTCGAGGCCATTCGGAAATCGCTTCTGGTCATCCGCAAGGGCCTGGAGGTGACGGAATTGGACCATCTGCAATCATTTTGTGACTCGGTGGAGCGGGTCGTCGGCCAATTGAGCCAATCGCCACCTGAACTGGATCCCAAGGGCTATGCCCTGTTGGAGCAGACGGCCTTGGCCCTGCGGGTGGCGATGGAAGTCGATGAGGATACCGCGAATGCGGCGGTACGATTGTCGGGCGAAGTCGCCGGCGCGTTCTAGAGCAATTTTCAATTAATTGGATTCGCCTTGGCGATCCAAGTGATTGCTCTAATTACTCTTTTCCTAGGAGCCCGGGCATGTTGAGAAGAGATATGCTCTAGTGCTTTTCGCCAAATATCTCCTCCAAGGCGGACTAATGTAAACCTAACGTTAAACTTTTGACGTCAAGCTGCCTTGATGCGCGGCGCGGTTGTTCTGGCGTCGGCATGTTCCGGATGGTTTCGGAGCAAGTTCTCCGATCAACGTGATAGGGCGCTAGGCATTGCTCAATGGAAAATGAACCGTACGTCAATTCAACGGTCTTGATTTACGATGCCAAATTATACGTGCGCAAACAGTCGCGCTCGATCCTGAACATCTTGGGATTTTGGAAG
>CAZVYX010000022.1:0-86837 GCA_964631725.1 uncultured Rhodospirillaceae bacterium | reverse complement strand
CCGAACCGCCATCAATGGTATCGTTGCCCGAGCCGCCATTGATATTGTCCCGGCCGCCGCCGCCCAGGATGGTATCGTCGCCGGAGCCGCCGTTCAGCTTGTCATCGCCCAGGCCGCCGTCAAGCAGGTCGTTGCCCGAACCCCCCTTGATATCATCCCGGCCACCGCCGCCCATGAGAATGTCGTCGCCGCCCTTGCCGTCGATCTTGTCGTTGCCAGAGCCGCCAAGAAGAACATCGTCCCCCGACGTGCCCTTCAAATGCTGATGACCGCCACCGCTCCCCGAGCCGCTGCCGGAACCACTACCATTTTTCTTCTTGGATTTCTTCGCCATGACACTCTCCCAAAATCAGGCTAAATCACATTCTTGACAGCAAGAACGGAACTCCAGCAACAATTCAATGCAACCGATGCGCACATTTCGTGCAACCGATGCGCAATTTCCATGAAAAACTCTGCACGCCCCCGAAACAGAGTCATCGCTTATGCAATACGATAGTTACATATTTCGTGATTCCTGGGAAGGTAAATAAATGGTTAACACCCAAAAAATGTGAAATAGTTTTTGCCGGTCGTGAGTGCGAAATTCTTGTCGGTCGCGGGGGCCAATTGCCCTAAAAGTTGTATGTTCAGCGGCTTGTGAGGCGTCGCCCAAACAAACCGTTAATACTTCAAAGGTCTTTTTAGCGGCGCTATTGGGCTCTGAAACACCAATTAGCGGTAAGACGTCCCTTTGAATTATCCTTCCAACACAAATTGATCGTGACTTTCCAATTCAGCACAAGATTCAAACCATTGCGCCTCATTTATAGAAATATGGAATCTTAATTCTCGGGTTGAATTTGCATAAAGTTGTGTAGGAAAGCCGGCCGGTCGTGGTCGAGTGAAATTGCCGCCGGGCACGTGGCGCATGATGAAGCCAAGCCCGCGCACGGGAAGGTTTTCCGTGGCCAACAAATGTCGAGCCGCTATGATGCCACCGACAGGGCGGCATTGGCGGCAACATGGCGAATACGAGCGAGCAGACGGAGACGAAAAAGGAAGGGCTGGTGGAGGGCGAGAGGTTCGACCGCCTGAGCGCGACGTTCCATGCCCTCACCGGCCGCCGCGCGGCGCGGTTTCTGTTTCCCGGCGGCAACCGGCGCAAGTCCGCCGTGGTGGTGACAGACGAAGGTGAGAAGTTTGTTATTACGCGGCGCCGGCGCGAAGGGCGCGCTGAGCTTGAGACGCAAGTCCTGCTGGAACTGAAGCAGCAGGGCGCGCCGGTGCCGGAGATCGTCGCCCGGAACGGCAAATGGATCGCCCAGGAGCATCTGGGGGATCTGCGTCTGTCACAGGCAATCGATTGGGCATCGCCCGAGGAACGCCCGGCATTGTTGGCGGCGGCGGTGGAGAGCCTGATTGCCCTGCATCGGGCGGGCCGGCGCGCCGGCCTGGAGCGGCGCGTCGTCGCCATCGGCAACAAACCCTCGTGGCTGGAAACCCTGGCGAACCTGCCGGGCCGGATCGGCGAGCACCTGGAACTGCCGATACCGGGCCTGCCCATCGAAGCGATCAAGGCGCGGCTGACCGTCAAGCAGCCGGTTTTCATCAAGTGGGACGCCCGGCCGGGAAACGCGGCGGTGCGCGACGACGGCACCGTCGGCTGGTTCGATTGGGAGCATTGCGGCTGTCGCGCGGCGCTTGACGATCTGGTCTGGATGCTGGGCGATGAATGGACGCCGGACGCGGCGGCGGACGAAGCCGCCCTGCTGGAAACCTACCTGGCCGAATTCACCGGCGATGGCCCGGACGAGGCACGGGACTACCTGATGACCTTTGGCGCGCTGCATATGTGTGTGCGCCTGTCCTTGATCCTCTCGCGCAAGGAGGACGATGAATGGTGGGACCGCGATTACTGCCTCAATGGCGACAAGATCGGCGTGACCTTGGGGGAGGCAATCACCTTGACCGGGCGCGCCGCCCGCTGGTCGGCAGCGAGTACGCTGCTCGCGCCCCTGTCGCCCTGGTTCGCCGATGCCGCCGATCGGATCCGGGAGCTGTAGCAGCGGCAATAACACCGCCCAGGGGCCGCCGCGCCCACTCCCCTCACTAGGCTTGGCATCGCGTTCGGTATACAAAGGGCCAAATCATGACAATTGGAGGCAACGCCGCATGACGCGCGCGCTTGAAGGAATAAAGGTGCTCGACCTGGCCCGCTATGTCGCCGGGCCCTATTGCGCCCAGATGCTGGGCGATTTCGGGGCCGATGTGGTCAAGGTGGAAAAGCCCGAGGTCGGCGATGTCATGCGCGGCCCGGACGCCGCAAGTGGCAATGACCGGCTGTATATGTTGATGTACAACCGCAACAAACGCTCCATCACCCTTGATCTGCGCAGCGAACGGGGCAAGGAGATCCTGGCGGACCTAATCCCCAAAGTCGATGTCCTGGTGGAAAACTTCCGCCCCGGCACCATGGAAGCCATGGGTTTCGGCTGGGAGCGGGTCTCGGCCCTGAATCCGCGTTTAGTGATGGCGCGTATCTCCGGCTTCGGCCAGGACGGCCCCTGGGCCAAGCGGCCGGCGTTTGACGCCATTGCCCAGGCCGAGGCCGGCTTGATGCATATGACCGGCGACCCGGACGGCGACGCGACCATGTTCGGCGCCGTGGTGATTGATTATTCAACCGGCACCCATGCCGCCATGGGCGTGATGGCCGCCCTGCACGCCCGCGAACGCACCGGCCGCGGCCAAGTCGTCGATGTGCCCCTACTGGATACCGCCATGTCATTCCTGATGACGGCGGTGGCGGAACATCAGCGCGACGGCACGGTGATGGGGCGCATGGGCAACCGGGACCGCTATAGCGCCCCGGCCAACACCTTCACCACCCGCGACGGCAAGCGCATGCACCTGATGTCCGCCGGCCTGAAACATTTCAATGCCCTGGTCGGCATCCTGGGCGAGGAGCAAATTCTGGAAGATCCGCGCTTCGCGACGCCGTCCGACCGTCTGGCCAACGCCGATTTGGTGGACGAAACCGTCGCCGGCTGGTTTCTGCGCCACGATCTGGACTGGCTGATGGAACGCCTGGTGGCGGCCGAGATCCCCTGTGCCCGCCTGGCCACGGTAGCGGACGTGATCGAGAATCCCCAGGTCAAGCACCGCGGCCAGATTATCGATGTGGAGCATCCCACCCTGGGGACCGTGCAGATGCAGGGCAATCCCATCCGCCTGAGCGATACCCCGGTGGAGGCCTATCGCCACGTCCCGACCCTGGGCGAGCAGACCGACGAGATCTTGCGCGATTGGCTGGCGATGGACGACGGCGCCATCGCCGCCCTGCGCGAGGATGGCGTGATCTAGTCCCGAGTTTTCGGCAACTCGAAATCGGCGGCCCGTTCGACGACCCGGACGACCTGGCTCAGATCACCTTCATTCAATCCCATGGCCAGGGCCTGGCGCAGGGTGTGATAGGTGGCGGAAGCAACATTCTGGGGCGTTTCCAGGCGTTCGGCTTCCATGCGCCACAGCGTCGCGTCCTTTTCGATGATATGCATGGGCGCCTGCATGTTGAACTTGTGGTTCAAAATGAAATTAGGCAGCGTCAGCAAGGTGGCCCGGTTCTGGCCGGAGCCTGAATTATAAACAGCCAGCGCCTTTTCCGGATCGACCCCGCCCTTGGCCGCCATCACCATGGCCTCCGCCGCGATCACCAGATTGGTGAAGGACATGATGTTGTTGGAGATTTTCACCAACTGCGCCTGGCCGATCTTGTCACCCACATAATGTACGTCGCGGGCGAAGGCTTGCAGGAACGGCTCCACCTGATCGAAGACCGCCTGCGGGCCGGAGGTAACGACGGTTATGTCACCGGCCCAGGCCCGTTGCACACCGCCCGTGATCGGCGAGTCCAGCATGGCGATACCCTTGGCCGACAGCGCAGCCTCGACCTCGGCCACCGCTTCCGTACCCATGGTGCCCAGATTGACGAAGGTCTGCATCCCGCTGCCTGCCAGCACGCCGTCATCGCCTGTAACCACGGCATGAAAGCTTTCAATGCTGGGCATGCAGGCAAAAACCACTTCCGCATTGTCCGCGACCTCCCGTGGCGAGCCGACGACGCTGGCCTGCTTTTCGGCCAGGGCCGTCGTCGCCGCTGGATTGATGTCGAAGACCGCCAGCGACTTTTCCTGATCCAGAAGATTGCTGGCCAAGGGCGCGCCGATGCTGCCCGTACCTATGAAACCCGCCTTCATCTCTCGCCTCCGACAAAAATCTCCACGCAACGCCATGGCAAGTGTACCATAACCGCGAAACCCACGGCCCTGAAGGGAGAACGGAATGCGCATTGGCATGTTTACCGCATCGCAATGGCAGGCGGATGAAGACCCCAAAGTGGTCCTGGCGAATTTGCGGCAACAGGTTCAAATGGCGCGGAAGACCGGTTTTTCCTCGCTGCTGCTGGGCCAGCATGTGGTGAGCGGTCCCATGGGCATGTTTCAGACCAATCCGCTGCTGGGGCAATTGGCCGACGATGCCGCCGGCATGCAGATCGGCCCCGGCGTGCTGCTGTTGTCCATGATGAACCCCGTGCTGGCGGCCGAGGAAGGCGCCACCATCGACTGGCTGTCCGGCGGCAACTACGTTCTGGCGGCGGGCCTGGGTTATCGCGGCGAGGAGTTCGAGGCCATGGGCGTCGACATCAAGACCCGCGTCGGCCGCCTGACCGAGGGGCTGGAGGTCATCAAACGGCTGTGGAGCGAAGATGTCGTCAATCATCAGGGCCGCTATTTTCAGCTAACCGACGCCCGCGCCGGCGTGCGCCCGCTACAACAGCCCCGCCCACCGATCTGGCTGGGCGGCGATGTGGAGGGGGCAATACGTCGCGCCGCCCGTCTGGCAGATGCCTGGCTGGCGGCGCCGACCATGTCTTTCACGCGGCTGAATGAATGTATCGGCATCTTTCGCGAGGAACGGCGGCGGGCCGGTCTCGATGACACGGTCAAATGCCCGATTGTACGGGAATGCTTCATCGGGCGGGACGGCAGCCACGCCCGTGAGGTCTCGCGCGGGCCGCTACTGGCGAAATATGCCGCCTACGCCTCCTGGGGCCAGGAGGGCACGGCGGGCGGCAACCTCGAATCCGCTTTCGATGACTTCGTGGCGACGCATTTTCTGGTTGGCGATGCGGTGGAGGTCCGCGATCGGTTACAACAATGCAGTGAGGACACCGGCAGCGACCACTTCCTCATGCGCATGCACTGGCCGGGCCTGGACCAGGGCGAAGTGCTGGCCAACATGGAACGCATTGGGAAACTGATCGGATGAGCAAGAAAATGCAGTTCGGCGTCATGCAGCGCGGTGTTTTCGAATGGGACGATGATATGTCGGTCCATTTCGATGAACTGATGGAGCAGGCCCGCGTGCTCAATAAGCTGGGCTACGACTCGATCACCACCGGATCTCATTTCTCCACCTTTCCCCATCGGGAATTCATGCAGGTGCCTTATCTGTGCCGGGTCATGGCGGAAGCGCCGAATGTACGCCTGAACGCCGGCATTGTTCTCTTGTCCCTGCACAATCCCCTGGAAGTGGCGGAGAACTTTGCCGCCATGGACGTTATGTCCGGCGGCCGGGTGATCTTCGGTTGCGCCCTGGGCTATCGGGACGTTGAATACAAGGGCTTTGGCGTCAAGAAGGGCGAAGGCGTGGCCCGCTTCGAGGAAAATCTCGAAGCGATCAAGCGGCTCTGGACCGGGGAAAAAGTCTCCATGATGGGTGCCCGGTTTGAGCTGGACGAGGCCGTGGTTTCCCTGCCCTTGGTGCAACGGCCCCAGCCGCCGATCTGGATCGGCGCCAATGCCGACAATGCCATTCGGCGCGCCGCCCGCCTGGGCGACTGCTGGTATCTGAACCCGCACCAGAACCTGCCCACATTGACCCGGCAGATGGAACTATACCGGGCGGAACTGGATAGGCTGGGCAAACCATTTCCGGACGAATTGCCGATCCGGCGCGAAGTTTTCTGCGCCCCGACGCATGACCAGGCGATCGAAATCGCCGCGCCCTACATCAAGGCGCAGTACGATCTGTATAAAACCTGGGGCCAGGACAAGGCCATGGCCAAGGGTGATCAGGACATCACCATGGACTACGAGGATCTGGCCCGTGACCGCTTCATCGTCGGCGATCCCGACGAGGTCGCGGAAGAGATGCTGCATTATAACGAAGTCCTGGGCGTCAACCACATCATCATGAGCGTACAGGGCGTCGGCATGCCCCAGGCCCAGGTGCTGGATACGTTCCAGTTGATGGCCGAAGAGGTCTTTCCGAAAGTTCAGGCCGCACTATAGGCGTGGCGGCGGACTCGCCAGGACGGCCGACACGGCCTAAATTACCGCGAGCAAAAAATGGGGAGTAAACGAATCCATGTCATACCGTCATTTCGAAGTTGAGGAAGCCACCGTCAATATCGGCGCCATGGTCAACGGCATCGACCTGACCCAGCCCATGTCAGCGGATATCTGCGAAGAATTGAAACAGGCGCTGTGGCGCTATCAGGTGCTGTTCTTTCGAGATCAGGCCCTGACACCGGATAGCCATGTAGCCCTGGCTGCAACAATGGGAGAGATGGAAACCCACGAGATATTCGATCATGTGGAGGGCTATCCGGCCATTTCCATCATTCAGCACGACAAGGATCACAAGCCCAACATCAACTTCTGGCATACGGACGTCACTTTCCGGGCCAAGCCCAGCCTGGCTTCCATCCTGCATGGGGTGACGGTGCCCGACAGCGGCGGCGATACATTATGGCTGTCACAGCAGGCCGCCTATGAAGGCCTGTCCGATAGCATGAAACAGATCGTGCTGGGCCTGCAGGCCGAACACAGTGGCATCGCCGCCTATCGCGGCTCGCAATTGCTGGCCGAGGCCGGGGCCGGGCGGGCCGAGGCCTTGGCCGCCATGACACCATCGATACATCCGGTCGTGGTGCGCCATCCCTTCACGGGCAAGCCGGGGCTGTTCGTCAATCCAACCTTCACCACCAAGCTGGTGGGCTACAAACGCGAAGAGGGCAAGGCGCTGTTGGAGATGCTGTATAAGCACATGCAAAAGCCCGAATATCAGGTAAGATTTCGCTGGCGGAACAATTCCGTGGCGATCTGGGACAACGTCGCGACCCAGCATTATGCGGTGGCGGACTATTTTCCGAAGTTCCGCAGCATGCGCCGTATCGTGATCTCGGGCATGGAGCCGGTGGCCTGGCAAGCGGCCGCCTGACAGCCATTGGAGTAAATGGGGATATGCCGTGAGCCTGGACCAGGAATTTGATGCGGTCGTCGTCGGCGCCGGTTTCGCCGGCCTGTACATGCTGCACCGCCTGCGGGGGAAAGGCTACAAGGTTCGGGTCTTCGAAATGGCCTCGGGCGTGGGCGGCACCTGGTATTGGAACCGCTATCCCGGCGCCCGCTGCGATATTGAAAGCATGCAATATTCCTATCAGTTCTCCGACGAACTGCAGCAAGAATGGGAGTGGACGGAGAAATACGCCACCCAGCCGGAAATCCTGCGCTATGCCGAACATGTGGCGGAGCGTTTCGATTTGAAGCGGGACATACAGTTCAACACCCGTGTCACGGCAGCCGTATTTGACGAGACGGCGGCGCGCTGGCGCATCGACCTCGACGATGGCAATGCGGTTAGCGCCAGGTTCTGCATCATGGCCCTGGGCTGTCTCTCCACCACCAACCTGCCGGAATTTGCCGGCTTGGATGACTATCAAGGCGACAAGTATCACACCGGCGAATGGCCCCACGAAGGCGTGGATTTCACCGGCCGGCGGGTGGGCGTCATCGGCACCGGATCATCGGCGATACAGTCCATACCCCTGATCGCGGAACAGGCGGCGCAGTTGACGGTCTTTCAACGGACACCGAACTATGCCGTGCCGGCCTGGAATGCACCCCTGGACCAAGAAGAAGTATGCGCCATCAAGGCGGATTACGCCGGCCTGCGTGAAAAGGCCAAGGCGCGCCCAACGGGCGTGGTCTTCCCCTTCAATGAATTTTGCGCCCTGTCGGTAACGGAGGAGCAGCGGCGGGAGATCTATCAGGAATATTGGCAACGCGGCGGTCTCGCCTTCATGGGCGCCTTTGGCGATCTATTGGTTGACGAGGCGGCAAATGAGACGGCGGCGGAATTCGTTCGCCAAAAGATCCGGGAAAAAGTCGATGATCCGGCGACCGCCGAGCTACTGGCGCCCGAGACGGTATTCGGCTGCAAACGGCTTTGCGTTGATTCGGATTATTTTCAAACCTACAATCGCGACAACGTCGCCCTGATCGATGTCAGCGAAGATCCCATCGATGGCTTTACCGCGACTGGTTTGACGGTCGCGGGCAAGCCCTATGACTTCGATGCGGCGGTCTTCGCCACCGGCTTTGACGCCATGACCGGCTCGTTCACCAGGATCGATATCCGGGGCCGGGGCGGCGTGGCGCTGAAGGACAAATGGCTGGGCGGGCCGCGTACCTTCCTGGGCTTGTGCAGCGCCGGTTTTCCCAACATGTTCATGATCACCGGGCCGGGCAGCCCCTCCGTCCTGGCCTCGATGATCCAGGCCATCGAACAGAACGTGGATTGGATCATGGACTGCATCTGCCATATGCGGGCCAACGACTTGAGCGTGATCGAGGCGGAAGTGGCGGAGGAGGATGCCTGGGTCGAACATGTCGGCGACATCGCGGCGGGTTCCCTGCGTTCGACCTGCAGTTCCTGGTATCTGGGCGGCAGCATTCCGGGCCGGCCAAGGGTGTTCATGCCCTATATCGGCGGCTTTCCCACCTATGTGGAGAAATGCGATTCCGTCGCGGCGGCGGCCTATGAAGGCTTTCGCCTGGCCTGACGAAGTATGTGTATTTGAAAGAGGTTGAGTATGGTTGAACAGGAAAGTCTGCCCCTGGCCGGAGTTAAGGTCTTGGAATTCTCACACGCCGTAATGGGGCCGTCGGCGGGAATGATCCTGGCCGACCTGGGTGCCACGGTGACCAAGATCGAACCCGTGCCCAACGGCGATCGGACGCGGCATCTGCAGGGCGTCGGCATCAGCTTTTTTCCCCTGTTCTGCCGCAACAAGCAAAGCCTGGCCATCGACCTGAAAGCGCCCGGCAGCCGGCCGGCGATTGAGGCTCTGGTCCGGCAATCGGACATTCTGCTGGAAAATTTCGCCCTGGGCACAATGGACCGCCTGGGCCTTGGCTATGACGACTTGCGCGGCCTCAACCCGGGCCTGATCTATCTGCAACTGAAGGGTTTTCTGTCCGGCCCCTACGAAGAACGCCGGGCCCTCGACGAGATCGTGCAAATGATGAGCGGCCTGGCCTATATGACCGGCCCGCCCGGAAGGCCCCTGCGGGCCGGTGCCTCGGTGGTCGATATCATGGGCGGCATGGCCGGCGTTATCGGTGTCCTGGCAGCCCTGCGCGAGCGCGAGGCAACGGGCGAGGGACAACTGGTCAAGGCCGCGTTGTTCGAGACGGCGGTTTTCGCCGTCGGGCAGCATATGGTGCAACACGGCATGAGCGGCGAGCCGTTGATACCCATGTCGGTGCCGAACCGGGCCTGGGGCATTTATGACACTTTCGAAAGCGCCGATGGCAAACCGACCTTCATCGGCGTCGTGACCGATACGCAATGGCTGCGCTTTTGCGAAGTTTTCGAACGGCCTGATCTGCTGGCCGATGAGAGGCTGCAAAGCAACGGCGGCCGGGTCGAACAGCGGGACTGGCTGGTCGCCAGCGTGGCGGAGACCTGCAAGTGTTTTTCGACCGAGGAGTTGCTGACCCGGTGCGATAAGGCGCAACTGGCCTTTGGCCCGGTCAACAAGCCCGAAGATCTGCTCGACGATCCGCACTTGAATACCAATGGCCAATTGCGCCAAATGAACATCCCCGGCGGCGGCCAGGCAAAAACGCCGCGCCTGCCCATGGAAATGGCTGGCCGCAGCTTCTCCGTCCGCGACGATCCACCGGCGATCGGACAGCACAGCCGCCAAATCCTCTCCGACGCCGGCCTATCGACAACGGACATCAACACGCTGTTTGCCGCCGGCCATGTGCTTGAAACCGATCCCTGAAGATTTTGTCTATTGAAGGATAGATAATCGCCGCCGGCACGGCCGGTGGTACAATTCTTGACCATACCATCGCCCGCATGCAGTCAGGATTTAACACCTAATGCCCGGGCTTGGCGGTAATTTCAGTTTTCACCGGCCCGCCGTACTTGCCAGTTCCGCCATTTAGATGGATCATCTGGGCAACCGCATATGCATAATTCGAGATAGCAAGGACGAGCCATGACTCTGAAGGCAGTCTCCCTTGACGACAAATATCAAAGCGAACAAGGCCAAGTCTATCTGACCGGCAGCCAGGCCCTGGTCCGCGCCGCGATGATACAATATCTCCGCGACAAGGCCGCCGGGCTGAATACGGCCAGCTTTATCTCCGGCTACCGCGGCTCGCCCATGCACAACATCGACAAGGAATTGTGGCGCGCCAACCGCTTCCTGGCGGAACGCGCCATACATTTCATACCGGGCGTCAACGAGGACCTGGCCGCGACCGCCTGCCTGGGCACCCAGCAGTCATCCATATTCGGCGACAGCACCCACGACGGCGTCTTCGCCATGTGGTACGGCAAGGGGCCGGGTCTGGACCGCTCCATCGATTCCATGCGCCACAACAACCTGCTCGGCACCTCGCGGCACGGCGGCGCCCTGGCGGTCGTGGGCGACGATCACGCCATGAAATCCACCGACGTGCCGGCGGCGTCGGAAACCATGTTCGCCGATTTGCAGATGCCCATGCTGTATCCCGCATCGGTGCAGGAAATCGTCGACTACAGCCTGTACGGCTGGGCCATGTCACGCTTCAGCGGCGCCTGGACCGGTTTCAAGATTGTCGCCGATACCGTGGATGCCGCCGCCCCGGTCGATGGCGACCCGCATCGCCTGCAGATCGTCCTGCCGGACTTCACCTTCCCCGAAGACGGCGTCCATATCCGATCCGGCGACAAATGGGTCCTGCAGGAGCCGCGCCTGCGGAACTTCAAGCTGCCGGCAGCCCTGGCCTTCGCCCGCGCCAACAAACTGAACCGGGTGGTCATGGCAAGCGCCCGGCCCCGCATCGGCGTCATAACCAGCGGCAAGGCCTCCATCGATGTGCGCCAAGCACTGATGGAACTGGGCATCAATGGCGCGCAGGCGGCTGATTTGGGTATTGTCGTGTTGAAGATGGCCATGCCCTTCCCCTTCGATGGTGATCTGGTGCGCGATTTCGCCGCTGGTCTGGAAGAGGTCATCGTGGTGGAGGAAAAACGCCGCTTCATGGAAACCAGGGTGCGTGATGCGCTCTACGATTTGCCCGAGGGGCAGCGGCCCCGCGTCGTTGGCCGCCACGACGGCGAGGGCATCGAGATGCTGCCGGGTTGCGGCGAATTCGGGGCGGAGGAAATTGCCCGCGCCCTGGCCGGACGGATCGCGCATTTTCATTGCAGCGAACAGATCACCGCGCGCCTGGCCTTTCTGGATGCCAAGGCAAGGCGTTCCGCGCAACGCCAGGACCTGTCCGTCACCCGCATACCCTATTTCTGCTCGGGCTGTCCCCACAATACCTCGACCAAGGTACCGGAAGGCAGCCGGGGGCAAGCCGGGGTCGGCTGTCACTACATGGCCTCGTACATGAACCGCGACACCGACGCCCATACCCAGATGGGCGGCGAAGGCGCCAACTGGATCGGCCATTTCCCATTTTCCAAGGCCGGTCATGTTTTCCAGAATATTGGCGATGGCACCTATTTTCATTCCGGCCTGCTGGCGATCCGCGCCTGCATCGCGGCCAAGGTCAATATCACCTACAAGATCCTGTTCAACGACGCCGTCGCCATGACCGGCGGCCAGCCCATCGACGGTGAACTGACGCCGATGGCGATCTCCCGCCAGGTTCATGCCGAAGGGGTGAAGAAGATCGTCGTGGTCAGCGATCAGCCGGACAAGTATCCATCCAGCGCCGATTTCGCACCGGGCGTGACGTTCGAGCATCGCCGCTCGCTAGCCCGCGTGCAGCGGGAGATGCGCGAGATCGAAGGCGTCACGGTGCTGATTTACGACCAGACCTGCGCCGCTGAAAAGCGCCGCCGCCGCAAAAAAGGCGATATGGAAGATCCGGCCAGGCGGGTTTTCGTCAACCACCTGGTTTGCGAGGGCTGCGGCGACTGTTCGACCACATCCAACTGCATGTCGGTGCTGCCGTTGCAAACCGAGTATGGCCGCAAGCGCCGGATCGATCAGTCCTCCTGCAACAAGGACTATTCCTGCGCCGAGGGATTCTGTCCCAGCTTCGTATCGGTAATTGGCGGCATTCCCCGCAAGGCCGGCGCCGTCACCGAGGTGCCCGACAAGCTGCGCCTGTTGCCCGAGCCCAGCCCGCCGGAACTGGCGGCGGGAGAGACCTATGGCATCATGATCACAGGCGTCGGCGGTACCGGCGTCGTGACCATATCGGCGCTTCTGACCATGGCGGCCCATATGGAGGGCAAGGCCTTTTCCACCATCGACCAGTTCGGCATGGCGCAAAAGGGCGGCCCGGTATCCTCGCATGTGCGTCTGGCGCTGCACCAGGACGACATCCAATCGCCGCGCCTGTCCAGCGGCACCGCCGATTTGCTCCTCGGCTGCGACAGCCTGGTCACGGCCTCCGAGTTGGGCCTGAACGCCATTGCGGCGGAGCGCAGCCATGTTCTGGTCAATTCTCATCAAGCGATCACCGGGCAGTTCGCCCTGGATCCGAACCTGGCATTTCCGAGCGACGACGTGGAACTGCGCATCCAGGCCGAGGCCGGGCCCGGCAAGGCCACGTTCCTGAATGCCACCCGTCTGGCCACAGCGCTGTTGGGCGATGCCATCGGCGCCAATTTGTTCATGCTGGGCCACGCCTATCAACAGGGCCTGATCCCGGTTTCATCGGAAGCGATCGACCGGGCCATCGAATTGAACGGCGTCGCCCAGGAAATGAACAAGGCGGCATTCCTGTGGGGCCGGCGGGCCGCGGTCGACCTGGATGCCGTTACGGCGGCAGCCGATGCGGATGGCGGCACGGCGGACCAGGACAACGATCTGGCCGCGCTGATGACCCGGCGCCAGACCGATTTGACCGCCTATCAGGGCAAGCGCCTGGCCCGGCGCTACGGCGCATTGGTTGAACGGGTAAGCGAGGGGGAAGCCGCCGTCGCACCGGATAGCCAGATGCTGGCCCTGACGGTGGCCCGGAACCTGTACAAGCTGATGGCCTACAAGGACGAGTACGAAGTGGCCCGCCTGTACAGTGATGGCCGCTTCGGGCAGGCGCTGGAACAGCAGTTCGAAGGCGACTACAGCCTGGTCTTTCATCTGGCGCCGCCGATCTGGAGCAAGATAAACCCGGAAACGGGCCTGCCCGTGAAGCGTGATTTCAAGCCCTGGATGGCGAATGCCATGGCCTGGCTGGCGCGCCTGAAATTCCTGCGCGGCGGGCCGCTTGATATCTTCGGCAGAACCGAAGAACGGCAGCGGGAACGGCGTCTGATCGGCGAATATGAAGCCATGATCGAGGAAGTCCTGTCCGGCCTGAAAGCCGGCAATCTGGATCACGCCGTCCGCCTGGCGGCCGTGCCCGAGTTGATCACCGGCTTTGGCCACATCAAGGCACGGCATCTGGAAGAGGCCATGGCCCTGCAGGAGACCCTGTTGGCGGAATGGCGCGCTCCCGGCAGTACCCTGCCCGAGGCGGCGGAGTAGAGTTGCAACCAAGTTGAGTGGAGTGCTTTGAATGGATGAGGTGTTTGAATATCCGACCGTCAGCGAGTTGATCCGGGCCTTTCGCCAGGGACGGCTGACACCGGAGGAGGCGACGGATGCCGCCCTGGCGCGGATCAAGGCCACGGAACCGACCTTGAACGCCTTTCAGTTGATTGACGAGCCAGGCGCCCGGGAAGCCGCCGCCGCCTCGGCCAAACGCTGGGCCGAGGGCCGGCCGCTGGGACCCATGGACGGCATTCCGCTGAGTATCAAGGACATCGTCGCGACCAAGGGCTGGCCGACCCTGAGCGGCTCCCGGACCGTCGATTCCAATGGCCCGTTTGACGAGGACGCCCCCGCCATCGCCCGTCTGCGCGAGGGTGGCGCGGTCATTCTTGGCAAGACCACGACGCCGGAGTTCGGCTGGAAGGGCATGACCGACAGCCCGTTGGCCGGCATTACGCGCAACCCGTGGAACCCTGGGCACACTCCCGGCGGCTCGTCCGGCGGCGCGGCGGCATCGTTGGCGGCGGGGGTGGGCGCCATTGCCCACGGCACAGACGGCGGCGGTTCGATCCGAATCCCGTCCAACTATTGCGGCCTGTACGGCATCAAACCAACCTATGGCCGGGTGCCGCACACGCCCAACGACCGCCCCTTTTCAACCATTTCAACCAGCGGACCCATCGCCCGCACGGTTACCGACGCGGCCCTGTTCCTGAACGTGGTCACCCAGCCCGACGACCGGGACCATCGCGCCCTGCCGCCCGACAGCCGGGATTACCGCATCGGCCTGGATGACGGCGTGCGCGGTTTGCGAATTGCTTATGCGCCGGCCTTGGGCGGGGCCGAGGTGGCGGATGATATTTTGGCCGCCACCGGTGAAGCGGCGCGGGTTTTCGGCGAACTGGGCGCCGTGGTCGAGGATGTGGGCGAAGTCATCGCGCCACTGCAACCACGTTTCGAAAGTTACTGGCTGGCCGGCTTCGCGACCCGGGTGCGCGGCATGGCGGAGGAAAAGCGCGCCTTGTTGGAGCCCGATTTCCGCACCCTGGCGGAGGCCGGGCTGGAGGTGGATTTGGCGGAGTATCTGCGCGGCGAGGCGGAACGGGTCGTGCTTGGCCTCGAGTTCGCGGCCCTGCACCGGGATTACGATCTGCTGCTGACGCCGACGCAGCCGACCCTGCCGCCGACGGTGGAGACCCGATATCACTCGCCGGAATTCGATCGTTGGCGCCATGCCGTACCCTTCACGGTGCCGTTCAACCTGACCGGCCAGCCGGCGGCGACCATTCCCTGCGGCGTATCGGAAAGCGGTCTGCCCATCGGTTTGCAGATTATCGGACCGCGCTTCGCTGATCATCTGGTACTGCGCGCCTCCCGCGCATATGAAGCGGCGCGGGCGACACCCTTGGCCGACCCACGATTGCAAGCCAGCGTCACGGGCTTTATGGCGGAAAGCTGATTTGAGGTCTTTCCAGGCCGGCAAATCCTGTTATTAAGCCCCACCCCCATTTCGTTGCCGCTATTGGTTTTGATGCGTAGGTTCAAGAGAATAATCCAGATCGTACTGGCCATCCTGGTCGTGCTTGGCGCCCTTGCCGCCTGGCTGTTCGGCTATGACGAGGAACGGGTGCGGGCCGTCAAGGCGGACAACGGCTGCCCGGGCTGTGACCTGCGCGAGGTTTCGATGTGGTGGATCAAGCTGGCCGAGGCCGATTTCGAAGGCGCCGATTTAAGTGGCGCCACCATGTGGTGGACCGAAATGCAGCGGGCAAATTTGCGCCAGACCAAGTTTGTCGGCGCCAACCTGTGGTGGACTGATCTGCGCGAGGCCCAGTTGGCCGGCGCGGATTTGACCGGCGCGGAAATGGGCCGCGCCGACCTGCGTGGCGCCAAGGGCGCCGGCGCATTGTTGAAATCCGCCAGCCTGACCGGCACCAACCTGAGCGGCAGCCATTTTCCCGGCGCCTCGTTGTGGCGGGCCAACCTGCTGCAGGCCATCGTGCAGGAGATCGACCTGAGCGGCGCGGATTTGACAGAGGCCAATTTTCATTCGGTGAATTTGCGCGGCTCCAACTTCGCCGGTGCCACCTTGATCAGGACCAGCCTGACCAAGACCAACATGATCGGCGTCAACCTGTCCAACGCCAACCTGAAGGGCGCCAACCTTAGCGAAGCCAAGCTGCATGGGGCCGATATGCGGGGCGCCGATTTTCAGCGGGCCGATCTGCCCACGGCCGATATGACCGACGCCGATCTGACGGGCGCCAATTTCGAGGGCGCCAATCTGACCTGGTCAACCATGGTCAACGCCAACCTTACCGGCGTGAATTTCACCAAGGCCAATCTTGGCAGTGCCGATCTGAGCGGCGCCAATATGACCGGCGCCATTCTGGACGGCGCCCGGCTGTGCAAGACCAAACTGCCGACCGGTATGGATAACTCCGGCTGCTATTGATTTTGCACTAATCGGCCGAACCACCCGCTCCCCCGGCCTGGCCGCTAGCGGGCCGTCGGAAAGAACCGGTTCTCCGGCCTGGGCAAACCTAGATTTTCCCGTAATGTCGCACCTTCATATTCACGGCGGAAGAGGCCGCGGCGCTGCAACTCAGGCACCACCTGATCGACGAATTCATCCAATCCAGCAGGCAGATACGGGAACATCACGTTGAAGCCGTCGCAGGCATCCTGCATCAGCCATTGTTCCATTTGGTCCGCGATCATGGCGGGCGTGCCGACCATGGCCAGACCGGAATAGCCGCCCAGACGGCCGGCCAGTTGGCGCACGGTCAGATTCTCGCGCTCCGCCAGGGCCAAAACCCGCTCGCGGCCACTCTTCGAGGCATTGCTTTCCGGGATCTCCGGTAATGGCCCGTCTGGGTCAAAGCCGGAGGCGTCATGTCCCAGGGCGATGGAAAGCGAGGCGATGGCGCTGTCGTAGTGCACCAGGCTATCGAGCAGGGCGCGTTTTTCCTTCGCCTCGGCCTCGGTCTCGCCGACCACAACGAAGGCGGCCGGCAGGATCTTCAAATGCTCCCGTGGCCGGCCGAGTTTTTCCATCCGGCCCTTGACGTCGGCGTAGAAGCGCTGACCGTCGGCCAGGGTGGTCTGGGCCGCGAAAATGACCTCCGCCGTTTCCGCCGCCAGTTGCCGCCCCGCGTCCGAGGCACCGGCCTGTACAATCACCGGCCAGCCCTGAATCGGGCGGGCGATGTTCAGCGGCCCGCGAACCGACAGGTAATCGCCCTTGTGATTGAGGACATGCAGCTTTTCGGGATCGAAAAACACGCCGCTGTCGATATCGCGGATAAAGGCGTCATCGGCCCAACTGTCCCACAGACCAGTTACCACATCGACGAATTCCCTGGCCCGGCGGTAGCGATCGCCATGCTCCATATGTTCTTCCAGGCCGAAATTCAGGGCCGCGTCGGGGTTTGACGTGGTGACCAGATTCCAGGCCGCCCGTCCGCCGCTGATATGGTCAAGCGAAGCGAAACGCCGGGCGATGGTATAGGGCGGCTCGAAGGTGGTCGAGGCGGTGGCGATCAGGCCCATGTGTTCCGTCACCATGGCCAGCGCCGGCAACAAGGTCAGGGGATCGAACGAGGTTGAAGTGGCGCTGCGCTTCAATGCCTCCATGGGCATGTTCAGCACCGCCAGATGATCGGCCATGAAAAACGCATCGAAGCGTCCCCGTTCCAGGGTTTGGGCAAACCGGGTCAGGGCCTTGAGATTGAAGTTGGCGTCCGGCATGCCGCCGGGATAGCGCCAGGCGGCGGTATGAATACTAACCGGGCGCATGAAGGCGCCCAGGCGCAATTGCCGGGTCGCGGTCATTTTTGCCGCTCGATCTCTTCCTCGATTTCGGCCAGACGGTCCTTGCCGAAAAAGATCTCGTCGCCGACAAAGAATGTCGGACTGCCGAAGGTTCCGCGTTCGACCGAGGCGGTTGTGTTGTTCAGCAATTCATCCTTCACGGACTGATCCTGTATCCCCGCCATCATGGCGGCGCCATCCAAACCGTCGTCGTCCAATGCCCGCCGGATGACGTCCGGGTCGTCCATCTTCAGGCCCTCTTCCCACATATGGCGATAGACCGCGTCCACATATGCTTCAAAATTGCCTTGGTTCTTGGCCCAAATCGCGCCGCGCATGATCTGCACGGTGTTGACCGGAAAGTGCGGGTTGCGGCTATAGGCCGTCAGCGCATGTTTGCGGACAAAACGTTGCATCTCCAGAAAACCATATTCGTTCTTGTTCTTGATGCCCTGGAATTGTTCCATTGGCGATTTGTTGTTGGTGAGTTTAAAAACACCGCCAAGCAGAACCGGGACATAGACACAGGGAACGCCGGTCCGCTGCACCAGATCGGGCAGAACCTTGTGGCAGAAATAGGCATTGGGGCTACCGAAATCGAAATGAAATTCAAAGCTGGGCACGATGTGTCATCCAATTCATATGTTTTGCGCGCATATCGTTAGCCTATGATATCCCGCCCATGCACCTAAGCGAAACATCCCTTTGGCGTGATTATCGCGCCATGTCCTTCGTGATCTGGCTGTCCATCGCGCAGACCGTTTCCTGGGGCATCATGTTCTATGGTTTCGCCGTTTTCATCAAACCCCTGACAACGGAGTTCGGCTGGAGCAAGGCGGAGATCACCGGCGCCTTTACCTTCTGCCTGCTGGTTTCCGGCTTGGCGTCGGTCAGCGCCGGCACCATCCTCGACCGCTTCGGCGGGCGCTGGTTGATGACGGGCGCTTCTGGCCTGGGCGTCGTTTTGTTGCTGGCGGCAAGCCAGATCGAGTCATTGCTGTCCTACTATGCGGTCTGGATTGGCATCGGTCTGGTCACCGCCTCGACCTTCTATCCATCCGGTTTCGCGGTGCTGGTGGCGACCCTGGGCAGCCGGGCCCGCCAGGGCGTCACCTTGATGACCTTGATCGCGGGTTTCGCCAGCACCGTGTTTATCCCGCTGATCAGTCTGTTGATCGACTGGGTCGGCTGGCGCGACAGCTTTGCCCTGCTGGGTCTGATCCTGTTGGCGGTCTGTGTCCCCATACATGCCATCGTACTGCGTAAGGAACGGGTACCCGGCGCCGGGCATAGTGAACGGCCAAGAATTTTCACCATCGACCTGAAGGCCGGCCCCGTGGCGGCAGCCATCCGCACGCCGGCTTTTTGGTGGATCGGCATCTGTTTCGTCGCCAACTCCATCGTCATGGCCGGCGTCACCGTACATATTATCCCCCTAATGCTGGAGCGCGGCTTCGCCATGGCAACCATCATCGCCACCACGGCCATGATCGGGCCGATGCAGGTGGCGGGCCGGATCTTTGTCACGGTATTCGAGAAATGGACGGATTTTCGCGTCGCCGGCCTGATCTCGGGCGGATTTCTGCTGGTCGGCTTTGCCTTGCTAAGTCTGGCGCAGCCCGGCAACAACCTGAATTTCGTCTTTCCGATTTTCTATGGCGCCTCGTTGGGCATTATCACGATCGTGCGCGCCCTGGCAGTGCCTGAATTGATCGGGCCGGAGGCCTATGGCGCCCTGAACGGCCTGCTGGGACTGGTATCGGCCCTGGCCCTGGCCGTGACACCGGTATTGATTTCCTGGATCTGGCTGATCTCTCAGTCCTACAGCGCACCGCTGATCGTTCTCTCCGCCGTTGGGCTGGTCTCGCTCCTCAGCTTCATCATGGCGGTACGGCAAAGAAGCCCAGGCCCCAGCGACACGGCAAAAAAATAGCCGGATGCACGTGCATGCATCCGGCTAGCTGTGGAGACGTGACAACAGGTTGGACTAACGTACGCGGTACTCATCGGGCAGGAACATCAGGCTGTCCTGTTCCTCGGCGACGGCCATGTGGCATTCGTAGCAGAAGTTCATCTTCGCCGAGCCGGCACCATTGGTTGTGCCAAATATCTGGCCGTTGGGCATCACCATGGTATAGCGCCAATTGCCGGAATCCTTGTTGAAGCCGGCAGACATTTTTTCCATCACGAACAACGGCCCCGCCGCCAGCTTGCCGTCGGCCATGGCGGCGAAACTGTCCTTGGCCAGCAAGGCACCGACAGGCATGCGGCCGGCTTCCTCATACTTGTTGTAGCCGGCCGCCAGGGCATTGCCATAGTTGTTGACGTAGCGGCCGCCGTGGGTGTCCGAGACATACGGCTGGTTGGAATAGTTCTTCCAATCCTTGTAGTGGCTGGCCACCTTCAATCCGGATTTGGCATAGCCGGCGACGAGATCCTTGATCAGGCAGTCATAGGCCTTGCGCGCTTCGCCCGTTGTCAGTTCCGCCACCGCACCGGCGCCACAGGGATTGCACGGATTGCAGGGACTGCAAGGACCGCAGCCCTTTTTCGCGGCACAGGGATTGCACGGATTACAGGCCTTCTTGGCGGCGCAAGGATTGCAAGCTTTCTTGGCAGCGCACGGGTTGCAGGGACTGCAGGCTTTCTTGGCCGCACAGGGATTACAGGCGCCACAGCCCTTTTTCTTGGCGGCGCAGGGATTGCAAGCACCACAACCCTTTTTCGCGGCACAGGGATTGCATGCTTTCGCCGCACATGGATTACACGCTTTTTTGGCTGCACATGGATTACAGGCACCGCAGCCCTTTTTCTTGGCCGCGCAGGGGTTGCACAATGCCGCCGTGACCAGGCGCGGTATGGCGCATTTCAGGGACGCCGTGGCACCACCTGCGCCGCAGGGGTTGCAGGGATTGCAAGCGCCGCAGCCTTTCTTCGCGGCGCAAGGGTTGCACGGATTGCAGGCCTTCTTGGCGGCACAGGGATTACAGGCGCCACAGCCTTTCTTCGCGGCGCAAGGGTTGCAGGCTTTCGCCGCGCACGGATTGCAAGCTTTCTTGGCGGCACAGGGGTTGCAGGCACCACAACCTTTCTTCTTGGCGGCGCAGGGATTGCAAGCGCCGCAGCCGCGTTTCTTGCCGCCGCAGGGATTACAGGCGGCGGCGACTTGCATGGGTCCTTGTTGTCTTGGCGCGGCCGGCGCGTTGGGAAGTTCACCCCGCGCAACAGCCGTTGGATTGCCGCCGCTGGCGCCGGGGGCGGTGGTCGATCTGGCGAAGGCGACATCGGCCAACGGGATGGCGGTACCGGCGGCCAGGGCCGCGCCCATGACCACATGCAACACAGATGTCTTGAGAACCTTGTTATTGGTTGATCGCACGATCCTGCCTCCAGCATTCATTTGTTTTTTCCCCATTTACAGACGCACGGTTAGGTAATGATGCGCCCCCTATATCTGCACTGGAGGCGCGGCAGAGACGAGTCACATCAACTCAAACTTCCGTGATGGCCCCTGTGATTCCGGCTGCGATGCCTATACTTCGCTTGCATGGGAGAGCGCGTCATGAAGTTCGCATCGGCAGTTGTGATCAGCCTATGCACCGCCGTTTCGGCGCGTGCCGCCGACATCAATTCGCCGGAGACAATCGTAATTCCCGCTGGCACCTTCATCG
Organism: uncultured Rhodospirillaceae bacterium; assembly: GCA_964631725.1. Classification (GTDB taxonomy): domain Bacteria; phylum Pseudomonadota; class Alphaproteobacteria. The sequence goes on along the minus strand of CAZVYX010000022.1, from coordinate 65,531 downwards.
CCGGTTCCAATCAGGCCGAGCGTGACGCCGCCTACGCGCTGGACAGGGCCGCCTACGGCCATGACCGTACCCGGCAGTGGGGCTGGTACGATGACGAGGGCTCCCGGAAAATGCATCACCTGGCGGCCTTCGCCATTACCCGGACCTCCATTACCAATCGTCAATACGCCGCCTTTGTCGCGGCCACGGGCCACCCTGTACCCGATGTCAGCCCGAAGGTCTGGCGCCGCTATGGCCTGATCCATCCCTACCACCGCACCCGGCGGCACGCCTGGCAAAAGCAGCACCCGCCGCCGGGACGGGAGGATCATCCGGTGGTTCTGGTCTCGCACCACGACGCCCTGGCCTATGCCGCCTGGCTAAGCAATCAAGGGCCGGACACATGGCGCCTGCCCACGGAACTGGAATGGGAAAAGGCGGCCCGCGGCACTGACGGCCGGCGATTTCCCTGGGGCGACGGCTATGACGCCCGCCGACTGAACAGTCACGATGCCGGCCCATTCGACACAGTCGCGGTCGGCCGGTTCCCAGATGGCGCCAGCCCCTTTGGCCTGCTCGACCCCGCCGGGCAGGTGTTTGAATGGACGGTATCGCCCGGTTCCGGCAAGAACCGCTATCTGGTCAAGGGCGGTTCCTGGGATGACAAGGGATGCGGCGTTTGCCGGCCCGCCGCGCGCCACGGCCGCCCGGCGGCGTTAAAGCATATCCTGATCGGCTTTCGGCTGATCCGAGAATAGGGCAAAATAAAACAAAATGGCCTAATAGGGCCAGATGAGGAAGAATGTCATGAGCTTGTTTGATGTGTTAACCCGGGAACGACTGGAAAAAATGGCCGCGGCCGGGGCCGAGGTCCAGGAATGCTATCGTGTTCTGGAAAAGACTTCAGCCAACGTGGTCGGTCAGGTCATCGAGCATCAGGGTACGTTCTATGAATGGGACCATTACCCCGACGGCGACGTCTACGATCACGAAACCTATGGACAGTACTACTATCATTCGCACCGGCCCGAGGGGGGCGAACACGGTCATTTTCACCTGTTCATCCGACGCGAAGGCATCCCCGACCGCATGCGGATCAAGCCCTTCGCCGGCACCGAGGAATGGCCCGAGGGCGATGATATCATCTGTCACCTGATCGCCATCTCCATGGATCAACAGGGCTATCCCACGCATCTGTTCACCACCAACCGCTGGGTCACCGGCGAACATTGGTACGGAGCGGATGACGTGACGGAACTGCTGGACAGCTTTGTCATTGACCACACCTTTCCCTCCTGGGCCGTCAACCGCTGGGTCACCGCCATGGTGGCGCTGTATCAGCCCCAGATCGTGCAACTGCTGCAGGAACGGGATGTCGCCGTTCAGGCCTGGGCCGACAGTCACGAGGGCGATGTGCTGGAGGATCGGGATTTGGATCTGACCTCGAAAATCTCCCTGGACATCCCGCATCAGATCAAGCAAATCAAGAAGGCGTTGAAGAAATTCTAAGCAAATGTGGGGAAATGGGGATGGACAGGATCAACAAGACCGACGCCGAATGGCGGGCGCAACTAACCGACGAGCAATATCATGTCGCCCGGCAAAAGGGCACCGAGCGGCCTTTCGGCCCCGGCTACAACAGCTGCCATGATGCGGGCACCTATACCTGTGTCTGTTGCGGGTTGGAGCTGTTCTCATCCGAGGCAAAATTCGATTCCGGCACCGGCTGGCCCAGCTTTCACACCCCCCTGGTGGCGGAGCATGTCACGGAAGAGGCGGACAATTCCCTGTTCATGCGGCGCACCGAGGTCATGTGCGCCCGTTGTGATGGCCACCTCGGCCATGTCTTCCCCGACGGGCCGGCGCCCACGGGCTTGCGCTATTGCCTGAATTCGGCTTCCCTGCGCCTGGTTCAAGACGACGAATAAGGATCGAAACCGTATGAGTACCAAGAATGACGCCAACAGCTCTATTCGGGCCGTGCTGTGGGATTTTGGCGGGGTCTTCACCACCTCGCCCTTTACAGCCTTCGCCCGTTACGAGGAAGACCACGGCCTGCCCAAGGATTTCATCCGCACCATCAATGCCACCAACCCGGACGCCAACGCCTGGGCCAAGATGGAGCGGAACGAGGTCAGCCACGAGGAATTCGGCGATCTGTTCGAGGCGGAATCCCGCGCCGCCGGCCATGCCGTCAACGGCAGCGAAATCCTGCCCCTGCTGTCGGGCAGCCTGCAGCCTGAAATGGTCACCGCATTGCGGATTGTCGCCAGGAACTACAAGACGGCTTGCCTGACCAACAACATGCGCACCGGCCACGGCCCGTCCATGAGCCGGGACCCGGAGAAAGCGGCACAGATCGGCAAGGTGATGGAGATTTTCGAGAAAGTCGTGGAATCCAGCCAGGTCGGCATCCGCAAGCCGGAGCCGAAGTTCTATCAGATCGCCTGCGAAATGATGGACGTCGAGCCGGCCCAGGCGGTCTTTCTCGATGATCTGGGCGTCAACCTGAAGCCGGCCAAGGCCATGGGCATGACCACCATCAAGGTTCTCTCAGCCGGGCAGGCCATTGATGACCTGGAAGCGGTCCTGGGCATTGCCTTGCGCTGAGTCTGCCCGATCGCTTTTTCGCCGGTCCCGCTGCTGCCGCCCATCCATGGCTGACTGGATCATCCGATCCATGAGGTGGTAGGTATTTTGACAGGCATTGTGAAGGTTCTGTTCGAAATCATCGCTGGCCGATTCACTGGAAGAATCCGATAGGGCGCGGATCACCGCGAAGGACAATCCGTTGAGGTGGCAGGTATAGCCGAAGGCGGCCCCCTCCATCTCCGCCGCCAGGGCCGCGAACTCCCGCTGCAGCCAACGCTGTGTCGCGGTATCCTGAATAAACCGATCGCCCGAGGCGATGGTGCCGAGCATCAGGTTCGGTCCGCCCTCGACTCCATCAAATGCAGAATCAAACGCCGCCGTCGCCTTGCCGACCAGATCGGGGTCGCATTCGATTAAACGGTCCCGGCCCGGCGTTTCGCCACGGCGGCGGCCAAATGCCGTCAGGTCCATATCGTATTGCACCACGTGGGAGGCAATAATGATGTCGCCGGCCCGCATGTTCGGCAGCAACCCGCCGGCGACGCCGCTGAAGACAAGCTTTTCCGGCTTGTAGATATCGATCATCATCTGCGTGCATATAGTCGCGTTGACCTTGCCGATGCCCGATTGCGCCAAGGCGATGTCCGTGCCCTTGTAATTGCCCTGGGTCACCGTGATGTCGGCATGCACCGTTTGCTGAATATTCGTCAGATGGCTCAGCATCAGCTGAACCTCCTCGCTCATGGCGCCAATGACACCCAGCATTGTGAATTCCTTCCCCAAAAGGCCAACGGCGGCTAGCTTAGCATGCGCGGAACAGCCAAATCGTTAACGGTGCGCGTATCGGATCGGCGGCGGTGGCGGCCGAGGTCAGGCCATTGACGATCTGGAAGCGGTGCTGGATATATCCCCGCGCTAAATCTATTTCGCGGATAGCTTCAGCGATCGTCCGGGGATACACTTGCGTCATGGGGAACGAAACACAACGCAGGCTAGCGGCGATAGTTTCCGCTGATGTGGCCGGTTATTCCCGCCTTATGGGGGTGGACGAGGCCGGCACCCTTGCAGCCTTGCGCGCGCACCGTTCCGAACTGATCGACGCCAAGATCGCGGCTTTCGGCGGCCGCATCGTTAAGACCATGGGCGACGGCCTGCTGCTGGAATTCCCCTCCGTCGTGGACGCCACCCAATGCGTGATAGACGTTCAGCTAGGCATGGCCGAACGCAACGCGGATGTTGATGACGATCGGCGCATCGTCTTCCGCGTCGGCATCAACCTGGGCGATATCATTATCGAGGGCGATGACATTCTGGGTGACGGCGTGAATATCGCCGCCCGTCTGCAGGAAATCGCCGAGGCCGGCGGCGTCTGTATTTCGAACCGCGTTCATGACGACGTGCGGGACAGGCTGGATACGGTCTTCGCGGACGGTGGCGCGCAAACTTTGAAAAATATTGCCCGCCCGGTTCATGTTTGGCAATGGGCACCTGAAGCCATCGCCGTTGCCGAAAGCGCGCCCCTGCCGTTACCTGACAAGCCGTCCATCGCGGTGCTGCCGTTCGACAATTTGTCCCATGATCCAGAGCAGGACTATTTCGCGGACGGCATTACCGAGGACATCATCACCGGCCTTGCCACGTTGAGCTGGCTTTTCGTGATCGCGCGCAATTCCACTTTTACCTACAAGGGGCAGGCGGTCGATATCAAACAGGTCGGCGTTGATCTCGGCGTGCGTTATGTGTTGGAAGGCAGCGTGCGCAAAGCCGGTCAGCGGGTGCGCGTGACCGCGCAGTTGATTGAGGCGGCAACGGGCAATCATGTCTGGGCCGAGCGGTTCGACGGGCAGATCGAGGATATTTTCGAACTGCAGGACGAGATAACAGCCAAGATCGTCAGCGCCCTGGGCCCCGAAATGACCATGGCGGAGATCGAGCGGCGGCGGAACAGACCACGGGCGAATTACGATGCCTGGGATTTCTATCTGCAGGCCCGGCCACACCATCATGCGGTGACGGAGGCCGATTTTAATGAGGCCGTGGCGTTGTTGAACAAGAGTATGGCGGCGGACCCAGGGTTCGCCAGCGCGCCCGCGCTGCTCGGACTTTGCTATGTCGCCGCTGCACTGCACGGTTGGGTGGAACGGCCACGAGACGCCATTGCAATCGCCCGCCGCCATGCCCGGGATGCCATCGCCATGGAACCGTTGAATGCCCTGGGACATGCGGCCCTTGGTATGAGCTATCATTTTCGTGGCCCCATGGACGAGGCCGCCGCTGCTTTTGAACGTGCGCTGGAGTTGGAACCCAACAACACGCTCTACTGGACCCATCTCAGTTCCGCGCTTTGTTTCGCCGGCCGTCCGGAAGAGGCGATTGCGGCAGCCGAAAAGGCGGCCCGTGGCAGCCCGCGCGATCCCGAATTCTGGCATGTTTCCCTGTCCAAGGCCTCCGCGTATTTCGTTGCCGGGCGCCTGGAAGACTCCGTGCGGGAGGCCAAGCATTCGGCCCGCCTGCAGCCAAATTTTTATGCCAGCCATTCATTTCTAGCCGCTGCCGCAGCGCTGTTGGGGCGCCAGGCCGAAGCCGAGGCATCAGCCAAGATGCTGTTGCAACTGGTGCCGCGCTTCAACATCAAGGCGGTCCAACGCAATCCCTTGTTCGAAAGGCCTGAGGATCTGGCGCATATGATTGAAGGTCTTAGATTGGCCGGCATTCCCGAAGGCTGAGATGTGATCGTGTATGGCTTCCCCAAGCGACCGCCGCTACACTTGCGCCATGGTGGAGGGGACACAACGAAGGCTGGCCGCGATTGTATTGACTGACGGGCCTGTTTGGGCGCGCCCATGAATACCGCCGTATTATCACCGGCGATAACTTATCTTGGCGCGGCGGTCGCGGAGATCGCTGGTTGTTTCGCCTTTTGGGCCTGGTTGCGCCTGGATAAATCGCCCTGGTGGATCGCGCCGGGCATTCTCAGCCTGATCTTGTTCGCCTATCTGCTCACCAGGGTCGATAGCGGTTTCGCCGGGCGGGCCTACGCCGCCTATGGCGGGGTATATATCGCCGCCTCGCTGGCCTGGATGTGGTTGGCCGAAAGCCACCGGCCGGACCGCTGGGACCTGATCGGCGCCGTGATCTGCCTGGTCGGCGCGGCGGTTATCCTGTTCGGGCCACGAGGTGCCTGAGGCCGCCCTTGGCCTCACGCAGCCAGGCTTGCCGCCCGCCGCCCCTCGCCAGCAGATCGGCGGCATTTTCGGGCGGCGATAGATATAGTGCCGTGGACAGGGCATCGGCGGCGGTCGCCGTGCGGGCCAGAACGCTGACGGAGGCGTAGCGCCCGGCGCTGCGACCCGTAGCCGGGTGCAACAGATGATGTGGGCCGTCGGGGCCGGCGAAGGGACTGCCCGCGCCGGCCGAGGTGGCGACGGCGGCATTGCTTAGATCCAGCGCCGGGCCATTCCCAGGCAGCGCCACCGACCAGGAGCGTCCGGGCAGGGCGCGGATCTCGCCCAGGTTCAACAAGACGTTTGACCAACCCCTATCGCGGAGCAAATCCGCGACCCGGTCGGTGATGTAGCCCTGGGCGATACCGTTCAGGGTCAGGGCCATGCCGGCATCGAGGCGTATTTCTTCGGCCCCGATGGCGATGCGCCGGTAATCGATGTGGCGCTGCACCGCGCTGATGGCGTCCGGGTCGGGGCCGGCGGGATCGTCGGGATGGCTGGCGAAATGCCCGGCGTACAATTGCCACAGGGGCTGGATGGAGGGATCGAACGCCCCCTGGCTTAAATCGCCATACCGCCGGCAAAGCTGCAGCAGGCGGCGCATATCATGGGATGGCGCGGCCAGGCGGCCCGATGCGTTCAGCCGGTTCAGGGCGGAAGCCGGGCGATACAGGCTGAATTCATCCTCCAGCCGGGAAATTTCCGCCAGGCAGGCATCTATCGCGGCCTCCGCCGCCGCCTTGTCGGGATGATACAGCACGATCTTCGCTTCGGCGCCCAGGGCCCCGCCCTGCCATTCGAAGCGCCGCGCCCGCGCGCCGGCCGCGCCCGGCAACAGCGTTGCGGTGGCGGCGATGGCGATGAAGCGGCGCCGGGTCAGAAAAGCGTCATTGCCATTGCGCATCAGCTCGCCCTTTCCACGTATGCGGCCTGCCGCGCGGCCCGTTCTTCCTGCCGTTTACGCCGGGCCACCAGGGGCGGACAGGTTCGTTCGTCATAGAAATTTGCCTGACAGGCCAGACAATGAATGCATTCATTGGGATTGATCGAGCCATTGGGGTGGATCGCCTGCACCGTGCAGCGGACATCGCACAGGCGGCATTCCCGACCGCATTGAAAGCGCCGCTTCAGCCATTCGAACATACGCAGCCGGGCCGGTATGGCCAGGGCCGCGCCCAGGGGGCACAGATAGCGGCAGAAGAACCGCTCGATAAACAGGCCCATGAACAGCAGACCGCCGACATAGACGACGAACGGCCAATGGCGCACGAAATGCATTGAGACGGCGGTCTTGAACGGCTCCACTTCCGAGCCGGCAATGGCCAGCACCGTCGAATGCAGCGAGACCGCGAACAGGCCGAGGAAGATAATGTGCTTGATCGGCCACAGCCGTTCGTGCAGCGCGAAGGGCACGGTAATCTGCGGAATGCGCAACAGCCGCGCACCCTCGTTCATCAATTCCTGCAAGGCGCCAAATGGGCAAAGCCAGCCGCAAAACACCCCCCGGCCCCAGAACAGCAGGGTTACGGCAACATAACCCCACAGAATGAAGATCAACGGATCAAGCAGGAAAAACTCCCAGCGGAAACCGGTCAGCAGGGATTGCACGAAGGTCAGGACATTGATCACCGATAATTGCGCCCCGGCGTACCAGCCGATCCAGACCAGGGTCACGGCCAGATAAACCAGCCGCACCGGACGGTAAAGCCGTTGACGCTGCACCAGATTGTCCTGAAAGACCAGGATCGCACTCAGGATCGCCAGCAGCCCCAGCAGCGTCGCGATCCGGCCCGCCCGGTCCCGCCAGTTGCGCAGCCAGAGGGCGGGCTCGCCCTGGGTCAGTTGCTGCTGCAAATAGACCAGCACCCGGTCCACCTGACCGCTTGACGACACTTCTTCGGCGGCGGTCTCGCCGAGGCGGTAATGCTTCGGCAGGCTATAGGACAAGGGGAAATCTAAATGCACCATACCGCCCTGTTTGGTTTCCCGGCTGACCAGCAATTCCAGGCGCCAGTCGGCCAAAGGGTCGAAACCGGTGTCGGCGGGCAGGACAAAAACCCCGGTTTCCCGCAGTTGCGGCGCGGTGGCGACCTTCAGGCTCTCGACGAAGTGGTAGTGCTTCTTGACCAGCCGGATAATCTTGTCGCCCTGCACGATCTGAATGCGGTCGAACAGGCCGGAACGGCGATAGCGTGTTCCCTTGTAGGAATAGATCCCGTTGCCGGCGATGAATATGGCCTGATCATTCGGCTTCATCTTACTCAAAAGACGATTGAATGCCTGCGCACCAAGCAAATTCTGGCCCACCCGCGGCGGCGTGATCAGTGCGGTATAGAGTTCCGAATAAAGGTCTTCCGGCGCGCGGTTGCCGGGGAATTCGGCGCCGGGAATGGCAACCCGGTCACGGTAGGCCTGTTCGATTCTGCCATAGTTGAGTACCATATGGGTAATAGATCCATCGGCGCGAAGTTCCTGCCAATCGGCGGGCTCGAAAGTCTCCCGATCCAGGCGGACCTCGGCCCGCGCCCCTTCCAGCAAACCACGGCTGCGGGCCACCGTACGGGCCGCGCGAATGATGGAATCGCTGATCACCGCGCTGGAGATGGTGGCGCCCGAAATTGCGTCGGGCAGCGCACCGTCCTTGCCGCCTTCACGCACTTGTCCCGGCTGATGGATATCGACGCTGGCAAAACCAGCAACGAAATCTAACAATGCCTGATCGGGGATGCCGATCACCAGGATCGGCTCGTTGTGGCTGCGCAGCTTAGCCCCGGTTATCAGGCCCTTATTGGTAATACCGACAAGAATATCAATGGGTTGGCCGGAAAATCCAACCGACCCAACGACGTCCTGGGTGGAAAATACATAGCCAATTCGCGCGCCATCCTTGAAAACCGAGGCGGCCAGGGGCTTGCCCGCAAGTGAAGCGGCCCGATCCGCCCTGGGAAAAATCTGCGACAGGCTCTCCGGTCCAATGCGCTCGCCCTGCTTCGCCAGCGCGGGCACGGCGATCATGGCCAGACACAGGAGCAGGCACAGGCGTAGTAGCCCGGACAAGGCCACACCTTGCCAAGGCACTCGGGGGCCAGGATTGAACCCATGGCCGTCCCAGCCGTGGCGCCGTCCAGACATGGATAACTCCGCTCGCTCGTTCTCTGGCACTTAGAATGCAGATAATTTTCTTGCTTCGACATGATCATGGTCAAGGAATGGGCTTTCAAAACCCCTAATATCGCGCAATTCATCCATATTCTTGGGAGCAGAGATGTCCTTGCCTATAATCAAATTGTCCGGAGCACTGGTTGCGGTTGCGCTAGCGTTCGGCCCCGTTACATCGCTTGCGGCGGATGCTCCGTCCAAGTCCGACTTGAAGAAGCATGAATCATCGCCAGGCGGCAAGTACACGCCAAGATTGGATGTTTTGCGCGATGAAAAGGTTGATCAACCGGGCAGCAAGCCTGGTTTGCCGACCCTTTCGGCGGCCAACTATCAAAAAGTTAATCAGATTTATTTCGAGCGTTGCGCCGGCTGCCATGGTGTCCTGCGCAAGGGCGCGACGGGCAAGCCGTTGACTCCCAAGGTTACGCGGGAACGCGGTTTTGAATATCTGCGGGACTTCATCACCTACGGCTCGCCCGGCGGCATGCCGAACTGGGGCGATGGCGGCGGCTTGACCAAGGAACAAATTGACATGATGGCCGCCTATTTGCTGATGGATCCGGCCCAGCCGCCGGAATTCGGCATGGCGCAGATCACGGCCTCATGGAAAGTGCACGTGCCCGTCGACAAGCGGCCCAGAAAGCAGATGAACAAGCTTGATCTGGACAATCTGTTCTCGGTCACCTTGCGTGATACCGGTCAAATTGCCCTGATCGACGGCGCCTCGAAGGAAATCAAGCAGATCATCGATACCGGCTATGCGGTGCATATCTCACGTATATCCGCTTCCGGACGCTATCTGTTCGTGATCGGCCGGGACGCCAAAGTCAACCTGATCGACATGTTCATGGATCCGCCGACAACGGTGGCGGAAATCAAGGTCGGCAGCGAGGCCCGTTCGGTCGAAACCTCGAAGATGAAGGGCTGGGAAGACGTCTATGCCGTGGCCGGTGCCTATTGGCCGCCGCAATTCGTTATCATGGACGGCAATACATTGAAGCCACGGAAAGTGGTTTCTACCCGCGGCATGACCGTCGGCACCGGGGAATACCATCCCGAACCACGGGTCGCGGCCATCGTTGGCTCCCATTATCATCCCGATTTCCTGATCAACGTGAAGGAAACCGGCAAGGTCTTGATGGTCAACTATTCCTCTCTGAAGGCCCTGAGCATAACCTCGATCGATACGGCCCGCTTCCTCCACGACGGCGGCTTTGATTCCTCCGGACGCTACTTCATGTCCGCGGCCAACGCCTCCAACAAGATCGCCGTGATCGATACCAAGCGGCGCAAACTTGTGAAGATCGTTGAAGTTGGAACGACGCCGCATCCGGGCCGTGGCGCGAACTTTGACCATCCCAAGTTCGGGCCGGTCTGGGCCACCTCGCATCTGGGCGATGAAACAATCTCCCTGATCGGCACCGATCCCTCCGGGCATCCACAGTACGCCTGGAAAGTGGTGCAGGTTTTGGAAGGTCAGGGCGGCGGTTCGCTGTTCGTCAAGACCCATCCGAAGTCCAAGAACCTGTATGTGGACACGCCGCTTAACCCGGAGGCCGAGGTATCCTCGTCCATCGCGGTGTTCGATCTGAACGACCCCTCCAAGGAATACGAAGTGCTGCCGATCGGCGAATGGTCGGGCATCACCGAAGGTGTCCGCCGGGTCGTGCAAGGCGAATACAACAAAGCCGGTGATGAGGTTTGGTTCTCGGTCTGGAATTCCGCCAGCGAGGAATCCGCCATCGTCATCGTCGATGACAAGACCCGGAAGTTGAAACATGTCATCCGTGACAAACGCCTGGTCACTCCGACCGGCAAGTTCAACTTTTACAATACGCGGAAGGACGTCTATTAAGACTCTAGGCGGGATCGAAAAAATTAACTTTTTCGATCCCGCCGTCCGCTACTATCAGCTACTATGAGTGTAGATTGCGTGTGATCGCAGGGGACGTTCCAGATGACTGAAGCAAGTACAGTGTTTCTTGTCGGCGCCGGGCCGGGAGATCCCGACCTGTTGACGATGAAGGCCCACCGTTTGCTGCAAGCGGCTGAAGTGGTGGTCTATGACCGCTTGGTTTCCGCCAATATTCTGGCCCTGATCCCAGCCGGCGCAACGCTTATCAGTGTCGGTAAACAGCCCCATAATCATCCCATTCCCCAACCCGAGATCAATCAGTTGCTGGTTCGTCTGGCCAAGGCCGGGCGCAATGTCGTGCGCCTGAAGGGTGGTGATCCATACGTTTTCGGCCGCGGCTCAGAAGAGGCCATGACATTGGTGGAAAACGGCGTCCCCTTTGAAGTGGTACCGGGCATAACCTCGGCCTCCGCCTGCTCGGCCGCCGTGGGCATGCCCTTGACCCACCGGGGTCTGGCGACGGGCGTGCGTTATCTGACCGGCCATTGCCGGGAAGACAGTGAACTGGATTTCGACTGGCAGGGCCTGACCGATCCTTCGACCACCCTGGTCATTTACATGGGCATGGCGAACGTCGAGCAGATCACCGCCAAACTGATTGAACACGGCGCCGATCCCACGCTGCCCGCCGCCGCGATAAACAATGGCAGTACACCGGCACAGCGGCACATTGTTTCGACGTTGGAAAATCTGGGGGGCGATGCCAAGGCCGCCGATTTCGTGGGCCCGGTACTTTTTGTCGTCGGCCAGGTCGTGGCCCTGCATGCCATCTTGGGCCTGGAGCCGGACGCCGAGCAGAGCAATGAACAGCCGAATTCCGCCGTGGGCGGCTAAGACCTGCCTGACCACGGCCCTCGCCGCTGCCCTGACCGCAAGCTCTCCCGCATGGGGCGAAAGCGCCATCCCGGCACCACGGCAGAAGGAGCTGCTGTATCTTCTGCAGCAGGATTGCGGCTCCTGCCATGGTCTGACCCTGAAGGGCGGACTGGGTTCGCCGCTATTGCCCGGCAATCTTGCCGACAAGCCCGACGAGGCGCTGGTGGAAATCATCATGCAGGGCCTGCCGGGCACGCCGATGCCGCCCTGGCGTTTTCTGCTTGAGGAAAAGGAAGCCGCCTTCCTGGTGCGGGCCATGAAGACGGGCCAGACAATGAAAGTTGAACAATGAGATTTTCCGCCATTATCGCGTTTGCCCTGCTGTATCTTTCCACGGTGGCGGCCGCCCAAAGCCAGGCCGAACCAGCGATGCGCGGCACCGGCGATCTGGGCCTGGTGATCGAGCGGGCCCATGGCAGCATACAAATCATCGAAACATCGCGGCGGACCGCCCTGGGCCGGGTCAAGGGACTGGGCGATTTGAGCCATGCCTCCGCCGTTTATTCGCGCGATGGGCGCTACGCCTATATCTTTGGCCGGGACGGCGGCCTGAGCAAGGTCGACATTCTGCAACAACGCATCGTCAACCGGGTCGTACAGTCAGGCAACAGCATTGGCGGCGCGATCTCGCAAGACGGCAGTCTGGTCGCCGTTTCCAACTACAAGCCGGGCGGCGTCAAGGTGTTCGACGCCGCCAGTTTGGCGCTGGTGGCCGACATTCCGGCCCAGGCCAGCGACGGCAGCGGCCTCTCGAAAGTGGTTGGCCTGGCGGATGCGCCGGGGCAGCGCTTCATCTTCTCGCTCTATGACGCGGGCGAAATCTGGATCGCCGATTTTTCCGACCGAGCGAACATGAAGCTCAGCAAATATCCTGATATTGGCGAACTGCCCTATGACGGCCTGATCACCGACGACGGGCGCTATTACATCGCCGGTCTGTTCGGCGAGGACGGCATGGCGATGCTGGATCTATGGCAGCCGGAAAAGGGCGTGCGCCGCATCCTGGACGGCTATGGCCGGGGCGAAGAAAAGATGCCGGTCTACAAAATGCCCCATTTGGAAGGCTGGGCCAGGGCGGGTGATGTCATTTTTCTGCCCGCCGTGGGCCGGCACGAGGTGCTGATGGTGGAGCCGGGAAGCTGGCGCGAGGTCGGGCGGATTGCCGTCCATGGCCAGCCGATCTTTGCCGTTGCCCGGCCCGACGGCCGGCAGGTCTGGGTGAACTTCGCGCATCCGCGCAATGACACGGTGCAGGTCATCGACGTACCCAGCCGGAAGATCATCCATGAATTCAAACCGGGCAAGGCGGTATTGCATTTGGAGTTTACGCCACGGGGTGAACAGGTTTGGATTTCCGTGCGTGATGCCGACCGGGTCGATGTTTATGACACCGAAAGTTTCGCACGCCTGAACACCCTGCCGGCGCAAAAGCCGTCGGGCATTTTCCTTACCGCCCGGGCCAATCGGATCGGGCTATAGCGCCATGGCGGCGGTTCAGTCCATCTCGGAGACGGAGCGGGATCTGCTGAACCGCTATCAGCGGGACTTTCCCTTGCAGGCGCGGCCCTATGCGGCCATGGCGGCGGCCATGGACATGCGCGAGGATGAGCTGCTGGCCATGCTGGCCGATTTGGCGGAACGCGGTATCCTGGGCCGGATCGGCGCCACGGTGCGGCCCAACAGCGCCGGTGCCTCCACGCTGGCGGCCCTGGCGGTGCCCCCCGATCGTCTGGATGCTGTCGCCGATCAGGTCAGCGCGCTTGCCGCCGTCAATCACAATTATGCCCGTGAACACGACATCAATTTGTGGTTTGTCGTCACGGCGGCGGATGATGCAGCACTGGACCAGGCCCTGGCGGAGATTGAGGCCGAGACCGGTCTGGCGCCGATTAAGCTGCCGCTGGTGGCCGAATATCATATCGATCTGGGGTTCAGCTTATGATCGAAGTGGAAGACATGGATCACCGTCTGTTGGCCCGCCTGGCCGACGGCTTGCCCCTGGTCTCCCGCCCCTATGCCGAGATCGGCGGACCCTTGGGTTTGTCGGAAGACGATGTTATCGAGCGACTACACCGCCTGGTGGAGGGGGGCATAATTCGCCGTTTCGGCCTGATTGTACGGCATCACGAATTGGGCTATCGGGCCAACGCCATGTCGGTCTGGGATGTTCCCGACGATCAGGTCGACGCCCTGGGCGCGGATCTGGCGGCCTATCCTTTCGTCACCCTATGTTACCGTAGGCACCGTCAACCGCCCGTTTGGCCCTACAACCTGTTCGCCATGGTGCATGGCAAGGAACGGGCCGATGTATCGGCGCAGGTAAGGCAATTGAACGAACAACTCCCCCTGGGCCAGATGCCGCACCATGTGTTGTTTTCCACCAGGCGCTACAAGCAAAGCGCGGCCCGCTTCGGGGCCCATGCCCTGTCGAAAGCAGGCTAATGGACCAAACACACAAACTGGACGAGATCGACCGCCGCATCATCAACGGTTTGCAGGGCGGCTTTCCCATATGTCCCTCACCCTATGCCGCCGTCGCGCAAAGCATGGGGCTTGATGAGGACGATCTGCTGCTGCGCCTGCAACGGCTACGCGCGGACGGCCTGTTGAGCCGTTTCGGGCCCATGTATCACGCCGAAAAGCTGGGCGGGGCGTTGACCCTGGCCGCCATCGCCGTGCCCGAGGCCCGTTTCGACGCGGTCGCCGAACAGGTCAATGCGCACGCGGAGGTCGCCCACAACTATGCCCGTGAGCATCATTTGAACATGTGGTTCGTTCTGGCAACGGAACAACCGGGGCGCATCGAAGAGGTCATTGCCGAGATCGAGGCGGAAACCGGTCTGACGGTCTACAACATGCCGAAACGGGAGGAATATTTCATCGGCCTGAGGTTCGAGGCATGAACGCGCCGGAGAACGTGGTGGACGAGGTGGACCGGCGCATTATTGTTGCCACCCAGGGCGGCCTGCCCCTGGTGCCGGAGCCCTACCAGGCGGTCGCCGAGGAACTGGGGCTGGAGGCCGATGAGGTGATGGCGCGGATGCAGCGCATGCTGGATGGCGGGCTAATCCGCCGCATCGGTGCCGTGCCCAACCACTATGCCCTGGGCTATCGCGCCAACGGCATGTCGGTCTGGGACGTGCCCGACGAAGACATCTCGGAGATCGGCAAAATGGTCGGCGATCTGGATTTCGTCTCCCACTGCTACCATCGGCCCCGGCATTTGCCCTATTGGTCCTATAACCTGTTTGCCATGGTGCATGGCCGGGACCGGGACGAGGTATCGGACAAGGTTGAGCGGATCGCAAAGTTGATGGGGATCAAGGATCGCGGACACGAGATTTTATACTCTCACCGCATTCTGAAGAAGACGGGTTTACGTTTCGCGGGCTGAAACCGCCCGCCGAAAATTGGGGATAGGTTATGTTTCGTATTAGCCAGTACATGCGCGAGATTATTGCGCCTACGCCGCTGCCGGCCCCGGATGCGCCAAAACGCGGACCGGCGGGACCTGTGGTGATCTGGAACCTGATCCGGCGTTGCAACCTGAATTGCAAACACTGCTATTCGATCTCCGCCGATACGGATTTCGCCGGCGAATTGAGCACGGACGAAATCTTCACGGTGATGACGGACCTGCGCAAATTTAGCGTGCCCGTGCTGATCCTCTCGGGCGGCGAGCCGCTGTTGCGCCCGGACATCTTCGAGATCTCCGCCAAGGCCAAGGAAATGGGCTTCTATGTCGGCCTGTCCTCCAACGGCACGCTGATCAATGGCGACAATATCGAGGCCATCAAGGCGGCCGGCTATAACTACGTTGGCGTTTCCCTGGACGGCATCGGCGCCACACACGATGCCTTTCGCCGTCACGAAGGCGCTTACGAGACCTCTCTGGCCGGCGTGCGCCTGTGTCTGGAGGCCGGGATCAAGGTCGGTCTGCGCTTCACCATGACCCTGGACAATGCCCACGAACTGCCGAAAATGCTGGACCTGGTCGAAGCGGAAAAGATCGACAAATTCTATCTCTCGCATCTGAATTATGCCGGGCGGGGCAACCGCAACCGGGCCGACGATGCCCAGCATGCCACCACCCGGGGGGCCATGGACCTGCTGTTCGATACCGCCTGGGAGCATGCCCAGCGGAGCCTGGATACGGAGTTCGTCTCCGGCAACAATGACGCCGACGGGGTCTATCTGCTGTTCTGGCTGCAGCAACGCTTTCCCGACCGGCCCGAACTGTTTGAGCATATGCGGGCCAAGCTGGCGCTGTGGGGCGGGAATTCCTCCGGC
This sequence comes from uncultured Rhodospirillaceae bacterium, assembly GCA_964631725.1. GTDB lineage: Bacteria > Pseudomonadota > Alphaproteobacteria. Next base: position 49,496 of record CAZVYX010000022.1, on the reverse strand, counting down.
GTTAACGTCGCCAATATCGACAACCTGGGCAACGTCCATCCCGATACCATGTGGTGGCACTATGATCTGGGCAATGTGCGGCAGCGTCCGTTTTCCGAGATCTGGCCCGACACCTCCGACCCCATCATGGCCGGCCTGAAACAGAGCCCACGCCAGATCAAGGGCCGCTGCGGAGCCTGCCGGTATTTCGATATTTGTGCCGGCAATACCCGCGTTCGCGCCCTGCAACTGACCGGCGATGCCTGGGCCGAGGATCCGGCGTGTTATTTGAGCGACCAGGAGATCGGTATCGAGGATGGCGGCGAACGCCTGGCCGTGACGCCCTATAAGCGGGAGAACCAGCGTGCGCTGGGTCTTTAGCGCAGCCCTGCTGCTGGGGCTGGCCCCGGCTCTCGCGGCGGCGAGCCAGGCGCAACAGGGACAGGGGGCGGCGAACGCAGCGGCCCTCTACGCCAAACATTGCGCCGAATGCCACGGCGCGGACCGTTTGGGACGGATCGGGCCGGCGTTGCTGCCGCAAAACCTGCACCGCCTGCGCCAGGCCAAGGCCGTCAAGGTCATTGCCAAGGGCCGCATCGCGACCCAGATGCCGGGATTTGCCGAGGTTCTGAACAAGGACGAGATCGCCGCCCTGACCAAGCTGATCTATACGCCCCCCGCGATACGCCCGGTTTGGGGCGTGGCCGAGATCAAGGCCAGCCGGGTGGTGCAGGAAGGCACCCTGGACCTGCCCAACAAGCCGGTCTTCAAGGCTGATCCCTTGAACCTGTTCGTGGTGGTGGAAACCGGCGATCACCACGCCAGCATTCTGGACGGCGACAGCTTCGAAAGACTGCACCGTTTCCAGACCCGCTTTGCCCTGCATGGCGGACCGAAATTCTCGCCGAAAGGGCGCTTCGTCTACTTCGGCTCCCGCGACGGCTGGGTCTCGAAGTTCGATCTGTACAACTTCCGCCTGGTGGCCGAGGTCCGGGCCGGCATCAACATGCGCAATATCGCCCTATCGGCCGACGGCAAATACCTGGCGGCGGCAAACTACCTGCCGCATTCCATCGCGCTGCTGGATGCCCACGATCTGTCCCTGCTGAAGCTGATTCCCGTCCTGGACTACTTCAAGAAAAGGACTTCGCGGGTTTCCGCCGTTTATCAGGCCCGCCCGCGCAACTCCTTCATCGCCGCCCTGAAGGATGTGCCGGAAATTTGGGAGATTTCGACCGATCCCAACGCCCCGCCCGTTGTCTCCGGCCTGGCCCACAGCAATGAGCAAGGCCATGAAGAGACCCTGACCAACAGCAACAAGGGCCTGTTCGCCCTGCGCCGGATCATGATCAGCGAACCGCTGGACGACTTCTTCTTTGATCCGCCCTACCGCAACCTGATCGGCTCGTCACGGGACGGCAAGCACGGTGTGGTCGTCAATCTGAACGTGGGCCGGCAGATCCGCAGCGTCGGCCTGCCGGGACTGCCGCATTTGGGTTCCGGCATCACGTGGAAATGGCAGGGTCGGCCCGTAATGGCGACACCCCATCTGCGCGGTGGACAGGTGTCTGTAATTGATATGTCGGAATGGAAGGTGATCAAGAGTATTGAAACCAAGGGGCCTGGATTTTTCATGCGCGGACATGAAAACAGCCCCTACGCCTGGGTCGATGTTTTCTTTGGTCCGAACCGTGACCTGATGCATGTTATCGACAAGCGCAGCCTGGAAATCGTCAAGACCCTGCGGCCGGCGCCGGGCAAGACGGCGGCGCATGTGGAGTTTACCCGCGACGGCTCCCACGCCTTGGTATCGATCTGGGACATGGATGGGGCCCTGGTGGTCTATGATGCCGAGACCCTCAAGGAAGTGAAGCGTATCCCCATGGTCAAGCCGTCGGGCAAATACAATGTCTTCAACAAGATCACCCTGTCGGCCGGAACATCCCATTAGGGACGGCTTGCTGATCGTTGTCGGCCACGGCACGGGCACGGCGGCCGGCGATGCCGCCCTGCATGCCCTGGCGGCGGCTTTGGCCGGACAAAGTCCTTTTGCGCGGATCAAGGCGGCGGTGCTGAACGGCGGACCGACGCTGTCGGAAGCCTTGGACGGCGCCGAAAACGGGCCGGTTTATCTTCTGCCCTTCATGATGAGCGACGGCGTGACCTTTCGCCAGCGCCTGTTGCAGGCCATGCTGCATCTTCCCGGCGCGCGAACGCCGCATTTGTTTCCCCCGCTTGGCCTGAACCCGGGGCTGGCGGAATTGATCGTCAAGCGGGCCGAAGACACGGCCAAATCCGCATCCTGGCCGGCGGCGGATTGCCGCCTGCTGTTGATCGCCCATGGCTCCCCACGCGACCCGGCCTCGGCCCAGGCCGCGCACGGCCACCAGGAATGTATCGCGGCCCAGGGCCGGTTTGCCGACGTCGAGACCGCCTTCCTGGATCAACCGCCCCAATTGGACGATGTACTGGCCCAGGACGGCGCACCGCTGCTTGGGGTCGGTCTGTTCGCCGGCGAGGGTCGCCATGGTGCCGAGGACATGGAGCGGGCCTTTTCCCGGGCGGCCTGCCCGGCCCGCTATTGCGGGGCGATCGGCAGCGACGAAGGCCTTGCCGCCCTGGCCGTGAAGCACCTGAAAACCATGCCGCATTCAACCGAATAGGCCGGCCGGCCATGGTTCAGTGCATTGTCCTAATCTTTGACGCGGGTCAAGGCAGCGGTTTGCGGCGGCGCATAGGTTGATGCTGCAAGCAGGAGAAGGCGAATTGGCTAAGAACCTCAAGAATGCGGGGGCGCGCAAGCATGAACCATTGGTTCTGGAGCTGATTCCGGAGAATCTTCTGCGCGAGCCGATCGAATACATTTTCGCCGATCATTACCGCATGCGGCAGGTTATGGCCGCCATGGACCGATTCCTGACCGAAGGCCTCTATGCGCAGCCGCCGACCGATGACGTCATCAAGGCCGACATGGCGGTTATCCGGGCCTATCTGCATGACGAACTGCCGCCCCATATCGCCGACGAGGAGGAGGATCTGTTCCCCTGTCTGGAACGGGCCAGCCCCGGCGACAACGATACCAAGCAAATCCTGGCCACCCTGCATCAGGAGCATGAAGAAGACTTTGCCCTGCTGCCGCCCCTTGTCGCCGGCCACGATGAATTGCTGGCGGGTAAGCCGGTAGCCAAACGGGAACTGTTCGAGACCTCGGTCATCCGTTTCGTGGAAACCCAGCGGCGCCACATTATCTGGGAAAATAATATCGTTTTGCCCTTGGCCCGACGCCGTCTAAGCGCCGAGGACATGGAACAAACCGGCCGCGACATGGCGGCCCGCCGGGGTATTGAATATCCGGCATAGCTTCCAAATCATGGGCGCCATGCCATGGGGTGAAAGCGATCACCGCTCTAGAGACGGTTTGCGGAAATGACCACGAACTTGCCGGAAGATATCACCTTTGATGCCATCATCGGACGCTTCCTGCGGCTGTTTCTGCCCGTGGCCGTGATCTGCGTCGGTGGCGCGATCGCGCTTTTCCGCTCCGAGCTCAATGGCGATTTGACGAAAATCCGTGCCTCGGAAATGACGGCGGTACAGGTGGGAGTCAGTTCGATCGGCCGCGTCGTTCAATCGATCACCCGGGATGCCGCTTATCTGGCCGCTCAGGGCAGGCTGCTCGACGAGCTGTCTGGTTCGCCTGCGAAGGCCGATGACTATCTCGCCGCGGATTGGCTGACCTTTTCCCGGACCAAGGGGATCTATGATCAAATCCGCCTGCTGGATGCGAATGGCCAGGAACGCGAGCGGGTCAATTTCAACAATGGCTATCCGGCCAGTGTTCCGAAGGAGAAATTGCAGAACAAGGGCAAACGCTACTATTTCACCGACACGATCAAGTTGAACCGCGGCGAATTTTTCATCTCACCGCTCGATCTCAATATCGAAGGCGGCAAGATCGAAATGCCCATCAAGCCGACGATACGCATCGGCACACCGGTTTTCGACCGGCAGGGGCGAAAACGCGGCGCTGTCCTGTTGAATTATCTTGGCGACAAGATGCTTGAGGAATTCGACCGGACCATGGGCGCGAACAATTCCAGGGGCTGGCTGCTCAACAGTCGCGGATTTTGGCTGAAGGGGCCGTCGGATGACCTGGAATGGGGCTTCATGCACCGGCGGCCAGAGGCATCCCTGGCCCATCTCTATCCCGCGGCCTGGCAACGCATGCTGGCCGCCGAACAGGGGCAATTCGAGAATGAGCATGGCCTGTGGACCTTTGCCACCGCCGTACCCCTGATAGAAGGGCAAAAGACCTCATCGGGCACCCACGAGGCCTTTGCGCCAAGCCGGTCGGATATGGAAAGCCGGGACTATTTTTGGAAGGCGGTTCTATTGCTGCCGCACCAAACCTATCGCCCGGCCATGTGGCAGACAGGCATAAATATACTGGCGGCAACCGTGATCGTGCTGGCCGCATTATTCGTCGGCTGTTGGCGTCTTGCCGCCGCCTGGACCCGTCAGGAGAAGGCCGAGAATGAAGTGCGCCGGGTGAACCAAGGCCTGGAAGCCATGGTGGATGCGCGGACGGAAGAGCTGAAAACGAAGAATAGTGAGCTGGAAAGCCTCATCTACGTGATTTCCCATGATCTTCGCGCGCCCCTGCGCAAGATCAAGGAGTTAGGTACCTGGCTGACGGATGCGATCGGCAACACCAAGGCGCGCCTTGGCCAGGCCCCGGCAACGGCCCGGGAGTTGCAATCCATCGCGACCCAGCTTGGCGGACAAATTCCGTCGTCCCTGGAGAGCATGCTTGAAAATACCGAGCAGATGTATCCCCTGGTCGATGGCTTGCATCTGATCTCGCGCGCCAGCCGCGCCAAGCTCGATATCCAGCCCCTGGGCATGAATGCCATGCTGTCGGATATCGTCGCCAGCTTGGAGCCGCAAATCAACGCGGCGGGAGGCAAGGTTGAAATTGACGAGTTGCCCGGTTGCAGGGGCGATGCGGCACTGCTGACACAGGTCTTCCGCAATCTTCTGGACAACGCGATTAAGTACCGCCATCCGAAACGACCGCCGATCGTAAAAGTGTCGGGCAAAGTGGAGAACGGCCGCGCGGTCTACGAAGTCGCCGACAACGGCATCGGATTTGCGGCCGAGCATTGCGCGCACGTATGGGATCTGTTCTACCGCCGGGTACTGATGGACGAAAAGGAAGGCAAGGGCCTGGACCTGACGCTGGTCCAGCGCATCGTCGAGCGCCATCAGGGACGCATCTATCTGGAATCGGAAGAAGGCACGGGCAGCCGGTTTATCCTGGTGCTGCCCATGGCGCCGCCCGATCAGCAGGAACAGTCCTGATGGATCAGAGAATGAATTTCGACAGATCGGCGTTCTTGGCCAGATCGCCCATGTTGTCGCGGACATAAGCCGCATCGATGGTCACGGTTTCGCCGGGACGGTCAGTGGCGGTGAAGCTGATATCGTCCAGCACCCGTTCCAAGATGGTATGCAGACGGCGGGCGCCGATATTTTCCACATTCTGGTTGACCTCCGCCGCGACGGCGGCGATTTCATCAATGGCATCATCGGCAAATTCCAACGTCACGCCTTCGGTATCCATCAGCGCGACATACTGCTTGATCAACGAGGCTTCCGGCTCCAACAGGATGCGTTTGAAATCCTCGGCGCCCAATGCCGACAGCTCGACCCGGATGGGCAGGCGGCCCTGCAATTCCGGCAACAGATCCGAAGGTTTGGCCAGATGGAAGGCGCCGGATGCAATGAACAGCACATGATCGGTCTTGATGGCGCCGTATTTGGTCGACACGGTGGTGCCTTCCAATAGGGGCAGCAGGTCACGCTGCACCCCTTCCCGGCTGACATCGCCGCCCGAGCGTTCCGAACGTGCCGTGACCTTGTCGATCTCGTCCAGGAAGACGATGCCGTTTTCCTCCACCGCCGTTAGGGCATCACGCACCAGGGCCTCTTCATCCAGCAGCTTGTCGGATTCCTCCGCCACCAGCACTTCATAGGACTCGGCAACGGTCATCCGCCGGCGCTTGGTACGGTCGGCACCCAGCGCCTTACCCAGCATATCGTTCAGATTGATCATGCCCATCTGGGCCCCGGGCATGCCGGGCACCTCGAACGTGGGCAAACCGCCGCCGCCGGTATCGGCGAGGTCCAGCTCGACCTCCTTCTCGGCCAATTCGCCTTCGCGCAATTTCTTGCGGAACGCATCCCTGGTGGACTCAGTCGCCGTATCGCCAACCAGGGCATCCAGGACGCGTTCCTCGGCCGCCAATTCGGCCTTGGCCTGGACCGATTCCCGCCGCTTCTCGCGCAGCATGGTCAGGGCGATTTCCACCAGATCGCGGACGATCTGTTCCACGTCCCGGCCGACATAGCCGACTTCGGTGAATTTCGTCGCTTCAACCTTGACGAACGGCGCGCCGGCGAGGCGGGCCAGGCGGCGGGCAATCTCGGTCTTGCCGACGCCGGTGGGGCCGATCATCAAGATGTTTTTCGGCATCACCTCTTCGCGCATGCTGCCTTCAAGCTGCATCCGCCGCCAACGGTTGCGCAGGGCGATGGCGACGGCGCGTTTGGCGTCGTTCTGGCCGACGATAAAGCGTTCAAGTTCGGAAACAATTTCCCGGGGGCTGAATTCAGTCATGCGTCGCTTTCGGGATTCAAGGTTTCCACGGTGATGTTTTCGTTGGTGTAGACACAGATACCGGCGGCAATCTGCATGGCGCGCCGCGCGATATCCTCGGCCGCCATATCCTCCCGGTCGACCAGGGCGCGGGCCGCCGCCAGGGCGTAGGAACCGCCCGAGCCGATACCGATCAAGCCGTCCTCGGGCTCCAGCACATCGCCGGTGCCGGTTAGAACCAGACTGGTATCCACATCCGCCACGGCCATCATCGCCTCCAACCGCCGCAAATACCGGTCCGTGCGCCAATCCTTGGCCATTTCCACCGCCGCCCGCGTCAAGTTGCCGGGATGCTGTTCCAGCTTACCCTCCAGCCGCTCGAACAAGGTGAAGGCATCCGCCGTTGCGCCGGCAAATCCGGCAACGATCTTGCCCCCCGTACCAAGGCGCCGCACCTTGCGGGCATTGGCCTTGATCACGGTCTGACCCAGGCTGACCTGGCCGTCGCCGGCCATGACCACCATATCACCCTTGCGGACACACAATATCGTCGTGCCGTACCAGGTATTGCTGTTGGAATGATCCACGTGCTTTGTATCCTCCGCCTAACAGCCTCTCATGTATGGCGAAACACGTTGGCAATCAAGGCTGACGGACGGCAAATTGAAAACCAAATCGAGCAACGCGCACTGGCGATTGCCGCGCCGGGCTGCTATACCGCGCTCTGCCATTGATGATTGAACGCCCCGGATCAAGGGTTCCGGCGGCATTGAGGAGCGTGGGCCATGCGCCAGGCCAAGGTGGACCGCAATACCAAGGAGACCCAGATCACGGTCGAGGTGAATCTGGACGGTACGGGCAGTTATGATGTGGAGACCGGTCTTGGTTTTCTGGATCATATGCTGGAGCAGCTCTCCCGCCACAGCCTGATCGACCTGACGGTCAAGGCCAAGGGCGACCTGCATATTGACGGCCACCACACCACGGAAGATACCGGCCTGGCGATCGGCGAGGCGATCCGCGCTGCCTTGGGCGAACGCACCGGCATCGTCCGCTATGGTAGTGCCCTGGTGCCCATGGACGAAACCCTGACCCGGGTGGCGCTGGACCTCTCGGACCGGCCCTATTTGATCTGGAAGGTCGCCTTCAACCGCCCGAAACTGGGTGATATGGACACGGAACTGTTTCGCGAATGGTTTCAGGCCATCAGCCAGGCCGCCGGCATTACCCTGCATGTGGAAGTGCTGTATGGCGAGAATAATCATCACATGATCGAAAGCTGTTTCAAGGCCCTGGCCCGCAGCCTGCGCCAGGCGGTGGAGATCGATCCGCGCCGGGCCGATGCGGTGCCCTCGACCAAGGGCGTCCTGGGCGGCAGTTTGTGACGAGGCGGCGGGAATGCGCCTCTACACCGTTCAACACCGGCCCCATGGCGCCATGGGCCGCGCCGAAACCTTGGATCCCGATGTCGTGCTGATCAAGGAAGGCTTTTGCTGGCCGGCGTTGTTCATTCCAATCATCTGGATGCTCTACCGCAAGCAGGTCTGGGGCCTGTTGGCCTATTTGCTGTTGATGGTCGGTCTTTCCGTGCTGATCTATTTTGTCGGTCTGGGCGAGAGCGCGACTTTGTTGCTGTCCCTGGTATTGGCACTACTGGTCGCGGCACAGGCCAACGACTGGCGCCGCTGGCGGTTGAGCGCCAGGGGCTATGAGTTGGTTACCGTGGTCGCCGGCGGCAGCCTGCGCCAGGCCGAGGAGATATTTTTCCGCCAGCATTGGCGAGATCGCGACACCGAAAGCCAGGCGCCGGCACAGCCCGCCACGCCCCTGCCGGCCAGCGCGCTGACCCCCTTCGCCACGCCCTTTGATCCGGTCTGATTGAGTTCGAGAGCATCCATGCGTATCGCTATTGTCGACTATGGCTCCGGCAATCTCCGCTCCGCCGCCAAGGCATTCGAGCGGGCCGGCGAGGACCGCGCGGAAGCGGTCGAGGTGCTGGTCACGTCCGATGCGGAGGCCGTTGCCAAGGCGGACCGCGTGGTTCTGCCGGGTGTCGGTGCTTTCGCCGACTGCCGGGCCGGGCTGGGCGCGGTGGACGGCATGGTCGAGGCGCTAACGGAGTTCGTCCACCAGGCCGGCCGTCCCTTTCTTGGCATCTGCGTCGGCATGCAATTGCTGGCCGACCGTGGCCTGGAACATGGCGAGCATGCGGGCCTGGGTTGGATTGGCGGCGAGGTGCGTGCCATTGAACCGGGCGACCCGCGCATGAAAGTGCCGCATATGGGCTGGAATGCCTTGCGTATCAAGGAAAGCCCCGCCCACCTGTTCGCCGGCATCGATGGCGGCGCCCATACCTATTTCGTCCATTCCTACGGCTTTGTGCCCAACCAACAGAGCTGCATCCTGGCCGAGGTCGACTATGGCCCGCCCATCGTCGCCGCTATTCGTCAGGGCAATATCGCCGGCACCCAGTTCCATCCGGAGAAAAGCCAGGCCGTCGGCCTGCGCTTCATCGCCAACTTCCTGTCCTGGTCACCGTGACGAGACGCGTATTATGAATTTGTACCCTGCCATCGATCTGAAGGACGGCGACTGCGTGCGTCTGCTGCGCGGCGAAATGGCCGCCGCCACGGTTTTCAACAATGACCCGGCGGCCCAGGCGCGCTCGTTTCAGGACGCGGGCTGCCAATGGCTGCATCTGGTCGATTTGAACGGCGCCATCGAAGGCCGGCCCGTCAACGGCGACGCGGTCGCGGCGATCCTGGAAGCTTTGTCTATTCCGGTACAACTGGGCGGCGGCATCCGGGACGAGGCCACGGCCCTGGCTTGGCTGGAAGCCGGTATCCGCCGTGTTATCATCGGCACCTTGGCCTTGCGCGAACCGGACCTGGTGGCGGATCTGTGCCGCCGCCATCCGGGCCGTATCGCCATCGGCATCGATGGCCGGGACGGCCGCGTCGCCGTGGAAGGCTGGGTGGAACAGTCCGACCGGCCGGTGATCGATCTGGCCCGCCATTTCGAAGGCGCGGGCGCCGCCGCCATCATCTATACCGACATCGACCGGGACGGCGCCATGCAGGGCCATAATGTCGCGGCGACATCGGCCCTGGCGAAAGGCATCTCCACGCCGGTCATCGCCTCCGGCGGCGTTACCAACCTGGATGACCTGCATGCCCTCCGCGCCGCGTCATCCACCGGCATCGAAGGCGTTATCGTCGGCCGGGCGCTGTATGATGGCGCCTTTGACGTGGCTGCGGCCCTGGCGGCGCTGGACGGCGGGGAGGCGTAGGTATGCTGACAAAGCGGGTCATTCCCTGCCTCGACGTCAAGGACGGTCGGGTGGTCAAGGGCGTCAACTTCGTCGATCTGGTGGATGCCGGCGACCCGGTGGAACAGGCCAAGGTCTACGACAAGGCCGGCGCCGACGAGTTGACCTTCCTCGATATCACCGCATCGTCGGACAACCGCGACATTATCTTTGACGTGGTCAGCGACACTGCCGAACACTGCTTCATGCCCCTGACCGTGGGCGGCGGTGTGCGCGAGGTGGAAGACGTGCGCAAGCTGCTCCTGGCCGGCGCCGACAAGGTTTCCATCAACACCGCCGCCGTCAACCGGCCCGCGTTCGTCGGCGAGGCGGCGTTGAAGTTCGGCAATCAATGCATCGTTGTCGCCATCGACGCCAAGCGCGACGGCAAGGGCGGCTTTGAAGTCTTCACCCATGGCGGCCGCAATCCCACGGGCATTGAAGTAATCGGCTGGGCCCGGCGCATGGTCGAACTGGGGGCCGGCGAAATCCTTCTCACCTCCATGGACCGCGACGGCACCAAGTCCGGCTTCGATGTGGAACTGACCCGCGCCGTGGCCGATGCGGTCAGCGTACCGGTCATCGCCTCGGGCGGCGTCGGCACACTGGAACACATGGTGGAGGGTATCGTCAGCGGCCACGCGGATGCGGTTCTGGCCGCCTCGATCTTTCACTTCGGCGAGTATTCCATCGCCGAAACCAAACAGGCCATGCAGGCGGCGGGGCTGCCCATGCGGATGCAGGGCTAGCATGCCGACCCTGTACCTTTTGCGCCATGGCAACGCCGGATTCGGCGGCCCGGCGCAACAGGACCGGGACCGTACACTGAACCCGGCGGGCGAGCATGCGGCCATTCTGGTTGGACGATACCTTGCCCAACGGCCGGTACGGCTGGATCTGGCGTTGTGCTCTACCGCCCAGCGGACACGGCAGACCTGGGCTCTGGTGGCCGCCGAACTGGACGATCCGCCCGAGGCGGAATTCGACGAGGCGCTTTATCTTTGTTCAGGTGCCGCCCTGCAGCAACGGCTGCGGGAGCTGCCCGTGGAAGCCGAGACCGTCATGATCATCGGCCATAATCCGGGCCTGCACGAAACGGCGCTGTTTTATGGCGGCGGAGGCAACGGCGATGTGATAGGTCAATTGCTGTTGGATTTCCCGCCCGCCGGGCTGGTGGCCCTGCAATTCGATCACCCCTGGGCGGCGCTTTCCCAGCACGCGGGGTATTTGCAATTTGTCGTCACACCCAGAGATCTAACGTCTATCTAACGAAGGCCAAAATGATGTCAGAGCAAGAAATACCGGACCCGGCACGGGGCAGCGAAATTATCGACCAGCTTTATGCCGTCATCGAACAGCGGCGCGGCGCCGATCCGGCCCAGTCCTGGACCGCCAAGTTGCTGGACAAAGGTCTGCCCAAGATCTGTCAAAAGGTCGGCGAGGAAGCAACCGAGGTGGTCGTCGCCGCCCTGGCGGAGAGCCGCGAGGAGCTGTTGGAGGAAAGCGCCGATCTGCTCTATCACCTGTTGGTCCTGTGGGCCGCCAAGGAGGTCCAGCCGCAGGAGGTTTACGATGTGCTGTACCGCCGCCGCATCGAAATGGACATCAAGAAAAAGAAGCAGCGCAAGAACGAGAAGAAAAAGGGAAAATGACGCGCCATGGCCTATGACCCGAAAAATATCTTCGCGCGGCTGCTGCGCGGCGAGATCCCCTGCAACAAGGTCTACGAGAACGACCACGCCCTGGCCTTCCACGACATCAGTCCCCAGATGCCGGTGCATGTTCTGGTTATCCCCAAGGGCCCCTATACCGATCTGGCCGAATTCAATGCCGGTGCCTCGGTGGAGGAAATGGGCGCCTTCATGCAGGCGGTGGCGGAAACCGCCAAACTGGCCGGCGTGGAAGACAGCGGCTACCGCCTGATCGCCAACAACGGCGAGGACGCGCACCAGGAAGTGCCCCACTTTCACATGCATATTTTCGGCGGCCAGCGCATCATGGGCCGGATGATCAAGAAGCAGGATTGAGGCGCGCAAATGAACACGCTGCCGCTGGCGGGCATCCGGGTACTGGATATCGGCACCCTTATCGCGGGGCCATTCGGGGCCACCTTGCTGGGTGATTTTGGGGCCGAGGTGATCAAGGTTGAACAGCCGGGACCGGGCGACGGCCTGCGCGGCACGCCCCAGGACGGCAAGGCCGGGCGGCCGCCGATCTGGCGGGTCGAAGCGCGGAACAAGAAATCGGTGACGCTGAACCTGCGTGTCGAAGAGGGACAGGACATCCTGCGCGAGCTGGTTCGGAAATCGGATGTTCTGATGGAGAATTTCACCCCCGGAACCCTGGAGAAATGGAACCTGGGCTGGGATCAGCTGCACGAGATCAATCCACGGCTGATCATGGTGCGGGTGTCGGGCTATGGCCAGACCGGACCCTATTCGAAACGCGCCGGCTATGACCGGATCGCCCTGGGGTTCTCGGGCTATATGTACCCGACGGGATTTCCCGACCGTTTTCCGGTTCGCCCCGCCTTTGCCACCGCCGACTACAACACCGGCACCTTTGGCGCCTATGCGGCAATGCTGGCGCTGTTCCAGCGCGATGCCCGTGGCGGGATCGGCCAAATGATCGATCTGGCGCTTTACGAACCGACCTTCCGCATCACCGCCGATCTTCTCGCCAACTACCATGCCACGGGGGAAATCCGCGAACGGGTCGGCAACCGCAATCAGGGCTTCTCACCGGCCGGCACCTTCGAGACCAAGGACGGCCGCTATGTGCAAATCGCCGCCGGCGGCGACAAAGTGTTCCGACGCCTTGTCGAGGCCATGGGCATGGCTGAATTGGCCAGCGATCCGCGCTATTCGGTCAGCCGGGAGCGGATCGCCCGGGCCGATGAATTGGAGCAGCTTCTGGCCGACTGGATCGGCGCGCGGGACTTCGCCGAAATCGAAAAATGTCTGGTGGAGGGCAATGTGCCATTCGGCGGCATCTATACCCCCGCCGACATCGCCGTCGATCCGCATTATCAGGCCCGGAGTAGCTTCATCATGGCGCAAGACCCCGAAGACGGCCCCATGGCCATGCCCGGCGTCATTCCCAAGCTCATGGACACGCCGGGCCAAGTGGCGTGGACCGGCCCCACGCTGGGCCAACACAATGACGAAATCTACAAGGGGCTGCTCGACAAGAGCGACGACGAACTGACGAGGATGGCGGAAGACGGCATTATCTGACGCCGGTCTATCGGCTGGCTTCAAAACCCTTCAGAAACGCCAGCAAATTGTCGGACAATTCATCACACAGATAGCCGCCTTCCTGCACGATCAGGCTGGGCAGGCCGAGGGCGCCGATGGCACCGCCCATGCGTTTAAAGCCGTTGGTGGTGATCGATAGAATGCCCAGGGGGTCATTTTCCTGGGCATCCAGGCCCAACGAGACCAGCAGATAGTCCGGCGCGAAATCCTTGATGGCGGCAAAGGCGGCGGTCATGGCCTCCAGATAGGCATCATCGCCGGTACCCTCGGGCTGGGGCAGGTTCAGATTATAGCCTTCCCCCGCGCCCGATCCCCGCTCGTCCGCGTATCCCGCATAGAAGGGGTAGAATATCGACGGATCGCCATGCAGGGAGCAAAACAGCACATCCGCGCGGTCATAGAAGATCCCCTGGGTGCCATTGCCGTGATGCACATCCACATCCAGGATAGCGACCCGATCGGCCTGGCCGCGCATATGCTGGGCTGCGATGGCGACGTTGTTGAAATAACAGAAGCCGCCGGCCAGATCGGCATAGGCATGATGCCCCGGCGGGCGGCACAGGGCATAGGCGGCGTCCTCGCCCGCCAGCACCAGATCGGCTGCCGTGACGGCGATGTGCGCCGATGTCACCGCCGCGGGCCAGGTGCCGGTAACGATGGGACAAGAGGTACCGGCCACATAGTAGCCCACCTTGCCGACGATAGACTCGGGCCGGGCCCGCATATAACGGCCGGGATGCAAGTATGGAACCAAGGCCGGGCTGGAATTGGGCAGTTGCCGCCATTCGTCCAGGCCATGTTCCAGAAATTCGAGATAATCAGCAGGGTGCACGGCGGCTATGGGCGCCATGCCATGGTCCCGGGGTGGCAAAATCTCGTAACCCGCCTTTTCCACCGCCGCAAACAGCCGATGTGCCCGTTCGGGACATTCAGGAAACGGCGCGTTGCCGCCCGCGCGGACAAAATCCTCCGGGTCATGCGCCTCGTGGGCGGTACTGTGAACAACACGCATCAGACATACTCCAAGAGACAGACGAACTCATACATGTTGCCCGCCGTTAATGTGGATTTCCGCGCCATTCACATAGCTGGATTGCTCCGTGCACAGGAAATAGATCGTCTTCGCCACTTCCTCCGGCGTGCCCAGGCGCCGCATGGGAATGGTCGGGGCGAGCAGTTCCTCGGTATCGGGCGAGAGGATCTCGGTCTTGATCTCGCCCGGCGCGATGGCGTTGACACGGATGCCCCGGGGCGCGAAATCCGCCGCCATCTCCCGCGTCAGGGAGGCCAGGGCGGCTTTCGATGTGGCATAGGCCGTGCCGGCGAACATATGCACCCGGCTGCCGGCGATGGAGGTGACATTGACCACCGATCCCTGGGCCAACTGCAATTCATCCAACAGCCCGCGCGCCAGCATGATCGGGGCGTAGAAATTGACCTGGGTGACCTGCTGCCAGGTCTCCATATCCGTGGTCAGGCTTGAAAGGCGGCCGCCATCCGTGCTCTTGGGCGAGATACCGGCGTTGTTGACCAGCGCATGCAGGGGGTCACCGCCCAGCCGGTTCTTCAGTTCGGCGATGCCGGCATCCACGTCGCCCGGGTCGGCCAGATCGATCTGCAAATGATCCTCGGGCCCGGCCTCCCACGGACAGTCTTCCGGGAACGCCTGGCGGGAGCATGTAATGACCCGCCAGCCAGCCGAGGAAAACCGTTTGACCGTGGCATGGCCGATGCCCCGGCTGGCCCCGGTCAGAACCAGGGTGCGGCGGCTATTGGTTGTTGTCGTGTTCATGGTTCTTAATACCTAACACCTTTCGCCGATAATACCAGCATAGCCGCCCCTTGCCTGTAAATTCTCATTGGGTTTAGTCTTTCCTGATCGCTTGAATTTTCCTGTGGGGAGGAAGCCAATGGCCATGATCAAGGTTAGGGAACTGGCGTATGGACGGCTGCGGGCGCCGGATCTGGACGCCATGGAGGAATTTCTTACACATTTCGGCATGCGCCGGGCCGACCGGACGAACGAAGCCCTGTTCATGCGCGGCACCGATCCGGACCATCATATTCATGTCACCGAGCTGGGAGAACCGGCATTCGTGGGCTTTGCCTACCACGCCGGCAGCGAAGCCGACCTGGAACGCCTGGCTGCCACGCCCGGTGCCTCGGCCATCGAAGACATCGATGAACCGGGCGGCGGCAGGCGGGTGCGGCTGACGGAGCCGAACGGCTATCAGATCGAAGTAATCCACGGCCAGGCAACCCTGCCGGCGCAAACGGTCGCGCGGGAATTGAACAACAGCGGCGCCGAGCCGTTGCGCCGGGCCGGTCTGCCGGTACGTCTGCCGAAATCACCATCGCCTGTAAAACGCATCGGCCACAGCGTCATGGCAACGCCGAAAGTGGTGGAAACCGCGCGCTGGTTTCAGGAGACCTTGGGTTTCATAAGCTCGGATGATGTTTATGCCGGCCAGGAAGACAACATCATCGGCTCCTTCAACCGCTGCGACCGTGGCGCTGAATATACCGATCATCATACATTATTCTGCATCCGGAATGAAAATGCCGGACTGAACCATCTGTCGTTTGAGATACCGGACATCGATGCGGTGTTCATGGACCACGAATATCTGACCGATTTGGGCAAGTATGAGCATATGTGGGGCGTCGGCCGGCACGTATTGGGCAGTCAGGTATTTGACTATTGGAGCGATCCCTGGGGCCGCATACATGAACGCTGGGCCGATACGGACCGCATGAACCTGGCGAACGGTTCCAATCT
This sequence comes from uncultured Rhodospirillaceae bacterium, assembly GCA_964631725.1. Taxonomy (GTDB): domain Bacteria; phylum Pseudomonadota; class Alphaproteobacteria. Next base: position 33,516 of record CAZVYX010000022.1, on the reverse strand, counting down.
GGTTTCAGCCGAAGATGGCCTGGCCAGCCAATGGGGCGAGGATGCGCCCGAGAAATTCGTCACCAAGGCCAGTCCCTGAACCAGGACACTGGCGCATCAATGGACCATAAGTACCGGGATCGTGGCGTCCAACAGCGCCTCCAGCGTAGCGCCGCCAAAAACCAATTCACGGATGCGGTTATGGCTGTAAGCGCCCATCACCATCAGATCAGCCGCCTGCTTGTGGGCCGCCAGCAACAGCGCATCGCCGATCGAACCGTGGCCGCTGGCCTGGAAAATCGCCTCGGCCTGGCAACCGTGGGCGGCCAGATAGTCGACTGCATCGCCGATCGGCGGTCCCTCGCCGGAGCCTTCATCGATGCGCACCAAGGTGACCGCGTCGGCCTGGCATAGCAGCGGCATGGCGGCGCCCAGGGCGCGGGCCGCCTGGGCCGAACCGTTCCAGGCAACCAAAACGTTGCGCCCCACGGTCTCGACCGGTGTCGGCGGGGCGACCAGAACCGGGCGGCCGGTTTCCATGATCGCGGCCTGCATGGTCGGGCTTTCGCTCAACGCAATATCGGAAGCACCTCGGGCCACGACAAGCAGGTCGGCCAAGCGGCCATGCTGGGCCAGCACATCCTCCTCAACCCCGCGCTGTACAACAAGCTTTCCGCGGCCGGAAACCGCCTCGCGCGCCTTATCAAGTGCCGCCTGAGCAGCCTTCTGACGGCCTGACGCCTCCTTCTCCATGGCCGCGACCATGTTGTCGAGCAAGGCACCGGACATGCTCTCACCCATGTAGGGCAGGGCGCCGGAGGTTTCGAAGGCGGCATGCAGGCCGATCACCTCAGCCTCGAAGCGCTGGCCGATATCAAAGGCGAGCCTGAGGGCTTGAGCGGCATCGTCCATGCCATTGAGGGGCACCATGATGCGCTTGTAGGTCATATTTCACTCTCCTTAGGCTGCCGCGGCCACGAATAGCCACCTGTAATTAATATATGCGACCATTCGATCCGTCTGGCAACGCGCCAGGGCTGCGACGAATGGTCCTTAATAGCCAAGCAGTTCCTGAACTTGCCGCAGCTTTGCCTCCAAGGGCAAGGCGGCATCGAGACGATGCCAGTCCATGGATCCCGCCCCGGACCTTACCTGCCTTTTCATCACGGCTGCATCGGCGTCCGAGGCATCGCCGCGCCGCCCTTCGATGCGCCGCGCCATTAGCTCAGGCTTCGCCTCCAGCCAGATGCCCAGGAAGGGCACGCCACATCGGGCCGCGATCCCGGCCAGGGCTTCGCGCCCTTCGGCGCGGTTATGAACCGCATCGGCGATCACGGCATGCCCCGCCGACAATGCCTGTCCCGCGCGCCGGCCCATCTCGCCATAGACCCTGGCACTGACCTCGCCGCGATAGGCCGCCGGTTCCAATGGTGTTTCGGGATCTTGTCCCAACATAACCTTGCGCAATTCATCGCTGCGCAAATGCACCGCCCCCGGCACCGGGCCCAATAGCGGCGCCAGGGCAGCGGAAAGATGCGATTTGCCGCTGCCCGAGAAACCACCGACCGCAAGCAGAAAGACCGGGCGCGTTTGCAACACGGAGGCCGCGAGATCGAGATAACGCACCGCTTCGGCCCGCAGTTCGGATTTCCGCTCGTCTGCATTCGATCCGGCCGCCATGGTGGCGGAGACATGGGCCCGGATACCAGCCCGAAGCGACAGGAACAGCGGCAGTGCGCCCAGCCCCGCCAAATCGCCGGTGCGCAACAGATAGCGGTTGAAGACCCGGTTCGCCTCGCCCCGCAGATCCCGGTGCCACAGGTCCATCAACAAGAACGCCAGATCATAAAGGACGTCGTTTTGCGCCAAACGGTCATCGAACTCGATCGCGTCGAACAGCCTGGGCTGCCCCTCATCGAGATAGATATTGGCCAGATGCAAATCACCATGGCCATGGCGGACAAAGCCGTTTTCCCGGCGCCATTCCAGATTGCCGCGCTGCTCCTCCACCACGCGCAGCATGCCGTCTGCCACGGCTTGCGCCCGCGCCGGGTCGAACAGATCGGGGGTAAAGCGGGCCATGGACTCCGCATCGCCCCTGGCAATACGCGCCAATTCATCCGCCCCGCCCCAGGCGTTGGATTTTTCGGCCCGTTGATGAAAGTCGGCTATCATGTCAGCCAGACGGTGCACGATTTGCGGTGACAGGGGTTCCCTGGCGACCACCCGGCTCAACAGGGCATCATCGGGAAAACGCCGCATCTTCACCAGCCAGTCGACAATTTCGCCGCCATCGGCACCGCCATCATCACCGCTGCCGATCGCCAAGGCGCCGCTATTCGACTGTATGACCGGCACGGTCCCGAGATAGAGATCGGGCGCCGTGCGCCGGTTCAGACGCACTTCGTTCTCGCAGGCCGCACGCCGCTTTTCCAGGGTCGAAAAATCCAGATAAGGCAGGCGCACATCGCGCTTCAGCTTATAGGCAAATTCGCCGGCCAGGAAAATCAAGGCGCCATGGGTTTCAATGCAGCATACGTCCTCCGCCCCGGCCAAGCTGAAGCTTTCGGGGCGTTTCAGGAAGTCGACGACTTCCTGTTGGTTCAGGACGGGAATTCGGGATGCCATTCTTCCAGTCCCGCCGGATCCTGGTGAATGATGACTTCGGCGCCAGGAAAGGCCTGGCAGATGGCGGCCTCGACCGCATCGGCGATCGCGTGGGATTTCAGCAAGGTCAGACCGCCATCCAGTTCCAGGTGCAACTGGATGAAGTTCTGCGTTCCCGAAGCGCGCGTGCGCATGTCGTGCACGTCCACCACATCGCCGTGAGCCAGGGCAATTTCCCGGATGCGGGCGCGCTGTTCCTCGGGCAGTTCCCGGTCCATCAACTGGTCCAGAGCGCCGCGAATAATGCCCCAGGCACCGAACAAAATGTAGACCGCGACCAAGATGGCAACGATGGCGTCGGCATAAATCCAGCCATAACGCCCGGCCAAAACCAGGGCGGCAATAATGCCGGCGTTGGCCAGAATATCGGCCCGGTAGTGCACCGAGTCCGCCGCAATGGCGATGGAATTGGTGCGTTTGACCACGTGGCGCTGGAACAAGACCAAGGCGATGGTCAGAACCAGCGACAGGACCATGACGGCGATACCGATCTCGTCACGGACAATTGGTTGCGGCTCGATCAGGCGCTGTCCCGCCTCCGCCAAAAGAAACAGGGCGGAACCGGAAATAAAGGCCGACTGCGCCAGCCCGGCCAATGCCTCCGCCTTGCCATGACCAAAACGATGTTCGCGATCGGCCGGCACCAGGGCATGGGCGACGGCATACATATTGACCAGGGAGGCGCCCGCATCCAGCAGCGAATCCATCAACGAACTCAGAATGGCAACGGAATCGGTCAGGAACCATGCCGCCAGCTTGGCCAGGATCAACAACCCGGCCACGGCCACGGCGGCATACGTCGCCAGCCGCAAGAGCCTGGCGTTTGGATTCTCGACCACTTTTTCGCTCCCCTGCCCTGGATAGCAACCGGTTTCAACGTTCTTCATGCCATCAGCGGCACATGACCACGCGCATATCAACCGCAATTGACAGGAAATGCAGCCAATATGTGTCGAGCAGCACTGAAATCTGTTCTAGTGATGTAGCATAATCATCCTATATATATGTGTCATTGGCGCGTTACGCTCATGCGGCGCCTTGCCGCAACGTGTTTACAGATATATCGAATGGAAACGACGATGATACGAAGCGTACGTTACCTGGCCATCGGGCTCTTGGCGCTCGCAATGGCCGCCTGCCAACAAGGCGGCGAAAAGCAAACCCTTGGAACTCTTTTGGGCGCGGTTGGCGGCGCGGTCGCCGGCAGTCAGATCGGCAAGGGCCGGGGAACCTTGGTGGCGGTGGCCGCCGGCACCCTGTTGGGCGGATTTCTGGGCAGCGAGATTGGCAAATCCCTGGACCGGGCCGATCGCCTCGCCATGGAACGAACCACGCAACGAGGCCTCGAATCCACGCCATCAGGCAATACGGTCAGCTGGCGCAATCCCGACAGCGGCCATTCCGGTACCGTCACGCCGCAGCCTTCCTACCAAAACGCCTCCGGGCAGTACTGCCGGGAGTATGAGCAGTCGATAACCGTGGACGGCAAGACGGAGACGGCTTATGGCACGGCCTGCAGGCAGCCGGATGGTAGTTGGAAAATCGTCAACGGTTAAACGCGCCATTGGCCGTTGCTTGAGGTTGCCGCGCACGGCGTTCCTGTTCTTCTGCCTGCTGTTGGCCCTGGCCGCCGGACCAGCCTGGGCCGAGGAACGAGACGCGGCACGGATATCATCCGCGGAAGAACCGCGGCATCCCTTTACAGCCGGGGTTGAGGCGTTTGACCGTGGCGAATATGAAAAAGCACGGAAAATCTGGCTGCCCCATGCCCATCGCGGTGACCCCGCCGCCCAGCGCAACCTTGCCCACCTTTACCGAATGGGCCTGGGCGTGCCGCAGGATTTCGTTCAGGCCGTAGCCTGGTACCGATTGGCGGCGGACAGCGGGTTGGCCCGGGCGCAGGCCAACCTTGCGATCATGTACCTGCGCGGCCAGGGGTTGGAGGAAGATCCCCGCCAGGCCGCCCATTGGTTCACCGCCGCCGCGGCGAACGGCCATGTCCTGGCGCAATACAATCTGGCCCTGCTGTACCTTCGCGGCGAAGGGGTGGAACGGAACGAGGCCAAGGCGGCCGGATGGCTATATCGGGCCGCCAAGGCCGGGCATAAGCCGGCAATCCAAGCCCTGGGCAAACTGGTCGCGATAATCTCCGGCCCCGCCGGCCCCCCAGATCCGCCGAAATCGCGACACCAGCAAAATCCGCCTGCCGCCGCGCCGAAGCCGGTACCCGCTGTTTCCGCCAAGGCGGTGCCCTCGGCTGAAAAGAAGCCGGAACGAATGGCAACCGAATCCGGCAAGGCCAAGAATGTCGAGACCGCTGCCGCCAAGGGAACGCCGATTGTCGCCTCGACGGCGGGCAGGCTGGACAGCGGCAACGACGTCTCGTGGACTGAGATAATCGCCTTCTTTACGCCCAAGCCTGATTCGGACCACGACGGCGGCCCGGAAAACATCCCCAATGGGCCGCGCAATGGGCCGTCCGACAAGGGCGGGGAAGCGGCGGCCCGGCGCGACATCGCCGCTGGCCTGGTCGCACTGCATGCCGCAAATTTCAGCACCGCCAAACAACGCTGGCAGCCGCTGGCCAAGGATGGCCACGCCGAGGCGCAATATCAGTTGGGCAAATTATACCTGCAAAACGGTTTTTCCGAGGCCGACCGCCCCTTGGGGTTTTTCTGGCTGAGCCGCGCGGCGGCGCAACAGCATACCGGCGCCAGGATCAGCAAAAAGGCGCTCGATGGCATCATGAGCGCCGAGGAACACCTGGCCGCGCGGCACCTGTTACGGGAAGCGGATTAGCCGTTTTCAGCATCTTTTGCGCCGAAGATCATTCTTTCGGACCTGTTAACCTTTCACTATCGTAACCATATTATTATGGGATGGCATTGACGGGCGTAGCCTATCCATGTCAGTTGATTTGGGTAGTACTTTTGGGAATAGGCGATTATGCGTGATCCTTACAGTGTCTTGGGCGTGGCGAAGGACGCCAGCGACGGTGAGATCAAGAAGGCCTATCGCCGCCTGGCCAAGGAACTGCACCCGGATCTGAATCCGGACGACACCGTCGTTGCCGATCGATTCAAGGAAGTCTCGGCGGCGTATTCCCTATTGGGCGATCAGGCGACGCGAAAACGCTACGACAACGGTGAAATCGGCGCCGATGGCCAGGAAAAGGCCCGCTATGGCTTTGAATATGCCGGCGGCCGTGGCGGCGGCCCGGGCGCCGGGTTTGGCGGCGGTTTCGGCGGCGGACCGGGTGGTGCCGGCTTCAACGCCGAGGATATATTTGGCGAGTTTTTTTCCGGCATGCGCGGCGGCCGCGCCGGCCAGGCGAGGCAACAAAAGGGGCCCGACCGCTCCTACAAGATTACCGTGGATTTCCTGGACGCGGCCAAGGGTTCAACCCGGCGCATAACGCTGCCCGACGGCAGAATGCTGGATGTCAGCATTCCCGCCGGCATTGAAGACGGCAAGCAGATTCGTTTGCGCGGTCAGGGCGATCCCGGACCAGCCGGGGCCGGCGATGCACTGGTCGAAGTCAGCGTGCGGGGCCACAAGCAGTTTCGCCGCGAGGGTACCGATGTCCATCTGGATCTGCCGCTGAAACTGGCTGACGCCGTCCTGGGCGCGAAGATTGAGGTGCCGACCATCGACGGTTCCGTCGCCATGACCATTCCCAAGGGCACCAATAGCGGCCGCGTGCTGCGCCTGAAGGGCAAGGGCATCAAACCACCCAAAGCCGCCAAGGCCGGTAATCAATACGTCCATTTGCAGGTCACCCTGCCCGATCCCCCGGATCCAGAGTTGACCGCCCTTTTGGAAGAATGGGCGAAAAATCAGGATCAATCCGAAAGCGAAACGGATTCCGACGGCGAATAGAGACGCTTACGAGCCTTGCGCCGGCGCGCCCGAAAACGGCCTGCAATATCGTCAAGCGCTTGATTCCCAAGGCCCGAATTACAACCGGACCAGCCTCGAATTTTGGTGAGTTGCCCCTAGGGTTGGTTGGTGTAGAATGGCTCAAGCAATTGAGAACGTAGATAATTTCGCGATTTTGTGAGGCAAGGGATGTCTGGGGCAGGATTGTTGGCGGGCCGGCGCGGTCTGGTGATGGGTGTGGCGAACGACCGCTCCATCGCGTGGGGCGTGGCAAAGGCAGCCGCTGAACAGGGGGCCGAACTGGCCTTCACCTTTCAGGGCGAGGCATTGGAAAAGCGGGTTCGCCCCTTGGCGGCATCCGTCGGCTCCGAGATGGTCATGCCCTGCGATGTCACCGACGACGGCAGCATGGACGCGGTTTTCGCCCGGATCGAGGAGGAATGGGGCGGCCTGGACTTCATGGTTCACGCCATCGCCTACGCCGATAAGGACGAATTGAAAGGCCGCTATGTGGACACCACGGCGGGCAACTTCGAACGCTCGGTCGATATCTCGTGCTATTCCTTCACCACGCTGTGCCAGCGGGCGGAAAAGCTGATGCCCAACGGCGGTTCCATCGTGACCCTGACCTATTACGGGGCCGAGCGTGTGATGCCCCATTACAATGTCATGGGCGTGGCCAAGGCGGCGTTGGAGGCCAGCGTGCGCTATCTCGCGGCCGATCTGGGTGCGGCTAATATTCGCGTCAATTCTATCTCCGCGGGACCAATCAAAACCCTTGCCGCATCCGGCATCGGCGATTTCCGCTATATCCTGAAGTGGAATGAATACAACTCACCCATGCGCCGCAATGTGGGCATTGACGAAGTCGGCGGCGCGGCCATGTATCTGTTGAGCGATCTGGGCAGCGCCGTCACGGGCGAGAACCATCACGTGGACTGCGGTTATAATGTGGTTGGCATGAAGGCGGTGGACGCGCCCGATATCACCACCGTTTAACCTGGCTTATGTGAAGAGACCATGTCCCATAATTCATTCGGCCAACTGTTTCGGGTCACGACCTGGGGCGAAAGTCACGGCCCGGCGATCGGCTGCGTCATTGACGGAACGCCGCCGCTGCTGGCGCTGAGTGAAGGTGACATCCAGCCCTGGCTGGACCGCCGCCGGCCCGGCACCTCGCGCTTCGTCACGCAGCGCCAGGAGGCCGATCAGGTGCGCATCCTTTCCGGTACTTACGAAGGGCAAACCACGGGCACGCCCATAAGCCTGCTGATCGAGAACGAGGATCAACGTTCCAAGGACTACAGCGCCATCGCCGATACCTTCCGGCCGGGGCACGCGGATTACACCTATCATGCCAAATACGGCATCCGCGACCCGCGTGGCGGCGGCCGCGCATCGGCCAGGGAAACCGCCTGCCGGGTCGCCGCCGGCGCCGTGGCGCGCAAGGTGCTGGGCCCCAATATCGTGATCCGCGGCGCCCTGCGGCAGATCGGCGAACACAGGGTCAGCGATGAATACTGGGACTGGGGTGCAGTGGAGGGCAACGCCTTCAATTGTCCCGATCCTGGCATGGCACCGGTTTGGGAGGACTATCTGGACGATATCCGAAAAGCCGGATCATCCATTGGCGCGGTGGTCGAGGTGCATGCATCGGGCGTACCGGCCGGTTGGGGCGCGCCGGTCTATGGCAAGCTGGATACGGATCTGGCAGCGGGCATGATGAGCATCAACGCGGTCAAGGGCGTGGAAATCGGCTCCGGCTTCGCGGCGGCGGAAATGCGGGGCGAGGACGCGGCCGACGAGATGAGCCCAGGCAACGACGGCCCGGGCTTCAGCGCCAACAACAACGGCGGCGTCCTGGGCGGCATTTCCAGCGGCCAGGACATCGTCGTGCGTTTCGTGGTCAAGCCGACATCTTCCATTCTGATCCCGCGGCAAAGCATTGATAAATCCGGCGCGGCGACCGAGGTCGTAACCAAGGGCCGGCACGATCCCTGTGTGGGCATCCGCGCCGTGCCGGTGGGCGAGGCCATGATGGCCTGTGTCCTGGCCGATCACATGCTCCGCCACAGAGCGCAAATGGGGGCGCAAATGGGCGCACAAATGGGGGATGGCGGCCCGGCCGCCTCATGACGCGGCAGCATTTACATGGCTTGGCGGCGTTGCTCCTGATTTGCGGCGGCGCGCTGTTCATCTTCACCGAAACCGTGGCGCCCGCCGTGGCAGGCCTTGGCTGCACCATTGCCGCCGCGTTGTTGCTTGTAATCGCCTGGTACCGGGAGCGTTCGAACAATGACCGATAGCGATGTGGATCTGACCGATGCCGCGAGTTTTGAGTACTGGATCGTGGAAAACGTCCGTATCGCCGACACCGACATGGGCGGCCACATCAACAACACCGCCCTTGCCGCCTATGTGGAAAGCGGCCGGGTCTCCCGCCTGCGCACGGCCATGCAGCAACGGTCGGGGGGCGAACGTTGGGTCATCGCCCATCTGGACATCGATTTCCGGGCCGAGGGGCGCCCGCCCGGTGAAGTCCGCATCGGCACCCGGCTGGTACGTTTGGGCACCAAATCAGTGACCCTGGGCGCCGGCATCTTCATGAAGGACCGTTGTCTCGCCACCGCCCATTCCACTATGGTGTTTCTGAACGGCGCCGAGACCGCCGCCATCCCCGAGGCCGTACGGCAAAGTCTCGCCGCCAGCCCGGAAGCGTAGAGAGTCAAGCCATCATGCATCTGAACCTGAGCCGCGAAGATCTGGCGTTCCGCGACGAAGTGCGGGAATTCCTGGCGGAAAACCTGACGCCGGAAATACGCGAGGCCGGGCGCCTGAGCGCCAGCTCGTTCTCGGACTTCACGATCAGCCGGCGTTGGTATCTGGCGCTCTACAAAAAGGGCTGGGCCGCGCCGTCCTGGCCGATGGAACACGGCGGCTGCGCCTGGACGCCGATGCAGCGCTATATCTACAGCACCGAAGCCGCCAAGGCCGCCACGCCGAGCTATTTCAACATGGGAATTTCCATGGTCGGGCCGGTGGTCATGCGCTTTGGAACGCAAGCGCAAAAGGACCATTACCTGCCCCGCATCCTGTCGACCGAGGATATCTGGTGTCAGGGCTATTCGGAGCCGGGTTCGGGCTCGGACCTCGCCTCATTGCAGACCCGGGCGGTATCGGACGGCGACGACTATGTCATCAACGGCACCAAGATCTGGACCACCGGGGCCCACTACGCCGATCATATTTTCTGTCTGGTGCGCACGGCGGATACCGAAGTTCGCCAGGAAGGCATCAGCTTTTTGCTGTTCCGCACCGATACGCCGGGCATCACGATCAAACCGATCATCAACATCGCGGGCGAGCACAGCTTCAACCAGGTTTTCTTCGATGACGTGCGGGTGCCGAAATCCAGCCTGGTGGGTAAAGAGAACGAAGGCTGGACGGTAGCCAAATACCTGTTGGAATTCGAGCGCGGCGGCAGGGCCTTCGCCGCCACTGTAGCCGCTTCATTAGCCCAGGCCCGCGAGATTGCGGCAACGACCGGTGCCGGCGACGATCCGTTATTCACCAACAAGCTGGCGGCATTGGCGATCAAACAGCAGGCCGCCGAATTTACCGAGCACAGGGTTATCGCGGAGATCACCAAGAACGGCCGGCCCGGCCACCAGTCTTCCATCATGAAGATCATGGGTTCGGAAACCAATCAGGCAATCACGGAACTATCGGTCGAGGCCTTGCAGAATTACGCCGCGCCGCTGCAACTGGAAGCCCTCAAACCCGGCAGCAACGTAACACCGATCGCGCCGGAGCCAGGCCTCCCGGCGGTGGCGAAATACCTGCACTTCCGGGCCGCCTCGATCTACAGCGGTTCCAACGAAATCCAGCGCAACATCATTTCCAAGCGGGTGCTGGGACTTTAGCCGCTCGGTCCGGTCACAGATTGGCCGCCAGATAGTCGGACATGCGTTGCCAGGACAGGTTGGCGGACGCCGCGTCATAGTTGGCCTCGCTGGTTTCGTTGAAGAAACCATGGGCCGCGTCATAGCGGTGAATTTCGGCGTTGGCGCCAGCCGCATTCAGGGCTGCTTCCAGCTCGTTCACCGCATCCGGCGTGCACCAATCGTCCTGGCTGGCGAAATGGCATTGCAGGGGCATGGCGACATTGGCCGGATCGGCGAAATCCTTCGGCGGAATGCCGTAATAGCAAACCCCCAAGGCCACCTCCGGAACATGCACGGCAGCCGCGATGGTCAATGACCCGCCCATGCAGAACCCCACCACGCCGACCTTGCCGCCGATGCCCTGCAGGTGCCGGGCCGCGCCGCGCAGATCCTGATGCGTGGCACCGGAGAAATCCAGGCCGCTCATCAAATGGTTGGCCTCGTCAGGTTCCTGGGTCACCCGGCCCTCATACAGATCAGGCGCCAGGGCGTTATAGCCGGCCCGGGCGAAGCGGTCGGCAACGCCGCAAATCTGATCGTTCAGGCCCCACCATTCCTGGATCACGACCATGGACGGGCGGTCCGCGCCCGCCGTCGCCAGATAGCCCTTGGTGCGGCCCCCATCAGGCCGCGCGAAATCGATCAAACTTCCCATTTTTTTCTCCCTCTCTTATTTTTTTGCACGCAAACTTGAAAGCGCCAGAAACACATGCGAATCCAATTCCAGCCAGCGCAGGCCGATCTCGCCATCCTCGGTGATCCGCACCACGTCGGCAGAAAAATCGCCGGTATTGCCCAGGCCGATGCCACTTATCCGCCCTTCGAAGGTATCGCCGACCCGCACGCGGGGCTGCAACGGTGGATCCAATGCCGGCAGCAGACAGCCGCCGAGCGACCAATCCACTGTCCTTACCCGAAGACCGCGAAATTCCAGGCGCAGCCGCTGGCGGCCGCCGCGCTTATGTTGCCGGCGCTCCCGCTTCAACAAGCGGCGAATGAAATCCGGTAGGACCATCCCCACCCCTCGCTCCTTCAAGTTAGCCGCATGCTCGACCCATTGGGTCCGATTGTCCAGCATCAGCGTTGAAAGGTGGCGACCAATTCCAGGTGCCGGCTCCAGGGAAACTGATCCACCGGGGTCAGCGACAACATGCGATAGCCACCATCGACCAGCGTCGCGGCGTCGCGGGCGAAAGTCGCGGGATTACAGGAAACCGCAACGACGGTGGGCACATTCGATGCGGCCATGGCTTCGACCTGGCGCGCCGCGCCGGCGCGTGGTGGATCGAAGACCACGGCATCAAAGGCCGCCAGTTCCCCGACCGAGAGAGCGCGGCGGTCCAAATCACGCACCGCAACCTCGATACCGGAGCGCCGGGCCGTATTGCGTCCCGCAATCAGGGCCTCGGCCTGCTCCTCGGCGCCCTCGACGGCCAACACCTTGACGCCATTGCCCAGGGCAAAACTGAAAGTACCCACACCCGCGAAGAGATCGGCAATATTGCCGCCTTCACCGACGCCCTGGCGGACGAGCCGGACCAAAGCCGCCTCGCCAGCCCGGCTGGCCTGGAGGAAACCATCGGGCGGCGGCGTTATGGGTACACCTGAGAACGTGACCCGGGGCGCCCGGCGGACAAAGGCGACCTCCGGCCGCGTACCGATGGACAGGCGCGCCAGATCGGTCTCCTGGGCAAAATCCGCCAGACGCATATCGTTTTGCGCGTTATGGGGCAGGTCGGCCACCAGCCACAGATCCAACCCGGTTTCGGTTTCCGTCACCTGGACATCGGCACGCCTGCCCTCGGCCAAAAGATCGCGCAACAGGGCGCGCAATCCATCCAGCAGCGCCAAGATCATGGGGCGGAGGATATGGCATTCCGCCAAGTCGACGATTTTGTGGCTGCCGGCGGCATTGTAGCCCAACCGCACGCCCTTGCCTGTCCGCAAGGCGGCAAAACGCGCACGCCGGCGGCTGGCCGGCGGCACCGCGATCATCTCCGCAATAGCGATATCGCCAAGATCCCGGCGCGCCAGAGCCTGGCGAAGGATGTCGAGCTTCCATTTGCCATAGGCACTCTCATTCAGATGCTGAACGGCGCAGCCACCGCACGTCCCAAAATGACGGCAGGGAGGTTCCACCCGATCCGGGCCTGGTTGCAGCAGCGCATCCATGCGGGCCAATCGCGCGTCGCCGCGGCGGCCCGACACCGTCGCCGCGACCCGGTCACCCGGCGCGCTGTAAGGCACATAGATTACGCCGGCATCGTCTTGCGCGATACCGTCGCCGCGTGCGCCCAGACTTTCGATACGAAGCTCAACCACGGCATCATCCATCCCGGCGCCCGGCGAGGAGGAATTCAACATTGCCCTGGGGACCCTTGATCGGGCTGGTGGCCGTACCCAGCACCGACCAGCCCGCCTGGCGGTCCAGCCAGGCGCTGATCTCGACACAAACCTCGTCATGCAGCTCGGGGTCCCGTACCACGCCACCCTTGCCAACCCGGTCCGGCCCGACCTCGAACTGCGGTTTGATCAGGGCGATCAGCCCGGCGCCCGGGCCGGCCAGTGCCATGGCCGCCGGCAATACCGTGCGCAGACCAATGAAGGAGGCATCGCAGACAATCAAGTCGATCTCATCAGGCACATCGTCCCGGCTTAGATAGCGCGCATTGGTACGTTCCAGAACCACGACCCGGTCATCATTGCGCAGCGACCAGGCCAATTGGCCGTGTCCCACGTCAACCGCGTAAACCCTGGCCGCCCCGCCGTGCAGCAGCACATCCGTGAAGCCACCCGTGGAGGCGCCCACATCAAGGCAGATCAGATCCTTTGGATCGATGGTGAATTCCCGCAGGCCATGGGCCAACTTGATGCCGCCGCGCGAGACCCATGGATGCTCCTGCCCCTTGACGGTAATCCGGCTATCCAACGGCAATTCCTGGCCCGCCTTGTCCAGCAGGCGGTCGCTGCCATGAACCTTGCCCGCCATGATCAGCGCCTGAGCCTTGCTGCGGCTTTCCGCCAGGCCGCGCTCGACCAGCAACAGATCCAGGCGCATTTTGGTTTTGGGCTTGGAAGCCATATTCGTCTAGGCCAGCTTCGGCGCCTCGACCTCTTGCGCCTGTCCCAGGGCCGCCAGGGCATTGGCGACAATATCGGGCGCGTTCAGGGCCGCGGCGGCATACATCGCCTCGGGCGCATCATGTTCGATAAAGCTGTCCGGCAGCATCATGGTGCGGATTTTCAGACCTTCGTCCAGCAACCGGTTACGCTCCAGACATTGCAGCACATGGGCCGCGAAACCACCGATGGCGCCTTCCTCGATGGTGATCAAAACCTCGTGATTGCGGGCCAGGCGGCATATCAGCTCTTCATCCAGCGGCTTGCAGAAACGGGCGTCCGCCACGGTGGTGGAAAAGCCCTTGGCGGTCAGTTCCTCCGCCGCTTTCAGGGATTCGCCCAGTCTCGTGCCCAGGGACAGAATAGCCACCGTATTGCCCTCGCGCAGCACGCGGCCCTTGCCGATTTCCAGCGGTTCCGCCGGCAGCTTGATTTCCACCCCCTCGCCCTCGCCCCGGGGATAGCGGAACGCCGAGGGCCGGTCGTCGATACGGGCGGCGGTGGCCACCATGCGGCTCAATTCAGACTCGTCAGCAGCCGCCATGACGACAATATTCGGCAGGCTGGCCAGATAGGTAATGTCGAAGGAGCCGGCATGGGTCGGCCCATCGGCGCCCACCAGCCCGGCCCGGTCGATGGCAAAACGCACCGGCAGCTTTTGGATCGCGACGTCATGCACGACTTGATCGTAGGCCCGCTGCAAAAAGGTCGAATAGATCGCCGTGAACGGCCGGTATCCATCCGCCGCCAGGCCGGCCGCGAAGGTCACGCCATGTTGTTCCGCGATGCCCACGTCGAAACAGCGGTCGGGGAAACGGTCCTGAAATTCAGCCAGGCCGGTGCCCGACGGCATCGCCGCCGTGATGGCGACAATTTTTTCGTCACGCTCCGCCTCGCGAACCAATTGGTCGGAAAAGACATTTGTGTAGCTGGGCGCGTTCGGCTTGCCCTTGGCTTGCGCGCCGGTCACCACGTCGAAGCGGGAAACGCCGTGAAATTTATCCTCCGCCGCCTCCGCCGGGGCGTACCCCTTGCCCTTCTGCGTCACCACATGCACCAGGATCGGGTTGGTGCGCCGGGCCTCGCGCACGTTCCGCAGCACGGGCAGCAAATGATCCAAATTATGGCCATCGATCGGCCCGACATAGAAAAAGCCCAACTCCTCGAACAAGGTACCGCCCGTTATCAGGCCACGGGCATATTCCTCGGCCCGGCGCGCCGTGCGCTCCATGGGCTCGGGCATTTTTTGCGCCAGTTGTTTGGCGAAATGGCGCAGGCCGCGGTAGGGGCGGGAGGACAACAGCCGGGAGAGATAGGCGCTCATGGCCCCGACGGGCGGCGCGATGGACATATCGTTGTCGTTGAGGATCACCACCATACGGGTATTCATGGAACCAGCATTGTTCATGGCCTCGAACGCCATGCCGGCGCTCATGGAGCCATCGCCGATGACCGCGACCACGTTGCTGTCCCGGCCATCCAGATCCCGCGCCACGGCAAAACCCAGGCCGGCCGAAATCGAGGTCGAGGAGTGCGCCGTACCGAACGGATCGTAAGGGCTTTCCGACCGCTTGGTGAAGCCGGACAGACCGCCGCCCTGGCGCAAGGTGCGGATGCTGTCCCGGCGCCCGGTAAGGATTTTGTGGGGATAGGCCTGATGGCCGACATCCCAGATCAGGACGTCATCGGGCGTATCGAATACATGGTGCAGGGCAACCGTCAGTTCGACCACGCCCAGCCCGGCGCCCAGATGGCCGCCGGTCTCGGACACCGCATCAATGGTTTCGGTCCGCAACTCGTCCGCCAATTGACGCAATTGCTCCGGCGACAGATCACGCGTATCCGCCGGAGACTTTATCGTATCCAACAATGGTGTCTTGCTTTCAGACACGTCCATTCCCGCCAAGATTCGTACTAACTGTCCCGAGTTATAACGAATTCGCACAAGGCCCGCAAAGGGTTAGCCTTATCCCCGAAATGGCCCAAATGGGCCGCCGCCTGCCGTGACAACAAGGTAGCCCGGTCGCGCGCCGCATCAACCCCCAGCATCGAAACGATCGTGGCCTTGCCGGCGGCGACATCCTTGCCAGTGGCCTTGCCCACGTCTTCCGCGGTGCCCTCGACATCCAGCAGGTCATCGGTAATTTGAAAAGCCAGACCCAGATCATGGGCGAACATGCGCAGCGCCTGGCGCTGCCGTGGCCGGGCCCGGGCCAGAATGGCCCCGGCCTCGCCCGCGAAGGCAATCATCTCGCCGGTTTTCAGGCGTTGCATGCGTACCGTGCCGGCTTCGTCCAATGGGTTGGATTCAGCCCACAAATCCAAAATCTGCCCGCCAACCATGCCATGGCCGCCCGCCGCCCTGGCCAGGCCCGTGACAAGATTGGTCCGCACCTCCGGATCAGAGGAGGTTTGACGGTCGGCCAAAATCTCGAAAGCCAGGGTCAACAGGGCATCACCGGTCAGCACCGCCGTCGCTTCATCGAATTCCACATGCACCGTCGGCCGCCCCCGGCGCAAATCATCATCATCCATGCAGGGCAGATCATCATGCACCAGGCTATAGGCATGGACCAATTCCACCGCCGCCGCCGTGCGCAGACATTGCGCCATCTCCATATCGAATATTTCGCCGCTGGCGATGACCAGAAACGGGCGCAGGCGCTTGCCGCCGCCCAGGACCGCATAGCGCATGGCATCGAACAGGCGATGCTCCAACTCCCGGCCCGCGGGCAGCAAATTTTCCAATTCCTGGTCCACGGCCTCGGCGGCCTTGGCCAGCATGGCGTTGAAATCAACCATTCTTATGAGCCGTTGGGTTCTGGGGGTGGAGAATTACTGAATGTCGGCGGGTTCGACCGCCTGGGCCTGACCGGCATCGTCGGCAACAATTTTTTCGACCTGCTCGCTGGCGGCATTCAGCTTGGCTTCGCAATGGCGCTTCAACACCGCACCCCGGCTGTATAAGGCGATGGACGCATCCAAATCGACCTGGCCGCCCTCCAGATCCTGCACGATAGCTTCCAGTTCCGCCATGGCAGCTTCGAAGCTCATGGCCGCCACATCCTCCGGAACCGCCTCTTTATCGTTATCTGCTCGCTTTGCCATTTGCCAATACTCTCATGCCGCCATTAGGGCCCGCACATGGGCCGCCGTCGCCATCGCCAATGCGGCCAGATCATAACCGCCTTCCAGGCTTGAAACCAGCCGGCTTTGACAGTGCCGTGCCGCCAGGGCCAACAATTCGCTACTGACCCAGGCATAGTCCTCCGTTTCCAGACGCAGTTGCGCCAGGGGATCGTCCACATGGGCATCGAAGCCGGCCGAAACCAGCAGCAAATCCGGCCCGAAGGCATCCAACGCCGGCAGCAAACCGTCCATGACGGCATCGCGAAAGGCCACGCCAGCCGCACCAGGGGGCAGGGGGAAATTGTGGATATTCCCAGCCCCGGTTTCAGAAGATGCGCCGGTGCCGGGGTAAAGCGGCATTTGATGCGTCGAACCAAAGAATAGATCGCTGTCATCCCAGAACGCCGCCTGGGTACCGTTACCGTGGTGGACATCGAAATCCACTACCGCCACCCGCCGCAAGCCATGCGCCGCGCGGGCATGCCGGGCGCCGATGGCGACGGAGTTGAAGATACAGAATCCCATGGAGCGTTCAGGCTCGGCGTGGTGGCCGGGCGGGCGCACGGCGCAGAACGCATTTTTCGCCTCACCCGCCATCACCGCATCTATGGCGGCGCAGACCGCGCCCGCGGCCCGCCGCGCCGCATCCAGCGAGGCCGGGTTCATGGCGGTATCGGGATCCAATTGCACCCGGCCATTTTCAGGCGCCGCCGCGACCACCTGGTCGATATAGCTTTGCGGATGCACAAGGGCGATCTGTTCCCATTCGGCGAACGGTGCCGAGCGCCGCTCCAGCGCCGCGAACTCGGGCTCCGCCAGGGCCAATTGAATGGCGCGCAGACGATCGGGCCGTTCGGGATGGCCCGCCCCCATGTCATGTTCCAGACAGATCGCGTGTTCGAAAATCAAGGTCATGCTTTATCCTGTCATCACAACAGGATATTGCACTAACATTGGCGCGAAAAACAGTGGGGGTGGGGATGCTACAGGAACGAATCGAGGGGAAATGGATTGACTGCTTCCGGGACGTCTTCCAGCGCTGCAAGGTCGAAGCCGGCGAAGCGGTGGCGATCCTGTCGGAAAGCCAATCCCGCCCGATAAATGTGCAATTGGCGGAACTGGCCCTGCATCAATTGGGCGCGCAACCGTTCCACATCGTGATCCCGACGCCGGCCCAATCGGCGCCGGTGCCCGTCCGCTCCACCGGTGCCTCGGACGTAATCCAGAATATCCGCCCCGTGGTCGGCGCCCTGGCCAACACCACGATGGTGGTTGATTGCACCGTCGAAGGTCTGCTGCACGCCCCGGAATTGCCCGAGATATTACGGGGCGGCGCGCGGGTGTTGATGATCTCCAACGAACATCCCGAAGCTCTGGAACGCCTGGCGCCCAACGATGCCCTGGAAGGCAAGGTCAAGTTGGGGATGAAAATGCTGCGCGGCGCCAAGGCCATGACCATACGTTCGGCGGCGGGCAGCGATTTATCGGTCGACCTGACCGGCGCCGTGGCGGGCGGCGGCTGGGGCTGGGTTACCCGGCCCGGCATCATGTCCCATTGGCCGGGCGGGCTGTGCCTGTGCTTTCCCGCCACAGGCACCGTGAACGGCACCCTGGTATTGGACCGGGGCGATGTCAATCTGACCTTCAAGCGCTATCTGGATGCACCGGTCACGCTGCGGATCGAGGACGACTTTGTCACCGCCATCGAGGGCGACGGCGTCGATGCGGAACTGATGCGCAGCTATTTCGCCGCCTGGCAGGACCGCGACGCCTACGCCACCTCGCACATCGGCTGGGGCATGAATCCCGGCGCCCGCTGGGATGCCATGACCATGTATGACCGGGCCGATTTCAACGGCACCGAATTGCGCGCCTTCGCCGGCAATGTGGTCTATTCCACCGGCGCCAACGAAGTGGCGGGCCGGCAAACCCTGGGCCATTTCGACCTGCCGATCCGCAATTGCACGGTGGAACTCGACGGCCAGGCCGTCGTCAAGGCAGGCATCCTGCAGGGAGAATTGGCATGAATGCAATTCCCCATTACACAAGCCAGGGCGACGGCCCGATATTGCTGTTCCTGCACGGCATCGGCGGCGACTGTCATGCCTTTGATCACCAGTTGCCCGCCTTTGCCGACCGCTTCCACGCCGTGTCCTGGGACATGCCCGGCTATGGCGGCAGTGCCCCCCTGGACGAGATGACCTTCGCCAATCTGGCGGATGCGGTGGCCCGGTTGCTGGATCATCTGGACGCCCCCACGGCGGCCATCGTCGGCCATTCCATGGGCGGCATGGTGGCCCAGGAATTCGTTGCCTTGCATCCGAGACGAACCTCCGCCCTGGTGCTTTCCGGCACCTCGCCATCGTTCGGCAAGCCCGGCGGCGAATGGCAGGAATGGTTCCTGGGCCAGCGTCTGGCGCCCCTGGACCGGGGTCTCGCCCCGGCGGATTTCGCAGGCGAACTGGTGCCGGGATTGATGGCGGAAAAGCCCAGAGAGGATGCGGTGGCGGCGGCCATGGCATCCATGTCCGCGCTCTCGCCCGTAACCTACCGGGCCGCCCTGCATTGTCTGGTGAGCTTCAACCGGCGGGCCGAGCTGGCCGATATTGCCTGTCCCACCCTGGCCCTGGCCGGCCAGTTCGATGAAGCCGCGCCCGCGGCGGTGATGGAGAAGATGGCGGGCTATATCCCCGATTGCCGCTACCACTGCCTCCGGGATGTCGGTCATCTGGCAAACCTGGAAGATCCCGAACAATTCAATCAGGCCGTTCGCAGCTTCTTGGACGAGGTTGCCTAGAGATGCCGGTACAGGACGAATTACTCGCCACCGCGCGGCGGCTGGGCCAGGAGAAATTTCTCGACCGCGCCGCCGCCTATGACCGGGAGGGCCGATTTCCCACCGAGAATTATGCCGATCTGCGGGATGCGGGCTTTCTCGGCCTGGTCATTCCAGAACGTTACGGCGGCCTCGGCGCGGATTACGGCCGCTATATGGAGATCTCGGCGGAGCTGGGGCGTTGGTGCGGGGCCACGGCGCTGACCTTCAACATGCATTGCGCCACCATGCTGTGGTCCTCGCAAATGGCCGATGATCTGGACATGACGGCGGAACAAAGGGACAAGCACGAGGCGCGCCGGGCCGGCATTTACCGCAAAGTGATCGAGGACGGCGCCGTTTTCGCGCAGCCGTTCTCGGAACCGAACAGCGCCGCCGCCGCCGGCAAGGCGCCCTTCGGCACCACGGCGCGCAAGGTGGAAGGCGGCTGGCTGGTCAATGGACGCAAACATTTCGCCTCGCTTGCCGGTGCGGCGGATTTCTACGGTGTGCTCTGTACCGAAGCCAGGGCGGAGGGCGAGGCGGATGTGCGCGACACAATCTACTTGGCTGTCGACGGCACGGCGGAAGGTTTCAAGATCAGTGGCGATTGGGATGTTCTGGGCATGCGGGCAACCTCGTCCAACAACCTGGAACTGGTGGATGTCTTCGTGCCGGACGAGCATCAGTTGATGCCCCGCGGCAAATATTATCAAGCCGCCCTGAACTGGCCGCATATGTTCATGACCCTGTGTCCGACCTATATGGGCATCGCCCAGGCGGCGTTCGATTTCACCTGCCAGTATCTGCGCGGCGAGATCGAGGGCGGCCCACCAGCCGGCAGCGCCCGGCACAGCCCGGCCAAGCAACTGGCGGTGGCTGAAATGCGCATCAAGCTGGAACAGGCCCGCGCCCTGTTCCGCTGTGCCGTCGCCGAGGCCGGCGTCAATCCGCCCAAGGATGCCCGCCTGCGCGCCTATGCGGCGCAGTACACGGTGATGGAATATGCCAACGATATTTGCCGGTTGGCCTTGCGTACCTGCGGCGGCCGGGCCATCTTCCGCACCTTGCGGCTGGAGCAACTGTATCGCGACAGCCGCTGCGGCGCCCTGATGCTGCCCTGGACGCCGGAGATCTGCATGGAGCGCCTGGGCCGGGAGAGCCTGTTCGAGGCCGGTGAGAGTTAGGGCATGAGTTAGAGAGTCAGCGGCGATGAACATATCTCACTGGATCAGCCATTGGGCCGATTGGCACGGCGACAAGATAGCAGTGCATTTCCAGGGCCTGGACATCAGCTATGGCGAGATGGATGCCAGGGTCCGGCGCCTGGCCGCCATGCTGCAAGGCGAGCTCGGTGTCGGCAAGGGCGACCGGGTCGCGCACCTGGGCTACAACAGCCCGGAACTGCTGGAACTGTTGTTCGCCTGTGCCCGGCTGGGCGCCATGCTGGTGCCGTTGAATTGGCGCCTCGCACCGCCCGAACATGCCTGGATATTGCAAGATTGCGCGCCCAGGGCGGTATTGGCGGAGGCCGATTTTTTTGACCATTTGAATGGTATCGATACCGGTCTGCCCCTGGTGGCTTATGGCGCGGCACCGGATGGCAACTGGCAATCCTACGAGGCGCTGCTTGCCACGACGGAAATGACGCCGGCGGATGGCAGCAGCCTCGATGATCCGGTAACCATCGTCTACACCTCCGGCACCACGGGACGGCCCAAGGGTACGGTGCTGACCCAGGAAGCGATTTTCTACAACGCGGTCAATGCCATCGCGGCCCACGATATCACGCGTGATGATCATATCCTGACCGTGCTGCCGATGTTCCATGTGGGCGGCATGAATATTCACACCACGCCCGCGATCCATGCCGGCGCCAGCATCACGATTCTGGACCGTTTCGACCCCGCCGTCACCCTTGGCGCGATCCAGCAACGAAAGCCAAGCATCTTCCTGACCGTACCGGCCATGTCCCTGGCCATGACGGCGCATCCCGACTGGGCGGAGACGGATCTATCCGGCCTGCGGCTGGTCGGCATCGGTTCCTCCGCCGTTCCGGAAGCGATATTGCGCGCTTTCCTGGACCGCGACATCCCGGCGACGCAGATTTATGGCCTGACCGAAAGCGCGCCGGTGGCGATTATCCAATCAACCGACGATGCCTGGTCCAGGATCGGCTCCTGCGGCAAACCCGCCCTGCACACCCAGGCGCGGATCATCGATGACAATGGAAATGACGTCGCCCCGGGCGCGGGCGGCGAGATCGTCCTGCGCGGCAGGAACCTGTTCCGCGAATATTGGCGCAACGAAGCCGGCACGGCGGAGGCCTATGACGGCGGCTGGTTTCATACCGGTGATATCGGCCATCAGGACGATGACGGCTATTACTATGTCGACGAGCGCAAGAAGGATGTGGTGATCTCGGGCGGGGAAAACATCTATCCGGCGGAGTTGGAGAATATCCTGGCCGATTGTTCCGATCTGGCCGAGGCCGCCGTAGTGGGCCGGCCCGATCCGCGCTGGGGCGAAATTCCGGTGGCTTGCGTGGTGCGCCGACCGGGCAGCGAAATTCAGGGTGCCGATATCCTGGCACTGTTCGAGGGGCGCCTGGCCCGCTACAAGCACCCGCGAGCGGTAATTTTCAGGGACGCCCTGCCACGCAATGCCATGGGCAAGGTGGAAAAATTCACCCTGCGCGATGAATTGGCACTGGAAGATGGCTAGAAGAAGGCAAAAGGTGCGAAAAAGTATTTCTGGACGCTCCCCGATCCGCCACAAATTCGCTATATTTCACATCTAGGTTTGCACACGATACCACACTCGGTCATCCTCGGGCGCAGCGTAGCGGAGACCCGGGGATCCAGAGCGGCAAACACTTGCATTTGTTGCCCTGGATTGTCGGGTCGAGCCCGACAATGACGGTTGAAGATTTGGCAAGCGTACGATGCGTTTGATTGCTCGACGGACGGGCAAGAGGTTAAGGGACGAGGCGTTATGAATCTTTTTGCATTGGCTTTGCGGCTTTTCTGTCTGGCCGCCCTGGCGGTGGTTCTGCCCGGCACCAGCGCATGGGCCGCGGGCGCCTTGATCGAAACCCCGGCCAAGCAGGCGATCCTGGTTGATCATGCCACCGGGACGGTGCTGTTTTCCAAGAACCCCGAACAGTCCATGCCGCCATCGTCCATGTCGAAACTGATGACGCTGTATATGCTGTTCGACCGTCTGGCCTCGGGCGGGTTGAGCCTGGAGGACACGTTTCCCGTCAGCAAGAAAGCCTGGCGCATGGGCGGCTCGAAAATGTTCGTGCGGGTCGATACCGAGGTCAAGATATCGGATCTGATCAGGGGCATCATCATCCAGTCCGGCAACGATGCCTGTATCGTTGTGGCGGAGGGTATCGGCGGAGATGAAGCGTCCTTCGCCGCGCTGATGAATGACACGGCGCGGGAATTGGGCATGTTGGACAGCCATTTCGTCAATGCCTCCGGCTGGCCCGACCCCGACCACGTGACCACGGCCAAGGATCTATCCATTCTGGCCCGCCACATGATCGACAAGTTTCCCCAATACTACCCCATATTCGCCGAACGCAGCTTCACCTACTCAAAGATCCGCCAGGGCAACCGCAACCCGCTGCTGTACAAGAACATTGGCGCCGATGGTCTGAAAACAGGCCATACCGAGGCCGCCGGCTATGGCCTGGTCGCCTCGGCCCAGCGCAAGGGGCGGCGCCTTGACCTGGTGGTCAACGGCCTGGGCAGCGTCAATCAGCGCAGCCGGGAATCGCAGCGGCTGCTGTCCTGGGGCTTCCGCGAGTTCGGTAACTATGCCCTGTTCAAATCCGGCGAAGTGGTGGCGGAGGCGTCGGTCTGGCTGGGCGATCAGGGCGCGGTGCCTTTGTTGATCGAAGACCCGCTAACCATCATCATTCCACGCAAGGCGCGCCGGGCGATGAAGGTCAGCGTGAACTACCAAGGGCCCCTGCCCGCGCCCATCGCCAAGGGACAGGCGGTCGCCACCCTGCGTATCGAGGCACCGAATATGGAAACGATCGAGCGGCCCCTGATCGCCGGTGCCGACATCGCCCGCAAGGGGGTTTTCGGACGGCTGGGCACGGCGCTGGAACATCTGTTGTTCGGCGGCGTCTCCAACTAGGTCACGGCAATGGCGGACGAAGCGGAACAAGCGACGGGGCCCATCGCCACGGCGACATTGATCGGCCATGGCGGCGCGGAACAAGCCTTTCTGGATACCGCCGCGGTGGGGCGCATGCCGCACGCCTGGCTGCTGTCCGGCCCCAGAGGCATCGGCAAGATGACACTGGCCCTGCGCATGGCGCGGTTTCAGCTATCGCAGACGGATGGCGGTCTGTTCGGTGAGCCCGGCGATCTGCAAATGTCGCCGGATGCGGATGTTTTTCGCCGCATCCTGGCCGGCGGCCACGGCGATCTGCAGGTGATAGAGCGGACCTTGAACGACAAGACAAAGAAAATGCGCGGCGATATCGTGGTCGACCAGATCCGCGCCCTGGGCCGCTTTTTCGCCATGACTTCGGCCGAGGGCGGCTGGCGCATCGCCGTCATCGACGGCGCCGAGGAGATGAATCCGAACGCCGCCAATGCCCTGTTGAAGCTGTTGGAGGAGCCGCCGGAAAACAGCCTTTTGTTGCTGGTCAGTCATGCCGCCGGCCGTCTGCTGCCGACGATCCGTTCGCGCTGCCGCCACCTTGTCCTGCGGCCACTATCGGAGGGCGACGCCATGGCGGTGCTGGCGGAACAATTGCCGGATTTGGCGGAAGCGGAACGCCTGGGCCTGGTGCGCCTGGCCGAGGGCAGCCCCGGCCGCGCCATCGCCATGGCGGCGGAAGGCGGGTTGCAGGCCTATGACGAACTGCTGGCCATGGTGCAAAACCTGCCGGAGCTGGATTTCGCCGCCGTGCATGCCCTGGGCGACCGTTTAAACCGGGCCAATAACGAAGCCGCCTACCGCGTCTGGATCGATCTGTTGCGCCTGTGGCTGTCGCGTCTGGCCCGTGGCGGCGCTGCGTTGGAGCGGATGAGCGATGCAGTGGCGGGAGAGACCGACCTGGCCGCCCGCCTGACCGGCGCGGTTGGCCTTGATCGCTGGGTCGAGCTATGGGAAAAGATCGGCGGTTTGGCCATGCGGGCCGAACGGGTCAATCTGGATCGAAAGCAGGTGGTGTTGAACGCCTTCATGGCGTTGCAAAATACCGCGCGCCAGTAGTACCGCCATTAGAATGGGAACCGAGCGAATGGCCGAGGCCAAAGCCTATTACATCACGACGCCGATTTATTACGTCAATGACAAACCCCACATCGGCCATGCCTACACCACGCTGGCCTGTGATGTGGTCGCCCGCTTCATGCGCCTGGACGGACGCAATGTGATGTTCATGACCGGCACCGACGAGCACGGCCAGAAGGTGGAAAAATCGGCCCAGGCGGCGGGCGTGGAGCCCTTGGCTTTCTGTGATGGCGTTTCCCAGAATTTCCGCGATCTGACGCCGCTGTTGAATTTCTCCAACGACGGCTTTATCCGCACGACCGAGGACCGCCACACGGTCGCCTCCCAGGCGATCTGGCGGGCCATGGCGGACAATGGTGACATCTATCTGGATAGTTATGCCGGTTGGTATTCCGTCCGCGACGAGGCCTATTACGCCGAGGATGAGCTGTCCGACGGCCCCGATGGCGAAAAGCTTTCGCCCTTCGGCGCACCGGTCGAATGGGTCGAGGAGCCGAGCTATTTTTTCCGCCTCTCGCAATGGCAGGATCGCCTGCTGGCCTATTACGATGAAGATCCGGGCCGTGTTTTGCCGCAAAGCCGGCGCAATGAGGTCATCAGTTTCGTCAAGAGCGGCCTGCGCGATCTCTCGATCTCGCGCACCTCATTCAAATGGGGCGTGCCGGTGCCGGGCGATGATGCCCATATCATGTATGTCTGGGTCGACGCCCTGACCAACTATCTGACCGCCGTCGGTTATCCCGATACGGAGACGGAAGATTTCCGGACCTTCTGGCCGGCGGATGTGCATATGGTGGGCAAGGATATTCTGCGCTTTCACGCGGTCTATTGGCCGGCCTTCCTGATGTCCGCCGGCCTGGCCCCGCCGGAACGCATCTTTGCGCACGGCTGGTGGACCGTGGAGGGTCAGAAGATGTCGAAATCCCTGGGCAACTTCATCCCGCCTCAGGACATGGTGGACAAATACGGCCTGGATCAGACGCGCTATTTCATGATGCGCGAGCTGCCGTTCGGCAATGACGGCAATTTCTCCCACACGGCCATGGTCAACCGCATGAACAGCGATCTGGCCAACGACTTCGGCAATCTGGCCCAGCGCGTGCTGTCCATGATCAACAAGAACTGCGAGGCGGCGGTGCCGACGCCCGGATTGCTGACCGTCGATGATTCGGCCCTGCTGGTCCCGGCCCGCGAGTTGTTGGACAAGATGCGCACGTCGATGTCGGAGCAGGCCATTCATCAGGCCCTGGCCGCGCTCTGGGAAATTGTCGGCGAGGCCAACCGCTATGTCGATGCCCAGGCGCCATGGGCCTTGAAAAAGACCGACCCGGAGCGCATGGCGACGGTGCTGTATGTGCTGGCGGAAGTTATCCGCCATCTGGCCATTCTGGCCCAGCCCGTGGTGCCCGATGCCGCGGCCAGGTTGCTGGATCAATTGGCGATCCCGGAGGACCAGCGCGGCTTCGCCGCCCTGGGCGAGGCGGCGATGTTGCTTCCCGGCACCGCGTTGCCCAAGCCGCAAGGCATCTTTCCCCGTTACAGCGGCCCGGAGGAGGACGCTTGAGCCTGCTGGTCGACAGCCATTGTCATCTGGATTTTCCCTCCCTGGGGGAGGATCTGGATGGCGTCATGGCCCGGGCCGAGGCAGCCGGCGTCGGCGCGATGGTGACGATCTGCACCCGCGTCGACCACTTCGCCGGCATTCTGGACATCGCCGAACGCTTCGAAAATGTCTATTGCTCGGTCGGTCTGCATCCCCACAATGCCGCCCAAGAAGCTGATTTGGAGACGGCCCGGCTGATCGAACTGGCGGGCCATGACAAAGTGGTGGGGATCGGCGAGACCGGCCTGGATTTCCACTACGACAAAAGCCCCCGCGACGTACAGGCGGAATTGTTTCGCCGTCACATCGCCGCCGCGCGGCAGACCGGTCTACCCCTGATCGTTCACAGCCGGGCCGCCGATGCCGAGATGACCGCGATCCTGAGGGACGAATACGAAAAGGGCGCCTTTCCAGGCGTCATGCATTGCTTTTCCTCCGGCCCGGAACTGGCGCGGGCCGCCTTGGACCTGGATTTCTACATTTCGTTCAGCGGTATCGTCACTTTCAACAAAGCGGAGGAAGTGCGCGCCGTCGCGGCGGAAACGCCGCTGAACCGCCTGTTGGTGGAAACCGACGCTCCCTATCTGGCGCCCGTTCCCCATCGCGGCAAGGACAACGAACCCGCCTTCGTCGCCCATACAGCCAACAAGTTGGCCGCGTTGCGCGGCTTAAGCAGCGCGGAAATGACCCATCAAACGAGCGCCAATTTCTTCCGGCTGTTCACCAAGGCCACACCCATCCAGTGATATATTTCAAATGCGGAACAAGAATGGCGCGCCACGATTACGCCGGTGACGCCCCTAGAAACGCTGTACCGATCGATGCGGAGGGGTACCGGCCCAGCAACATTAGCTTGGACGTGAATGGCCCGTGTCGAATTCGTGTGCCGCATCGGCGACCAACCCACGTAAAGTGTGATGTGACTTTGCAAAAAAGTGCTACGCCAAATATCCTTTTATATCTTATTTGATATATCTTAGCACCTATAAGGAATATGCCATAATGATTAACCCTATGCAGCTGCAAGATTATCGCCGCTTCAAGGTGCGGTGACATGCGTGTGACTGTATTGGGCTGCGGCACCTCTGGCGGCGTACCGCGGATTGGCAACATCTGGGGCGTCTGTGACCCGTCCGAACCTAGGAATCGCCGCCGCCGGTCCTCAATCCTGGTGCAAAGCGACAGCACCAGCCTGATCGTCGACACAACGCCGGATATGCGCGAACAATGTCTTGATGCCGACCTGCGGCATCTTGATGCCGCCCTGTACACCCACGACCATGCGGATCATGTCAACGGCATTGACGATCTGCGCGGCTTCACCCTGTTGCGGGGTGAACGGATGCCCATTTATGGCGATAAGGATACGATCACCAGCCTGCAACAGCGATTTAGCTATATTTTCGCCACCGCACGGAACTATCCGGCCATCGCCACCGCGCATGTGATCGATGGGCCGTTTAGCCTTGGTGACATTGACATTGTTCCGTTTCGGCAAATCCACGGATCCATGGAAAGCCTGGGCTTCCGTTTCGGCGCCATGGCCTATTCCACGGATTTGAGCGATCTGCCAGAGGCTTCGTTCGAACTACTGCAGGATCTGGATATCTGGATTGTCGATGCCCTGCGCCCCAAGCCGCATCCAACACACACGCATTTGGCGCGCACCCTGGAATGGATCGACCGGTTGCGGCCAAAACGCGCGATCCTGACCCATATGACCTGGGATATGGACTATCAAACCCTTTGCGAGGAATTGCCTTCGGGGGTGGAGCCGGGATACGACGGCCTGAGCATCGAATATTCGTAATGTGATGAATTCAATTCGCAGGCTTTGAAAAGCCTAAAGGGCGCCATGGCTCGTCACCATGACGCCCATCTAGGGCTGTGCCGGAGGAGGAGGGGATCCGGCCCAGCCGCACCAGCCAGGACGGATACGGCCGGTGCAGTTTTGTTCGCCTGGTACGCATCGAACAATTCGCAATCTAGTAGTATTTCATTAATAAAGGATTACTTTGTAACCATTTTGTGTCTTTTTGGCAGTTTTTATTGCATTTCGGAATACGCTTTTGGTCAGCATATCCTGCCACGGGTATGACAAATGTTTTCATTTCCAGCCCATCGACGTCGTTCCACCTTGGCCCGCATCGTGGCATAGTAGCACCATGAGCGAACAGAAAGCCGACAGCGATATTGCCGAAACCGGCGCCGGCAGCGGTGCCGCGATTTCCAGGGATGGTGCAGGTCATTTGTATCTGGTCGACGGCTCGGCCTACATTTTCCGCGCCTATCATGCCCTGCCGCCCCTGACGCGGAAGACCGACGGCCTGCCGATCGGTGCCGTCTCGGGTTTTTGCAACATGCTGTCGAAGCTGGTTGATGATGTCCGCGATGACGGCGAGGTTGATTACTTCGCGGTCATATTCGATGCCGCGCGCAAGACCTTCCGCAACGACATCTATCCCGAATACAAGGCCCATCGGCCGCCGCCGCCGGAGGATTTGCGGCCGCAATTCCCACTGGTCAAACGGGCCAGCGAGGCCTTCAACCTGGCCACAATCGAAATGCCCGGTTTCGAGGCCGACGACATTATCGCCACCTATGCCCGCCAGGCCAGGGAGGCCGGCATGCAGGTCACCATCGTCAGTTCCGACAAGGACCTGATGCAACTGGTCGGCGGCGGTGTCGTCATGCACGACCCCATGAAGCAGCGCCGGATCGGACCGGATCAGGTGCAGGAAAAATTCGGCGTCGGGCCCGAACGGGTCATTGATGTCCAGGCGCTTTGCGGCGATGCCACCGATAACGTTCCCGGCGTGCCGGGCATCGGCGTCAAAACCGCCGCCCTGTTGATCAATGAATATGGCGACCTGGACGGCGTGTTGGACCGGGCCGGGGAAATCAAACAGCCGAAACGGCGGCAGAGCCTGATCGAACATGCGGAACTGGCGCGGGTCAGCCGGCAACTCGTGACCCTGAAGGATGATGTGCCGGTGGAGTTGACGCTGGAGCAGTTGGGCCTGCGCGAGCCGGAGACCGAGGTGCTGCTGGGATTCATGGCCGAGATGGGCCTGGAACGCCTGGCGGGGCGCATTGCCCAGCGCCTGGGCGGTGAGGTGCCCGCCGTCGAAACACCGGCACAGGCGGAAACCGCGTCAGAGCCCGAATATCAATGCGTCCAAAGCCTGGCGGAATTGCAGCCATGGATCGATCGGGCCCGCGCCGCCGGCGTCGTGGCGGTGGATACGGAAACCACCTCGCTGGATGCCATGGCGGCGGATCTGGTCGGTGTCTCGTTGTCGATAACGCCGGGCCGGGCCTGTTACATTCCCCTGGGCCACAAGGGCCCGGTACCGGAGGGGGAGCTGGACCTGGGCGGTGCGGCCGAGACAGCGCCGGCGCAAATTCCCCTGGATCAGGCGCTGGATCTGTTGCGCCCGCTGATGGCGGATCCTTCGGTTCTGAAGGTGGGGCAGAATCTGAAATACGACATGCTGGTGCTGCGCCGCTATGATGTTGAGATCACGCCGTTCGATGACACCATGCTGCTGTCCTATGTGACCGAGGGCGGCCTGCACGGCCACGGCATGGATGCGCTATCGCAACTGCATCTGGATATTGCGCCAATCCCCTTCAAGGAAGTTGCGGGCAGCGGCAAGGCGATGATCACCTTCGATCAGGTGCCCCTGGACAAGGCAACGGCGTATGCGGCCGAGGACGCGGACCTGACCCTGCGCCTGTACCAGTACCTGAAACCGCAATTGCAGGCGACGCGCAAGACCACCGTATACGAGACCCTGGAGCGGCCGTTGGTGCCGGTCCTGGTGGATATGGAACAGGCCGGCATTCTCGTGGACCGGGCCGAACTGGCGCGCCTGTCCGCCGACTTCGCCGGCCGCATCGGTACCTTGGAGGGGCAGATCCACGAACTGGCGGGCGAGAGCTTCAACGTCAATTCACCGAAACAGCTTGGCGAGATTCTGTTCGAAAAGATGTCCATTCCCGGCGGCAAGAAAACCAAGACCGGGGCCTATGGCACCGGCGCCGATGTCCTGGAGGGATTGGCCGCGCAAGGCCATGATCTGCCGGTCCGGGTTTTGGAATACCGCCAGTTGGCGAAACTGAAAAGCACCTATACGGACGCCCTGCAAAACCAGATCAATGGCGTCACGGGCCGGGTCCATACCTCTTACGCCATGGCGGCGACATCGACCGGGCGCCTGGCCTCGACCGATCCGAACCTGCAGAACATTCCCGTCCGGACAGAGGAAGGCCGCCGCATCCGCAAGGCCTTTATCGCCGCGCCGGGACATAAACTGTTGAGCGCGGACTATTCCCAGATCGAATTGCGCATCCTGGCCCATATCGCCGATATCACGGCCTTGCGGCAGGCCTTTCACGACGGCCTGGACATTCACGCCATGACGGCGGCGCAGGTGTTCGATTTGCCGATCGAAGACATGGACCCGATGATCCGGCGCCGCGCCAAGGCAATCAATTTCGGCATCATCTATGGCATTTCCGCCTTTGGCCTGGCCAACAATCTGGGCATCGAACGGGGCGAGGCGCAGGACTATATCAACGCCTATTTCGAACGTTATCCCGGCATCCGCGACTATATGGAAAAGACCAAGGAAAGCTGCCGGGAGCTGGGCTATGTGGAAACCATCCATGGCCGCCGGGTGCATATGCCGGGCATCAATGACAAGAACGGCGCCCGGCGCGGCTTTCACGAACGGGCCGCCATCAACGCACCGATCCAGGGTTCGGCGGCGGACGTAATCCGCCGCGCCATGGTGGCCATGCCCGACGCCCTGGCCAAGGCCAGGCTGGACGCAAAAATGTTGTTGCAGGTGCATGATGAGTTGATCTTCGAAGTACCGGAAGAACAGATTGAGGAGACCGTCGCGGTGGCGAAACGGATCATGGAGGGAGCGGCGCATCTGTCCGTGCCGCTGACCGTGGATGCCGGCGTTGGCGACAGTTGGGCCGAGGCGCATTAGAGCCGTTATCGCGGGGGAACATGGGGAAAGGTTTGGGCCGAAAACTGAGACTGGGTAGCGGGCTGGTGCTGTTCGTCTTTGTCACCACGCATTTCATCAATCATGCCCTGGGCAATATATCCCTCAGCGCCCTGGAGGCCGGGCGCGAGGTCTTCACGGCGCTATGGCGTAATTGGCCGGCGACCATACTGCTCTACGGTGCCATGCTGATACACGTCTGTGCCTCCCTGCTGGCAATCTGGCAGCGCCGTACATTGCGCATGTCGCGGACTGAAATTGTTCAAGTCGTCCTCGCCCTTTGCATCCCTTTTCTACTGCCGATACACGTCCTGGCAACACGTGGCGTGCATGAATTTTTCGGTGTCAACGACAGCTATCTCTATGAAATCTTGAGCATATGGGTGTTCGAACCGCTGTATGGCTGGCTAGCTGCCTTGGCCGTGCTGGTCATTTGGGGCCATGGCTGTATTGGCCTGCACCTATGGCTGCGGTTGAAACCCTGGTACGGCCCGGCCCGTATCTGGCTGTTGGCCATGGCTATTCTGTTGCCGGCTTTCGCGTTGTCGGGTTTCGTCGGCACCGGTAAGCAGATTGCCCTGTGGGCCCAGGACAAGGCCTGGATGAATGCGGCCATCGCCTCCTTCAAGTTCAGTGTTCCGGTCGAAGAGTTGAAGGCCTTCGCTTTCGGCACCGGTGAAAATTTCATGATTGGCGCCGGCGTGGTTCTGCTGTCGCTGTTGCTGGGCCGCTGGTTGCGGCATCTGCGGGCCCAGCAGCGCAAGCAAATTACCATTTCCTACCCCGACGGCCATGACGTGGCGGTGGAGCCGGGGTTGAGCGTGCTGGATGCCTCCCGCCTGCTTGGCATTGCCCATGCCTCGATCTGCGGCGGACGGGGGCGCTGTTCGACCTGCCGGGTCCGCATTTCGGAAGGCGCCGACGGGCAACCGGACGCCGGCGAGGATGAGGTGAAAGTGTTGAGCCGCGTCGGCGCGCCGGAGAATGTGCGTCTGGCCTGCCAGTTGCGGCCCGTCGCGGATTTGTCCGTGGTACCGCTGCTGCCGCCCGCCACCGGCGTGCAGGGCGGCCTTTCCCGGCCGACTTATCTGCAGGGCAGCGAGCGTGAAATCGCGGTGCTGTTCGCCGACCTGCGGTCCTTCACGCAGTTTTCCGAAAGCAAGCTGCCTTACGACGTGGTCTTCGCGCTGAACCAGTATTTCCGCGGCATGGGCCAGGCGGTGGAGGCCGCGGGCGGCCATCTGGACAAATTCATCGGCGATGGCGTCATGGCCTTGTTCGGCGTCGATTCCGATCTCGAAACCGGCTGCCGCCAGGCCCTGGCGGCGGCGGCGGGCATGGCCCGGGCGCTGGAGCATCTGAACCATCAACTGCGCCACGATCTGGACGAACCCCTGCGCATGGGCATCGGCATCCACGCCGGCCCGGCCATTGTCGGCGAAATGGGCTACGGCGCGGCGACAACGGTCACGGCGATCGGCGATACGGTCAATACCGCCTCCCGCCTGGAAGCCATGACCAAGGAATTCTCGGTGCAGGCGGTGATCTCCTCCGTCGTGTCCGAACGCGCCGGCGCCGACCTTTCCGCCCTTGAGGTCCGGGAGGTCGAGGTGCGGGGCCGAGCCGGAACCATGGCCGTGCACCTTGTCCCCGATGCCCGTGACCTGCCCCAGCCGGACGGCACCATCAGCGTGCCGCACCGGCGCCGCGACCGGGTCCGCGTCAAGGCACCGGCCTGAGGCAAAAAAAATCGGGGGCCGCACCAGTTGGCACGGCCCCCGAAATCTGTCGGCTTTTGAACGTATCGGCGCGTGGCTTAAAAGCCCATGTCGCCCATGCCGCCCATACCACCCATGCCGCCCATTCCGCCCATGCCACCCATGTCGGGCATGGCGGGGGCACCACCGGCGCCCTTCTTGGCCGGCTTGTCGGCAACCATGGCTTCGGTCGTGATCAACAGACCGGCGACGGAGGCCGCGTCCTGCAAGGCGGTACGCACCACCTTGGCCGGATCGACAATACCGTCCTTGACCAGATCGACATACTTCTCGGTCTGGGCGTTGAAGCCCCAGTTGGTGTCCTTGCTGTCCATCA
>CAZVYX010000021.1:0-90681 GCA_964631725.1 uncultured Rhodospirillaceae bacterium | reverse complement strand
ATGCGGAGTTGATCTACAACGGCTTCTGGTTCTCGCCGGAGCGCTACATGCTGCAAGCCCTCATTGACAAGTCCCAGGAATGCGTCGAAGGCACCGTGCGGGTGAAACTTTTCAAGGGCAGCGCCACTGTCGTGGGCCGCAAATCGCCCATGAGCCTCTACTCCATGGAACACGTAACGTTCGAGGAAGACACCGTCTACGACCAGCGCGACGCGGAAGGCTTCATCAAGCTCAACGCCCTACGGCTGCGCCTGTTGCACCGGCAGAAGGGGTAGGCGCGGCCTACAAATGCCCTGGTGCATTTTGTCGATTGCCCAACACGCGAACGATGACGACGCCCGGTTCTTCCAATCTGTATTAGATTGAGTGACGCTTGTATTCGTAGCAGAAGTATCCGGCACGTATGTGATCAACGCGTCTGCCAATATGGCTGTGTTCGGTGATGACCGTGAACGCGTCCCGCAAACCATCCGTGTAGCGTTCCGCCTGCGCCTCACCAAAATTCTCGTAACCGGAGGCGTAAATGGCAAAATAGTCGGCTTCCGCCCTCGGCAGCAGCCGGTATTTAGCCACTTCGTTTCATCGCGACCCGCCGCCGCGCTTCGGCCTGCAGCTCTTCTCCGGTCCACTCGCGGGCCACGCCGCTTTCCTCACCTTCGATAAGCGCTTGAATGAGAGCTTCGCGCTGATCCTTGCGGCTTTGATCCTGGCGAACCAAATCTCGAATATAGTCACTCACGCCACTGAACTGGCCATTGCTGGCTTGGCCTTCGATCCAGTCCTTCATGGGTTCAGGCAGGGAAATCGTGACGGTGGGCATGATCAGGTCCTCTTCGCTTTGATTTCTAGAATATAGCAAATATTCTTAATATTTCCCAATATTTGTTAGATGGCGAGTTGGCCCGGAGAGTCGACTTGCCACTATTGCAAGATGTAAGGCCTGAGCCAACGTTGACCTAGGCCCTCAAAACGAGACACGACCGTGTCCCAACTCGGCACACCCCTTTACCTCTGGTTAACCATAAATCGCAGTTTTCCGCCAATCACTTGCCGGCGATAAACTGGCATGGGTCTTGCATCATGGTTAACGAGAGGCAGGCCGCGAATGTCTTGCGGTCTCACCCAGGGGCAGGATGCACCCGCCGGAAAAATGGAGGCTTTTAAAATGTTTACATACATCGTTCTGTCCACCGTCAACGCCAGCGATCCTTTTGAAAGCATCAGGTCCGGCGATACCCTGCATCAGGGCGACGACCGCCTGTTCTTCCCCACCCAGTCCGCCGCCCTGCACGCCGGCAAGCAGGTCATGCGCAGTGTTTGTGGCGGATCAGCGTACAACCAGGCGCGGGAGAGCGCCGAAGTGGTCGCCGTTGACATCGGCGGGGATGTCTTTGGCGGCGGCACCATGCCGGCGAAGGCGGAATGGAGCTTTGATGCGCCCTGCCCACACTGGGCCTAGAGCATTTTCGATATTCATCGAATCGCCGGGCCGCCCGCTCCCCCTGCCCGACCACCCACAGGGTACCATTAATGGGTGGTCGGGCAGGGCGCGCGGGTGGGTAGTTCAAATTCGAAAATGGCCTAGCCGCTGCTGAAAGGTTCAGTTGCCAAGCCGGCTGCTCAATTTTTCGCTTTCCACTGCCGCGGCCTTGAAGGCCGCCGTGGCCTCCAGCTTCTCGGCTAAGGCGCGCACGTTCGGGCATGCCAGCTTGGCGAAAATACCCGGCCGCTTGGCCATGCCGAAGCTCCAGAAAACCCCTACCGTCAGATCCGCCTGGGTCATCCCGGCACCCGTGAACCAGGGGCCTTCGAACTGCTCGTCCAGCCATAGATAGCCGCCGCGGACCTGGTCCTCGCAGGCCTCGATCCACGGTTGATGCCACAGCTCCTTGGGCCGGAAGTGGCGCTCGTACAATGCGGTGACCAGCTTTTCATTGCTGCCCAG
The DNA here is from genome assembly GCA_964631725.1 of uncultured Rhodospirillaceae bacterium. GTDB lineage: Bacteria > Pseudomonadota > Alphaproteobacteria. Next base: position 88,736 of record CAZVYX010000021.1, on the reverse strand, counting down.
GGCGATCGCCAGCAGGGCCAGAACCCGCCGCCGCGCCTTGCCGCTTGCGGGCACCAGGGCCCGCTCCGGCCCCGCCTCTTGGTCCAGATGATCCAGAATGGCGGCGCTGTCGCACAGCATTTCGCCATTTCCCAGTTGCAACACGGGCACCCGGGCGATGGGATTGTGCCGCGCCACTTCCGCCCGGTCGGCGCCGAAGGGCATGACGCTGAAATGCTCATAAGGCATTTGGTAATGCTGCAAGGTCACGGCGACCCGGCGCACGTAGGGCGAGGCATATCGGCCGATCAGCCGCATTGCTGGATGTTCCCCCTAGATGCCTTCGAAGATCACCACCTGGTTCGTCGTCGTGCAGCTTTCCCGCAGTTCCTTCCACGGCTGGTATTCCGGGTCCGCCTGAAAGGCATCCAGGGCGGCGCGGGAGGGCCATTTGAACAGCACGATACGGTCCGGGCGCCAATCGCCCACGGGTACCTCGATGGCGCCGTCCCGGGCCAGATACTCACCGCCGTGCTTGGCGATCAGGGCCGGCACCGCTTTCTTGTATTCCTCGTATTTGGCGGCGTCATGGACTTGGTTGTCCAGAATCAGATAAATCGACATGGGCGGCCTCCAGCCTGTGTTTCGCGGGATGATGTCACGTTGCGGCATCATATGCGCTGTCGGCCGTGAAGCCCATGCCCGGGTCTTGTGATGGCCCAACTGGCGCGGCGCTAGATCATTTTCGATATTCATCGAATCGCCGGGCCACCCGCACCCCCTGCCCGGCCACCCACAGGGTACCATCAATGGGTGGTCGGGCAGGGGGTGCGGGTGGGTAGTTCAAATTCGAAAATTGTCTAATCGACGCCGCCATTGAGGAATTCGAAGGCGACGGCGGCGTGGGTCGCCGCGCCGTTGGCCAGGACGTCTTCGTCGATCTCCATGTAGGGCGAATGATTGCCCGCCGCCGCGTCCGGATCGACGCCCTTCGGGGCGCAGCCGAGAAAGACAAAGGCGCCGGGATAGCGTTGCAGAATAAAGGAAAAATCCTCCGACCCCATGTGCGGGTGGGCATCGCGGGCAAAGGCGCCCTGGCCGAAATTTCTGCGCACGGCGGTCTCCACCAAATCGATGAAGCCGCCGTCATTGACCGTCGCCGGATAGCCCCTGGTCACCTTCACCTCAGCCGTCATGTCATGGCCCTCGGCGGTTTTCTGGGCCAGATTGGTGATCAGGCGCTGCACCAGATCGCGGGTGTTTTCGGAGAAACTGCGCACGGTCAGCGCCATATGGGCGAATTCGGGAATAATATTGCGGGCGGTGCCGGCCTTGATCACGCCGACCGTCAGAACCACCGGGTCCCAGACACTGATCCGCCGGGTCACCATGGTTTGCAGGGCCGTGACCAGATGACAGGCCACCGGCACCGGGTCGTTGCCGTCATGGGGCTTGGCGCCGTGGCCGCCGGTGCCGATGATCCTGATCTCGTAGGAATCCGCCGCCGCCAGCACATTGCCTTCCCGGCCGCCGATGACGCCCGGCGGCAGCCGCGGGTTTACGTGCAGGCCGAAAACCGCATCCGGCTCGCCGCCCGCCGCGATCACGCCTTCGTCCAACATTACCTTAGCGCCCTTGTAACCTTCCTCGCCGGGCTGAAACATGAACTTCACATCGCCCCGCAGCCGTTCCCGATGGCGGCACAACATATGCGTCGCGCTGGCCAGCATGGCGGTATGGGCGTCATGGCCGCAGGAATGCATGCAGCCATCGACCTGGGAGGCATAGTCGAGGCCGGTTTCCTCCTGCATCGGCAGGGCATCCATGTCGCCGCGCAACAGTATGGTCGGTCCCGGCTGCCCGCCGCGCAACGTGGCGACGATGCCGGAGGTTTGTTGGCTCTCAACGATCTCCAACTCAAGGCCCGCGATCGCCTCCATCACCGCCTGCTTGGTCTGCGGCAGATCGTTGCCGCGTTCAGGATGTTGATGAATGCGCCGCCGCAACGCCACGGTTTGCGGCTGCAACGCCTCCGCCTCGGCCAAAAGATCGATCTCCGTCCGCGTCATTGGGTACCCCCTGCTTCGTCCTCGCTACCCAACTAGCACAAGTTCGGAGGTTACGATTTGACTTTATTGTGTCTTGGCCGGCCTGCTGCGGCGGCGCGTTGCCAGGACCAGGCGGATTTGCTTTGCCGTACGCGGTTCAGGCTGGCGGCGGAGATGGCGCCGTAGTGATGCAGGTTTGGCGTAATCTCCTCCTGCGCCACATGCCATAGTTCCTGCATTTTTCGCCGCACCTGATGCGCGTCCAACGCCACCTCCTTGCCGCGAATATCGCGCCAGACTTTTTCGAATACGTCATCCTGGCCCGGCGTGGCGAAATCAGAGGCGATCACAGTGTCCGCGTAAGCCCGCGCCTCGGCGCCGCTCAATCCCAACTGTTTCGCAACCCATAGGCCCAGCAGCTTATTGCGCCGGGCGCCGATTTTGAACGTGGTCTCCTGATCGAAGGCGAACTTCGCCTCGAAAGCCCTTTCCCGTTTGTCGAATGTGGTCATGCCATAACCCTCCCGCGCATAAATATCCACCGATTGCCCCATCCATGGTCCGGCGCCGAGGAAGCTATCTAGTATGTGGGACTTTTGGCCGGGTTTTCCAGGTCCATGTACAGGATCGCCGGAGGCTGCCTAGTGGCCGGCGCCGCCCAGGGCCCGGACGATGATATAGGCGCCCAGGATCAGCAGCGCGATGAAGAAGACGCGGCGGAACAGTTGCTCGGACAGGGTTCGCCGCAAACGCTGGCCCGCCATCATGCCGATGATCGCCGGCGGCACGGCGCCAAGTGACAACAGCGCCAGTTCGGGGCTTAGGAAGGCATTGCGCTGCAGGGCCACCGCCAGGGCCGCGGTGGAGGCGGTGAACAGTATGCCCATGGCCTGGATCAGCATATCCCGGGGCAGGCCGAGGGCTTGCAGGTACATCACCCCCGGCACCACGAAAGAGCCCGTCATGCCCGTCAGCAAGCCGTTGACCGTACCCAACAGCGGGCCGGCCCAGCGATCCTGGGCCGCCGTCAGGGCAATGCGCATGCCGGCCAGGTTGGCGGCCGCGTAGACCATTAACGACACGCCGAGCAACGCCGAGAGCAGCGACAGGTCGACCTGCCGCAACGCGATGGCACCGATCCATACGGTTCCCGTTGCCAGGATCAGAAACGGCCAGATCCGCCGCAGGATCGCCGCGCCGTTGCCGCCCACCACGCCCTGCCACAGGTTGGTGACAAATGACGGCACCAGCAACAGCGCCATGGCGCTTGGCAGGTCGAACAGGACAGACAGCAGGGCCAGGCTGACCGTGGGCAGGCCCAGGCCGATGACGCCCTTGACCCCGCCGGCAATAAGAAACGTCGCGCCAATGGCGGTGAGTGCGAAGAGATCAGGCAATTAGGGTGTATCCGTGCATCAGCCGCGCCAGATTTCCGCCAGGGCGCGGGCAAAATTGGCGCCGAGATAACCCTCGATATCGCCTTCGGCCCAACCACGGTCCAGCAGCGCCGCGGTGATATTGGGCAGCTTGCCGTGATTGTTGGCGCCTTCGGCATAACGGGCCGGGATGTCGTGGCCAAAGCAATCGCCGTAGTCGGAAATGCCCGACCACAAGCGGCGGTTTTCGGCGATTTGCGCGGTGCGGCGCAGGTCGTTCGATACCGGAATATCGGTGCCGAAGCCGACATGGGCCAGGCCGGCCAGTTCGGTTATGTATTCCAGATGGCGGATGAAATCGTCGATGCCGGGGCGGCGGTTGCGGTCGCCGTCCCACAGCATGGGCCCATAGACGCTGACCCCGATGACGCCGCCCGATTGCGCCACGGCGCGGAGAATGCCGTCGTCCTTGTTTCGCGGCAGGGGCGTCAGGGCCCGGGCGTCAACGTGGGTGGCCAGCACGGGTTGGGTGGACAGATCCAGGATATCGCGGCAGGTGTGATCGCCCACGTGGCTGATATCGATGGCGATGCCCAGCTCGTTCAGGATAGCCACCGCATCCCGCCCCAGGTGGCTGAGGCCGGCATCCTCGGTCTCCAGATTGCCGTCGCCCATGAAGTTACGGTAGTTGTAGGTCGGCTGCATGACGCGCACGCCCAATTGGTGAAACAGGTACAGACGGTCCAGATCGTCGCCCACCGGGCGCATGTTCTGCCAGCCCATGATCAGGCCGATCTTGCCCGCCGCCTTGGCCGCCGCCAGGTCCGAGGCTTGGCGGATCGGCGCCCATTCCGCGTCCGGCGCCGACATGCGCCCCAGCCAGCCGGCAATCGCGTCGCAGCTTTCGGTGAAATCCGCCTCGAAATGATTGACCGTTACATTCAGGGCATCAACGCCGCCCGTCCGCAGATCGCCCGTATAGCCGTCGCTGTGATAGGACAGGCCATCGATCACCAGTGCCTTGTTCTGCAGTTCCGCCGCCGTCATGCCAGATACCCTTTGCTAATCAACTTGCCGCAATGGTAACGAACTACAAGCGTCTTTGCCTAATCCGAAAGTAATTTGGAAGGAATCCCCCATGCGCGGCGAACCGGATATCGACCAGGGCTTTGATCCCGCCAAGCACGCCATGTGCGAGAGCCATTTTTTCGAGGATGTGAAGATCGGCGACAAGTTTCCGATCCCCTCGCGCACCCTGGCGGATGCCAATTTCGCCGCTTTTCAACTGGCCTCGGGCGATAATCATCCGATCCACTATGATCTGCCCTATTGTCAGGCGCGTGGGCACGAAAACCTGCTGGCCCATGGCTTCCAGGCATTGATCCAGACAGCGCCGGGGGCCGGCATGCTGCCGCATTATTTCGGCGATGCCCTGATTGCTTTCATCGAACAATCCTCGAAGTTCCTGAAACCGTTGTATGCCGGCGACACGGTCTATCCCATGCTGGAGGTGGTTGGGCTGGAGCCGGGACGGACGACGGGCGTTGTGGTCCTGCGCTCCACCCTGCACAATCAGCGTCGGGAACTGATTCTGGAAGGCGAGCAAAAACTGCTGGTGAAGAAGCGCGGCTGACGATGCTGACAGAACGCTTTGATAACGCCTTCCGCTACGCCCACGACCTGCACCGGGCGCAGACCCGCAAGGTGGTGGCGGTACCCTATGTCTCGCATCTGCTGGCGGTGGCGTCGTTGGTGATTGAGCATGGCGGCACGGAAGACCAGGCCATTGCCGGCCTGCTGCACGATGCGGTCGAAGATCAGGGCGGTGTCAGGACCCTGGCCGAAATCAGGGCGATGTTTGGCGATGCGGTGGCCGAAATGGTTGCCGACTGCACCGATAGCTGGGATGAACCGCGCCTGCCCTGGCGTCTGCGCAAGGAAGCCTACCTCGCCGCACTACCCAACAAGCCGGAAAGCTCGTTGCTCGTCGTGCTGGCCGACAAGACCCACAATGCCGAAGCCATCGTCGCCGATTACCGGGTTCTGGGCGAAGCGGTCTGGGACCGTTTCAACGGCGGCCCGAAAGGCACCCGCTGGTATTACCGCGCCTTGGCCGAGGCTTTCCCGGACAGCCTGCCCGGCCGGATGCTGGACCGCCTGTCGCGGGCCGTGGCGGCTATGTCTGTGGATTAGGACCCGCGCAAATCCCGCCGATTCAGAAAAGCTTGTACCTGCTCCCGGCTGTAGCCCAGCAAGCGGCCAATCTCGAATTCATCGTCATCCGTGACCTTGCGGCGGCGGCTGTAAACCGCGCCATTGATTGCGTGCATCGCATCAATGCGCCAGCCTTCCGATGGCAGGGCGAAATAGACGAACCTTGGCGTGTAAGGATCGTCCGGTTTCGGGTAAATCGCCTCGCCCTTGATGAAAGTGCCGGCCCGGACGTGGGGGTCGAAGTCAGCTTCCGGTATGACGAAGTTGCCCGGATCCTCGTCAACAAACATTGTCATCGGCTTTTCACCCGACAGCATCAATTCAAGCTCGCGAAATTCGTGGGGGCCAATACCCTTGGGTAGATTTGGCAGCGCGGCCATTGGGTTTATTCAGGTTTCGTGCCCACGGCGCAATGGAGCCAGCGGGCGAGCAGGATCGAGCGATCGGCGATGGCCTGGGCCTTGGCGGCGTGCCATTCTGCTGTCTCGGCCTCGTCCAGCATGGAAAAGAGATACGGTTCGTAATATTTCCAGGTATAGCCGTCGGGATCGCTGACGGTCATGGTGGTGGGGAACAGTTTCAGGTCGACCAGACCGCTCTGCCCGAATCGGCGGTACAGCGAGGCATCGGCGCAGCCGCCTTCCCCCACCGAGGGCACGGGGGCTTCCACCTTTTCCTTGATCGCGGCCGAAACGGGCAGGTTCCACAGGCTGCGCATATCCACCGCCCGGACCATGACCGCGACCCGGCCGCCCGGCTTGGCGACGCGGATCAGCTCTGCCAGCATCCGCTCGGCGTTGCATTCCTCCATCACCGTGTGGGACATCACCACATCGAACGAATTGTCGGAAAACTGCAGATCCTCGGCATTGCCGGGGCCGAAGCTGATGATATCGCTCAGGCCCTCGGCCTCGGCGATCACGGCCGCTTCGCGCAGAAAATAGCCGTTTACATCCACCGCCGTGATCGGATTGGCGCCATTGGTGCGCCGGGCCAGCCAGCGGTCTAGGGAACCGGGGCCGCAGCCCACGTCCAGCACCGTCTCGCCGGGCCGGATGCCGATCTCGTTGACGTGCATCTCCACGCCGCGCAGATAGCCCGGATCGGTGCCCCGGCCATCAATGAAGGCAACCCCGCCCAGGTGCCGCCCGCCCAGGGCGATGACGCAATAATGTTCCGCCAGAGGCTCGATAATCGGCTCCCATTGCGAGGCGGACAGCAGCATGGGCAGCAGCACCAGGGCCGGACCCGCGCCATCGATCGGGCCGGCGATACGATAGCTGATGCCGGCGACCTCGCCCGTGCGCTGATCCGTGCTTGGCCGGCTGGCCGGATTTTGCGCCTCGGCACGGTCGAGAAATTCGAGCCAGCGGGGCACAATCTCCGCGCCACGATCCAACGCCACGTCGGACCAGGTCAATACCGTGTAATCCTTCAGGCAATGGCTTTCCGCATTCGGCAATGACGGCGATGACGCCGCCATGGCATCGACCCCGGCGCCGCCGTCGCCATACATCAACAACAGGCGGTCCGCCACGGGCAAAACCGTTTCGGCCTGCAAACGATTGAGGCCCATCAAGGCCAGGGAGGCGAAGCGCTCCGGCTCGCGGGCGATGATCGGGTCCAGTTCGGCGGTGTTCTGCACCCCGAAATGGGCCCGTTCCAGACCCAGATGGTCAAACAGCGCCGCCAATCGTTGTTCGGCGGTCAGATCGTCGCCTGTCATGCTCAAACCAGATTGACCAGCACACCGCACAGCATGATCTGGTTTTCCCCCTGGCGAAGCTCCATCTTGTCCGCCATGGCCAGGATATTGTCCCGGTTGGCGGGCAGAACGTCGATGGCGCGGATACCGGTGCCTCGGCCATCGGCATCAGGGACAAAGCGGATATCGGCATTGTCCAGCTTGACTCCCGGCACGCCGTTGATGCTCTCCACCGGCCGGTCCAGCACCTCGCCCCAGCGTTTGGCCAGGGCGTCCGGGTCGTCGGACTGGATTTCCACCGCCGTCAGCGCCTTGGTGTCCTGGGTCTGGACGAAATCCTGCCAATTCGGGCCGGCCCATTTCCAGCGCGACAGTTCCTCGTTCGGATTGCCCTCGGGGCCCATGTCATCAATGGACAGAATGGCGCCCGGCACGTCGGCGGGATGAAAATGGGTCGCGTGGGCGTCGTCCTCGTCATGCAGCCAGACGGCCCGGACGCCAAGGGCCAGAATGCGTTCCCGATGCGCCAGGGCATCGTCGCATTCCATGATGATCATATAGCCGCCGTCGCCCTTGCGGCGCTCCAGATAGCGGCCCGCCGTCGTGCCCTCCCTGGTCGGCGCCACGACCTCGAACAGATCGCCGCCGATGGGCATCAAGGCGTTATGCAGGCCGAATTCGCCCACATTGGGGTCGTTGTAACAGACCGCTAGACCCAGGGTGGCGCCGATATCAACAACGGCGGTTTTCAGATCCTCGGCCACAAACACAAATTGCCTTAAACGCATATCTACTCTCCAAAAAAGGTGTCAGGCCGCCGGGCCCGGCAGGGCGGCGTCGATACCGCCGGCCCAGCAGGCCGCCGTCACTGTATTGACCATCAGGCAGGCGATGGTCATGGGCCCGACGCCGCCCGGTACCGGGGTGATGGCGCCGGCGATTTCCTTCGCCGCCTGGAAATCCACATCGCCGGTCAGCCGCGTCTTGCCATTGTCGGCGTCGACCCGGTTCATGCCCACATCGATCACCACGGCGCCCGGTTTGATGCAATCGCCGCCCAGCATCTCCGGCACGCCGACAGCGGCGACCAGAATATCGGCCTCCCGGCAGAGGCCGGGCAGGTCCTGGGTCCGGGAATGAGCGATCGTGACGGTGCAATGCTCCGCCAGCAGCAATTGCGCCATGGGTTTGCCCACCAGGTTGGAGCGGCCCACCATGACCGCGCGCAAGCCGCTCATGCCGCCCTCGCCGAAGCGGTCGGCCAGCAGCATGGAACAGCCCAACGGCGTGCAAGGCACCAGGGCGCTCTGCCCGCTGGCCAGGCGTCCGGCGTTGATCGGGTGCAAACCGTCCACGTCCTTGTTTGGATCGATGGCCAGAATAATCTCGCCTTCATCGATATGATCCGGCAGCGGCAATTGCACCAAAATACCATGTACCGCCGGGTCCTGGTTCAGGCCCGCGACGACCTCGAGCAACCGATCCTGCGTCGTTTCCTCGGCCAGGCGGATGGTGTCGGACAGAAAGCCCATTTCCACCGCTATCTTGCCCTTGTTGCGGACATAGACCTGGCTGGCGGGATCCTCGCCCACGATCACCACCGTCAACCCCGGCACCAGGCCATGGTTGGCTTTCAACTGCCCCGTTTGCAGGGCCACCATGCCCCGCAGGCCCACGGCAAAGGCCTTGCCGTCAATAATGTCCGCCGTCATTCGATACTTGTCCGTTTCACTAGAGGTGTGGAGCGCCGACTATACAGTCAGGGCGGCACGGATCAATGGCATGCGGTCATTGCCGAAGTACATATCATCGCCATCGACAAAAAATGTCGGCGAACCATAGCCGCCACGCCGGCCCAGCTCCTCGGTATTTTCACGCAGCTCGGCCTTGATCTCGTCCGTTGCCATCGCCGCTGCCATCCCGTCCGCATCCAGGCCGGCGGCAGAGGCGATTTCGGCCAGAATGCCGTCTTGGGTGATATCCCGGTCATCGCCCCAATAGGCCTCGAACACCGCTGTTGCGTAGGGCACAAGCTTGCCCTGACGGCCGGCGGCGATACAGCCGCGCATGGCCTTGACGCTGTTGATGGGAAAGATCGTCATGGGCCAGGAGATCCTGATGCCGCTGTAGCGGGCCCAATCCTGCAGATCCTTGTGCATATAGCGCTGTTTGGCGGGCACCGGATATTCGCGGCTGTGATAAACCGATGGATTGATGGTGTTGAACAGCCCGCCGACCAGGATCGGCCGCCAGGTAACATCAATCCCGGCCTCCGCCGCCAGGGGCTGGATGTTATGAAAGCCCAGATAGGTCCAGGGGCTGGAGCAATCGAAAAAGCATTCCAATTTGGCCATGGCGGATTTCCTCGTGCTGTTTTTGCCCGTCCTCTTTCCCAAAGTGTGCCCGAAAGAACGGGCGCTGAAAAGCGGCGGCAGGCGTGACAGCGGAAAATACCGGCAACCGCCGGTCAGGCCGATGGGATTTGGCTTCGCGCTAGAGCAACCCGCATTCAATTGAATGCGGATAAGCTGCTCTATCCTAAAAGTTTTAGCGCATGGGCTCGGGTTTGGTTAAACCCGACATGCGCTAGCTGGATTGGTTTTGCGCGGTGGCGCGGTGCGGCGGTTCGATGCAACCCTTGGCAAACGGCGCGGCTTGGGCGTCCCTGATTGCAATGCGCTGCCGGCGGTGGACCGTGTCCACATGCGCGACCCGGAAGGGGCCATTGGCGCCGTCACGGTAAAGGAAGACGTGCAGCACGCAGGCCTTGCCGCTGTATTGCCAGACCTCGACGCCGGGCTCGCCGCGCCGCAATGCGGGCGGGCCCAGCAGATCGTTCAAACCGACCCGGTCCATGCCGACCAATGTCCGGATATCCAGGGCGGGGCGCGGCGCCGTCTTGGCCGGGGGGGCGGGCATTGTTGCGGGCGGTTGCCCGGATGCCTGTTCATCGCCGCCGCTCTGTTTCCGAGGTGCCGGCGGGGCCGGTTGCACAGTCGCCGTTTGCATGGATTGCCCGGCCTGGCTGGGAATGGCGGTATCATCGACTGCTCGGGTGTCCGGAGCATGGGCGCGTGCAACCTTCGCCGGCGCGGCCGGTATTTCCGGCAGCGCCGCCTGATCGGTGGTGCAGGCCGCCAACCACAATCCCGCCAGCAACCAGCCGAAACGGGTCATGTTGGTCTTATTCTTCAATGTCATTGTCAGTACTGGCGGGCACGGCACTGACGGGGCCGGCACCGCTGTCGGGCAGCGCCTCGAGCGTGCCGACGATTTGACCACCGGATTCAACCGCCAGCTTGCCGTAGCGGACATCGCCCTCGATCCGGCCCCTGGCCTTGACCGTCAGCTCCCCGCGCACGGTCAGGCTGCCTTCGAACTGGCCGCTGATGACCGCCTCCTCGATAACCGCCGAACCCTTGAAAAATCCGGTCTCGGATATTTCGATGGATTGGGAATTCTCCAAGGCCGCCTCGACCCGGCCCTCGACCACAAGTTGATCGCAAGCGGTGATCTGTCCGTTCAGAACGATTTCCCGCCCGACGATCAGTTTCTTGCCAGCATCACCCAGACCAGATGAAACGGCGCTGCGCAGGGGGCCACCCGGCAATTCGGGCAGACGGCGGGTGATTTCGGGGCGGAAGGCCGAACCCGCAGTTGGGTTTTGCTCTTCGTTGGCCATGGTTTGCTTCCTATTCCTAACGCATCAAATCACATTCTAGATCCCAATCGCCGAATTCTTGCGGCGGCACGACTAGGAAACGATCTCAGTTGTCTCTGCGCCTGAATGCGCACCTTGTAAAGCCTTGAAGATATGCAGCATAAACGCGGTCGCCAAAATAGGTACAAAAAGATTAACGATTGGTATCGTCATCAGAAAGGCGATGACCACGCCAGCCGAGAAAACCCGAAGGCTATTGGCCTTGCGCAATTGACGGGCCGCTTTTGCATCCTTGTGTCTAAGGCTTACAAGCTCAAAATACTCTCGCGACAGAAGATAACCGTTTAAGCCGTAGAAAATACAGGCAAAAAGTGGTGGAAACAACAACGCGATCAAATAAAACGGCAGGGCCAGCACATTTAGCACAATTGTTATGCCGATGAAGCGTAAGGAAACGCCAAAAGTCTTTGAAAAATCAGCCGAACGGCCCGGCGGATCGGCCGCGTAGTGACGGGTTTCCACCGCCATGGCAATGTCGTCGAGAAAAATCCCGCCGATCAATGTCGCCATGGTCGAAAATGTCAGTACCAGAGCCGCGAAAAAGGCAAGGCTGCTACCGACTTCCAGGATGCTGTTCAACCATTGCAGCCAGTCAGATTCAAAAACCGTCACCTCCGGAACCAAGGCGTAGAACGCCACCGTCAGTACGGCGAACAGGGCCAGGGTGAAAAGGACGCTTTTGATGATCACGGCCCGAAAAGCCGGATCGGAGATTTGCCCCAGGGTCAGGGAGGCGGCGCGTGTTAGCATGAATGGCCCTCAATCTTGGTATTGGTTGTTGCCGGGAATTCTCATTGCCCAAAGATGTAAGCATTCCGACCGAAAATAGAAGGGTATGACCGGATTTTCCTAAAAAACCGCGATTATTTCGAACGCGGATCAATTGGAGTCTGCCATTGCAGGTCCTGATTAGCCTCGAACGCCGCGGCCGCCGACAGCAATGCCGCCTCGCCCCTTGGCGGCGCCACCAATTGTAAACCGACCGGCAGGCCGTCCTTGGTGAAGCCGCAGGGGACCGAGACCGCCGGACAACCCGTTGGTGTGATGACAAAGGTATGCATCAGCCAATCCACATAATTGTCGAACTTTACGCCGGCAACCTCATCCAAATAGCGAACTTCCACCGGAAACGGCGCCGTCATCACGGTTGGGGTCACCAACAGGTCGTAAGTCTCGAAAAAGTCGCACATATTTGTCTGCAGGCGTCCTCTGGTCCGCTTTGCATCGGCGACATCCTCGACCGAAAGCGAGGCGCCGTGCTCATAATTCCAGATCACCTCCGGCTTCAGCTGATCGCGGTTCTCCTGCATATGAATGCGGTGCCCGGCGACGAACGTGACACCCCGCAAGGTCTGAAACATTTCCTGGGCGCCGGTGAAATCGGGACAGGCTCCCTCCACCGATGTGCCGAGGTCGGTAAAGGATTGCGCGGCGGCGGCGCAAATTTCGGCCACTTCCGGCTCCACGGGCGCGATGCCCAGGGTCGCGCTCCAGCCGATCCGCGCGGGCGGCTTGGCGGCCTGGGCCGCGGTTTGAAAGGGTTCGTTTGGGATCGGCAACGAAATCGGATCGCGTGCGTACTGACCCACCATGGCATCCAGCATCAGCGCCACATCGCCCACATTGCGGGCCATGGGGCCAACCACGCTCATATCGTCGAATTGGCCGAGAAAGGCGGAAGTGCCCCGCGGGCAGCGGCCGGGGCTGGGACGGAACCCGACGATGGAATTGAAGGCGCCTGGAATGCGCAGGGAGCCGCCCAGGTCGCTGCCCGTGGCCAGCCAGGTCTGGCCCGTGGCCAGATTGACCGCCGCCCCGCCGGATGAACCGCCGCAATTCATTCTGGTGTCCCAGGGATTGCGCGTCGCACCAAAGACTTCGTTGAAGGTATTGGCGCCGGCGCCGAATTCCGGCGTGTTTGACTTGCCAATGACGATGGCGCCGTTGGCCTCCAGCGTCCGCACCTCGAGATCCGACTCGGTGGAGATGTGATCGGCGTAAATTGGCGAACCCTGTGTACAGCGCACGCCTTCCACATGGTGCAGATCCTTGATCGAGATCGGCAGGCCGTAAAGATAGCCCGGTCCCGGCTCCTCCGGATGGCCCTTGGCCTCAATCCGGGCGGCGGCGTCCCGCGCCCGTTCCAGGCACAGGGTGACCATGGCATTGACGGCGCCATTGGTCGCTTCGATGCGTTTAGCCGCGGCGTCCACCGCCTCGCTGGGCCGAACCTCGCCCCTGGCCAGCAGGGACACCATTTCGCGCGCGGTCTTGCGCCACAACTCAGTCATGTTTTCTCCCCGAACTAATCCCGCCCGATGGCGCAGGCTTTCCTTGCGCCCCACGAAGTGCCTTCTATACTGCCTCATTCTATCATCGCAATAGTGGGACCGCGCAATGGTCGAAATCCGTTATGACGTACTTGGTATCGGCAATGCGATTGTCGACGTGCTGGCACCGGCGGAAGACAGTTTCCTGGAGCAGCACGAACTGGCCAAGGGGGCGATGATGTTGATCGACGCGGACCGGGCCGAACAGCTTTATGGCGCCATGGGCGCGGGCACCGAAAGTTCCGGCGGTTCCGCCGCCAACACCGTCGCCGGCGTGGCCGCACTGGGCGGCGCCGCCTGTTTCATCGGCAAGGTGCGGGATGATCAATTGGGCCGAATTTTCGCCCATGATATTCGCGCCGTCGGGGTTGATTTTCATTCCCAGCCGGCCACCGGCGGGGCGCCCACGGCACGCTGTCTGATCATGGTGACACCGGACGCCATGCGGACCATGAATACCTTCCTCGGCGCCTGCGTCGAACTGGGGCCCGAGGACGTGGATGAGGAATTGGTCGCCGCCTCGGCCATCACCTATCTGGAGGGATATTTGTGGGATCCGCCCGGCGCCAAGGAAGCCTTCCTCAAGGCCATGGGCGCGGCCCGGGCGGCGGACCGCAAGGTCGCGCTGAGCCTGTCCGACAGCTTCTGCGTCGACCGTCACCGGGAAGAGTTTCTCGATCTGGTAGAGCATCACGTGGATATCCTGTTCGCCAACGAGCAGGAAATCATCTCGCTCTACGAAGTCGACAGCTTCGACGCGGCGATGCAGGCGGTGCGCGGGCATTGCGAGGTTGCCGCGCTGACCCGTTCGGAAAAGGGCGCGGTGATCGTGGCCGGAGATGAAGTCCACGTTATCGATGCCGAGCCCGTGGAACATGTGATCGATACCACCGGCGCCGGCGATATTTACGCCGCTGGCTTCCTGACTGGGTTGGCGCAACGGCGCGGCCTGCGCGATTGCGGCCGCATGGCCGGAATTGGCGCGGCGGAGGTCATTTCCCACATGGGCGCCCGGCCGGAGGCTGATCTGCAGGACCTGATGCTGGCAAAGCTTGGCTGAGTTGTCCGGTCTGGACATTGGCTGGACATTTCGGGCCGAAATTGGCATTTAGCTGCTTCCGGCCAGTTCTGATTTTCGCCAATCGGACCCCGAAACCATCACCATAAGACGAGGCTTTCGTAATGCGCGATTTGCAACTTCCCGGCCGTTCAACGGTTCATTCCAGCAATGGCATGGCGGCAACCTCCCACCCCTTGAGCACCCTGGCCGCCTTGGATGTGCTGCGCCGGGGCGGCAACGCGGTCGACGCCGCCGTTACCGCCTGTGCCGTGCAATGCGTGGTGGAACCCATGTCCACCGGTATCGGCGGCGACTGCTTCGCCCTGCTGGCCCCGGGCGGCGGACCGGAGGTTATCGGCCTGAATGCGTCCGGCTGGGCGCCGAAGGGCCTGACCGCCGAACATCTACTGGACCAGGGCATGAACAGCATCGGCGTCCAATCGCCCCATGCGGTGTCCGTGCCCGGCGCCATTGACGGCTGGCACATGCTGTTGCGCGACCATGGCACGATTGATTTGGACCAGGCCTTGCAGCCGGCCATCACCTATGCCGAGGACGGCTATGCCGTTACCCCGCGGGTCGGCGTCGATTGGGATCGCAACGTGGCCAAGTTGTCGGCGGACGCCTCGGCGGCGGCGAAATACCTCAACAATGGCCGGCCCCCCAAGGCCGGCGAAATCTGGCGCCTGCCGGAACTGGCGGAAACCCTGCGCACCGTCGCCAGGGAAGGCCGGGACGGCTTCTACAAGGGCTGGGTGGCCGAGGATATCGTGGAATATCTCAGCAGCCTGGGCGGCTGCCACGCCCTGGACGATTTCGCCGAAATGGCCGGCGAATACGTAACACCGATCTCGACCGACTACCGGGGCCATACCATGTGGCAGATCCCGCCCAACGGCCAGGGCATAACCGCCCTGATGATGCTGAACATCCTGGGCGACTACGATTTCACCAAGATGGCGCCCAACAGTGTCGCCCGCCTGCATCTGGAGACCGAGGCCTCGCGCATGGCGTACGCCGCCCGCGACCGCTACGTCGCCGATCAGCGCCAGGCGGATGTGCCCGTGGAACATATGCTGTCGGCGGAGTTCGCGGCGGAAATGCGGTCCCAGATCAGCCCTGACAGTGCTATCGACGCGCCGGAGGCGACCGGACCGGTCTATCGCGATACGATCTATCTGTCCGTGGTGGACAAGGACCGCAACGCCTGTTCCTTCATCAATTCGCTCTATATGCCGTTCGGAACCGGGTTGGCCTCGCCGCGCTCGGGCGTGATGCTGCAGAACCGCGCCGCCGGTTTCGTGGTCGATCCGGGCCACCCGAACAACGTGGCCCCACGCAAGCGGCCGCTGCACACCATTATTCCCGGCATGTGCACCAAGGACGGCAAGGTTGCCTATTGCTATGGCGTCATGGGCGGCGGTTATCAGCCCGTCGGCCATGTCCATGTCCTGACCAACATGATCGACTACGGCATGGACCCCCAGGAAGCCATGGACAGCCCCCGGGTCTTTCACGTCTCCGGCCGCCTGGATGTGGAGCGCGGCCTGAGCGAAGACACCATGGCGGGCCTGGCCGCCCTGGGCCATGAGGTCGGCCGGCCCGATATGCCCTGGGGCGGCGGACAGATCATTGCCGTGGATTGGCAGAACGGCACCCTGGCCGGCGGTTCCGACCCGCGCAAGGACGGCTGCGCGCTGGGATACTAGATGCCGGAGGAAACCAAACGCGTCGCCCTGTGCGGCGTGATCCTGGAAAGCAACGCCTTCTCTCCGGTTGCCGAGGAAGCGAATTTTCGCGAGGCCTTCTATATGGAGGGCCCGGATATCGTCACGGAAGCACGCAAGCCGGTCTCGCCCCTGCCGCGTGAAATGGCCGCATTCGTCCAAACCATGGACGCCACCGGGCCCTGGACGCCGGTGCCCCTGTTGCTGACCGGCTGCCCGCCCTGGGGGCCGGTCGAGGGCGATTTCTTCCGCCAATGTGTTGCTCGCATCGTGGCCGGCCTGAAGCAGGCCGGAACACTGGATGGCGTCTATATCGCCAACCATGGCGCCATGGTGGCAACCGACGACGGCGACCCGGACGGCACCCTGATGGCGGCGGTCCGCGCTGCCGTGGGACCGGATGTGGCGGTGATCTCAACATTGGATCTGCACGCCAATATCTCCGAAGTCATGGCCGATGCGACCGATGCCATCATCGGCTATCAGACGAACCCCCATGTGGATCAGGTCCAACGCGGGGAAGAGGCCGCCGTGCTGATGCGGCAGATCTTTGCCGGCATGCGGCCCCGGCAGGTACTGGTGCGTTTGCCCCTGGTGCCGCCCTCGACCACGCTGCTGACGGCGGCGGGCCCCTATGGCGATCTGATCGACCATGGCCAGCGCCGGGCCCGCGAGGAAGCCGGCGAGATCGTCAATGTTTCGGTCTTTGGCAATTTCGCTTTTTCGGACTCGCCAAAAAACGGCCTCAGCGTCGTTGTCACGGCGCGCAGTGATGAGGACAAGGCCGCCGGCCTGGCGACCGAAATCGCCAGCCGCGCCTGGGACAACCGGGCCGCCTTCACCCGCGACATGATGTCGATCGAAGATGGCGTCAATCTGGCCAACGTCGTTGCGCAAAATCCGGACCGCGCCTCGGTGATTTTTTCCGATGCCGGTGACAATCCGGGCGGCGGCGGCGAAGGCCGGACCACCTGGCTGTTGGCGGCGCTGGTCGCGGGGGGCGCCCGCGGCGTCTATTACGGCGCCTTCTTTGACAAGGACTTGGCGGCCGAAGCACATAGTTTGGGCGAGGGCGCAGAATTCGACGCCGTCTTCAACCGCGCCAACGAGACCGAATTCTCCAAACGCTTCGAAACCAGGGCCAGGGTGTTGAAGTTGAGCGACGGCGGCTTTGTCGGTCGTCTGGGCATTTACAAGAACCGCCAGCTAAAACTGGGCCCCTGCGCGGTGCTTGAAATCGGCGGCAGCGGCGGCATCCTGGTGGTCGTGATCAGCGCCCGCCATCAGGCGGCGGACCCGATGTTTTTCGAAATGCTCGGCCTGGATATCGCCGATGCGCGGACGGTCTGTGTCAAATCGCGGGGGCATTTCAGGGCCGGTTTCCTGCCCTGGTTCCCGTCCGAACAGGTCTTTGAAGTGGACACCGCCGGCCTGACATCGCCGGTCTTGAGCCGTTTCAATTGGCAGAACCTGCCCCGCCCGGTCTATCCCATGGATCCCGATACCACCTGGGCACCGGCTAAACCGTAGCGCCGGACCGATCGCCGGGCGGCCGGCGGAACAGCCGCAAGCCGACCAATAGGGCAGGCACCGCGGCCAGCAGGAAGCCCAGTTTATAACCTCCGGACATTTGCAGGGTCAGGCCGAATATGGCCGGATAACTCATCATGCCCAGCATGGCGAAGGACAGGATGCCACCCGTGACGGGCGCCAGTTCGCCCTTTGGCGCCAGGCGGGCGACCTCGGCGATCAAGACGCCATGGAAACTGATGGCGGAGGCGGAATAGACGATGGCGACCAGGGTGATTTCCAGCACCGACCAGTCCTTGGTGAAATGGGCCGTGGCGGCGGACGAGGCGGCAATCATCAGGCCAAATAGCGCCAGCATGGTGCGCGGCTTGATCAGGTGCGATGAAATCCAGCCCCAAAACACCCGGGCAAAGATGGATATCGCTTGCGCCACCGCGAAAACGAAGCCGGCTTCGGCCAACTCATAGTCAAGGCCCTGCACCAGATAGGTGACGAAAAAGGCGCCGAACAGGGACTGCACGCCGACATAGAACCACAAGGTGATGGCTATTTCCCGATAGGTGGCGTTGGTGAGAACCCGGCGCAGCATCCCGTGGACGCTCCGCAAACTGATATGATAGCCGCCGCCGCGGTCGGCATCGTAATGCCTTCGCAACGGTTGCAGCAGAACGGCGAAGGCAAGGCACAAAATGCCCGCGCCAACGAAGGCGCCGCGCCAGCCATAAGTCAGGGCAAGAAAGGGGATCAACAGCCCCGCCATCATGCCGCCAACCGGTACGCCGCTTTGCTTCAGGGAAAAGATCAACGGCGCAACATTCGGTGGCGACAATTTAGCCAGAATGACCGTGGAGCAGGGTGTCGCCAGGGCACTGCCGGTGCCCAGGCAAAGCGCGCCAGCGGCGATCAGCCAAACCGAGCCCGGTGCCGAGAGCAGCAAGCCCATGGCCATGAACAGCATGGAGACCTGACTGATCCTGAGGGGGCCGTAACGCTGGATATAGCCACCGCAGCCCAGCGAAGCGAAAAACGATACGCCATACAGCATGCCGGAATAGGCGCCGATCAGCGAGACCTCCAGGCCGGTCTCGGCGCTCATCTTCGGCGCCACCATGGGCAGCACCAGGGCGCTCATGGAGGCGAAGGCCTGTTGCACCAGCATCGCAACGACCGCGACGGCAAGCGGCCAAAAGCCTCGACTAGGGACCATCAATGGGAGCCTTCACGCGACCCATTCGCTGACTGGGGCGTTGGCTTCCTGCAGTGGTTGGCAGATCACGTCGACCAGGGAGGGGCCGGGACAATTCAGGGCGGCGGCCATTTTGCTTTTCAGCTCGCCCGGGTCCTCGACGCGCCAGGTCGCCAGGCCATAGGCCTCGGCGACCCTGGCATGATCGGTGGTGCTGAAATCGACCGAAAAATATCGTTCATCAAAGCCGGTTTTCTGTCCCGCCTTGATCCAGCCGAAGACGCCGTTCGAGACGACGACAAAGGTTATCGGCAGGCCAAGGCGCGCCACGGTTTCCAATTCGCCGCCGTTGAAGCCGAAACTGCCATCGCCCATCACCGCCACCACCTTGGCGCCGGGCCGGCCGTGACAGGCCCCGATGGCGGCCGGCAGGGAATAGCCCAGGGCGCCATGGGCCCGGTTCGAGAAAAAATGCCGTCCCGTGCGCTTAACCGGGTAGTAGGCGGACAGATACGGACACGGCGTGCCCGGATCGGCGATCACCACGGCATCGTCGTCCAACAGTTCGGACAACGCCGCGACCAGGCGTTCGGGACGGACCGGCCGTTCGTCGCTGCCGGCCAATTTTTTGAAGGCCGCGAACTTTGCCGCCTTGGCTTCCGCCACTGCCGCCGCGTTCAGATCCCGCGCTGGTGCCGTTGGATTGCCAACTTCGGCATTCAGCGCGGCCAGGGCCAGGCGCGCATCGCCGACCATGGCCGCCTCGGTCGGATAGTTGGCGCCGATCACGCCGGGGTCGCTGTCGATATGGGCGATCTGGCAGGCACCAGGGGCCGGGAAACGCCAGCGTTCCGTGGTGACCGAGCCGGCCCGGCAACCGATCAACAGAAGCAGATCGGCGGCCTCCATGAAGCGGCGGGTCTCTACTACGCCGCCGTTGCTGCCCACCACGCCGACGGCCAGGGGGTGGTCTTCCGGAATCGAACCCTTACCGCTGATCGTTGTCGCCACCGGAATGGCCAATTGCTCCGCCAGGCGGATCAGTTCCGTCTCGCCGCCGGCCAGTACGACGCCGCCGCCGCAAACGATGACCGGATTGCGCGCCGCCAGCAAAACCCCGGCCAGGCGCGAGACCGCCGCCGGGTCGGGGCCCGTGGGCCAGGCCGGATAGTGGCCCAGTTCCGGATCGCACCAGATATCGGCGGCGTCCACGGCGCCTTTTTGCACATCGAAGGGCAGGGCCAGGTGGGCCGCGCCGGGCCGCCCGGTGGTCATCTCGCGAAAGGCGGTGCGCAGCAATTTCGGCACATCCTCGGCCCGGTCGATGACGCCGTTCCACTTGGTCAGCGGCCGGAATAGGGCCGATTGGTCCAACTCCGTCAGGGCATAGCGGCCCCGGGCGGCGACGGAAATGTCCGTGGTAATGGCCAGAATGGGGATGCTGCTTTCATTCGCCTCGACCAGGCCGGGCGTAATGTAAGTGGCGCCACCGCCCGAGGGTCCTTCGCAAACCCCGACCTTGCCCGAAACCCGGGCGTAGCCGTCCGCCATGTAGGCCGCGGAACGTTCATCGCGGCTGAGGATATGGGTCATGCCATGGTTCAGGCGATGCAGGGCATCATAGAAGGGCAGGGAGGTGTCGCCGCACAGGCCGAAAATATAGTCCACGCCATGGCCTTGCAGCATATGCACCATGGCTTCGGCGCCGCTCATCTGGTTCATGCTCCGTCCTCTGATCGGAATTTGCCCAACAAATTGAAAGAGGCCCGTGGCCATGCCACGAGCCTCCCATCATGTTACCAGATCAGAGCAATTTTCAATCATTTGGATTCGCCACCAAGGCTTGATTGGCGCGATCCAAGTGATTGGTTCAATTGCTCTTTTCTTAAGAGTCCGAGCATATCTAGAAGAGACATGCTCTAGGGCGCGCATACACGCGCCGCAAAACTGGTTAGCAGCCGGCTGCTTTCTTCAACTGCGCGGCGGGCTTGAATTTCAGAACCTTGGACGCCTTGATCTTGATCGGCTCACCGGTCTGCGGATTGCGGCCCTTGCGTGCGGCCCGCTTGGTGATGGAGAAAGTACCGAACGTACCGATGGTGTATCTGCCTTCCTTTTTGGAGGCTTTCAGGCCGGCCATGATTTCGCCCATGACGAGGTCGACCGTGCGGCCGGCTTCGGCTTTCGAGAGTTTGCCTTTTTTGGCAACCCGCTCGACAAGTGCTGCTTTGCTCATATCTGTTCTCTCACTGATGCCAGAGGTTGGTGATTCGCTTCAACTAACAGAGCGAATCGGCAATGACAAGTGCCGCCCTTCGGATTCGCCCGTCCAGCCTGGACTTTAGGGCAATTGCAGGGTTTTTTGCCAGCAACATCGGGGCATTGCGCCTTGTCCATTATTGGAAATCCGTTCCGAATGGGCGATTCGCAAGGCGCGCCGCGTTACTTTTCGACCTCTCCGGCAAGGGCGCCGCTGGCCCGCATGGCCGCGATGGCGTCTTCGTCATAGCCCAGAGCAGCCAGTATTTCGGCCCCGTTCTGGCCCAGGCGCGGCGCCTGGCGGCGGATGCTGTTGGGACTTTCGGAGTAGCTGACTGGTGGTTTGGTCACCACGACCCTGCCTTCCGTGGGGTGGTTGTAGCGTGGAAACATGCCCACGTCGGCCATATGCGGGTCGGCGAAGACATCGTCCAGGTCCAGCACCGGCATGGCCGGGATCTCGGCCGTTTCACACAGCTCCATCCATTCATCGATGGTCTTTTGCGCCACCAACTCCTCCAGCAGGGCATAAATGGCGTGGATATGTTCGTTGCGCGTGGTGTGATCGGCGAAGCGCGGATCGTCGGCCAGTTCCGGCCGGTCGGCGATGCGGAAGAATTCCCGCCAATGCTTGTCGGTATAGGGCAGCACGGTGATATAGCCGTCCTGGCAACGAAAGGGCCGGCGCAGGGGCGTGGTCAGGCGTTTGTAGCCGAGCGGCCCCAACGGCGGCTCGAAACCATGTTCGTAGATGTGCTCCACCATCAGGAACGAAACCATGGTCTCGAACATCGGCACCTCGACGAACTGGCCCTTGCCCGTGCGTTCCCGGTGCAACAGCGCGGTGGTGACGGCCTGGCTCATCATCAGGCCGGTCAGCTTGTCGACCATTACGGTCGGCGCGAACTTGGGCTCTCCCTGGATCGTTTGGAACAGTCCGGCCAGTCCGGAACAGGCCTGGATCAGATCATCGTAGGCCGGTTTGTCCTTGTAGCGGCCCTGTTGCGAGAAGCCATAGCAGCCGCAATAGATGATGTCGGGCTTGATGGCGCGGACCGCGTCGTAGGAAAAGCCCAGGCGGTCGATGGCCTGGGGCCGCATGTTGTGAACCAGCACATCCGCTGTCTCGATCAGTTTGCGCAGGGCTTCCTTGGCGCTGGCCTGCTTCAGATCCAGTGCGATGGAACGTTTGTTGCGGTTCATGTTGATGAACGGCCCGCTCATGCCCGGGCTGCGCGTGCCGCCCAGATAGCGCGTGGAATCGCCCTTGGGCGGCGCCTCAACCTTGATGATATCGGCGCCCGCGTCACCCAAAAGCTGGGTGCCGTAAGGGCCGGACAGGATCGAAGTAATATCGATGACCCGATAGCCGTCCAGGGCACCCGCCATGAAATTTTCCTTTGATTTTGGCTAAACCACCCGCTCCCCCTCCTGGCCGCCCATTGATGATATCCCGAGGGCAGCCGGGAGGGGGAGCGGGTGGCCTGGCACCTTGACGAAAGTCTAATACGACCGGGGCATCTCGAGGACGTGCTGGCCGATGAAGTTCAGGATCATCTCGCGGCTGACCGGGGCGATGCGGGCGATGAAGGCCTCCCGCATATAGCGCTCCACATGAAACTCCTTGGCATAGCCCATGCCGCCATGGGTCATCACCGCCGTTTCGCAGGCGGTGAAGCAGGCTTCCGCCGCCAGATATTTCGCGGCATTGGCCTCCGCGCCGCAGGGCTCGCCGGCGTCATACAGGGTGGCGGCCTTCCAGACCATGGCGTCGGCGGCTTCCAGGTGGGCCCAGGCGGCGGCCAGGGGGTGCTGGATGGCCTGGTTCTGGCCGATGGGGCGGTCGAACACGACGCGCTCGTTGGCATATGCCACCGCCTTGCGCAGGGCGGCCCGGCCCAGGCCGACGGCTTCCGCCGCCACCAGGATGCGTTCGGGATTGATGCCGTCGATCAGGTAATAAAAGCCCTTGCCTTCCTCGCCGATACGGTCGCTTTCGGGGACCGGCAGATTGTCATAGAAGGTGGCATTGGAATCGACTGCCTTGCGGCCCATTTTTTCGATCACCTGGGCTTCGCAATAATCCCGGTCGAAGTCGGTATAGAACATCGTTATGCCGTCCATGGGCTTGGCGCCGTCCTCCCGCGCCGCCGTCCGGGCAAGAAGCAAAATCTTGTTGGCGGTCTGCGCCGTCGAGGTCCACATCTTGCGGCCATTGACGATATATTTTTCGCCATCCCAAACCGCCTTGGTCTCGATCCGGGTGGTGTCCAGACCGGCGTTGGGTTCGGTGACGCCAAAACAGGTGCGGTCCTTGCCCGCGATCAGGGGCGGCAGCAGGCGGTCCTTTTGTTCGTCGGTGCCATGCACGACGATGGGGTTGGGTCCGAAAATGTTGATATGCACCGCCGAACAGCCTGAGAATCCGGCCCCCGATTGGGCGATGGTCTGCATCATCAGCGAGGCCTCGATCACGCCCAGGCCCGAGCCGCCATATTCCTCCGGCATGGCGATGCCCAGCCAGCCGCCCATCGCCAGATCCTTGACGAAATCCTCGGGGAAGACGCCATCGGCATCGCGGGCCAGCCAGTAGGCATCGTCATATTTCTCGCACAGCTTGGCGATGGTATCGCGGACTGCAATCTGTTCGTCGGAAAAGGAAAGATCCATGCTACACCCGGACGGCGCCGGTCCCTGATTTGCTACATTTGCGCCCTTTATAGCGGAACAAGCGGTTCGGGGCATAGGGGTGCATTGACGGCTACCCGCCGGAGCGGAAAAAATCCCCCTGTCCCGCTCATAGTTTGGTGGGAAAGGATCCATCATGAATAGAAAGATTTTGCTTCTGCTGGCCGCGTTGTCCACTTTTCCCAATTTGGGGCATGCGGCGGAACGGCCCGCCAATGAACAGCCCATGTACGGCAATGCCAAACGGGCGCCAATCGAGAAAAACGAGGAGTTCTCAAATATCGCCGTTGACAGGGGCTGGCAGGCGCTTGCCAGGAATGATCTGTCAACCGCGATCAAACGGTTCAATCAAGGCTGGCTTCTGAATCGGGACAATGGCCGGACTTATTGGGGATTTGCGGTCATCATGCAGCTCCGAGACCAGAACACGGCGGGTGCGATCGAGATGTTCGAACGGGCACGGAAACTACTACCAAATGATCCTGCTCTTCTGCTTGACTACGGCCGCATTCTGGAAGGTGGCGGCCAATATCATGAGGCAATAAAAAATTTCAAGGCCGCGCTGGCCTTGGATGAAAACATCCCGCCCGCCTATTACGGATTGGTCCGGGCATACTTGGGCCTGAAGGATATTCGAACGGCCGCGCACTACGCAAAGGTAGGCAAGAAATTCGGTATACCGTTGTCGGATCGTGAAATTGATGATTTACAACAGCTTGCGAAGACGCAGCGTGAATGAGGAGAGTTTGAGATGAGGGACGGTGTGATCAAGACCGGTGAAAACCGCTATCAGGAAACGTTTGGCCGCTACTACGAAGATTTCACTGTCGGCGATATCTATGAACACCGCCCCGGCCGGACCATCACGGAGGCTGACAATACCTGGTTCACCCTGTTGACCATGAACCAGCATCCGCTGCATTTCGATGCCGAATATGCCAAACATTCGGAATTCGGCAAGCCCATCGTGAATTCCGCCCTGACCCTGGCCGTGGTCGCGGGCATGAGCGTCTCGGACGTCTCTCAAAAGGCCATCGCCAATCTGGGCTGGACCGATATTTCCATGCCCGCGCCGGTCTTCAACGGCGATACCCTGTATGCGGAATCGGAGGTCCTGGGCAAAAAGGAGTCCAAATCCCGCCCCACCCAGGGCATCGTCGATGTGGAAACCCGCGCCCACAAGGGCGACGGCACGTTGGTGATGCGCTATAAACGGACGGTCCTGGTGCCGAAGCGGGGGCACGGCGTGGATGACAAGATTTTGGCCGCCCGAGAATCTACCGGGCAATAAGAGAGACCAATCCCATGAGTGAGACCCTGACCAACCGTGTCGGCGAAAGCATCACGCGCGAGGACGAACGGCAATTGTTGGACTCGGTGCAGAAATGGCTGGACCGGGATGTGCGCGACAAGGTTCTGGAACTGGAACACGGCGATATCTATCCCCACGAAATGGTCGAGCAGATGAAGGAGTTGGGCCTGTTTGGCGCCACCATCGGCCAGGAATACGGCGGCCTGGGCCTGCCCGCCGGCACCTATGCCAAGATTGTCACCGCCGTCTCCGAGGTCTGGATGTCGCTCAGCGGCATCTTCAATTCGCACCTGATCATGTCGGCGGCAGTGGAACGCTTTGGCACGGAGGAGCAAAGGCGCGCCTTCCTGCCCCGCTTCGCCACCGGCGAGCTGCGCGGCGCCCTGGCCCTGACCGAGCCCAATTGCGGCACCGATCTGCAGGCCATTCGCACCCGCGCCGTGCGCGATGGCGACGACTATGTGATCAACGGTACCAAGATCTGGATTTCCAATGGCATAGAGGGCGGCTGTGTCGCCCTGCTGGTCAAGACCGACCCGGAGGCGGAACCGCGGCACAAGGGCACATCCTTGTTCATTGCCGAAAAGGGCCCGGGTTTCACGGTTAGCCGCAAGTTGGAGAAGCTGGGTTACAAGGGCATCGATTCAGCCGAACTGGTGTTTGACGATTATCGCATTCCCGCCGACCGGCTGATCGGTGGCGAGGAAGGCTCCGGTTTCCGCCATGCCGTCGGCGGCCTGGAATTGGGGCGCATCAACGTGGCCGCCCGCGGTGTCGGTATCGCCAACGCGGCGTTGAAGGATGCCACCTCCTATTCCCAGATCCGTGAGACCATGGGCAAACCGATCTGTCAGCATCAGGCGATCCAGACCAAACTGGGCGACATGGCGACCCGCTGCGAGGCGGCGCGGCTGTTGGTGGAAAGCGCCGCCACCGCCTACGACAAGGGCGAACGCTGCGATATGGAAGCGGGCATGGCCAAGCTGTTTGCCTCTGAATCCGCCCTGGAAAATGCCACCGAATGCATGCGTATCCACGGCGCCTACGGCTATTCCAAGGAATTTCATGTGGAACGCTATTACCGGGACGCGCCACTGATGTGCATTGGCGAAGGCACCAACGAGATGCAGCGCATAATCATCGCCCGGCAACTGGTGGAAAGGAACCCGGTGTGAGCCTGCCGCTCGCCGGGCTGCGGATACTTGCCGTTGAACATTACGGCGCCGGGCCCTACGGCACCGGCTTCCTGGCTGACCTGGGCGCCGATCTGATCAAGATTGAAAACCGGCAGATCGGCGGCGATATGTCCCGTGGCGTCGGCCCCCATTATCTGGGCGAGGGCGACAGCCAGTTCTTTCAGGCTTTCAACCGCAACAAGCGGTCCCTGTCGCTGGATCTGAAACATCCCGACGGCCAGGCGGTCCTGCATCGCCTGGCGGCGAGCTCCCACGGTTTGCTCAATAACCTGCGCGGCGATCAGCCGGCCAAGCTTGGCCTGCGCCACCAGGATCTTTCGCCGCATAATGCAGCCATCGTCTGCGCCCATGTTTCGGCCTATGGCAATGATGGCGAGCGGGCCGGCTGGCCCGGCTATGATTTTCTGATGCAGGCCGAAGCGGGATTTCTCCATATGAGTGGGGAGCCCGACGGCCCGCCCGCCCGCATGGGCCTGTCCGTCGTCGACTACTTGACCGGCATTACCGCCAGCTTCGCCCTGTTGGCCGGCGTCAACCAGGCGAAACAGACCGGCCAGGGGCGGGATCTGGAAGTCTCCCTGTTCGATGTCGCTATGCATCAATTGAGCTATCCGGCCGTCTGGTACCTGAACGAAGGCGATGTCACCAGCCGGATGCCAAGATCGGCGCATCCCTTCATCACCCCGTCGCAGCTGTACCGTACAAAGGACGGCTGGATCTTCATCATGGCGCAGCATCAGCGCTTCTGGGAGGATCTGTGCGACAAGGTCGGGAAACCGGAATGGAAGACCGACCCGCGCTTTCTCGACTATGAAGGCCGCGACGAACATCGCGACGAGCTGACCCTGTTGCTGGATGCCCAGTTGATCAAGCAGCCGACGCAATATTGGATCGAACATTTCGCCGGCGCCGTGCCCTGCGGACCGGTCAATGACCTGGCCCAGGCCTTGAATAATCCCTACTTCCGGGAACGTGGCGGCGTGCAGACGGTGGATCATCCCGACAAACCGGGCGGCCTGCAGTTATTGAACAGTCCCATCCGCATGAGTGAACCGATCCCCGGCCGCCCCGGCCCCAAACTGGGCGCCGACAGCGAAGACATCCTGACGGAATTGGGCTATTCATCGGAGGACATCCAGCGCCTGCGCTCCAGTAAAGTCATTTAGAAGGCATCCGATATGAAACTCGAAGGTATCCGCGTTCTCGATCTATCCCTGTTCCTGCCCGGGCCGCTGCTGACCCAGATGATGGCCGATCATGGGGCCGAGGTGATCAAGCTGGAACCCATCAACGGCGGCGAGCCGAACCGGGTGATCGGTGCGATGCGGGACGGCACGACGGTGTTTTTCGCCAATACGCACCGCAACAAACAAAGCGTGCAGTTGAACCTGAAGACCGAGGAAGGCGTCGAGGCCGCCCTGCGCCTGGCCGAAAGCTGTGATGTCATGATCGAGGCCTT
The DNA here is from genome assembly GCA_964631725.1 of uncultured Rhodospirillaceae bacterium. Classification (GTDB taxonomy): domain Bacteria; phylum Pseudomonadota; class Alphaproteobacteria. Next base: position 60,946 of record CAZVYX010000021.1, on the reverse strand, counting down.
CCGCCCCGGCGTCGTCGACCGCCTGGGCGTCGGCTATGACGCCGTGGCTAAGCGCAATCCGGGCATCGTCTATGCTTCCCTCTCCGCCTTCGGCCAGGACGGCCCCTACGCCAAGAAACCGGCCCACGACATGGCGACCGAGGCCTATGCCGGTATCCTCAGCGTCAATCTGGGCCCCGACGGCCAGCCGGCCATTCCAGGCATCGCCAACGCGGATATGCTGTCCTCCATGATGGGACTGTCGGCGGTGTTGATGGCATTGTACCGGCGCCGGGATACGGGCGAGGGCGATTATATCGACCTGTCCATGATGGACAGCCTGATCGCCGCCATGCCCAACAATGTGGGGCCGGTGTTCGCCGAGAAACGCCCGCCCAACCCGAAGGACGAGCGGAGTTGGGGCGGCAATGCCATGTATGCCATCTACAAGACCAAGGATGACAAGCATATCGTCCTGGGCGGTGCGGAGATGCATTTCGCCGCCGCCATTCTGAACAAAATGGGCCGCCCGGACCTGATTGCCGTGTGCGAGCCGCCCCCCGGTCCCAACCAGGATCCGGCCAAGGAATTCCTGACCGAGACGTTTCTGTCGGAAACCCAGGCCTATTGGGTCGATTGGTTCGAGGACGTGGACGCGGCATTTGCCCCGGTCAACAACCTGCGCCAGGGCGCCGACGATCCGCAACTGCGCCATCGCGAGATGATCATTGAGGACGAACGCGGCTGGGAACATATCGGTATCCCGATGAAATTCCGCAACGAACCGGGCCAGGTGGTCTTCGATTTGCCCGATCTGGGCGAACATACCGAGGCCAACCTGCGCAAGGTCGGCTACGGCGACGACGACATCGCCGCCATGAAGGACAAGGGTGTGTTTTAGGCGCACGTGTAGAAGGGATTTTTCACCATGGATTTCAAACACATCAAGTTCGATATCAGCGACGAAATCGCCACCATCACCCTGTTTCGCCCCGAGGCCCGCAATGCGCTGAGCCCGGAGATGCGCGATGACATGCGCGCCGCCATGAAAATCGCCAAGGAACAGGCGGGCAACGAGGTCAAGGTGTTGATCCTGACGGGTGGCGGCGGCGCCTTTTGCGCCGGCGGCGATGTCAAGGCCATGGGCGGTGACGAACGCAGCTCGTTCAGCGTCCGCCGGGGGCTGCGGGCCGATCATGGCCTGATCTACGACCTGGCCCATATCGAGATGCCGGTGATCAGCCTGGTGGATGGGCCCGCTGCCGGAGCGGGCTGCAACATGGCCCTGGCCGCCGATTTCGTCTTTGCCACGCCCAAGGGCATGTTCATGCAGGCATTCGGCCGTATCGGCGCGGTGCCCGATTGGGGCGGCTTTTACATTCTGCCCCGTCTGGTCGGCCTGCAACGGGCCAAGGAACTGGTCTATTCGGCCAGAAAAGTAGGCGCCGAGGAGGCCAAGGAGTTGGGTTTGATCCTGGATATCGTGCCCCAGGACACAGGCATGGACGAGGTTCGTGAGTTTGCCGGCCGCTTCACCAAGGCCTCCACCGCCGCCATCGGCATGGCCAAGAACGTTCTGAACCAGTCCTACAATTTGGACCACCGCAGCCTGTTGGAACTGGAGGCGGACGTCCAGGGCATGGCCCTGGTCTCGCCCTATCACAAGGCGGCGGTGCAGCGCTTCAAGGACAAGGAGCCGTCTCTGTTCGATTGGGAAAAACTACGCGGCGACAAGAGCTACTGAGCAAGGGGCGCGCTGGCAATGACCACCCCGACCGGCGGCGCAACGCCATACAATCTGGCATCCTGGCAATTGACGCCGGGCCGCACCGCCCTGGTGGTCATCGACATGCAGAACGATTTTCTCAGCCCGGACGGCTGGTATGCCCAGTCCGGCATCGATATTTCGCACATGCGGCAGTCGATCGGGCCGGTGCGCGCGTTGGTGGCCGCCGCGCGCGAACAGAACGTCCCGGTTATCTGGACCCAGCACGGCTTTCGCGACATGCGGGACGCCGGTGTCTTTGCCACCCTGCGGGATTTCATGAAGGACGGTGGCCTGCGCAAGGACACCTGGGGTTATGAGCTATACGCCGAGATGGAGGCCCGCCCCGAGGATTGGTATGTGGAGAAAAACCGCCTCAGCAGCTTTTTCGCCACCAATTTCGACCTGATCCTGCGTGGCCTGGACATCGACACGCTGCTGATCTGCGGCGTCTTGACCAACCAGTGCGTCAAGGCGACGGCGGTGGACGCCAATTTCAATGATTACAAGCCGATCGTCGTGCGCCAGGCAACCGGCACCACACTGCCCCATCTGCACGAGCCGGCCCTTGAAATGATCGCTGTCGGCATCGGCGAGACCCGCAGCCTCGACGACACCCTGAAGGACATCAAGGGCCTGTCGAACCGAATTAACGAGGCGTGATACCTAGTCGCTGGGCAGTTTGGCGTTGTTCCAGGTGACGGTGCTGTGCGGCGTAAAGACGATCCAGCGGCGGGATTTGCCGGCGGCGCTGGCGGTGTAGGGGATGGGTTGGCCGTCTTTTTGCAAGCCATGCTTGATGCCCAGATTGTGCTGCGCCTCGCGTAAGTGTGGATCGGCGTCTTCGGCGGTTTTCGTTTCGAGCACCACTGCCTCGCCCCGCATCATGATGCCCAAGAGTTCGCGCCAGGCTTCGCCGGTATCGACCAGCACGGTCGCGGTCGGGTTGCGGCGCAGGTTGGCGATCTTCTGCCCCCGGCCGAAAATATAGACCCGGCCGCTGGCCCAGCCGAAGGTCATGGGCGTCAGATTGATGTTCTTGCCCGGGCCGATGGTGGCGATGCGCAAGCGCGCTTCCCGCGCCATCACGGCTTCGATCTCCGCCGGGGTCAGTTGCAGGGCAGGTGCAATTTTTGCCATCGCTCGCTCGCTTCAAGATTGACAACAGGGGTCGATGCTCAACGCCCCGCGCCCGTATCCGCCATCAAGGCGCGATTCTTTCCGATCATGGCGCGGATGTCGTTCACGTAGGCCGCGCCCCGTTCCGAATAGCGCGCCAGACCGGCCGCCAACAACATTGCGTTGGGCGCCTCGCCGTCTTTGCGGGCTCGCCGGCGCAACTGCCGCAGGTCCTTGTATGCCGCGCCGGTGTTGATGTTCTTCATATAGGCGCGGACCGAGGCGTTTACCGTGTCGTAGCGGGCGACGGCATGGTTTTGCCCGGATTTTCGCTGTTTCGGCACCATGCCGCAGCCTTTGCGGAAGCACCACTGGCCAAACATGTTGTTGCCCTGCTGGGCGAAGCGCGATTGGCCCCAATTGGATTCATTGGCGCTTTGCGCCAGCGCCAGGGGCAGCGGCACGATATCGACCCGCTGCAACAGCGCCTGCCACTCCGTCCCGGTCCAGGCAATGCCGTAGTCTTTTGCCGTTGCCGCCACCCAGGCCGGCTGCCGCCCCGCCTTTCGGGTGACCACGAGGCGGCTGCGCAGTTGCGTGATCCGTTGGTTCTCGGCCACGACGATGGGGCGCATGAAATCGAAAAACGCTTTCTTCCGGGCCTGGACATCAATGGCCCCGTCGAAGCGAAGCTGCCGCGCCTGGACGAAGCGGAGGTCCTTGGCGGTGTAATGCTGATAGATACCCAGCCCAGCCACGTAGATGGCCGCCAGCGGCACCAGTACAAGAGCCGCAAAGACAAGGTCTCTGATGGTCGGGCGGGTGAGGCCGCGGCTGTCTGGGCGCCAGAAAAGTTTGCGGCTCATACGCGGATCCTTGGGGTTACGCATTGCCGCCGTGTCTATCATTGCAGGGCCCGAACGCCAAGATTGCCCATAGACCGCTTTCAAAGACCCTGCCCGTCCAGCATAATGCGGCCCAGCTTGTTGGAATTGGGAGTTCGAGTGAATGTCAGATTACGATGTCATCGTTGTCGGCGCGGGCAATGCGGCCCAGGCGGCGGCGAATTCTGCCCGGGAACAGGGTGCCGAACGGGTTCTGGTGCTGGAAAAGGCGCCCGAGGCGGATCGGGGCGGCAATACCCATTACAGCGGCGGGATGTTTCGCATCGCCTATGGCGAGGCGGAGGCCTTGCGCCCCCTGGTGCCCGACGTGGAGGAAGACCTGCCGACATTCTTCGAGGATGTGCCGACCTACACCGAAGACGAAATGATGGCCGATCTGATGCGGGTGACCGCCGGCAAGACGGATCAAACCCTGGCCAAAATCCTGATCTCCAAATCCTACGAGACCATTTGTTGGCTGCATGACTATGCCGGCATCCCCATGGAACCCGCCGTTAGCCTGACCGGTATCCGTGTCGGCAACCGGGTGAAATGGCAAAAGGGCGGCATCGTCCGCGCCCTGCACGAGGGCGTCGGGCTGTCCAATTCCTGGTTCGCCAAGTCCGAGGCCAACGGCATTACCATCCGCTATGGCGTCGGCGCCACCGCGCTGCTGCAGGATGACGACGGCGCCGTGATCGGCGTTGAGGTCAATACGGGCGAAACGTTGGAAGAGATCACGGCGCCGGCGGTGGTCCTGGGTTGCGGCGGCTTTGAGGCCAATGCGCAAATGCGGGCGCAGTATCTGGGCGCGCCCTGGGATCATGCCAAGGTGCGCGGCTCGGCCCATAACCAGGGCGACGGCCTGCGCATGGCCTTGGAAATCGGCGCCCTGCCCTGGGGGCAATGGAGCGGCCGCCATTCCACGCCCATTTCCAATGAATGGCCGGACTTCGCCGACCGGGAGCGCACGGACCGCAGTAACCGGCTGTCCTTCCCTTATTCCGTGATGATCAACCGCAACGGCCTGCGTTTCCTCGACGAAGGCGAAGACATGGGCATGTATACCTATGCCAAATACGGCGGCCGGATCCTGAACGAACCGGGCGCCCTGGCCTGGCAGATCTTCGACCAGCAGACGGCGCATCTGCTGGAGCCGCGCTATGCCACCTCCGATCCCATCACCGCCGACACCCTGGCCGAACTGGTGGAGCAGTTGGATGTGGACGACAAGCCCCAGGCCCTGCGTACGCTGGAGGCCTATAACGCGGCCGCGCCGGCATCGGGCGCCAACGAAGGCTTTGACCCGACCGGGAAGGACGGTCTGTCCACCGCCGGCCTGAGCCCGGAAAAAAGCAACTGGGCCACGCGCCTGGACCAACCGCCTTTCCTGGCCTACTCCGCCACGGGCGGTATCACCTTCACTTTCGGCGCCCTGAAGATCGATGAAGACGGCCGCGTCATCGGCACGGACTGGCGGCCCATAAAGGGACTGTTCGCCTGTGGCGAGATGGTCGGCGGGCTGTTCCATTTCAATTATCCCGGCGGCACCGGGCTGGTTTCAGGCGCGGTGTTCGGCAAAATCGCCGGCGCCAGCGCGGCCCGGAAAGCAACGGGATGAGGCAAAAGCCATGAGTCAATTGGGGGTACCAGCGGTCTTCATACGCGGCGGTACCTCCAAGGGCGTGTTTTTTCATCGCCGGGATTTGCCGGACGATCTGGATCGGCGCAACGCCATTTTTCTCGCCGCCATCGGCAGTCCCGACCCCTATGGCCGTCAACTCGACGGCCTGGGCGGCGGTATCTCGTCGCTGTCCAAGGTGGTGGTGATCGAGCCCTCGGACCGGCCGGGCATTGATGTGGACTATACCTTTGGCCAAGTGGTGATTGACGCGCCGGCGGTGGACTATGGCGCGACCTGCGGCAATCTTTCCTCCGCCGTCGGCCCTTTCGCCGTCGACGAGGGGCTGATCAGCGTGCCCGATGGCGAAGCTATCGTGCGGGTTCATAACACCAATACGGATAAGGTATTCGAGAGCCGTTTCTTGGTTCAGGGCGGCATAGCGCAAAGCCAGGGCGATTTCGTCATCCCCGGCGTTGCCGGCAGCGCCGCCCGCATCCGCTTGGATTTTCTGGACCCGGGCGGCGCCGGCACGGGCTCTCTCCTACCCAGCGGCGCGATCAATGAAATGGTCGAACTGGCCGATGGCGGGCAGGTGGAAATCTGCTGTATCGATGCCACGACGCCCTGCGTTTTTGTTGCCGCCGCCGACCTGGGCCTGACCGCGACGGAGTTGCCTGTAGACCTGGAGGCCAAGGCGGACGTGCTGGCCCGGCTGGAGGAAATCCGCGCCCTGGCGGGTGTCCGCATGGGCCTGGGCGGCAGCGCGGCGGATATCTCCAACAACTCCCGTTCCAGCCCGAAGATCGCCATTGTCGGCCCGCCCGCCGATGCGCCGCTGCTCGACAGCAGTACCATGACCGCGGATCAGGTGGATCTATCGGTTCGGATGATCTCCATGGGGCAGCCGCACCGGGCGGTGCCCCTGACCGGGGGGATGTGCCTGGCGGTGGCGGCCAATCTGTCCGGTAGCCTGGTGCATCGCCTGGCCCGGCCCGGCATCGACGGCGATGTCCGCCTGGGCACGGCGTCGGGGCCGATCCCCATCGGTGCCAAGGTGAACTCCGCCGGCCTGAACAGTACCGCCGAATACATCACCACCTACCGCACCGCCCGCCGCCTGATGCAGGGGCAGGTGCTGATACCCCGGGCCTGATAGGCCCTATCCGGCGCGCACGCCGGCGAGGAATTTGTCGACCTCGCCCTTGAGATGGACCGACTCCCGTGACAATTCCTTGGCCGCGGACAGCATTTGATCGGCGGTTCCGCGGTTCTGCAGCGCGCCGGTCTTGATCTTGCTGACATTGCTGTTGACCGCGCCCGTGCTTTCCGTGGCTTCGCTGACATTGCGGCTGATCTCGGCGGTGGCGCTGCCTTGCTGGACCACGGCGGCGGCGATCGCTGAGGCGATATCGCTGATATTATCGACGGTCTTGCTGACGCCGCCAATTACCGTCACGGCGGATCCGGTCGCTGATTGAATTTCCCGGATCTTGTCGCCGATCTCTTCCGTCGCCTTGGCCGTCTGGGTCGCCAGGTTCTTGACCTCGGATGCGACGACGGCAAAACCCTTGCCGGCCTCGCCCGCCCGGGCCGCCTCGATCGTCGCATTCAGGGCCAACAGGTTGGTCTGATTGGCGATGTCCGAGATCATTTCGACGACGGTGCCGATATGCTCGGCCGCCGTCACCAAGCCCTGTACTTCCTCGGTGGCGCTCTGTACTTCGGCGACCGCCTCCTGGGAAATTTCATTGGATTGCTGCGCCTGTTGCGCGATTTCGTCCACCGAACGGGTCAATTCGTCGGTCGCGGCGGAGACGCTTTCCACATTGCCGGCGGCGTGTTCGGATTCCTCCGCCACGGTCTCGGAATATTTCGCGTTCTGATCCGCCATACCCAGCATGGACTGGGCCGTTGTTTCCACTTGCGTCGAGGCGGTGGAGACGGTTTCCACGATGCCCAGAACGGATTCCTCGAAAGTCTGGGCAAGATCCAGCATGGCTTGCCGCCGGTCCTCTTCCGCGCGCCGTTCAGCGTCCTTTTGTTCCGCCTCTATCCGTTGTTTCTCAAGGGCGTTTTCCTTGAAGACATCAACGGTTCGGGCCATGGCGCTGATCTCGTCACGCCCCTGGGCGGCGATTTCCACCGACAGGTCGCCATCCGCCAAACGCTCCATGACGCCGGAAATATTGACCAGCCGGGCGGAGACATTGCGATTGATGTAAAGCCACCCGATCAACATGGTGACCACCAGGGAGACGGCGGAGATGACCAGCAACCCCAGGGTGCCGTTGTCGATTGCCGCTTCGGATTCCGTGGCGGCCGTGTCCAAGACGGTCTCGGCGCCTTCGACAAGGCCGTTGACTTCCGCGCCAAGCTGGCCCGCCAGAACGCGGCTTTGCGCCATGGTTTGCGAAATCGCCCCTGCCAGAACCAATTCCTTGCCACGCAGGGCAAATACGCTGTCCTTGCCAAGGCCCATTTGCGTCAGTTGAACCGCTAGATTGGCAACGGCCTTGCCGGCTTCGCCCTTGGGCAGGCGGTTCGTGCTGTTCGACAGATCAACCGCCAGCTTGTCGAAGCGCAGGCTCAATTCCTTGCCTTGTTTTGTTTTGCGCGCGGCGGCGGCCTGCAACAGCACGCCGGCGATTTCGTTCGCGGCGGCCTTCAATTCCAACATGGCGCGCAGGCCGCGCACTTCGGTATTGATCAGGCCTTCGAACTCCTCGCTCAATTTTTCCGAGGTTCGTTCGGCTGCCGCCGTAACCTTGGCATTGGCGTCGTCCACCAGCGGCGAGGTATTGTAAAGGAACTCGGAATGGGCCGACTGGATGTCGGAGAGTACGGACTCCAACATCATGCGCGTCTGCTCCCGCTGTTCACCTTTCGTGGTCAATTCCGCCTTGCGAAGGGTGAATATGCTTAGTTCCCCGACATCAAATTCCTTGATGAAAACCAGGGACATCGCAAGCAGGCCCTTGGCCTCGCTGCTGTCGTCGAGTTTTTCGATGTTTTCTTCCAGCTTGCCGACGACTTCGGCAAACCGTTGCTGAACAAAGGTGATGTCACCGCTATCGGTGGCGGCAGCGGCCTCGCGCAGCAGGCCAAAGGCAAGGTTGGCGTCAGCCTGGAACTGCAGGATCATGCGCAGGTTGACGATCTCGGTTTCATTAAGGTCCTGCAGGGCGTCGGCCGCCTCCTCGATGGTATCGTCGGATTTCACCACCAGATCGACGTTCGCCTTGTTGATGAAGGGACCCACCGCGTCCAGCAATTGCTGATGGGTCGTGGCGATGCGCTGGGTCAAGGCCAGGCGCTTCGCCCGCAACGCCAAGCGCTGTGACATCTGTTTGTTCAATTCGCCCAGCTGGCCGGATATGCTGGTGCCAATACCGCGCAGGCGGTCGACGGCTTCGGTATCATCGGCGGAAGCCTCGACCAGATCCATTTGCGTTTCCAGCCCGCTCTGGCTTTCCGCCAGGGCGTCGGCGGCGGATTTAAGCTGTTCACCATTGCTGGCGGCCGTCAGCGTTGGGATCGCGGCGGAAATTTCCTTCGCGGCTTCCGAAAGGCGCAGGGCGTTGGTGATGGCGGGCGCGGCCTCTTCGGCCACGACCTGCAGGGAATTGCTGATATTGCTGAATGCGAGGTAGGAAACCGCCGCGGCGCATATGGTCAATCCCGCGACGATCCCGAAGGCAGCGATAAGACGGACTTTCACACTGCTGAAGCTCGCCGTCAGGCGGCCCAGCGCAGGTAACTTGGATTTCATGTCGTTCCTCTAATACAGCGAAAAACGCGGGCAACGGCGTGCCGGCGGTTGGGATATGAACGGAGGTGGGATGCCGCGCGCTGAAAGAGCCGGAATTCGGTGACACTACGTTTCTCGCCGGATTTCGCTATTTCAACCAACTTCCACACCCAATGTTCATCTACTGAATAGACCCTGTCGCATGTCGATGGTGCGTTGGCCTCGTCACTGCTTTTGCATATGCAATTTTGCATAGAATTGGTTGCTATTGAATTAATGCCCCTGATGCCTTGCGAAATACGTCATAGGCATGGCCGATGCCGGCGGGCAACGGTTCGAAGCGTTTGCCCGGTTCGATGATCCGGGCCCCGGCCGCCGGGTCCATGGCTTTGTATTCTTGGACGCCGCTGCCAAATCGGTCACAAAGACCCGCAACATACTGCCGCCAATCGCCCAAATGTGGCTTTGCCGCGTCATCTGTAACGGCAACCGAATGTTAATGGTCTCCATTTAGCCTCAGGCCTGCGTGGCTATACGCAAAACGGCAAAGGTTGAAGGCAGCGGGAACGAATGAAAATCGCCGTTTCCATTTTGGTCCTACGGTGGCGGAGACGCGCGCGCGCGGCGGCTTTGGCCGCCGTGTTGTTCGCCGTTGCCGCCATGAGTCTTGCTGTGCCGGGGAATGCGGCAGAAAACCAGGCCAGCGCGTTGGCCGACCGTTTGGTCGTGGTCGGCGTGCCGGCGCATTGGCCGCCGCAATATTCGCTGGATAAAGACGGCCAGCCGGCGGGATTTGCGATCGACGTAATTGAGGGCATCGCCAGGCGGACCGGTCTAAAGCTGGAGTACCGCGTCTTCCCTAATTTCCGAGATGTGGTCAACGCTTGGGAGCGGCACGAGATCGACATGATCCCGAACAGTGGCATCACGCCGAGCAGACAAAAAAACTCGCTCTTCACGGCGCCCATAGAAACTTTCGTCGTCTCGACCTTTGTGCGCCGAGGACCGTCAGTCGTTCGCAGCCCTACCGCTCTCGCCGGCCACCGGGTCTCGGTGGTCGCACGCAATATCGGCCATATCTTGCTGAAAAAGCGTACCGACGTCGAAATCGTCGTTCATGCCGATATCAAGATGGCTTTGTTTGAACTTCTCTCGGGGGATTCCGACGCGCTCGTATTCCCGAAACCGGTGCTGTTGCAGGCCGCCCGTTCCATGGGCGTTGATGGCAAGATTGCCGCTCTGGAACCTCCCCTGAAAGAGTTGAAACGGGGCATACGGGTTCAGAAAGACGAGACCGCGCTGCACGGGATATTGAACAAGGCCGTCATTGAATACAGGAACACGCCGGAATACCGGGCGATTTACCAGAAATGGTATGGTGCGCCGATGCCTTTCTGGACCGTGCCCCGGCTACTGATTATCGGCGGGGCCGTGGTTTTTTGCCTGGCTCTTGTCATGGTCTGGTGGCGTTACCGGTCCATTGTGCGGCTGAACGTCCGCCTGCAGGAAAGCCTGCTAGAACGTGACCGGGTGGAAGAGGATCTGTCGGCCGCGCGGCGGCAATTGGTCGATGCCATCGAAGCCATCTCGGAAGGTTTCGTATTGTATGACGCGGACGAACGTCTGGTTATTTGCAACGCCAAATACCGGCAATTGCACCCCCTGGCCGCCGATAGAATGGTTCCCGGCGCCAAGTTCGAGGATATTATCCGCAAGGCGGCGACGGATGGTCAGCATCCGTCCGCCATTGGCCGGGTCGATGACTGGGTCGAGGAGCGGCTGGAGCAGTTTCGCAATCCGGGCGAGGCAAGGGAACACCAATTCTCCGATGGCCGTTGGCTGCTCTATGGCGAACGGCGGACCAGGGACGGCGGTACGGTCGGCATTCGCGCCGATATCACCAAGTTGAAAGCGACTGAAGAGGCGCTTGGCAAGAGTGAGGCCCGGTTTCGGGATTTTGCCACCTCCGCGTCCGATTGGTTCTGGGAGATGGACGAAAATCTGCGGTTTTCATACTTCTCGGAACGCTTCAGCGACGTTACCGGTGTTCTTGTTGATCAATTGCTTGGCCATACCCGTCGGGAAACAGGTATTCCAAATGTCAATGAGGGGGCCTGGCAGCAACATCTGGCTGACCTGGACGCCCATCGTCCGTTCCGAAATTTTGTTCACCCGCGCACGATGGATAGCGGCGAAGTGCTTTGGCTTTCAATTAGCGGCACGCCGGTTTTTGACGAAGCGGGCAGATTCCTGGGCTATCGCGGCACGGGCGCGGACATCACGCAGCAACAGCGCACCGAGTATCTGCTGCGCGAGAGCGAACAGCGCTTGAAGGCGATCATGGATCATGTGCCCGCGGCGCTGTTCCTGAAGGACCTTGAGGCCCGGTATCTGCTGATCAACAAGCAGTTCCAGGAATGGTTTGGTGTTGATCCCGAGACGGTGGTCGGGAAAAATGCCCACGATTTGTACCCACCCGAACGGGCCGAGCGGTATGCCGAGGGTGATCAAGAAATTCTCAGCAATTGGCAGGTCGTGACTGATGAAGTGGTCATACCAGGGCCCTCGGGCGAGCCGAGAAACTATACCCTGACGAAGTTTCCCATCTTCAATGCCGGTGAGCCGGTGGGTTTCGGTGGTGTCATGATGGATACGACCGAACGCACTCAAGCGGAAGATGCCTTGCGGCAAAGTGAAAGCCGCGCCGACATGGCCAATCGCGCCAAGTCCGAGTTCCTCGCCAATATGAGCCATGAACTGCGCACGCCCCTGAATGCCATCATCGGCTTCTCGGAAATCATAAAGGGTGGCGGCCTGGTAGCGGGAAACGGAGCGAAACAGCGGGAATATGCCAACGATATCTATAATTCCGGCCTGCTGTTGCTCGACCTGATCAACGATATTCTCGACCTATCGAAGATCGAACTCGGGTCGGAAGAGCCGAACGATACAAACATTCGTGTCCAGGCTCTTGTTGATTCGGTATTGGTCTTGATGAAGGAGCGGGCGAGCAGGGCGGGGCTCAAGCTACGGACCAGTATCCCCTCCGGCCTGCCATTGTTGCGGGCCGACGAGCGGAAATTGAAGCAAATCCTGATCAATCTGATTTCCAACAGCATCAAGTTCACTCACGCCGGCGGTCTTGTCTCCGTTGAAATAACCTGTCATCCCGACACCGGCTTTACCTTTGTGGTCAGTGACACCGGCATCGGGATCGCCGCCCAGGACATCGCCAAGGCGTTGCAGCCGTTCAGACAAATTGACAGCGACCTGAACCGAAAATTTACCGGCACCGGACTTGGCTTGCCCCTGGCCACGGAATTGGCGGAGATGCATGGCGGTTCGCTGGAGCTGGACAGCACGCCGGGCATTGGTACGACGGTTACGGTATGCTTTCCGCCCGAGCGCACGGTGTGTGCCTCCGGCCAGGAAACGCCGGCGGCCGACGGCAACCAAAACGCCGGCTGACCCTGGTTTCACCGCCCACGTCCAAGCCATGCACGGACCGGCCGAATGGTCCGCCAATCGGCCTGATTTCCGTAAAGACAATTCTCCCCTCCGATACTGCGTGCCGGCGTTCTTGCCCCCATCGCGGCAATGGCGGTACCGTTATGGACAATACGGTATCGTGCCAGGGGTAATTTGGCAAAATTGGCGAGTGCGGAGGTTATGGCGTGAGCAATGAAATCCCTATTCTTGAACTGGGCGATTTTCTAGCGGGGGAACCAGGTGCATTGGAGGCGGTGGCGAAGGAGTTGCAATTCGCGGCCGAGAATATCGGCTTTTTCTATGTCCGCGGCCATGGCGTGCCGCAGGACCTGATCGATGCCACGTTCGAAGCCTCGCGCCGGTTTCATGCCCTGCCCGAGGCGGACAAGATGGCCCTCAAGGCCAACGAACACAACATCGGCTACATGGGTTATGGATCTTCCGTCTCGCGCGCCAGCCAGGTTTACGATGGCGAGCGTAAGAGCAATCTGGTTGCCGCCTATTTCCTGAAGCGCGATTTGCCCGATGATCATCCCGACGTCGTCAGCAACAAACGCTTTCGCGGCGCCAATCAATGGCCCCGCGACCTGGATGGCTTTCGCGAGACGACGGTCGCCTACATGGATGCCTTGGAAGGGTTGGGCAAGAGCCTGCTGCCGATTTATGCCCGCGCCCTGGACCTGCCGCCGGACTTTTTCACCGAGGCCTTTTCCGAGCCGCAATACAGCCTGCGCCTTTCCCACTATCCGCCGGCGGCGGCGGAGGACAATCAGTTCGGTCTGGCGCCGCACACGGACTCATCCTTTCTGACCCTGTTGGCGCAGAACAAGGTGGAAGGCCTGCAGGTCCGCCGTACCGACGGCACCTGGTTCGATGCCCCGGCGGTGCCGGGGACCTTCGTGGTCAACAGCGGCGATATGCTGCGGCGCTGGAGCAACCACCGCTTTCTCTCCACGCCGCACCGGGCCGTGGCCTCGGCTCCGGACCGGGACCGCTACGCCATTCCGTTTTTCTTTGATGCCCATGCCGACCATGTGCAGGAATGCCTGCCAACCTGTACCGACGCCGACAACCCGCCGCGTTACGAACCCACCACCTATACCGACTACATGCTGTGGTTCGCCAAGCAGAACTATGCCCATTTTCGCGAAGCTGATGCCTAGGCGCTAGGTCGCCAGCACCTTGACGCCGGCCTTCAGCAAGGTGATTGGTTCGTCCCAGTCACCGATCGGCAATGTGTGGGATACCAGACCCGGGCCCGTTGGAGTGGCATCGGGCAGCCACAGATGAACGGCGATGGCGGGCGGTTCGTGGGAAATATTCAAAAGCCGCTCGGGCCCGGTATCCAGGCCGAAGGGATAACAGGTGGTCGGTCCGGAAAACGCCACCGTGCCGCCAAACGCCGTGCTGATCGGGCGGTGCACATGTCCGGCGACAACGCGCACCACCTGGGAATGGCGCCGTAGCAGGGCATCGAGTTCCGCCCCGCCGCCGCGCAGACCCTTGGCCGAGCTGCCGGTCATGCCGGAGTAAAAGGGCGGATGATGCAGGGCAACAATGGTCGGGCGCTGCGGCGCCTCGCTCAGGCGCCCATCCAGCCAAGTCAGGCGCTCGGCGCACATTTCGCCCGGCACCGCGCCGTCAATGACGCTATCACAGCAGACGATCCGCACCGCGTGGTCTTCAATGACATAGTGCAAAAAGTCGCCCGTTGCGGGCAGCCAGGATGTGCCACCGAAGACCTGGCGCAGGGCATCGCGTTCGTCGTGATTGCCGGGGATCAGCGCCAGCGGCATGGTCAGTTTATCGGCGATTTTCCGGAACGCCTCATAGCGCGGCACGCTGCCGTGGGAGGCGATGTCGCCGGTATGCAGGACCAGATCGGGGCCCGGATCCATGGCATTGATAACCTCGACCGCCCGCGCCAGGGCCCGGCTGGTGTCGAAGTGTCCGTAGACAAGGGTTCCCGGTTCATCGATGTGGGTATCGGAAATTTGCACCAGGATCATTGCCGCGGGCTCCCGTCGGGTTGCACTTGGGGTTGAAAACGCAGGTCGGTGAATTCTTCGGCCCGGCGCGGCCGCGCGATGCCGCCAAATTCGTGCAACATGTCCAGGGAACATTGCAAGCCCGGCAGATCTACCTGGCAGTCAAGCTGATAGCGCGGCAACTCCCGCGCCAATGCCTGGCGCGCCACGGTTTCCGAGGTGCCATACAGGCGCGCGACGAAGGCCGCGAACTCGTCCTCGTGTTGGGCCGCATGATGCGCCGCCCGTTGGCAGCCGCGCAATACGGCGGCGACCAGTTCCGGCTCCCTGGCAATGAACCCGGCATGGGCGACACGGACAATCCATTGAAAATCGGGCAGGTAGGCGTCTTCGTAGGCGGCGGCCCAGATCTCCAGAACAGCCCTGTCTTCGCCGACGGACAGATTGGGCTCGGTCACCAGACAGGCGTCAATTTCTCCCTCCGCCATGATGTCGATGATGCGAGGGTAGTCTTGCCCCAGCGGCACAAATGTTATGTCCCGGTCCGGGTCCAGGCCGTGATGGGCCAGCATCCGGCGCGCGATCCAGGATGGACAACTGCCGATGCTCAACAGACCAAGGCGCTTGCCGCGCAGCGCCTGATAGCCGTCGATATCCTTCCGGACGCCGAGGTACATGTGGGCCTGCTGCCGGCAACCGCTGCCGATGACCTTGAAGTCCGCGTCCGCCGCCATGGCGTTCAATCCCGATGGCGAGCCGATGCTGCCGATCGCAAGGTCGCCGCTATCGAACGCCTCTGCCAGTTCCGGTCCGCCGAACACGATGCGAACCGACAATTCCAGCCCTTCCGCTTCGAAGATGCCTCGTTCGATGCCGAACCTGACTGTGAGGGCGTCGTTGCCCGACGGCACCCCGTATTCAAGCTTTCGCAATCCGGTCAATTGGCTGTTCCCTCCGATGACGCCTAGGTGACGTCACTATAGGCGACTTCGCGCCGGATCGACGCGCCGGCATCCTGGCGGGCCCGGAACTGGGTCATCAGCCGGGCATGGTTTTCATAGGCCTCGGCGCTCAGCGCGGCGCCAATGCGCTGCTCCGGCGCGAAATGACCATGGTCCCGGCCCCGTACCAGCATGGCGGACCCGGGCGAGCCGCCCACATCGCGCACATGGGCCGGAATATAGCTGATGCCAAAACCCATGCGCCGGTCATCCGCCTGGTTCGGACGGGAACAATGGACCAGGTCCGTGTGGTGCAGGGACATCTCGCCCGGTTTCAAGGGCATGGGCACGCCGACTTCGTCATCGAAGCGGCCAAAGATCGCCTGGCCGCGCAGGATCAGATTGTTTTCTCCGGGATCGTCCTGATGGTCAAGCTGGCCCAGTTTCTGCGTGCCGGGCAGCACATGCATGCAGCCCGATTGCACGCTGGTCTCGGACAGCGCCACCCAGGCGGTGACGTGCAGGGCCGGGTCGAGATAGAAATAGGTGCCGTCCTGATGCCAAAGAATATACTGCGGCGTGCGCGCATCCTTGATCCACATGGTGGCGTGGTAGACCAAAATATCCGGACCGATCAGATCTTCCACCGCATCCAGAACGGCGGGATGGCGAACCAGCCGGTCGGCCCAATCGAACAGCAGATAGGATTTGGATTTCTCCGGGTAGTCCAATGACTTTCCCGTCTTCGCTTCGAAGGCCTCGATCTCGGCGCGCGCGCGCCGCACCTCGTCATCATCCAGAACAGGTATCGGATGGACATAGCCATCCCCTCGGTACTGCTTCACCTGCCGGTCCGTCAGGCGCTTTCCCATGGCCATCAATCCCCACTAATTTCGTCACCGCACCATCTTGATATTTGCGCAACGGCGGCGCAAGGGGCGGTGATCGCCATATATTGCCCCTATTGTTGCGGTCACAGGGCGGCGGCGGGGCTACGACTTGCGATTGCTTTGCGTTATGTCCAATGGTAAATTTCCAAACCGAATCAGTTCCTTGCGATTTCGCAACTCGGAATCTGTCTGGATCGGATTGGGCGTTGGACCGTGTTTTGAATTCTGCCTGCCGGGCATAAAAAATGAAAAGTGGTGGGACGATCCTGGCGGGTGAGGTGACAATGTCGATTGGTCCGTGACGTCAGTAAGAATTCAGTATCTGTAAATTTTGTTCGCGTAATTGGTAATGCCGAATTCGTACCGGGCGGGCCCAAGGCATGGGACGTTCACGGATTTGGCGGTTGTGTGGTTTTTGCGGGTCCCGGGGTGGGGTTGGCCAGTAACTACAGGCAACTCCGAAGCTTCCGTGGACCTTTATGATACGGGAGGTATCTCATGGAAGCCAAAGTTGTCTGGCTGTTCGTGTTTGTGGCGCTCTATTGGTGCTATTGCATCTTTTGGGGTGTCAAAAGCGCGATGGCAGCGAAGACTGCGACCGACTATTTTATTGCCGGTCGCAGGTTATCGATTTGGGTCTTTGTCCTGGCGGCGACGGCGACGTCGTTCTCGGGCTGGACGTTTATGGGCCATCCCGGCCTGATCTATCGTGATGGATTTCAATACGCCTACGCTTCGTTCTACGCCATAACCATTCCCTTCACCGGCGTGATATTCCTGAAACGCCAATGGATGCTGGGAAAACGGTTCGGCTATGTGACGCCTGGTGAAATGCTGTCCGATTATTTCCAGGGCGACGCTATCCGCATCCTGGTTGTTTTGGTTGCGCTGCTGTTCTCAATTCCTTATCTCGGCGTGCAGTTGGGAGCCTCTGGCTTCTTGTTCAACGTCTTGACCGACGGCATGATCACCAAGGACATTGGCATGTGGGTCCTTTCGGCCGTGGTGCTGATTTATGTCGCGACGGGGGGGCTCAGAGCGGTGGCCTACGTGGACACCTTGCAATGCGTCCTTCTCGCTTTCGGCATCGTCTCCATCGGCTTCATTGCCTACAGCTTCCTCGGCGGCTTCGGCGCATTCAACGAGGCCATGGCGGCCCTGGGCAAGACCGATATCGGCAAGTGGGGGTCGACGCCAAGCGGCCACAACGCCTATCTCGCCATACCCGGTGTGATCCAGTTCACTGCCGGCCTTGGTGTTGAGACGCCAACGGGCGGTCTTTGGACCGGCATGATGTGCCTGACCTATATGTTTGCCCTGATGGGCATTCAGTCGGCGCCGGCATTTTCCATGTGGTCATTCGCCAACACAGATCCGCGGCCGTTTGCGCCGCAGCAGGTCTGGGCCTCTTCCTTCGGTATCGGCCTGATCCTGTTCTTCTTTACCGCGGCACAAGGCATGGGCGCCCATTTCCTGGGCGCCACTCCGGCGGTCGCGGAGGCTGGTGGGATCTCCACGGTGTTGCCGGATCTGACCGCCAACAAGCAAGGCGGCCTGGTGCCCCATTACATCAATCTGATTGGTGATACGGCGCCATGGTTCGTGGGTCTGTTGGCGGTTTGTGCCTTGGCGGCCATGCAGTCGACGGGCGCGGCGTATATGTCAACGGCCGGCGGCATGCTGACCCGGGATCTGTACAAACGCTATCTGAACCCGGATGCCGACCACACCACGCAAAAGCTGTTCGGCCGCATCGGCGTTGCCTTCATCGTGATTTCCGCGTTGTTGGTGGCGACCTATTCGGCCGATGCCTTGGTGCTGCTTGGCGGTTTGGCGGTGGCCTTCGGTTTCCAGATGTGGCCGTCATTGGCGGCTGTCTGCTGGATCCCGTGGATCACGCGTCAGGGTGCCACGCTGGGCTTGGCGGCTGGTCTGATCGCGGTGATCTTCACTGAGAAGTTCGGTCTGTCCATTGCCTCCACCTTCGGCATCGAACTGGCCTGGGGCAGGTGGCCCTGGACCATGCATTCAGCCGGCTGGGGCATCTTCTTCAACCTGGTGATCTGCGTCATCGTTTCGGCCATGACCCAGGATGAAAAAGCTCGTGAGCACAGAATGGTCTATCATGACTTCCTGCGCGAACATGCCGCCATCTCGGCCGACAAGAAGAAGTTGATACCCATTGCCTGGATCATCACCCTGGCATGGCTGTTCTTCGGCATCGGTCCCGGCGCGGTTATCGGCAACACCATCTTTGGCGCACCGAATGCGGGCGTCGATGGCTGGACCTTCGGCATCCCATCGATTTGGGCCTGGCAGATCCTGTTCTGGGCCCTGGGCGTGGGAATGATGTGGTTCCTGGCCTACAAGATGGAAATGTCTTCGGTTCCAAGCAAGGAAATCGAGGTCCTGACCGAGGACATCGGCGACACACAACCCCAATCCGCGGGGTCGTAGCGAGCCGGTCCCCGGCGGACAATTCCACACGCCGCCGGGGTTCTGAAAATATTGGGGAAGGGCATGGCCCTTCCCCTCTTTTTTCGCTAGCCTGAACATTGTTTGGCGCATCGACGGACGGTGAAACAGTTAGGCATGTCGACACTATTTCAAGCCGAGTATTGGTTGTTGTGGGCCCTGATCCTGGCGCTGCTGCTGTTCTTTCCCATCCGCAAGATCATCTGGGTGATGACCGTGCGCCGGGCCCAACGCAAGGGCGGGGCGGAGGATGAAGGCGAGCAACGACGTCTGTTTCGCCGTGCCGGCGTCACGGCGGCAATGCTCAGTCTTCTTTTCGCCCTGGCTTACACAAACTATCTGTTCGGATCCGCCTCATGAATCCGCTGGTCGTCAGGCGCTTCGTTTTCCTGATGTTCATTGCCTTTGCCCTGACCGGCGGCACGGTAATGTTCTATGACAGTTTTTTCGAGCGTCCGCCCGGCGACTACGAGACCGAACGCGGCTCCATGTATCTGTCGACCCAGGATTACAAGGAGGCGATGGAGAACTTCGACGAAGCCTTGCGCGTCAATCCCGAACATCGCGGTGCCCACATGGGCCGCATCAGCGTCCTGATTGCCACCGGCCGGCATGATGAAGCCATCGCGAACCTGACCGGCCTGATCAATTTTCTTAAATCTACCCTGACCGAGGAAGACAGCACCGGCCGGGGCACGCTCGCCGCCGCCTATGGCAACCTGGGCATCGTGCACGACCGCAACGGACGCCACGAACTGGCCCTGAAGAACTATATCGAGGCCCTGAAGGTTGATGCGGAGGCGGTGGAGGGGCCTGGCATCATTGATCGCATTCTGCATGATCCCAGCCCATCGACGATCCAAAAGCGGGCTGAATATCTGTACAAGGAGCTGCAAAAGCCAAAGGATCAACAGGTGTTGCGGCTGCCGGAAGAGGATAAGAAATCCCGCGACTACAAGCCCTAGGCTATTTTCGAATTTGAACTACCCACCTGCACCCCCTGCCCGACCACCCACAGGGTACCATTAATGGGTGGTCGGGCAGGGGGTGCAGGTGGCACGGCGATTCGATGAATATCGAAAATGGTCTAGCGCATGTCGGGTTTAACTAGACCCGAACCCATGCGCTAGAGCCTTTAGAATTGAGCAATTTATCGGCATTCAATTGAATGCGGATTGCTCCAGGCGCCGGCGGTCAGGAAAATTTCACCACGCCCAGGACATCCTGAAACAGCACCAGCATGAAGAACACGGCGGCGATGCAGCCGAACAGCAGGCGCACGGAATCGCTCTTGCCGTCCTTGGTGCGATGACGGATCGCATGCACGGCGATGGCGCCCGTGACAATCAGAAAAATTATATTTATCGGGCCTTCCCAGGCGCCGGCGAATTCAAACATGGGAGAAGCCTAAAGGCTTTCGTCCCCCGGCTCAACCACGGCTAGGGCGCCTATTGTTGCTGAATTTCGTCGATCGTCACGCAGGGTGGAAACTGTCCGCTGCACGGCCCGGTCTGGTTCGCCAGGGCAAGGGCGTAGGCCATTGTTCCAACCAGGAAAACGACGGTGGCAAGAAAACTGGCCTTGGGATTGAGCTTACCCTTGGTCGATGCCGGCGCGGCGTCATAGCGGTGGTAGTTCGGGTCGTTTTCGTCAAGCCGGTCTGACTGGTCCAGTTGTTCGATCTTGCGCGCATACATCAAGGCCCAGCCGGGAACGTCGCTGTGGATCATGAAGCTGTCGAAAATGGCGCTGGCTTCATCGGCCTGCATGTCGCGGCCATGCCAGTGGGAGAAGGCAAGCTGTAGAAACTGAAACTCGCCGACCTGCAACAGATTGGCCGCGTTGACGACGACGGTCCGGTTCGGAAACTCGTCCCGGTCCGGGTTCAAAAGCGTTTCAAAAAAATTCATGACCATCCACCTCGCCCGCCATCATGACAGGCAAATATTGATGAACTCCAAACAAGCCAGATTTTTCGCCCGATGCCCAATCAATTTTGCACGAGCACGTCCACGAGCACGTCCACGAGCACGTCCACGACCAGGGCCAGGCCCACGGTTGCCCAGCCGCGAGAGTCGCGGGGCGAACAGCAAAAACGATGATGCCTTGGAAAAACTAGCCGTGATAGTTGCTGGCGGCCAGTGAGGCCTCCGCCGGCGCGATGGGCAGGCAGTCAAACTTGGCGCTCCGGATACGCTGGCAAAGCTCGCTGGCCTGGCGTTCGCTCATGCCGTGCAGACGGGCCCGGTACGAGATCGCCCGGTCTTTCTCGACGGTCTCGATTGAAAGCTTGGCCCCGGTCAGCAAGTCGGGCAATGCCTTGGTCAGCTTGCGCAAATGCACATGCGCGGAGGAAACCTGGTTGAAAGCGCCGACCTGCAACGACCAGGCGATGCCGTAGCGGGGCGCGGTTGCCTTGCCGCTGGCGGCATTGTAGGCCACGCGCAACGGTTTGCGGCGCGGCAGGGGCACATGGCCAAAGCCATCCATGCGGCCGCGCGGCCGGACAAACTGTTTCGGCAGGCCCTTTTCGTTGCTGCGCCGCAAACGGACAAAGCCGTTGTCGAGCAATTTCCGCATCCGCTTGTCGCGGCTCTTGGCGGTGCGGCCGCCAAACAGAACGCCGACCAGGCGCCGCTCGTCACGGCTGGCCGAGGTCACCAGATTGAATCCGGAGGCGCGGATATACCCGGTCTTGATACCGTCAACACCGTGAAAGCTGCGGACCAGATTGTTGTGGCTGCGGTGAACCTTGTCCCGAAAGACAAAAGACGTCTTGGAAAAATACGGGAAGTACTTCGGGAAATCGCGGCGTATGGCCAGGGCCAGACGCGCCATGTCCCGCGCCGTGGAAAGCTGCCGGCGGTTCGGCAGGCCGGAGGCATTGCGGAAAGTGGTGCGGTTCATCCCAAGATCCCGGGCTCGCCGGGTCATCAAAATTGCAAACTTGATCTCGCTGCCGCCAATCGCCTCCGCCACCACCGTCGCCGCGTCGTTGGCCGATTTCGTCACCAGGGCAAGGATCGCCTGTTCAACGGTAATCGTTTCACCCCGGCGCAGACCTAGTTTCGAGGCCGGCTGTCCCGCCGCCCGGCGCGATACCTTCAAGCGCTGGCCCAAGGTCAACCTGCCGTTGTCCAGCGCCTCGAACAGCATGTAGAGGGTCATGATCTTGGTCAACGAGGCGGGATATTTGCGGGCGTCGGCATTGCGCGACACCAAAACCCGGCCGCTGTCACCGTCCACTACCATCTCGGCATAACGGGACCGCGCCGCCGCCGGTTGCGTCAGCGATGCCGCCAGCATCAATACAACGGCAATTGCCAACAGCCGTGACGGCCAGACATGCAAAAAAGCAGTTCCGTGGCTCAATTGGCTACGAAAAGACACGGGACCCCGACATTGATTGAGAAAGACGGTGCGGTGAATAAGGGCGGTACATATTGTCCAACAATTGTGAAAGCCATATCGACCTTAAACGAATCATGGTGAATGATAGGTAAACAAGGTGTGTCTTAGCAAACTTAATTTTGCGAACCCGCCGCTCATTACTGTAAAAGAAGAATCAAGTTTGGAATCTATTGCACAATGCCGTGGATTTCGTGCCTTGCGATTGGTGAATCTTGTTTTGCCGCAGGTAATTTTTCATCCCTCCGCCAACGGCGGGGGTGGAATCATGCCGCAATGCAAAAAATTTTGCTGCATCGCACAATTTTCCATTGACATTTGGCTCTGAATCCCTATTTTGCGGTTATGTTGCATTGCAGCATAAAGAATTTCCAGCGGGTTCACGTCTCCGCGCGCATAGTTTGAGGTATCGCGCCGATTGGCGAAAGACCGTCGAAACCAACAAACCGATGTCAACCTATTGATGCCATTTAGAAGAGTGATTTGACCATGACAGCCAAGACCACCAAGCAAGGCGCCAAGCAGGACAGCGCAACGAAAACGGCCGAGACCATTGCGGCGGCCAGCCAGGAAACCCTTCGCAATTTCGCCAAGGCCAGCACCGAGGGCTATGAAAAGGCTTTTGGCGGCATGCGCGAAAAGGCCGAAGAGATGTTCGAGGGCTATGGTGACATGGCCGCCTCCGGCAAGCAGAGCATGGAAGCCTGGAACAACGCCGGCGCCGCCTATGGCCGCGGCATGGAAGCGATCAGCGGCGAATGGATGCAATTCGCCAAGCAGATGCTGGACAGCAATGTCCAGGCGACCAAGGCGATATTGAGCGCCAAGTCTTTGAACGAGGCCATGGAACTGCAGTCCGAATATGCCCGTGGCAGCTTTGACGGCTTCATGGCCCAAAGCACCAAGGTTGGTGAAATGGCGACCAAGGTTGCTCAGGAAACCGCCGAGCCGATCAACGCGCAATTCACCGCTTCGGTGGAGAAATGGCGCAAAAACGCGGCGTAACCGTGATTTAGCAGCTCTGCCCCACGGGGTTGAGCGCTGTAGAGAAGGGCCCGGATCCTCCCGCCGGGCCCTTTTTCTATGTCTGCGGGACGGCCCGGCGTCATGCCGGGCATTTTTTTGCCATTTTTAAACAACTCCAATCTACTATCGCTTGGAACTACCCCTTCCAATATGATGGAAATGGCCGATATGATAGGAAGGTGGCGTGATTTGCCCTGGTGAGCGTTTTTGGATTAGGTCCGTTGCGCTGGCCAGGCCGGATTGGATCACGGCTGGGAGACCCTAGGGGCATGAACGAGCTGAACGGCAATAGGTGGATCGGCGGCCAGGCGGCGGGCCGTGATACCGGCATGGCTGTTGTCCATGCCGCCGGGCTTGCCGTTCGCGCCGCTGGCGGCGGCGATGACCAGGACGGCGGCGGCGGCGGTGGTGGTACCGGCGTCGCCACCAAGACCAGTCCGAAAACAAAAAAGCCGTCCATGTACCGGGTGCTGTTGTTGAACGACGACTACACGCCCATGGAGTTCGTGGTTCATGTGTTGGAGCGTTATTTCAACAAGGACCAGCAAGAGGCGACCCAAATCATGCTGCATGTGCACCAGAAGGGAATTGGTGTTTGCGGCATATTCCCGTTTGAAATAGCGGAGACAAAGGTGATGCAGGTGACCGACCTCGCCCGCAAAAACCAGCATCCGCTACAATGTACGATGGAAAAAGTCTAGTGGCATCATTCGCGGCAGAACTGGAACAGAGCCTGCATCGGGCGCTACGCAGCGCTAACGAACGCCGGCATGAATTCGCAACCCTGGAGCATCTGTTGTTGGCCTTGTGCGATGACAATGATGCCCGCTCGGTGTTGCGTGCCTGCAATGTGGAGATTGACCAGTTGCGCGGCCAGTTGATCGACTATCTCGACGAGGACCTGGCGTCGCTGACCGTGGAAGACGAGGAAGAGGCGAAGCCGACCGCCGGGTTCCAGCGCGTTATCCAGCGTGCCGTCTATCATGTGCAGTCATCGGGCCGGGATGAGGTTACCGGGGCCAATGTCCTGGTCGCGGTCTTTGCGGAGCGTGAAAGTCACGCGGTTTACTTCCTGCAGGAACAGGACATGACGCGCCTGGATGCGGTCAGCTACATCTCGCACGGCGTCGCCAAGACGCCGGGCATGAACGCGGAACGCACGGTGCGCGGGACGGAGGAAAAGGAAGAGGAAGAAAGCGCGGTCAAATCCGGCGACGAGGCCCTGGCCGCCTATTGCATTGATCTGAACGACAAGGCGCGCAGCGGCCGTATCGACCCGGTGATCGGGCGGGAAGAGGAGTTGGAGCGGACCATCCAGATCCTCTGCCGGCGGCAAAAGAACAACCCCCTGCTGGTGGGCGACCCCGGCGTCGGCAAGACTGCCATTGCCGAGGGCCTGGCCCGCCGGGTGGTCTTGGGCGAAGTGCCCGAGGTGCTGCGCGATACCACGATCTATTCCCTGGACATGGGCGCCCTGTTGGCCGGCACCCGCTATCGCGGCGATTTTGAAGAACGCCTGAAAGCGGTGATCGCCGAGCTGGAAAACCATGACGACGCCATTCTGTTCATCGACGAAATTCACACCGTGATTGGCGCTGGTGCGACATCGGGCGGGGCCATGGATGCCTCCAACATGTTGAAGCCGGCCCTGGCCAGCGGCACCATCCGCTGCATGGGTTCGACGACCTACAAGGAATACCGCGGCTATATCGAAAAAGACCGGGCCCTGTTGCGGCGCTTCCAAAAGATCGATGTGAACGAGCCGACGGTGCTCGACGCGGTCAAGATCCTGAAGGGTCTGAAGCCCTATTTCGAGGATTACCACAATATCCGTTACACCGGTGATGCCATCAAGGCGGCGGTGGAGCTGTCGGCGAAGTATATCAATGACCGCAAGTTGCCGGACAAGGCGATCGATGTGATCGACGAGGTCGGTGCGGCCCAGATGCTGCTGCCCGAAAGCCGGCGCAAGAAGACCATTTCGGTCAAGGATATCGAGACCGTGGTGGCCAAGATCGCGCGCATCCCGCCGAAAACCGTGTCCAAGGACGACCGGGCCAGCCTGGCTAATCTGGAAGGTGAGTTGAAGGACGTCGTCTTTGGTCAGGAACAGGCCATCGATGCCCTGGCCACCGCATTGAAGATGTCCCGGGCCGGCCTGCGGGAGCCGGAAAAGCCGATCGGCAGCTATCTGTTCTCCGGCCCCACCGGTGTCGGCAAGACCGAGGTGGCCCGGCAACTGGCCAAGATTATGGGCATGGAGATGGTCCGTTTCGATATGTCGGAATATATGGAACGGCACACGGTAAGCCGTTTGATCGGCGCGCCGCCCGGCTATGTCGGCTTCGATCAGGGCGGCATGTTGACCGATGCCATCGACCAGAACCCCCATGCGGTGCTGTTGCTGGACGAGATTGAAAAGGCCCACCCCGATCTGTTCAACATCCTACTGCAGATCATGGACTACGGCAAACTGACCGACCATAACGGCAAGCACATCGATTTCCGCAATGTGGTGTTGATCATGACGACCAATGCCGGCGCCTCGGAAATGTCGAAAATGGCCATCGGATTCGGCCGGGAAAACAAGGTTGGCGCCGACGAGGAAGCCATTGACCGGCTGTTCACACCGGAATTCCGCAATCGCCTCGACGCCACGATCGGCTTCTCCGCCCTGCCGCCGGAAGTTATCTCCAAGGTGGTCGACAAGTTCATTGGCGAATTGAGCGATCAACTGGGCGAACGCAAGGTGGCGATTGAATTGAGCGTCGCGGCCCGCGACTGGCTGGCGGAAAAGGGCTATGACCAGCTCTATGGCGCCCGTCCCCTGGGCCGCATCATTCAGGAGAAGGTGAAGAAGCCCCTGGCGGACGAATTGCTGTTCGGCAAGTTGGCCAAGGGCGGCCTGGTGGTGATCGATGTCGCCGACGGCAAGCTGACTTTTGCCTTCGAGGGTAAGGCGAAACGGCCGAAAGGCAGTAGCAGCAAGGGCGATGGCGGCGGCGGTTCAACCGATCCGGAAACGCCCAGCGGCGATAAGATACCCGAATTGGTGACCTGACCGGCAGCGCCTCTATTCAGCCGCCGCCGGCGCGGTCTCCGGCGTTGGCAGTTGCTTCGGCAACATTGCCACGGCGGCCAGAATAACCACGGCGGCACCGGCAAGGATGCGAAACAGGGTGTCAAAGCCCCAGTTCTGATAGACGAAGGCGATCAATGGCAGGGACACCGCCAGGGCGGTAAAACTTACCACGTAGCGGACGCCGTAAATGCGGGCCCGATAGGCGCCGCTGGCGGTCTTGCCGATCATGAAATCGTTGATGGGGATCTGGCCAAAGGCGCCAAGCATGAAACCCAGGGCGACCGCCAGGGCAACGCCGTCCGTCAGGCCGGGCATGGCCGAGAAGAAGACCAACTGGATGATCGCGACCGTCATGAATACGCGCCTGGGGCCAAAGCGGTCGAGCATGCTGCCGACCACAAGCTGCGCCATTGATGCCACGGCGAATACGATGAAGGCCAGGGATCCGATTACCGTTGCAATATCTTCCTGGCCGGAACCGCCCACGCCGTCAATCCAGGCGGCCAGATCGGCGGCCAGTCCCTGCAGTCGCTCATCGAAAATTTTCGGCAGGGCGAAGGTGGTTGATTGAAAGACAATCGAGGACACCGCCGTCGTCAGGAAGACGATCGTCGAGACCCGTATCAACAGCGCGCGATAGGATGGCGAGGGGGGTGCCGCCACTTCGTCGGCCGCGCCTTTCGCGGCGTTTCCGTCGGCGTGAATGCTGCGCCACCGCAGCGTCATGTAGACCAGTCCCATGACAATGGAAAAGACGCCCGGCAGAATGAACGCCATGCGCCAGCCGCCATGGTCGATCAGGTATCCGGTAATCAGCGCGGCGGAGGCAACGCCGAGATTGCCCCAAACCCCGTTGGCCGCGATCCGCATGCCCGTATTGCGCCATTTCATGGTGACAATGGCGAGGCCTACGGGATGGTAGATCGCCGCGAACATGCCGATCACGAACAATCCGATGCCAATCTGCAATGGCGTTTGAGCGAAGCTGGTGGCGATTGCAGTGAGGCCGATGCCGATGAAAAACACGCACATCATGCCGTCGCGGCTCCACTTGTCGGCCAGCCAGCCGGCCGGCAGGGAAAACAGGCCGAAGGCGAAAAACCCGGGCGTCGCATAGGCCAAAAGCGCGGCGTAGCCAATTCCCCATTCCCGGTACAACACCAATGCCGCGATCGTTGCAAAAATCAGGGTGAACAGATGGTCGAGGAAATGGCCGATGTTTAGCAACAAAAAATACGATCGATCCCGGTTCATGTGCCTCTGACCCCCATTTTGATCGCGGACCTTTTCGAATACCGCCGTAAACACAAAGACAGGTTACGCTTGTCTGGAATGCGATGTCATGCCAAATTTCGTCGAGTTTGCGCCAAAAATCTCATTCCAATCGAAAGCCTGGCAATCATGGCGATACCGGCAAAACGCAGCACCGACCCAGATGATTATCAGCACCTGCCCCAGACCGTCAGCGTGATGTCGAAGGACTTCACCGACAGTTTTGTCATACCATGGCACGAACACCAGCGCGATCAACTGCTCTATGCGACGGTTGGGATAATGCGGTTGCGTACAGAGCAGGAGGCCTGGATCGTGCCACGGGACAGTGCGGTTTACATTCCCGCCGGTACGCATCATTCCGTCAGCATGCACGGCAGTGTCGAAATGCGGACCCTGTATATCGACACCGGGGTGAGTGACGATTCCTTCCGCGCTCTTTCCGTGATCGCCGTCTCCAGCCTGTTGCGCGAATTGATCCTGGCTCTCAGCGAGGAGCCGGTGGTCTATGATCCGGACAGCCGGGGTAGTCTGATCGCGCAAATGATCGAACTGGAAATCAGCCGGGCGCGGGAGTTATCGCTGAATGTCCCGCTGCCAAGGGATGCGAGATTGCAGCGCCTATGCGCCGAATTGCTCGCCGACCCCTCGGACCGCCGCAGCCTGGAGGCATGGGCCGGTGTTGCCGGTGCGTCATCACGTACGCTGGCCCGTCTGTTCGCCCGTGATCTGGGCATGAGCTTCAATCACTGGCGCCAGCGGATCCGCTTTCACAACGCCCTTGAGGCGCTGTCCCGCAGCGAGCCAATTTCCCGCGTGGCGCGGCAGCATGGCTATCGAAGTGCCAGCGCCTTCTCCGCCGCCTTTGGGAAGGTGATGGGGGTGCCGCCGTCGCGAATATCCACCAGACAATAAACCCCTCCCAGCGCAGGCATAGCCGGCTTGCCGTCGGGACGATTTCAATCGAGGCGGAGATGCCCTAGCATTGCCGGACAGGTTTTGGAAATGTGAGGGGTCATGTCTGAAGCACCGAAATATCTGTTGATCGTTCAGGCCGAAATCGATCCGGCGGTCGAGGCCGCCTGGAACAAATGGTACGACGAGGAACACCTGCCCGATGCCCTGGCCTGCCCCGGTGTCCTGACGGGCAACCGCTATGCCTCCGTGGGCGATGCCAGTCTGACCAGCGATGGTGAAAAATCGACGTCGTCCGCCAGGGCCTATATGGCGATCTATGAGCTCAGCGGGCCGGAAGCCTTGGAGACGCCGGAATTCATCGAAATGCGCGGCTGGTATCAGTTCACCGACAAGATCACCGCCCGCACCCAGGTGTTCGAAAAGCGCTAATCACCCGTACTGGCGGATTTCTGCCCGATCACCGTGAAGAAAGAGGCCGACTTGGGCTGCTGCGGCAATTCCACCTGCAACGGGATCATGCGGGCGGTGCGGCTTTCCCGGCCCCGCACGATGGTGCCTTCCAGGGCCGACGGCATGGGATTGCGGGCGATGGGTATGGCGTCCGCCGCACTGTAAACGCAGATATAGATGGCCCGGCGCCGGTCGTCGGAGCGGTTGGACTCGCTGCCATGTTGCAGGCGGGTATGCATCAGGCAGACCGCCCCGGCCTTGCCCTCGATCGGCACCTGGCGGGCCATATAGTCACGCTCCAACGCCGGCGCGACCATGCCGGTAAAGGCGCCATCCTGAAACAGGCTGTCGATGGTGCCCCGGTGGGTGCCCGGCACCACCATCAGGCAGCCGTTCTCCTCGTCCACGTCATCCAGCAACAGCAATGCCGTGATGACGTCGTCGTTGGTATGGGGCGTGTAGGGAAAATCCTGGTGATAGCGCACCACGGTCTTGCTGCCGGGCAGTTTCGAATTGATCTTGCAGTGATGGTATTTCACGTCCGGCCCGATCAGGTCGGCGACCATGTCGACCATGGGGGCGTCGGTCATGACGGCGTGGAAATCGTCCGAGACTTCGGCCGGATTGTTGATCCGCCGCAGGGCCGGCGTTACCGGCGTGTGCTCCTCCCCCATGTCGAAGCGCGGCCGGCCATCGACGGTGGGCGGGCCATAGGGTTCACTGTGCGCCCGGCTTTCCTCGCCCCAGTCATCCATCTGCCGACGCAGCCTTGCCAGGGTGGTCTCGTCCACCGCCCCGTCCATGACCAGAAAGCCCTCGCGCCAGAACTGATCCTGCTGCGCTTGTGTAAGGATTTTGCCGGTTTCAGTCATCTCGATAGACCCCCATGCCGCGTGCGATCATTTATCACCGAAGTCACGGCTTGCGTCCAGGGCCCATTGGTACGACAAATAATGCACCGCAATTGCAGAGGCTTGCCATGCGCTTGAAGGACAAGGTCGCGATCATCACCGGCGCCGGCCAAAGCGAGGCCGCCGGCATGGGCAATGGCCGGGCGACGGCCTTGGCCTTTGCCCGCGAAGGGGCCAGGCTGATGTTGGCCAACCGCTCCAGCCCGTCCATGGATGAGACCGCGCGGTTGGTCCGGGCGGAGGGCTTTGCGGTGGAATGCATGCTGGCCGACATCACCAGGGAAGATGATTGCCGCAACCTCATGGCCGCGACCCGGGAGGCCTTTGGCCGGATCGATATCCTGCACAACAACGTTGGCGCCGGCACTGTGGAGGGGGATACGGCGGAGATCGATTTGCAAACCTGGCAACAATGCCTGGATATGAACCTGACCGGGCCAATGCTGCTGTCGAAGCAAGTGTTGCCCATCATGCGGGCGCAGCGGTCGGGCTGTATCACCCATACCAGCTCCGTCGCATCCGTTGCCTCCCTGCCGCTGATCGCCTACAAGGCGGCGAAATCGGGCCTGGAGGAATTCTGCCGCTGGCTGGCGTTCGAGAACGGGCCCCATAATATCCGCTGCAATGTCCTGATGCTGGGCCTCTTGGACACGCCGACGGCGATCGAGATGTATCACCGGACCTCCGGCCTGGCCCATGACGAAATCCGCCGCCAGCGTACCGAACTGCCGCGCCTCGGCCGCATGGGCGATGCCTGGGACGCCGCCAATGCGGCCCTGTTCCTGGCCTCGGACGCCGCGGCCTATATCACCGGCGCGGTCATTCCCGTGGATGGCGGCCTAACCACGAAGGTGGGCTCATGAGCGAAATCGATGACCTGCAAGGGCGTCTGACGGCCTTGGAAAGCCATAGCGCCCATCAGGATGGCACCATTGAGGATCTGTCCGAGATGGTGAACCGGCAATGGACCGAGATCGAGGCCCTGCGGCGGGTCGTCGCCGAACTGCGGGCCCGCCTGGGACGGGTGGAAGACGATGTCGAACCCCGCGCGCCCGATGATCAACCGCCGCCGCATTATTGATACCCCGGACAGCAGGTCCCCCGTGGGCGATTGGTCAAGCTGCCTGTACAGTTGCCGTCGATACGCGGTTCATTATCCAAAAGAAATAGGCTAGGCGGAAGTCCGGCCACCTTCAATTCGCCCGTTCGAACTTCCGCAGCAATATATTGCCGCGCCTGGCGGCATCATCCAAAGCTTTTCTGGCGGATTTCCTGCCGGCCCAGATCGCTTCCATCTCTTCGTTGATGATGACGCGGATTTTGGCAAAGTCGCCAAACCGCAAGCCCATGGAATTCAGCGTCGGCTTGTTCAGGCGAAGCTGTCTGATCGCCATGTCCGTACCTGGATTACGCTTATAAAAACCCTGGCGCTTGCTCAATTCATAAGCCGGGACGGTGATCGGCACATAGCCTGTTTCCTGATGCCACCAGGCCTGAACCTTGGGTGAGGAAAGGAAATTCATGAACTGGCCGACACCCCTATAGTCCCAGTCGTCGTGGCCCTTAAGCACCCAAAGGGTGGCGCCGCCAATGATTGAATTTTGCGGTGTGAAGGCCAGCTTTGTGTTCAGGGGCAGCATGCCCTGGCCAAAATCGAACTTCGCCTGCTTCTTGATGGTTCCGTAATAGGAGGACGAATTCAACCACATGCCGCATGCACCCTTGGTGAACTTCGGCAGGCTCTCACCGCGCCGGCCGCCATATTGGAAGATCCCGCTCATTCTCCAAGCGGCAATTTGCCGAAACATGGCGGCGACCCCGGCATTATTGAAGGTCAACTCGGTGCCCGGGCCTTGAAGTCCGTTGGCCAGGGTGGCGAAGGGAATATTGTGCCAGGCGGAGAAGTTTTCCAACATGACCCAGGACTGCCAACCAAAGGAAAACCCGCATTTCATGCCAGCCCCCAGTAGCCTTTTCGATACCGATGCGATCTCTTCCCAAGTCTTCGGCGGTGCGTCCGGGTTCAGGCCGGCTTTCCGAAAGGCGTCGCGGTTGTACCAGAGAACGGGCGTCGAGCTGTTAAAGGGCATTGAAAGCAAATCGCCGTTCGGCCGCTGGTAATACGAGATTACGGCCGGCAGGTAGATGGACTTGTCGAACGGCAGGCCATTGTCCCTCATCAGATCTTCAATCGCATATACGGCGCCGCGCGCGGCCATCATGGTCGCTGTTCCGACCTCAAACACCTGCACGATATGCGGCTGTTTCCTGGCCCGGAAGGCTGCGATGGCGGCGCTCATTGTCTTGCCGTAATTACCCTTGAAGACGGGCACAATCTCATAGTCGGATTGTGCCGCATTGAAGTCCCGGGCGATCCTATTGACGCGCTCGCCATTAATGCCGGCCATGGCATGCCACCATTGGATCTTGCTGACGGTGCCAGGCTTCCTGCGGGGATAAGAGCCAACTACCGGTTTCGCAACATTCGGCGCAGCGATATTCCTCGGCAGGACATTCGCCATCACTGGCGCGGCGGCGTTTTGAAAGGTGAAATTTTCAGTTAGTGATGAATTTTCCCAAGGTATCTGGACGCCCTTGGTTGCGGCTTTGACAGCCTTGCGCACGCCCTTGAACATAAGCTCGATCGGTAGGCCTGGTTTGACCATTTCCGCCACCAAGGCTTCGGTGTACGGACTGTAGTTTCCATCGCCATCATCCGCGGTTTGCCCGGGCGTTGTGGAATAAGCGACGATCGTGCCTTCCGCCGCCCGCAATCCCGCCAAACCTCTGGTGCCGCCTCTTCGAAAACTCCTCTCAAGCGGGTTGTTGCGGCAGGCATCCAGTATGATGATATTGACCTTGCCGCGGGCCAGGTCCATTTGTGCCGCGATGCTCTCCGCCCTGACCGATTCAATATCCACGTCGCTTTCTTTGTTTATTTCGGCGTCGATGGGAATTAGATAATTTTGGCCCTCCACCTGCATCCCATGTCCCGAGTAGTAAAACAGGGCGACGGTGTCATTGTTGAGCTGTTCGCCGAAATCGCGGATTCTCCGCTTCATTTGTTTCTGATTTAGGTTCTTGTACTTGGACACCTTGAAGCCCAGGCTGATGAGGGTTTTCTCCATCAGATCAACATCTCTTGTCGGGTTCTTCAGCGCCCGCTTATCGTAACCGCCATTGCCTATGACGAGCGCAATTCTCCGCGCCGCCGATGCTTCCGAGACCTGTGTCAGGAATAGGCTGCCAGCCAGTAGCACAAATGCCGCCCAGCGAATTAGACAATGGCTTCCACGATGCGCCATCGGCCCCCATTCTCCCCTTCAACAGGTCTTCATAGCGCTGCTTTGATAAATTCAATTAGGTCTTTTACCGTGGGTAAATCATCCTTTTCGCGGATCTCCACCCCATCATTCGTGACGACAACCATGACGCCTCTATTCAGAGCCTTGTCGATCTGAATTTTGACGGTGGTATCGCGTGCGTCAATTACGACGCCGCCGCGTTCGATCTTGTCACGAAGCGATATCAGCGCGTTCGCGAGATATGGGATCAAGACCGCGCCGGCAAAGATGAAGACCAACGGCAAGCCCTTGGTGTCCTGTTCCTCATGTATGGTCCCTTGGTAAGTCAGGGATGACTCGACGGTCTCGCGATGCACGGTCGGCACGCGCATTTCAAATCGGATCTGCTCGCCATCCAAGGCTGATACGACACGGCCACCGTCCAAAGCAACAATGCCGCCGACCAGTAGAGCCGTAAACAAGTCCCGCCTATTTACGCTTACCATCGCCACTCCCCCAAAAGTGCATTAGCGAACAGTAACAGACTTATTGAATGTCGGATAACAGATGACGTCAACCGATACCAGCAGGGCTGGTCAAGTTTGTTGCATCCGCCATGGCGCCACTTGCCGTGGCTAGCGCGAAAGCCCGCTTTCGGGACGGCGGCTAATTACGCCTGACCATCCAGGACCTCACGCACCCGCCGGGCCAGGGCCGGGGTCTGATACGGCTTATTCATCAGCGCCGCATCATCCTCGAGCCCGCTGCGCCGGTTGAGGACTTCCCGTGTGTAGCCCGATGAATACAGCACCCCGGCAGCCGGATATCGATCGTGGAAGGCGGCGGCGACATCGCGCCCGTTCATCCCCCGGGGCATGATCATGTCGGTCAGCAGCAAGTCGATCAGGCCGGAAGCCGCCATGACCTCCAGCGCCGCCGGGCCGTCATTGGCCTCCAGGACCGTGTAGCCGAGGCGACGGAGCACGGTCACCAGGTAACTCCGCACACCTTGGTCGTCTTCGACCACAAGGATGGTTTCATCACCCGTCGGGCTGTCCTCTTTGACTTCCTCGGCGGCGCTTTCGGCTGCCGCCGTCGCATCCCGGGGCAAATAGATCCTTACCGTCGTGCCTTCGCCCGCCTCGCTGTAAACCGAAACCTGGCCGCCGGATTGCTGCGCGAAGCCGAACACCATGCTCAGGCCCAGGCCACTGCCCTCACCAACCTCCTTGGTCGTGAAAAATGGTTCGAACGCCCGCACCCGCACCTCCGCGGGCATCCCGGCGCCGTCGTCGCTGACGGTGACCGTGACATAGTCTCCGGGCGCCAGGTCATCGCTTTTCGCGGCATGGTCCTCATCCAGAACCAGGTTGGCCGTCTCGATGGTCAAATGTCCGCCATTGGGCATGGCATCGCGGGCGTTGATAGCCAGGTTCAAAAGGGCATTCTCCAGCTGTCCGGCATCGACCACGGTCGGCCATAGATCGGCCGCCAGCTTCATCTCGATGGCGATATCCTCGCCAATCGTACTCTGTGCCAAGCGGCAAAAATGCGGCAGGGTCTCGTTAATTCGGGTCGTCTTGGCCATCAGGTCCTGTTGCCGCGAGAACGCCAGCAGGCGATGGGTCAGATCCGCGCCCCTTAGCGCCGCCCTAAGGGCGATGGCGACGCCCTCCTTGTCGAATTCATCGCTAATGTTGTCGCTATCCTGGAGCAAATCCAGATTGCCGATAATGGCGGCCAGAATGTTATTGAAATCATGGGCGATGCCGCCGGTCAGTTGCCCGACCGCCTCCAACTTCTGAGCCCGGCGCAGTTGTTCTTCCACCGACAACAATTCCGTGATGTCGATATAGCTGCTGAACACCGCCGCCTCGCCCTGGAATTCTATCAATTCGGCCGAGATCATCTCCCAATGCAGGGATCCGTCCGGGGCTCTGGATTGGGCCTTGAAATCCCGCACCATGCCCTTCTGCTTCAATTCCTCCAAGAACGCCTTTCGCTGCCCCGAATCCGCCCACATCTTGATCGATGTACGGCCAGCCAGTTCATCGTTGCTCCAACCCATGGCATCGCGGGCCGCCTGATTGGCGTACAGGAAAACGGCATCGGATAGTCGATTGACCACGGTCGGCGCCGGCGTTGCCTCGGCCAGTGTGCGGAACCGGTTCTCGCTCGAGAGCAAGGCCTGTTCGGTGTCCTTCAAGCCGGTGATATCAATCAGGGTCGACTGAATGGCCGGACTTCCTTCCCAGTCAATCACGGCGCTGTGGCTCAACAGCCACACCGGCGTGCCATCCTTGCGCCGGGCGACTATTTCGAACGCCGCCGGCAAATCCTCACCGGCAAGCCGGCGCCGGCGAATATCGCTGATCCGATCGACCTCGGATTCGTCCAGCAGCGAATTAAGCGTCGGCATGGCCAAGATTTCCGCCGCAGCGTCATATCCGAACATGCGAACGGCCAGGTCACTGACGAACAGCGGACGGTAGTCTATGTCGAACACGAAAATACCAACCGTCCCGCTTTCGACCAGCGCCCGGTAGCGTTGTTCGCTCCTGCGCGCCATGGCCTCGGTCTCGCGCAACTCCGTCACGTCCTGCACGCTGCCGGACAGTCCTGTCGCCGCACCTTTTTCGTCCCTTGTGATCTCCGCATTCTCCAAAACGGTGCGGACCTCGCCGTCAGGTCTGACGATCCGGTGTTCGATGCTGTATGATCGTTCGGATCGGCGGGCTTGCCCAAAGGCCTCCGCGAGAGCGTCCCGGTCATCGTGGTGAACCAATTGCAACAATGCCTGGTAGCCGGGTTTGAACTCTTCCGGCGTCACGCCAAAGATCCGATAGACCTGTCTTGACCAAGACAATTGACCGGATGTGAAGTCGGTATCCCAACTGCCTACGTCGGCGATGCGCTGCGCTTCGGCCAGCGCCGCCTCCTTATCGGCCAGGTCACGCACCGTGGTCTGGAGTTTGCTGATATCGACGACGACGCTGAAGATACCCCTGACGGTCCCATCCGGACCGGCATCGGGCACATAGGATATTTCGACATCCCGTGTCATGCCGTCGGGATACGTTATCCTCGTCTCGAAGGTCAGCGGCTGTCCGTTGAGAACCCGGTCGAGTGAAGGCGACAGTGCCTCGTGGGCGGATCCGCCAAGAATTTCCGCAACCGTCCGGCCGAGAACTTGATCGGCGCTTCGACCGAACCAACGCTCGGCTGTCTTGTTGATGAAGGCGTACCGTTGCTTCCTATCCAGGCGCGTGATCAAAACCGGTATACTGTCGGCGATCGTGCGGAGTTCGCTGGTCCGATCTTCTACCAGATCCTCCAGATGATTCCTGTGGTTGAGGAGTTCCTCTTCCGCCCGCTTTTTGTCGCTGATATCTACGACGCTGATGGGAACGCTCCGGAAGTCTTCCGGCCGGCTGGGAATCGGCATGGTAACGATAACCCAGAGATCCTCGCCGGCAAAATTCCGGTGCTTTACCTCGGCCCGAAACTGGCTCTCACCGTTCCAGATCGCAACAAGTTCTTCCAGGAACAGATCGGCCGCGCTGTCGGGTAGCACCCTGTCCAGGGAACCGAGAAGTTCTTCCTGTGTGGCGGCCCCGAACAAGCGCAATGTCGCATCGTTGACTCGATTGACGATGATCCGGTTGGCCAACTCCCAGACGATGTCGGGATGTTCCTGAAGATAAGCATGGAGGTTCTGCACGCCTTCACCGCGCAGACGCTCGAATTCCGCATGGACGCCACGAAAATCCTCATCCCAGAGGCAGACTTCCGCTGAATCAAACATCAGCCGATAGTGTCGCTCGCGTTCCAGCAGCGCCTCCTCGATGTTCTTCTTCTCCGTGATGTCGACCACCGTCGACTGGATCGCGGGTTCACCGGCCCAATCAACGATGCGCACGATGTTGTCGACCCATATCCGCCGGCCATCGCGCCCAATGGCTTCGTATATGTACTGGCTGGGTGTCGCCTCTCCGCGCGACCGCGCCTCGGCAAATTTCTGGAAACGTTCCTGTTCATGTTCGGGGAAACTGGCAAGAATGCTGTCCTGCGCCAGGACCTGCTCAACGGAATCGAAGCCGAAAATCTCGGCCCAGGCATGGTTGACCATAAGCGGTTTGAAGTTGCGGTGGATCAGTGTGCCTTGGATCGAGCCGTCGATCAGATTGCGAAACTGCGCCTCGCTTTCTTTCACCGCCTCCTGTGCCCGTTTGCGATCTGTGATATCCGTGCGGAGGCTGACCCTGGAACCGTTCGGCAGCCGCATTTCCCGCAGTTCCGTCCACGTCCCATCGGCATGTTCGGACTCATGGGGTATGCCGTCGCTGACCAGGTGTATCGCCGCGCGTTCGGCGATCCATTCGTCTTCCTGGCCAACGGCAATGGCGATCGCGCCCCGCTCAACGCTCGCCCGGATGATTGTCTCGAAAGGGGTGCCCGGGACATATAGATCGGCAACGCCGGGGAACAGCTCCTTCTGCTGACTATTGCAAAAGACGAACCTGTCGTCCGCATCGAAAAGCGTGAACCCGACCGTCAGCCCTTCGATTGCGTCGATTGCCTGTGTTGGGTCGAGTTCAGGCATATGTGCCACCGTCGTCGTTCATTAACAGTTTTGAAAAACCGGAACACCCGGGCACAAACCTACGGTTTGTCATGTCCGCGCCCTGATTCCTGCCCCCTTGCATTCGTGACGAAGGTAAGATGCGATCAATTTTCTTATATAATGCTAGCCAAACTCAATCCATTCTAAATCAAGTCGGCGTTGCGGAATTTTCAATTCCGCCAGACGAGGTATGGCTTGAGCCAGATCAAGACCCATCTCCGTTGATCCAGGCTAAGCTCGGTTTGCTAGAGCATTTCTGACTACGGCTGAACCACCCGCTCCCCCTCCCGGCCACCCACGGGATCATTGTCAATGGGTGGCCGGGAGGGGGAGCGGGGAGGCCGGGCAATTCGACGACAGTCGGAAATACTCCAATATGGAGGCGTATGCGTCATGTACACAGTGCACATGGATCCCACCGGCCGTTTGGCCAAGATGCAGCGGGAGGTGGCGGAGGCCGGTCTGGATGTTCTGGTCGGTACCCGGCTGAAAACCGTGACGCATGCCTGCGGTGCCTTTTGCCCCTGGCGCAGTACGGTGATTATCCCGGCCGCGGGCAAGGGAGAGGTCACCCTGATATGCCCCTCGATGGATGTGAACCGCCTGAAGGAAGAAGGCTGGCTGAAACGGGTCGTCGGCTATTCCCGGCAGTCCATGATGGCGGCGGCGGCGGCGCAGGTGGCCGAACTGGGCCTGGCCAATGGCCGGGTCGGGATCGAGGACGGCGCCTCGGTCTATTTGCCGGAGGGCTTCATCACCCGTGGCGAATATAACGACCTTGCCGCCCAGTTGCCCGAGGCGGAGCTGATCGACGGCCATCGCATCATCGACCGCCTGGCCATGGTCAAGGAGGATGCGGAGGTCCATCTGATGCGCCAGGCCGCCGCGATCGTCGACCGCGGGCAGGAGGCCGTGGCCGAAGCCCTGCGTCCCGGCATGAGCGAAAAGCAGATCGCCGGCATCGCCGAGATGGCCATGCGCGAGGCCGGCAGCGAGTTCGCCTGGACCTTCACCGGCGGGCAGGAGATCGCTTCCGGCCACCGCACCTGGACCGGCGCCTGCACCCCGGCCACGGACAAGCTGATACAGCGCGGCGAGTTCGTGCTGCTGGATTTGCATGGCATGTACGGCCTGATGCTGGGCGATGTGGCCCATAACGCGGTCCTGGGCCAACCAACGGCGGAGCAGGCCAGGGTGATCGAAGGCTTTACCGCCACCTGCCACAAGGTGGTGGAAAATATGCAGCCGGGCCGCACCTTGGGCGAGGTGGCGCTGGCCACCCGCGAATTCGTCGAGGAGCAGGGCTGGACCGAATTCATTCGCGGCTTCGGCCATGGCATCGGCCATTTCGGCGATGAATGGTACCCCACCCTGACGGATGCCGAGATCGACGGCGTTTCCGAGCCGAATTATGTGCTGGAACCCAATTATATGCAGGAAATCGCCGTTACCGCCAATCTGCCCGGCGTCGGCGGTATGCGCATGGAGCGGCCCCTGGTGATCACCGAGACGGGCAACGAGGTGCTGTCGAAAACGCCGTTCGAACCCTACATCATCGACTAATCAACAAGAGCGGAGGCAACACGCCATGCAAATGGATGGACAGATCGCGGTCGTGACCGGTGGCGCATCGGGCTTGGGCGAGGGCGTGGTGCGGGAGTTCATTGCCGCCGGCGCCAAGGTCGCCATTTTCGATCTGCAGGAAGAGCTTGGCGGCAAGCTGGCGGCCGAAACCGGCGCCATTTTCTGTCAATGCGACGTGGCTTCGGAAGAACAGATCGCGGCGGCGCTGGCCCAAACCAAAGAGGAATTGGGCGTGCCGCGCATTCTGGTCAATTGCGCCGGCATTGCCATCGCGGTCAAGACCACCAGCCGGGGCACGGCCCATCCCCTGGATCAGTGGGAACGGATCATCCGCGTCAACCTGATCGGCACTTTCAACTGCATTCGCCTGGCCGCCACCGACATGGTGGAGCTGGAACCCCTGGCCGACGGCGAGCGCGGCGTGATCATCAATACCGCCTCCGCCGCCGCTTATGACGGCCAGATCGGCCAGTCGGCCTATTCCGCCTCCAAGGGCGGCGTCGTCGGCATGACCCTGCCCATCGCCCGGGATCTGTCCGACAAGGGGGTCCGCGTCTGTACCATCGCGCCGGGTTTGTTCAAGACACCGCTGTTGATGGCAACGCTGTCGCCGGAGGCCAAGGCCTCCCTGGAGAACATGGTGCCGTTCCCGAAGAAACTCGGCGACCCATCGGAATTCGCCCAGTTGAGCCGCCAGATTGTCGAGAACGTCATGCTGAACGGCGAAACCATCCGCCTCGACGGCGCCATCCGCATGGCCCCGCGCTAGGGATTAGCGCATGTCGGGTTTAATCAAACCCGAACCCATGCGCTAAAACCTTTAGAATAGAGCAACTTATCCGCATTCAATTGAATGCGGGTTGCTCTAGTCAACCGGCACAAAGATGCAGTGGCGGATTTGTTGGTCGATGGCCTTCGATAGGTGGCCCTTGCCGTTGATGTCCTCGACCAGGATTACTTCGCCGGCGCCGATGACGCGGGCTTCGCCGTCCGAGGCGGTGATCTGAACGCCGGCGTCAAGGTTGATGATGTATTGCCGGCGCGGCGCGCTGTGCCAATCCAGCTCATAGGTCGGCGGCACCTGACGGAAGATGATGCCGGTGGCCGGCATGCGCTCGGATAACTTGCCGCCCCGGCCCTCCTCGACCCATTCCACCTCGATATCGCGGAAATGGGACTGGCCGTCCTCGTCCTCGTACAGATTATGGATACGCATATGTCCGTTTCCTCCCGTATGAACTAAAAATCGCCGAGATCCCTGGACCAGCGGTTCATCACCTCCAGCCCAAATGGCGTTGGCTGCAGTGCCGGCACCCGGTCGTAAACCTCGCCCAGGCCAAGCCGGCGGGCGGTCAGGCGTTTGCCATAGCACAGCAGATGATCGATCGAGCCCATGAGGAATGACAGCAAGGGCAGGATTTCGGCGAAGGCGCGGTCGGCCTCCGCCTCTTCGCCCCGCGCCATGGCCTCAAAGATCGCGACCTGCCGGTCGCAGGCGTCGACGCCGGGGATCATGCCGTGACAGCCCGCGCGCAGGCTATCCACCAGTTCCATGCCGTTGCGGCCATTGAACAGCGTAAAGGCGCCGCCGGTGTCTTCCGCCAGGGCGCTGATGTAGGTGGCCGGGCCTTCGGCCTTCAGGATCGAGACGTTGGGGTGCCGTTCGTTCAGCGTGGCGAAGCCGGCGTTGGAGACGCCGATGCCAATGTATTCCGGGGCGTTCTGAATGCCCACGGGCAGGGGCGAGCCGTCGGCCACGGCGC
Organism: uncultured Rhodospirillaceae bacterium; assembly: GCA_964631725.1. Taxonomy (GTDB): domain Bacteria; phylum Pseudomonadota; class Alphaproteobacteria. The sequence goes on along the minus strand of CAZVYX010000021.1, from coordinate 19,722 downwards.
CGTAAAATTCGATCAACCCGGCCTCGGTGGCGCCGCGCACGGGCGGTGGTTGCAGCACCACCCAGGCGGCGCCCAAATCGGCGGCCAGCCTGGCCATGGCGGTTTGGCCGGCGACGTTGCTTTCGGCGATGGTGACGGATAACGGCACTTGGCCGTCCACGTCCTCCGCCGCCCACTCCATCAGGGTGCGCCGCTCGGCCGATGACAGCTTGTTGGTTTCCGTCGCCAGGCCGCCGACCGCGATGCCATGCACGCCCTGGGCCAGGCTGCAGTGCACCTGCCTGCGCATGGCCTCCCGGTCCAAGGCGCCGTTTTGGTCGAAGAAGGCGTACAGCATGGGATAGATGCCGCTGAACCGTTGGTCGTTCATGTTTTCACTCCTACTTTTCGTGCCAGCACCTTCAGGCCCGGTTTGAAGGCCCATTGCCGACGGTAAATTTCCAGCCCGTGACGGGATAATAGTTGCCTGAGATTACCCATGGAGAAGAACAGGCAATGATGCGGCGGGGTGAAGACGTCCCAGTCCGCCAGGTTTCGGGGCCGGCGCCAATGGCCGATGTCGGGCGTGGTCAGATATAGCACCCCACCCGTCGCCATCAGTTTGGCGATGGCGGCGACAAAGGCGTTGGCGTCGGCTACGTGTTCCAGCACTTCCGAACAATAGACCGCATCGAAACGGTCCTGGGTCTGGTTCATGTATGTATCGGCGAATTCGGTCAGGCCGCCGACCCGGTAGGTGGCGCCGGGGTAATGTTCCGCCGCATGGGCCACGGCATCGCTGTCGGGGTCAATGCCCCAGGCGGTGAAGCCGGCCTGCATGGCGGCCTGGGTCATGAAGCCGCCCGAACAACCCACATCCAGAAACAGATGCCCCTTGGCGCCGCCCGCCATGGCGCCGGCCAAATGCCGCACCCGTCCCCGGGCCCGGCGCAGTTTCGAGGCTTCCTTGCGGAAATAGGCCCGCGTGCCGCCGCTATCGGGATTGGCGTAAAGGGCGGCCAGTTCACCGTCGTTGAGCATGGGGGAGAGGAAAACCAGGCCGCAGTCCCGGCAGCGGCGATAGTGCCAGCCGCCCTGCTCTATCAGGGGCGGGCAATCGCGGCTGTCGCAGATTTGGCAGCGGATATCCTCGGCGGCTTGCATGCCATAGCCATAGGTCAAAGCCGCGGCGGAGGCAATGCGGTCCTGCCTCTATTCCCAGGCGCACGCATGAGCTATACCAGGAAACCCGGTGTCGGCGTCGCGTTGACCCCGGTTTTTGTTGCCTCCAAGGATCCAATGAACATCGCCGAAGAGACATCGATCGAGAGCAGATACGGCTGGTGGGTGGTGATTGCCACGACCTTGATGATCTCCGTCGCCTTCGGTTCCTCCTATCTTGTCGTGGTTGGCCTGAAGCCCATCGCGGCCGAGTTCAACTGGCCCCGGCAAATCCCGTCGGCCGGCTATGCCGCCGCCATGTTCGGGGCCGGCATCGGCGGTATTCTGATGGGCCTGTGGTCCGATCGCCGGGGTATGGCCGGGCCGGCCATGACCGGCGCCGTCTGCCTGGGCCTGGGCCTGATAGCTGTGTCGCAAAGCAATTCCGTTGTCACCTTTTTGGGCGCGCAGCTATTGATCGTGGGCCTGTTGGGCAATGGCGCCATGACGTCGCCGCTGTTGACCAATGTCACCCATTGGTTCGATCGCCGCATGGGCATGGCGATCGCCATCGCGTCCTGCGGACAGGCCCTGGCCGGGGCCATCTGGCCGCCGATATTCCGCTATGCCATGGAACAATATGGCTGGCGCGAGACCATGCTGGGGTACGGCCTGTTCAGCATCGCGACACTGGTGCCCCTTGCCCTTGCCCTGCGCCGGCCCAGTCCGCGTATGCTTGCGGGCGGCGCGGCGGCGGACAGGACTGCCGGTGCGACAGCGGCCGAGCAAGCCGCGGCGCCGGTGCTGGGTTTGCCGCCCAATACGGCTCTCGCCCTGTTGTGCGCGGCGATCGTCGGCTGTTGCGTGGCCATGTCCATGCCTCTGGTGCATATCGTCTCGTTCTGCAGCGATCTTGGTTTTTCCGCCGCCCGTGGCGCTGAGATGTTGTCGCTCCTGCTTTTCAGCGCCTTCCTCTCGCGCATCGCCTATGGCTGGCTGGCCGACCGTGTCGGTGGCTTGAAGACGTTGCTGCTGGGTTCGTCCCTGCAGATGCTCGGTCTGGCCTTTTACGTCAATACAGACTCTTTGCAAGGCCTGTATCTGGTCTCCATTTTCTACGGCCTTGGCTACGGCGGTGTCGTGCCCATGTACGCCATCATCATCCGGGAATTGTTTCCCGCCTCGCAAGCCGGCTGGCGCATCGGCGTGATCTTCTTGTTCGGCACCTTGGGCATGGCAATCGGCGGCTATCTGGGTGGTGTCATCTTCGATTGGACCGCCACCTACCGCCTGGCATTTCTGACCGGCATGGGTTTCAACCTGTGCAATCTGGCCCTGGTGATCTTCATGGTCCGGCGTCAGGGCAGTCATGGCGGCGGCGCCGAGCGCATGGCCACGGTGCCCGCATAGCCGCCGATAACCACCGGCATAAATGATTGAAATCAAGACATCGGGCCCGTGTCTTGTTGTAACTTGCCGGAAATCATTGGATCAGCATCCTAAGGATTGGCTATGAGCGAGCAACTGACGCTGCCCGGCTTTGGTGAGGCGGAGCAGGACTGGCAGCGGAACTATGAACAACAGGTTCCCGATGAGGCAACGGTCAGGAACCGCTCCGGCGTCGCCGTCAAAGCGATCTATACGCCACGGGACTGGTCCGGCGAGAATTATATGCGGGACCTGGGTTTTCCCGGCCAGGCGCCGATGACGCGGGGCATCCATGCCTCGATGTACCGTGGCCGTAGCTGGAGCCAGCGCCTGGTGGTCGGCCTGGGCACGCCGCCGGACTATAACCAGCGCATGCATGCGCTGTGGAATACCGGTATCACGGGGCTGTATCTCGCACCCTGCAATTCACATATGCGCGGCTACGACGCCGATGAGGTGCCGGCGCAACTGCTCGGCACCTGCGGTACGTCGATCTCCACGGTTGAGGATGTGGCCAGTTGCGTCGCCGGGCTGCCGTTTGAAAAGGACGCCATATCCCTGGGCGATACCGCGCCCTTTACCCTGTCGGCAATGCTGCTTGCGGTGGCGAAACAGCGGGGCATCCCCTGGGCGCAACTGACGGGCACGACAAATCAAAGCGACTACCTTTCCCACTACGCGGCGCTGCATATGTTCTTCCGTCTGGCCCTGCCCGGCGCGCGGCGGCTGTTGATGGACCATGTCGCCTTCATGACGGAACATTGTCCGCGTTGGAATCCCATTTCCATTGTCGGCCAGCATATGCAACAGGCCGGCGCCACGCCGGCGGAGGCCATGGCCTTTACCCTGTCCTCGGCCGTACAGCATGCCGATGATCTAGTGGCGCGCGGCTTCGCGCCGGACGATTTCCTGCCCCGCTTCAGCTTCTTTTTCGATATCTCCATCAGCTTTTTCGAGGAAGTGGCCAAATTCCGCGCCGGCCGCCGCCTTTGGGCCCGCATCGCCCGGGAACGCTACGGCGCCAAGGATCCGCGCTCCTGGCGCTTCCGCTTCCACGCCCAGACTTCCGGCACGGATCTGACCCGGCAACAGCCCTTGAACAATATCGCCCGCGTCGCCGTCCAGGGCATGGCCGGGGTTTTCGGCGGCCTGCAGTCCCTGCATACGGACTCCTATGATGAAGCCCTGGGCTCCCCGTCCGAGGAGACGGCCCGCATCGCCGTCAACACCCAGAATATTCTCTCCCAGGAAGCGCATCTGGACCAGGTCATCGATCCCTTTGGCGGCTCCTATTATGTGGAACGCCTGACCGACGATATGGAAGCCGCGATCGAGGCGATCATGGCCCAGGTGGCGGCCAAGGGCGGCATGTTCGCGGCCTGTGAAGACGGCCTGGTGCAGCGCATGATCGGCGCCTCCGCCATGGCCCATCAACAGGCGGTGGAAAGCGGCGAACAGCCGGTTATCGGCGTCAACGCCTTCGAGATCGAGGCGGAAGACGACGCCCGGCCTTTTATCGACCGGCCCGATCCGCAGGTTATCGAACAGCAGATCGAACGGGTGCGCGCTTATAAGGCCAATCGCGACCAGGCCGCCGTTGACCGGGCCCTGGATGAACTGGCCCGGGTCCTGCAAAGCGAGGATGCCAACAGCTATGCCCAGGTCGTCGAAGCGGCGATGGCCGGTGCCAGCCACGGCGAAATCTGCGCCCGCGTACGGGACGTGGTGGGCTTCGGTGAACCCCTGGTAATGGCGTCTTAAGGCGGTTCAGCCGCTGAAAGAGTCGTCCTAGCTCCGGCGAAAGATGTGCCAGCAGTATTTGCCGGCAAGAACGCCGACGGCGGCGGCGATGATCGGGGTCATCACGGCGCCATGGGGGCTCCAGAACGGCAGGTATGGAAACAGGCTGGACCATATGGTCCAGTAGGTATCGAACATGAAGCTGATACTGGATATCATTGCATTTCTCCTTCGGTAGCTCCGCTGTCTGCTCCGAGAGATCTTCCGCCTCTCGTGATAGACCGGTGGCTTTGCGTCCCGCCGTCGCCGGCGGTTTGCCCTTTCGCGGACGTATGCTTACGTTCCACGCATTCGCACCCCATAATGCCAAAACGCCGGTTACCAAATCATTAATGCTGCGCCCGCCGATGATCTGCTAAACTTTCGGCAATGCACTGATTATCAAAGGGAAAAACTGTCATGGACGAGCTACCCATCCTGGAAGTCCGCCGGATCGAAGCCAATATCATCAAGCCGATCTACGAGGAGATGGTCAACGAACTGGGCGAGGAACGGGCCCAGCAAATTTTGACCACGGCCATCAACAAGGATGCGGTGCGCCAGGGCGCGGCACTGGCCGCCAGCACGGACGAACCCAATAACCTGGAAACCTTCTCCACCCTGACCTCCCGCTGGTCGAAGGGTGATGCCTTGAAGAAGGACTTTCTCCACGTCGCCGAGGATCGCCTGGAATTCAACGTTGTCCGTTGCCGCTATGCCGAGGTTTATGCCGACATGGGCCTCTCGCACATCGGCGAAATTCTCTCCTGCGGCCGGGACGGCTCCCTCTGCGAGGGCTACAACCCCGATGTCACCCTGAACCGGAGCCAGACCATCATGGGCGGCGCACCGCACTGCGATTTCCGCTTCACGATGGACAAGAAAGACTGAAGAATATCAGCTCGTTAGCCGCCGCCAGGATGATTCCCGGCGGCGGTAACCGGCCTATTTCGGATTCCAGGCGTCCAAGGCATCCAGTTTCATCTGGCGCCGAACGGCCACGGGTTTACCCCAGGCGTTGCCAAAGGCCGACGATTCCCAACTGCCATAGGACGGATTGGCCAGCATGAACCATTTCGTGCCCCACATTCCATCATGCTTTTGGTACAGAGCATGACGCTCTGCCAGGCTGCCCTTATAGCCATCGACAAAATCGCCGAAGTTATCGCCGAACACCATCAGGACCCGGTGGTTCTTTGTCACATGGGCCCGGCGCGGGCTTTTCTTCGATGATTTCCAGGCCTTCTTCTCACCCCGTGTCAGCACCGTGTCTTCCGAAGTATCGATGGGATAGCCGAATTTTTGCAGATTCTTGCGGGTTGCGGCTTCCAGCGGCCCCTTGCGGTTGGTGACATAGAAGATCTTGATGCCCTTGGCCGCCGCCGTCTTGATAAAATCCAGAGACCCTGGAATGGGCCGGGATAGCACGTCGTTGACGAACGGTCCCCAGGTCTTTGAGCTGTAACGCTCGTTTTTGGTGACGACCCAGCCTTGATAGACGGAGTTGTCCAGGACCGTTTCGTCCACGTCCAGGATGATCGCCGGCGGCTTGGCGGAAAAATCACCTTTCTGTTCATTCGGCGCGGCGGTCCAGGATTTGTCCGCCAGGGCCTTGTCCAGCATCATCGTGCCCAGACGATAGGTCGCCAGGGCGTTGGCTTTGTTCTCCACGGAACTTTGCAGCCACAAAGTGCCATTCAGGCCGTCGTTCTGCGGCGGCGTCTCACAGGCCGCAAGGCCCAGGCCAACAAGTAGTAGCGCCGCGGCGCACAGCTTCGATTTCATTTTCTGCCTCCCTTATTGGTTTTTCAGCAAAGCCGGTAACGCTTGGATACTGTCGAGCCGGTGATAGCGCGGGCTGTCTGGCTCTTCCTCATGGCGTTCGAACGAAGCGGTGACATGATAGGGGATGTAGACCCCGTGTCCGCCCAAATTCAGAATGGGCAGAATATCAGATGGAATGGAGTTGCCCACCATCATTACCCTGGTGGGATCCGCGCCGTGGCGCGTGAAAATTTCGGCATAGGCGGCCACGTCCTTGTTCAAGACCACTTCGATCTCCTGAAAATGCCCGGCCAGGCCGGACTTTTCGATCTTGTTGTATTGATCCATGTGATCGCCCTTGGTGATCAGAAACAGGGGATAGTCCCGTCCGATACGTTCCAGGGTATCGTTGACGCCGTCCAGCAGCTCCATGGGCATTTCCAGCATGGCCTTGCCCATCATGATGATCTCGTGGATCTCCGCCGCCGTGATCTGGCCCTGTGATATCTCGATCGCCGCTTCGACCATGGACAGGGTGAAGCCCTTGATGCCGAAGCCGAACAGCTTGATGTTGCGGACTTCCAGCTCATGGAGATGGGCCTGCACCTCGTTATGGGGGGCGTGCCGGTCGAGGATTTCCGACAACCGTACCTGGGTCTCGTGAAAACGGCTTTCGCTGTGCCACAGGGTGTCGTCGGCATCCAGGGCGATGACCTCGATCATGACAGGCAGGCCTCGCCATGATCCAGCGGCGCCAGGCCCAGATGATGGGCGATGGTCTGGCCCATGTCGGCGAAACTGTTCCGCCGGCCCAGGGCCTGCGCCTCGATCCCGGGTCCGAAAAACAGCACCGGCACATGTTCGCGGGTATGGTCGGTGCCGGCAAAGGTCGGATCGCAGCCGTGATCGGCGGTGATCAGGGCCAGGTCACCAGGCCGCATGGCCGCTTCGAACGCCGGCAGGCGGCGATCGAAGGCCTCCAGGGCGGCGGCATAACCCGGCACGTCGCGGCGATGGCCGTACAGCATGTCGAAATCGACGAAATTGGTGAACACCAGACTGCCTATCGGCGCCGCCGCGGCCTGCGCCAACAACAGATCGAACAGCCCCATGTTGTCCGGCGCCTTGACGGTGCGGCTGATGCCCCGGCCGGCAAAAATATCGCCGACCTTGCCCACCGAAATGACATCACGACCCCGCGCCGCCAGCCGGTCCAGAAGGGTGTCGCCGGGCGGCGGCGTGGTCAAATCCTTGCGGTTGGCGGTGCGCTGGAAACTGGCGGCGTCCTCCCCCACGAAGGGCCGGGCGATGACCCGGGCGATGTTCAGGGCGTCAACTTCCTCCTTCGCGGCGGCGCATAGGTCGTACAGGCGCTGGAGGCCGAAATGTGCCTCGTGGGCGGCGATCTGAAACACAGAATCTGCGGAGGTGTAGCAGATCGGCTTACCGGTCCGGATATGCTCGCCACCAAGTTCCGCGATTATTTCGGTGCCGGAAGCATGCTTGTTGCCCAATATGCCCGGCAGTCCGCAGCGGGCCACCAGCCGCTCAATCAGGTCGTCGGGAAAACAAGGTTCGGTTTGCGGAAAGAAACCCCATTCAAAGGCCACCGGCAGGCCGGCGATTTCCCAATGGCCGCTGGGCGTATCCTTGCCCAGGCTTTGTTCCACCGCATAACCCCACGCCCCGGCCAGGGCGCCGTCATATCCCAAGGTGGGCGGCGGCGCGGCGGTGGATGCGCCGGCGGCATGGGCCAGGCCCAGGCGCGCCAGATTTGGCAACTCCAGGGGCCGGGCGGCGGCGATGTGGCCCAGGGTATCGGCGCCCGTATCACCAAATCCGGCGGCGTCGGCGCTGGCGCCAATGCCGAGCGAATCCATGACCAGAATGAAGGCCCGGCTCATGATGCCGCGAGCCTTTCCAGGATGACCGGCCTGGCTCCAACTTTCTCACCGATTGAAATCGCCGATCTAATCTCGGCGATGGCTTGGTTGGCGTCGGCCTCACTGGCGGCATGCACGATGGCCAGGGGCTGGCCCACTTCGACCCGGCTGCCCAGATCGCAGACCTCGGTCAATCCCACCGCTGGATTTATCGCGTCGGCGGCGTCACGGCGGCCGCCGCCCATGGCAAGTACCGCGATGCCCATGCGGCGGGTGTCCATGGCGCGCAGCACGCCGGATTGATGCGCCAGACATGGCTTGGAAACCGGCGCGATGGGCAGATAGAGGATGCTGTTCTCGGCCAAATCGGCCGGTCCGCCCAGTTGGTGCACCATATGGGCGAAGACCTCCAGGGCCCGGCCGCTTTCCAGGGCGGCTTCAGGATCGGCGTCGATGCCGGCCAGATCCAGCATCTCCCGCGCCAAGGCCAATACCACGTCCCGCAGGCGCGGGTCGGGACTGTCGTTCTTCAGGAATGTCAGCGCTTCCGCCACTTCCAGGGCATTGCCCACGTTGCGGCCCAGGACCTGGTCCATATCCGTGATCAGGGCGCGGGCCGGCAGGCCGGCGCCATTGGCCACCCAGACGATGCTTTCCGCCAACTCCCGCGCCATTTCCATGTCGGCCGCGAAGGCGCCGCTGCCGGTTTTGATGTCCATGACCAGGCCGCCAAGACCGGCGGCGAGCTTTTTCGACAGGATCGAGGCGGTGATCAGGGGGATGGATTCCACCGTCGCCGTGACATCGCGAATGGCGTAAAGGCGTCCGTCGGCCGGGGCCAGATCGCCCGTCTGTCCGATGATGGCGCAACCCACGGCCTTTACGGTTTGCTGGAACAAGGCCAAATCCGGCGTGCTGTTGTAGCCGGGAATGGCATCCAACTTGTCCAGGGTGCCGCCCGTATGGCCCAGGCCCCGGCCCGAGATCATGGGCACGAACGCGCCGCAGGCCGCAACGATGGGCGCCAGCATCAGCGAGACCTTGTCGCCGACGCCGCCGGTGGAATGTTTGTCGACCACCGGCCCCGGCAGTTCCAGGCCGGACCAGTCGATTACCGTGCCTGAGTGGGTCATCTCCCGGGTCAGGGCGACCCGCTCCGCCATGCTCATGCCCTGGAAGAATACCGCCATGGCGAAGGCGGCGGTCTGGCCGTCGCCGATGCTCCCGTTTGTCAGGCCATCGACCATGAAGGCGATTTCTTCCCCGCTCAGGGTTTTGCCGTCGCGCTTGCGGCGGATGATTTCCTGGGGCAGCAGGCTCATGCGCCATGCTCCGACAGACCAGGCTCCGACAGACCATACGCCGACAGAAATGCCGCCAGCAGGCTCTGTACGCCATCCGTGGCCAGGGCGGCATTGGCCTTGGTCTGTGCATGGCTCAAGACACCGCCGCCCAAGCCCGCCGCGCGGTTGGTGATGATCGACAGGCCGGCGACCCGCAGTCCCGCATGGCGGGCCAGAATGACTTCCGGCACCGTCGACATGCCCACCGCATTGGCGCCCAGAATGGCGGCGGCCCGCACTTCCGCCGGGGTCTCGAAATTCGGGCCGGTGAACCAGGCATAGACGCCTTGGTGCAGGTGCATATCCATGCCCGCCGCCAGTTCGAGGAAGCGCTGCCGCAGTGCCGGATCATAGGCCTCCGACATATCGACAAAACGGTCGTCGCCGGTTAGGCCGAACAACGGCGACTGGCCGGTGAAATTGATATGATCGGTCAGCAGCATGACGCTGCCCGGCCGCATGTCGTCGTCCAGGCCGCCGGCGGCATTGGTCAAGACCAGGGCCTCGCAACCCAGCTCGGCCAGGGTCCGTACCGCCACGGCCATGGCATCGGCCCGGCCGTCTTCATACAAATGTGCCCGGCCGTCCAGCAGCGCCACCGGCGTGGTCCCGGCCCGGCCCAGCAGCAAGCGGCCCTGATGGCCGCTGACGCCGGGTTGCGGAAAACCGGGCAGCGCGTCGTAGGGAATGCTGGCCGCCTCGTCCAACTGCCCCGACAGCCCGCCCAGTCCCGAACCCAGCACAACAGCCACCCGGGGCTGAAAACCAGGGCATTCCCGCGCAATGACCTGCCTTGCCGTCATGACAGATTGGCCGGCCCGAAGGATTGCGGCAACAGCTCGTCCAGGGTCAGGGTCTGCTGGACGCCATCGGGCGCGGCGATGTGAATCGGCGTATAAGGCCCGGCGAATTCTCGAATGCGCTGACGGCAGCCACCGCAGGGGGTGACCGGTTCGTCGCTGACACCAACCACCAGCAGCTCGATAATCTTGCGGTCGCCCCCTAGCACCATGGCCGCGATGGCCGCCGTTTCGGCGCAGATGCCTTCGGGATAGGCGGCGTTTTCGATGTTGCAGCCGCCGAAGATTCGGCCGCTCTCGCCACGCACGGCGGCGCCGACCTTGAATTCGGAATAGGGCGCATGGGCCTGCTCCCGCGCCGTGCACGCGCTCTGCAATAGCTCGTCGGTCATGCTCAGTGCTCCTTCACATATGGAATGCCCGAGGCCTTGGGTGCGACGGCCCGGCCAATAAACCCGGCCAGCAGCACGACGGTCAGAATATAGGGCAGAGCCTGGATGAATTGTACCGGCATTTCGCCGATCATGGGCACTTCGACGCCCTGCAGACGGATCGCGATGGCGTCGAGAAAGCCGAACAGCAGACAGGCGAACAGGACCGGCACCGGCCGCCATTTGCCGAAGATCATCGCGGCCAGGGCGATGAAGCCCTTGCCGGCGGTCATTTCGCGCAGGAACCCGGCGCCATGGCCGGTGGAAAGATAGCCGCCGGCGATGCCGCACAGGATGCCGCAGATGATCAGGGCCAGGTAGCGCATGCGCACGACCGAGATACCCGCGGTGTCCACCGCCGCCGGGTTCTCTCCCGTCGCCCGCAGGCGCAGGCCGAAGCGGGTGCGGTAGACCAGCCACCAGACCGCCGGAACCGAAAAGAACGCCAGATAGACCAGAATATTGTGGCCGCTCAGCAGTTCCGAATAGAGCAGACCCAGGACCGGCACATCGGCGACCGCCGCCGCGCCGGGCCAGGTCAGTGAATTGAAGCGGGCATCGCCGGTCAACGGCGGCGTCTGCCCGCCCATGGAAAACCAGGAAATTCCCAGCAATACGGTCAGGCCGGAGACCAGGATATTGATCGCGACGCCGCTGACGATCTGATTGCCGCGATGGGTGATGCAGGCGAAGCCATGCAGCAATGCCAGCAGGATCGAAATCACGACGCCGCCCGCCAGTCCGATCCAGGCCGAACCGGACAGGGTGGCGCAGGTGGCGGCGGCGAAGGCGGCGGCCAGCATCTTGCCCTCCAGGCCGATATCGATGACGCCGGAGCGTTCCACCACCAAACCGGCCAAGGCCGCCAGGATCAAGGGGACCGAGACGCGGATGGTGGCGTCGAAGGTCAGGATGATCAACAGGAACGTATCTTCCATGACCTAGGCCTCCGCCGCCGCTGCCGTGGCCGCGGGCGAGAGACGCAGGAACAGCCGTTCCGCCGGGCCGCGCAGCATGTAGCTCAAGGCGCCGGAGAACAGCACCACCAGGCCCTGGACGACGACGATCAGTTCCGGGCTGAACGCGGCATTCTCGAACGCCAGTTCCGCGCCGCCCTGATACAGGGCGCCGAACAGCAGCCCGGCTAGGATAATGCCGATGGGGTGATTGCGCCCCATCAGCGATACCGCGATGCCGGTAAAGCCATAGCCGGCGGCGAAATCCAGCAGCATGCGGTGCTGCACGCCGTTCAGTTCATTGACCCCGACGAAACCCGAAAGGGCGCCGGAGATACACATGGCGACAATGATGATCCGGGCCGGCGCGATGCCGGCATAAACGGCGGCGGCGGGATTGGCGCCGACGGCGCGGATCTCGTAGCCCCAGCGGGTATGCCAGATCAGCCCCCAGACCAGGACGCAGCAGAGAAGGGCCAGGAACAGCGACAGGTTCAGCGGCGATTGCGCCACCTCGACGCCGATCCAGCCCAGGGCCTCGTGCATATAGGGCAGCCAGGCGGATGTTGCGAACTCCCGGCTCTCCGGCGACATCTGCCCCGGCTTGATGAAGACGTTGACCAGCAGATAGACCATCACCGAGGCGGCAATGAAGTTGAACATGATGGTGGTGATGACGATGTGGCTGCCCCGCTTCGCCTGCAAATAGGCTGGGATGTAGGCCCAGGCGGCTCCGAAGATCGCGGCGGCGAGAATGGAAACCGGCAGCATCAGCGCGAACGGCAAATGTTGATCCAGCATCAGGCAGGCAACGCCGACGCCCAGGCCGCCGATATAGGCCTGTCCCTCGCCGCCGATGTTGAACAGGCCGGCGTGAAAGGCCACCGCCACGGCCAGGCCGGTAAAAATGAAGTTGGTGGTGTAGTAAAAGGTATAGCCCAGGCTTTCCTCGTAGCCGAAGGCGCCGCGCAGCATGATCCAGGTCGCCTCGAACGGGTCCTGGCCCAGGGCCGCGATCAGCAATCCGGATACAACGAAGGCCAGCGCCACGTTGATCAGCGGCAACAGGCCGACGTCCACCCAGGCGGGTAGTTTGGCGGTCCCGCTAGCCATGGGCCGCGCCTGTTTCTTCCGCCATGGCGTTGGCCATCATCAGGCCGATGGTGCGGGCGTCGGCGTCCGGTCCAGATACCTCGCCGACAATCCGGCCCTCGAACATCACCAGGATACGGTCGCTGAGGGAGAGGATTTCCTCCAATTCGACCGAGACCAGCAGCACGCCGCAACCCCGGTCGCGCATTTCGATCAGCTGTCGGTGGATGAATTCGATGGCGCCGATATCGACGCCGCGCGTCGGCTGACCGACCAGTAGAATATCCGGCTGCCGTCCTATTTCCCGCGCCAGCACCAGCTTTTGCTGATTGCCGCCGGAAAAACTGTCGGAGGCCAGATAGGGGTCGGGCGGGCGCACATCAAAGCGCGCCATCTTTGCCGCCGTATCGGCCACGATGTCACGGTTCTTCAACAGCACGGCGCCGCTATAGGCCGGGTCCCGGTGATAGCCAAGGATTGCCGTTTCCCATGCCGCGAAGGCAGCGATGCTGCCCATGCGCTGGCGGTCCTCGGGCACATGCGCCAGGTTCAGGGCGCGAAAGGCGCCGGCATCGCCGGGATGGCCTTCATCGATCACCTGGTCATGGATGATCAGACGGCCCCGGGATGGCGGGCGAATGCCCGACAGTACTTCCAGTAATTCGCTTTGCCCGTTGCCCGTAACGCCCGCGATGCCGACGATCTCGCCCGCGCGCAAGGCAAAGCTGACACCGTCCAGACGCAGCACGCCGGCATCGTCGACGTAGCTTAAATCCTCGGTCCGCAGGACCACGTCGCCGGGCCGGGCCGGAGTCTTCTCCACCCGCAGCAGAACCTGGCGGCCGACCATGAGTTCGGCCAGTTCCTCGCGCGAGGTCTGTTCGGTTTGCCGGTGCGCCACCATTTCACCGGCCCGCATCACCGAGACATTGTCGGTGATGGCCATGATCTCCTGCAATTTGTGGGTAATCAGGATAACGGTCACGCCGCGCTGCCGCATGGCGCGCAGGATGTCGAACAGGCGGTCCGCCTCCTGCGGCGTCAGCACCCCGGTGGGCTCGTCCAGGATCAGGATATTGGCGCCCCGGTACAGCGCCTTCAAAAGTTCCACCCTTTGGCGCAAGCCCACGGCCAGGTTGCCGACCACGGCGTCGGGGTCGACTTCCAGGCCGTACTCGGCCTCAAGGCGGGTAACTTCCGCCCGGGCCGCCGCCATGCCGCCGGCCAAGAGCGGCCCGCCCTCGGCGCCCAGCAGGATGTTCTCCAACACGGTGAAGACATCCACCAGCATGAAATGCTGATGCACCATGCCGATGCCCGCCGCCAGGGCGTCATCCGGGCCGTGGATCGTACGGGCCTCGCCGCCGACCTCGATCTCGCCGCTGTCGGCCTGGTAGAAGCCGTACAGAATGCTCATCAAGGTCGATTTGCCGGCGCCGTTCTCGCCCACGATGCCATGAATGGTGCCGGCGGGCACGGTCAGGGAGACATCCCGGTTGGCGCGAACCGGGCCGAATTGTTTGTTGATGCCGCGCAGCGTGATCGCCGGCGGCGCCGACGTCCCGGCGGCGGTCACGGGGACCGCCTACCGGGCGCGTCTAGAATCTACAACGCCGAAACCTATTTCGGGCATTTGTTGTTGGACATGTAGTCATGCACCTTGATCTTGCCGGCGATGATGTCGGCCTTGGCCCGGTCCACCGCCGCCTTCATGGCCGGGGTGATCAGGTTCTTATTGTGCTCGTCCAAGGCCCAGTCGATACCGCCCTCGGCCAGGCCCAATACCTGAATGCCCGATTTCCAACTGCCGTCGCTGGCGCTCTTGAAGGTGTTGTAGGCGGCCACGTCGACCCGTTTCAGCATCGAGGTTAGCATAGTGCCCGGATGCAGGTAGTTTTGGTTCGAATCGACCCCGATGGCGTATTTGCCGTTGTCCTTGGCCGATTGCAGGGCGCCCAGGCCGGTACTGCCGGCGGCGGCGAAGACCACATCGGCGCCCCGGTCAAACTGGCTCTTGGCCAGTTCGGCACCTTTTGTCGGGTCGCTCCAGGCGGCCGGCGTGGTGCCGGCCATGTTGGCATACACCGTCGCCGAACCGTTGGCGTGCTTGACGCCATGATAGTAGCCGCATTCGAAACGCCGGATCAGCGGAATGTCCATGCCGCCGACAAAACCGACCTTGCCGGTCTTCGAGGCCATGGCCGCCAGAATGCCGACCAGGAAGGAGCCTTCCTGTTCCTTGAAGACGATGGACCGGACATTGGGCTGATTGACCACCATGTCGATGATGGCGAAGCGGGTGTCGGGAAATGCCTTGGCGCCCTTTTCGATGGCCGAAGCCTGGGCGAAGCCGACGCCCAGCACCGGGTCGGAGCCACGCTGCGCCATCTTGCGCACGGCCTGTTCCCGCTGGGTCGGGTTCTTGACCTCGAACTCCCGGTATTTGATGCCGGTTTCCTTGCGGAACCTTTCAACCCCGTCATAAACCCCCTGGTTGAAGGATTTATCGAACTTGCCGCCCATGTCGAAGACCACGGCGGGCGTCTTGCCGCCGGCCAGGGCGGCGCCGGCGGCCAGCACAAGTGCGCCGGCGCCGATGGTTGCGAATAGCTTTTTCATGATGCCTCCAGTCCATTGTCATTGTTGTGGTTATTCTTACGCCTACCCCGGTACGTCCTGGACGAATGCTGCCAACGATGCCGCGGGGCGTCAAGGCGCAAGCGTTGCCATTCCCGGCCACCAGCTTATGCTGTCGCCATGGGGCAATGGGCCGTTGGAAGGAATGTTCGTATGAGTGAGGAAGCCATGATCCTTGAGGGCATCAAGGTATTGGACGTGGCCAGCTTTATCGCCGGCCCGGTGGCGACCACGATCATGGCCGATTTCGGCGCCGATGTGATCAAGGTCGAGCCGCCCATGGGTGACGGCTACCGGCCCTTGCACACCGTCGCCGGCATGCCTCAGGCCGAGGAGCCCTACCATTGGCTGGTCGACAATCGCTCCAAACGCGGCCTAAGCCTGGATTTGAGCAGCGAGGCGGGCCGCGAGGTCCTGTATCGGCTGGTTGCCGAGGCCGATGTGTTCGTGACCAATTTCATGCCGCACGTGCGGGAAAAGCTCGGCTTGCGTTACGGGGATCTGGCACCCCTGAACCCGCGCCTGATCTACGGCTCCATGTCCGCCTATGGCGAGACCGGGCCGGAGGCTGGCCAAACCGGCTTCGACACCACGGCCTATTGGGCCCGCAGCGGCCTGATGGATCTGGTCCGTCCCGACCCGGACGGCGACCCGGCCCGCTCCATGGCTGGGATGGGGGATCATCCGACCGGGGTGGCGCTTTTTTCCGCCATCATGATGGCATTGTACCGGCGCGAGCGGACCGGCCAGGGCGGACTGGCGCATACCTCGTTACTGGCGAACGGCTATTGGTCCAACGCCTTCATGGCCCAGGCCGCCCTGTGCGGCGCGGCGGTGCCGAACCGGCCGGTGCGTGCGGCCTCGGCCAACGCGCTGTCAAACCATTACCGGACCAGGGACGGCCGCTGGTTCATTCTGACCGCCGCCAACGAACTGAAGGAATGGGTCCGGTTTCCCGCCGCCATCGGCCATCCGGAGCTGGCCGAGGATCCGCGCTTCCTAACGCAAGCCGACCGGCAGAAAAATGTCGGCGAACTGATCGCCTTGCTGGATGAGGTCTTCGCGCGACAGGATCTGGACTATTGGCGCGAGACCTTCGCGGCCAGCCGCATCACCGTTGGCCTGGTCGCCAAGACGGAAGATATTCTGCACAGCGAACAGGCCCGTGGCGCCGGTATCACGGTGCCCGGCAACGGCGCCGGATTTGGCGCCGAGTTGACCATCGACAGCCCGGTCTGGATCGAAGGGGCGGCCAAGCAGGCACCCCGTCCGGCCCCGGAACTGGGCCAGCACAATTTGGAAATACTGGCGGAAGCCGGCTACGACGAAGCCGGCATCGCTGATTTACAGAGGCGCGGCGCCCTGGGCGCCGAGAGTTAGACGAGGAGGAAACAATGGTACGACAAGCGGATCTTGACGAGCCGGAACGCTCGCACCTGGCCAGCATACCTTGCCCGGATTTCGACACCCAGCCCTGGGTCACGGGGCCGCCCCTGGCGGAACGGCGGATCGCGATGGTATCCACCGCCGCCCTGCAGCATCGGGACGATCAACCGTTTCTTGCCGGCGCGGCGGATTATCGTGTGATCGCCGACGATGTGCCCGCGGCCGATTTGGTGATGACCCATATTTCGACGAATTTCGACCGCTCGGGTTTTGAGCAGGATCTGAACGTTGTCCTGCCCCTGGACCGCATGCATGAGCTGGCGGAAGCGGGGGAGATCGGCTCGGTCGGCAGGTATCACTACGCCTTCATGGGCTCGACCGATCCCATGGCGATGGAAGATATCGCCCGCGATTTGGCCGGACATTTGAAGGCGGACGGCGTCGATAGCGTTTTTCTGCTTCCTGTTTGACCCCTTTGCACGCGCGCCGTGGGCGGGCTGGCACATTTCCTGGAAGAAGAAGGCCTGGCGACGACCCAGATCAGCCTGATCCGGCCGCAGACCGAAAATACCAAACCGCCGCGGGCCCTGTGGGTGCCGTTCGAATTGGGCCGGCCCATGGGCGCGCCCAACGACCCTGCCTTTCAGACCAGGGTCTTGCGGGCTGCGTTGGCGCTGTTGGAGAGCGGTGATGGACCGGTGCTGTTGCAGGATTTCCCCGACGATGCACCCGCCGACGCCGCCGCCGAAGATGGCGAGGGCTGGTTCTGCCCCATCAATCTGCCGCCGCCACCGCCGGACCTTGACGCGGGCGGCGGCTACAAAGCGGCAATGGAGGCGGAGATCGGCGGTCTATCCACGTGGTATGACATTGCCTTGCGCGAGCGGGGGCGCACCACCATGGGACCCAGCGGCATGGCGATTGCCGATATCGTTGATCTTGTCTGCGCCATTCTTGACGGCGGCGAGCCGGACAATCCGCGCGATGACCTGAGCCTGGGGCAATGTCTGAAATTCGCCGTTGATGACTTGAAAGCCTATTACCGCGAGGCGGCATCGGCCCAGCCCGGCAACAATACCGGCCGGCAGATGAATGACTGGTTCTATGGCCAGACCGCCGCCGGCAAGGCCTTGTATGCCCTTTGGCCCAAGGCGGTGGATTTGGCCGAGCGGCGGGACGACAACTACATGAAACTGTTCGCCGAGCGGCTGCTAATCCCTGCCTCGCAGAAATACCGGGCGGAACAAATGGAGGTCTAGACGTGGCGCTCAAACTGGCAATTTTGGATGACTACCAGAACGTGGCGTTGGGCATGGCGGACTGGACCGGCCTGCCGGGCGATGTCGATATCACCGTGTTTGACGATAATCTGGCCGATCTTGACGCCGTGGCGGCGCGTCTCGCCCCGTTCGAGGTGCTGGCCGCCATGCGGGAGCGCACGCCCTTTCCCCGCGCCCTGTTCGAGCGTCTGCCGAACCTGAAACTGCTGGTCACCACGGGCATGCGTAACGGCGCCATCGATATGGCCGCGGCGGCGGAGCATGATGTCATGGTCTGCGGCACATCCGGCAGCACGGAGTCCACGGTGGAGATGATCTGGGCCCTGATCCAGGCCGTGGTGCGCCGACTGCCGCAGGAAGACAGAGCCACCCGTGAAGGCAAATGGCAGACCAGCGTGGGCTGGACCCTGGCGGGACGCACCCTGGGGCTGGTCGGCCTGGGCCGGCTGGGTGCGCGAACCGCCGCCATCGCCAATTTCTTCAACATGCGGGTCATCGCCTGGAGCGAGAACCTGACGCCCGAGCGGACCGCCGAATGCGGCGCCGAGCTTGTTTCCAAGACGGAGCTATTCCGGCAATCGGATATCGTTTCCATACACTTGATCCTATCGAAACGGACCCGTGGCCTGATCGGCGCGGAGGACCTGGCCCTGATGAAACCGGATGCCTATTTGGTCAATACGGCGCGGGGACCCATTGTCGACGAGGCGGCGATGCTGGATATCCTGCGCCAGGGCCGCATCGCGGGCGCCGCCCTGGACGTCTATGACCAGGAACCCCTGCCCAGGGATCACCCCTTGCTGGGCCTGGACAACACCATCATCTCGCCGCACATGGCCTATGTGACCGAGGAAAACCTGGCGCAGTTCCACCAGGAAACCGTCGAAGATATCGCCGCCTGGCTGAACGGCCAGCCGATCAGAGTGCTCGAGGCGCCAGGATCCTAGAGCAAATGGACCCTGTTTCCGCAGCCTTTTCTACCAGGAAATATCGGCAAGGCCGGGCACGCCGGCGCCGAGATCAATGCCTTCCAATTCGTGCAGCATTCCGACCGTCGTGGCATCGGCGCTGAAAATATACAGTGGGCGCTCCAGTACCGCGGTGTGGGCGATCTGCTGTGGCGGTGATACCTCCGCGAACGGGAAGCTGACGCCTTCTATTCGGGCCATCTGATTGGAATTCAGGACCAGGTCCATGACGTAACGCAGGCCGCACGGCCGTTCGATCATCCTATCGAAGGCAAGCTGCATTGACCGCGCGGGCCGGTCGCCCATGCCGGATGCGACCGGCAGCCCGGTTACATCCTGTCCGAAATATTCCTGCAATTCGGTGCCGACAAGGCGATATCCATAGCTGCCGTCGGGCGCCCGCTCGCGCAATATGATGCGCGGCAGCAGTTCAGGGATTTGCGCCGGATCAAAGGCCTTGCGCAAAGGGCGCATGCCCTGCCGGGGCAGGGACAGCATATGCGCCGCGAATTGCCTGGATTGCGCGTGACGGTAGGCTACGCCATCCATGGCGTTGCCACCGGTTTGATCCGTCATCTTGTCCTCTTGGTTCTTTTGTATTGTTCGTTGCCATGGGCACAAAATTTTTTGGCCGACACTGGCCGCCCGCTTTCAATATTCATCTATTTGGCGAAATATTTAATAGAAATATTGTAAATTTTTGCAAAAATTAATTACATTAATCTAACAAAAAATCAGAATTATTAAGAATGTCATGAAAATAATACATATAAATCCAAAGATCATTCCGTGCCTATCCGGTTGACGCAGACACCCGCTACATCTAGTATCTGTC
>CAZVYX010000020.1:0-92039 GCA_964631725.1 uncultured Rhodospirillaceae bacterium | reverse complement strand
TATGATCAATGTACAAAATAAAGCCAATGACCCCAATAAAAGGCCTGCTCCAAATATCAACGCGATGATCGGGAACGCATTCACCAATTCTACATTGGAACTGGAAGCTAATGGTCCATAAATTGAAACCAATGCAGCGCCATTTCCGGCCAAAAGATAACCTATAAACTTGGTCTCAAGTTCACCAGCCAATTTCCCAGCAGCAGTGCCGGATTCGATAAGTTTTTCAGCAAATGCAACGCTTTCATGTTGATTATCATCGGTCATATTCTCTTTACCTCAGCCCATCCATGTATCAGCTTATTACAGTATATATAAGGAAGACACATTCAACCTAAATCTGCAGGCAGAGAAGACAGTTTACCGAGTAAGTAGGCGTACAAGTGGGGCCCTATGGTTTCCGAATGCGAAAGCGGCCTGACGAGCAGACTGTTACGATAGTCACCCAACTACTGTAATAGCGCGCCCATCCTCTTACAACGTGCAATAGCCGCCATCGACGGGGATGGTGACGCCGGTGATGAAGCCGGCGGCGTCGGGGGAGGCCAGGAACAGTGCCGTGCCGATCATCTCGTCGGGCCGGCCCCAGCGGCCCATGGGGGTGCGCTGCAGGATGGGATCGGCGATTTCCGGCATGTCCTGGATCGGTGCGGTCAGCTTGGTGGAGATCCAGCCAGGTGCAATGGCGTTGACGCGCACGCCGTCCCGGGCCCACAGCGCCCCCAGGCTCATGGTCATTTGCAGGATCGCCGATTTCGAGGCGCCGTAGCCCGGCCCCCGGGGTGAACCAAAATACGAGGTCATGGAGGCGATGTTGATGATCGAGCCGCCGGACGCCTTCAGCAACGGCTGCAAACGGTGGGAGAGGCGGTAGACCGAATTCAGGTTGATATCGATCGTCGCCTCGAAATTCTCCGGCTCCAGGGCGGCCTTGCCGCGAAACGTCGTGCCGGCGTTGTTGACCAGCACATCCAGTTGTTCGACACCCTCCGCCAGGGCTTCCACCGCCGCCACGTCGAGCACGTTGACCTGCTGATAGGTGAAGCTGGACAGATCGTCGGGGTAGTCGGCAATGCCGTCCCTGGTGCCGGTAATGGTGACCTGGGCGCCGGCGTCGCGAAAGCCCTGGGCGATGGCCAGGCCGATGCCGCTGGAGCCGCCCGTAACCAAAACTGTTTTAGAGGAAAAATCAAAACGCGCGCTCATGTCCGCTGCTCCCTGGAATTCATTTCGGTCCGCGCCCGCCCGATGCGGTCACCGACGATATATCGCATCATGCCTTCGATATCATCAGGGGGCACGGCCATCAATTGGCGAAGTGCCGCCTAACTACACTTGGAATAACCGCAGGAAACGCAGGTTTCGCAGCCCTCCTGGCGGATCAGGCCCGGCGTGCCGCATTTCGGGCAGCCGCGCAGACGGGGGCTGTCATCGCCGCCATCGGCGCCGTCGCCACCCTGCCCCGGCCCGCCCGCCGGCAGCGCGATCAGGGTATCGCCGGCTTCCGGGTCGGCGTTGGGGTTGGCGATGAAGCCGATGGCGATCATATGCCGCTCGATCACCTCGCCGATGGCGGCCAGAAGCGACGGGATATAATGGCCATCGACCCAATAGCCGCCGCGCGGATCAAACACCGCCTTCAATTCGTCGACCACGAAGGAAACATCGCCGCCCCGGCGGAAGACAGCCGAAATCATCCGGGTCAGGGCCACGGTCCAGGCAAAATGATCGACATTCTTGGAGTTGATGAAAACCTCGAACGGCCGGCGCCGGCCGTCCTGGATCACGTCGTTGATGGTGATGTAGATGCTGTGGTCGCTTTCCGGCCACTTGATCTTGTAGGTCTGGCCCGGCAGCGCGCCGGGACGGTCCAGGGGCTGGGTCATATAGACCACGGCGCCGGCATCCAATTCGTCCCGGGGCTTGGCCTCGGGCTGGACCAGGGGCAGTTCGGGCTCCGTGGGCAATGCCGCCGCCGCAGCCTCATTCGATTCCAGCACGGCGCCAGTGACCTCGTTGGGCCGGTAGGTGGTGCAGCCCTTGCAGCCCCGGTCATAGGCCTGGATATAGACATCCTTGAACGCCTCGAACGAGATATCCTCGGGCAAATTTATGGTCTTGGAGATCGAGGCATCGATGTATTTCTGCACCGCCGCCTGCATCGTCACGTGATCCGAAGGTGCGAGGGAGGCCGCGGTTACGAAATAGTCCGGCAACTGCGCCGCTTCGCCGAACAGCGCCTTGTATTGCCGGTAAGCGTAGTCGGACACGGTCTCCTCCCGCCGGCCGCCGTCGGGCATGGTGACGTGGCGGCGGTAGGTAAAGGCGAAAACCGGCTCCAGCCCGGAAGAGACATTATCGGCGAATATGGAAATGGTTCCCGTTGGCGCGATGGAAGTTAGCAGCGCGTTGCGGATACCATGTTCGGCAATGGCCGCGCGCACGTCATCATCTAGTTCCCGGATACTTTCGCCGGCCAGATAAGCCTCCGCCTCGAACAGGGGAAAGGCGCCTTTATCCCGGGCCAGGTCGGCACTGGCCAGATAGGCCGCCCGGCGCACCTCCGCCATCCAGGCCTCCGTCAGGGCCACGGCTTGGGCCGAGCCATAGCGGGCCTTGCAAAAAATCAGGGCATCCGCCAAGCCGGTAACGCCAAGGCCGATGCGCCGCTTGGCCCGCGCCTCGTTCGCCTGTTCCGGCAAGGGGAACTTGGAAATATCGATGGCATTGTCCAACATGCGGACAGCCACCGGCACCAGGCGGCGCAGCGCCGCCATATCAAGCGCGGCGTCCGGGCCGAAGGGGTCGCGCACCAGACGCGACAGATTGATTGAGCCCAACAGGCAGGCGCCATAGGGCGGCAATGGCTGTTCGCCACACGGATTTGTTGAATAAATATCTTCGCAATAAGACAGGTTATTGCGCTGATTGATGCGGTCGATGAAGATCACGCCGGGTTCGGCATAGGCATAGGTGGCCCGCATGATGCAGTCCCACAATTCCCGCGCTTCGATGGTCTTGTAGGTGCGCCCGCCGAAGGTCAGCTCCCAGGGGCCGTTTTCCTTCACCGCGGCCATGAAAGCATCACTCACCAGGACCGAGAGATTGAACATGCGCAGGCGGCCCGGGTCCTGCTTGGCCTCGATGAACGCCTCGATATCGGGATGATCGCAGCGCAGGGTCGCCATCATGGCGCCACGGCGGTGCCCGGCCGACATAATGGTGCGGCACATGGCATCCCAGACATCCATGAACGTCAGTGGCCCGGAGGCATCGGCGCCGACGCCCTGAACCGGCGCGCCGGAGGGCCGCAGGGTGGAAAAATCGTAGCCGATGCCGCCGCCCTGCTGCATGGTCAGGGCAGCTTCGCGCAAGTGTTCGAAGATACCCGACATATCATCCGGTATCGTTCCCATAACGAAACAATTGAACAATGTGACGTTGCGCGCGGCCCCCGCACCAGCCAGGATGCGCCCGGCGGGCAGAAATTGAAAATCCTCCAAGGCCTCGAAAAACGGCGCCGTCCAGTCTTCGGGCTGTTTCTCCGCCGCCGCCAGGGCGCCGGCGACCCGGGTCCAGCTATCCTCGATCGTGTCGTCCACGGCATGGCCATCACCGCCCTTCAGGCGGTATTTCATATCCCAAATCTGTTGCGATATCGGCGCGACGGTGGGCATCGGATCCTCTAGTTGCAAGTTTGAATTATAGGCAAATGTTCATGTTATGTACTATACACGATCTCTGTCAAATACAGTTGTCATTATTTGACAACCGCCTCCGCTTCAAGGGCTAAGTTGGCGGACTCAATACGCTCCTTCAGCAACGCTTCGAATTCCTTGCGCGGCAGGCCGGCCGGGATCGGTTCGAGGAATTCCAAAATGATCGTTCCGGACAGGCGCAAAAGCTGCCGCCGGGGCCAGAACAGTCCGGAATTCAGCGCCACCGGCACCACGGGTACGTTCAACCCCCGATACAGCGCCGAAATGCCCGGCTGGTAGGGCATTTCATCGGTCGTGGCGCCAGGTGCGGTACGCGTGCCCTGTGGGAAAATTATGATCGGGCGGCCCTGGTCCGCCGCCACGCGGGCATTTTCCAGCATCGCGCGCAGGGCTTTCGAGCCGGCCTTGCGGTCAACCGCGATCATCCGCGTCTTGCGGCACATCCAGCCATAGATCGGAATGGCCAGCAGTTCCTTCTTCATCACGATGGCCGGATCATCGACGATGTCGTGCCAGATCAAGGTATCCCAGGCCGATTGGTGTTTCGAGGCGACGATGGCGCCACCCTTCGGGCGGTGCTCCAAACCACGGATTTCCACATGGATGCCGGCACTCCAGCGCATCAGGAAGTTAACGCCCCTGGCCCACTGCCGCTGGCCCCAGACCGTCACCTGATAGGGCAGCAGCAGCGCCGGGGCGAAGGTCAGCACCATGACCACCGACCAGAGGTAAAACAGCAAATTGAACAAGTTTGATCGAATGGCCCGCATCGCCGCGCCCTACCCCGCCGGTCCCGTCAGGCGCACCCTTAACAGGCTGACCAGGTATTTGCTGTATTCCACCGCCAACAGCTTCATGGTGCCGGGAAAACGCCACCAGTCCGCCAGTTTCACACGATCGGAAAAGACCGGGTTGGCGTGCAGACTGACGTTCGGCATGGCCTGTTGGAACAACAACAGGCTGCGCGGCATGTGATAGGAGGCGGTGACAAGATGCAGGCTTCGATAGCCGTGACGCCTGATCCACAACGCGGCCTCGATCGCATTGCCCCAGGTGTCGTGCGCCTGATAGCCCAGATCAACGCAGCAACTGAACAAATCACCTGTCGTCGCGGCCTGATTTGCCTGCAATTCGGCCGCCGAGACGCCGGTTTCGACCCCCGAGACCAACAATCTCGCGCCCTTTTCCGCCGACAATAATTGCAGCCCGACCCGCAGGCGCCCCTGCCCGCCCGTCAACACCACAATGGCGTCACTGACACGCCCTTGCGCCGTCGACTGCCGGGGCAAATGCGCCGAAAAATGCAGGAACCCGCCCAGCCAAAGCAGGACGACCGCAGCAAGCACCAGAAAAATGCCCCGCACCAGCCGCATCACGCCATGACCGCGGTCATGGCAGCCGCGCCAATTCGCGCAGCACCGTGCGCCGGGCCGTCAGCGCCGTCAGCGCCGCCGCCAGGAAGGGCAAAGTGGCCAGGGCCAACAAGGCGAACGGCGAAAGCGCCAGATCGCCGAACAAGGGCCCCTCCAGGTCCGCCGCCAAGCGCGAAAGGGCGAACAGCGCGGCGGCCGTCACGGCCAGCCCGATCAGTCCGCCCTTCAGGCCCATGGTCATGGCCCGCCATTGAAACAGCCGGGCGATGTAGCCGTCACGGGCACCCATGACATGGAGCAATTCCACCACCTCCGAATGCGCGGCAAAGGCGGCCCGGGTGCCGAAGATCACCACCGCGCAGGTGGCAAAGCAGATCATCACCAGACAGGCGCCCATCATCCATTGCAGCGATCGGCTCAACCGGACCAATTTGCCCAGCCAGATCTGATGGTCATCGATGCGGATACCCGGCCCGATGCCGGCCAGCCGCTTGGCCAGGGCCGATAGATCCACCCGCTCGGCGGCGGACAGTTGCACGTCGATCAATCGTGGCAGTTGCAAATCGCCGATCAGGCCGCCGGGGCTGCCGTCGCCCAGCCAAGGTTGCAGCAGCTCGGCGATCTCGGCCGTTTCAAGCGGCCGGACCCCTATAACGCCGGCGGTGGCGCGCAACACCGCCGTCACGGCGGCAAGACGTTCGCCTTCCCGCACGGCCCGGGCCGCGTTGCCGGCATCGTCCCCGCCCGCGCCGGCACGGTCCAGGGGCAAAACTTCCACAGTTATGGTGTTGGCCAAATCGTTGCGCCAGTTACCCGTTGCCTGGTGCAGAGCCAGCGCGGCGGCGCCGGCAAGGGCGGCAAAGAAAACCATCACGGCCACGACCCATGGCAGGAATCGCCCGGCACCTTCCGAATCGGGTATCAGATCTGGTGCCGCCATAATGACCTAGCCCGACTTGCGCCGGGAGCTGGCCCGGACACGCGGACCGGCGGCCACACCAGCGGCGGCATCGGCACTGGCCGGATGCAGCATGCTGTCATTCAAGGTCAGTACCGGGTGGGAAAAGCGCCGCACCAGGGCATCGTTATGGGTTGCCACGACGACGGCGGTACCGGATCGGTGCAACTCCTCGAACAGGCGCACCAGACGGTAGGCGATACGGTCATCGACATTGCCCGTGGGTTCGTCCGCCAACAGCAGACTGGGTTTCGAAATCACCGCGCGGGCGATGGCAACCCGTTGCTGCTCGCCGCCCGACAAGGTATCGGGCCCGTCTTGCAGCCGGGTTCCAAGACCAACCCAGTCCAGCAACTCGGAAACATTGTTCTGGATACGCTTTTCGTCCTCGCCGGCCAGGCGCAGGGGCAGGGCGACGTTGTCAAAAACACTGAGATTGCCAAGCAATCGAAAGTCCTGGAAGACCACGCCGATGCGCTGGCGCAAGGCCGGCAGGTCCCGGCGATGGGCAGTGGGAATATCCTGGCCGAAAATCTCCATCCTGCCTCGGGACGGAAACAGGGCCAGATACATCAGTTTAAGCAGGGAGGATTTCCCGGCTCCCGAGGCACCCGTCAAAAAGTGAAAGCTGGCGGGCGCGATGTGCAGGTTGATATCACGCAGCACCTCTGGCCCAACGCCATAACGGACACCAACATTTTCGAAACGAACCATCCGAAGTGAACCATCCGAAGCGTACTTTGGGATCGAAAGCCTGTCACGACAGGCATGCGCAAGATGCCACGTGGCCGGGCCAGGGTCCAGCGCCACAATCTTGCGCCGGTCCATGACGCGGCGCCGGCGGAAAAGGAAATCTGAATTGATCGCAGCCGATGGATTGCGCCGAGAGGTGATCGCGGCTAACTTTTGCGCAACACAAGGCGCCAACCTGCTTCGTTGTTCATGGGCTCCTATTTCGATTTTTGCTTTGTCTATCGGTAGATCGCATGATCCTTTCCTGCCCATCCTGCCAGACGCGCTTCAACGTTCCCGCCAACGCCCTTGGCGAGGCGGGGCGGAAGGTACGGTGCGCCAAGTGCGGCGACAGTTGGCATCAAATGCCGGAGGAGGAGGAGGCGCCGATAGCGGCCCCTGAGCCCGTTGAGGAGTTGGCCGCCGTCGAGGCACCGGAAGACGAACCTGAAAGTGGTGATTCGGAACCGGACGGCGATAGCGCCGAGGAAACGGCTGTCGAAAAAGAAGCTGGCGATGACGGAGAAGCGGGCGGTGTGGAAGACGCCGGGGATGACTCTGATGCGGCGGAATCGGCCCCGGAGTCAGCAGCCGAAAAACGGAAGCAAAGACGGGCGCGCGCCAAAACCGAGGCCTCGGCCGGGGAGGGCAAGGGCAAGCGCGGCTGGATCGGCTGGCTGATCCTAATCCTTGTTGTGGGGGGAATCGGCGGCAGCGCGCATTTCTATCAAACCAGGATTGTTGAACTGTGGCCGCCCGCCGGTCTGCTGTTCGAGACGCTTGGTTTGCAGCCCGAGCCGGAAGAGTTCGGCCTGGCCATCCAAAATGTCGAATGGGAACACAAACGGGAAAAGGGCAAGCCGGTGTTGGTGGTGCATGGCGAAGTCAGCAACACATCGGCGAAGCCCCAATCCGTGCCGCGCCTGCGCGTCATCATTCGCGACGAAAAGGACCGCCGGCTGTTCCGTTGGACCGTGACCACGGCCCAGGACAAGTTGGATCCCGGACAGTCCACCACCTTCTCAACCCGCCTGGCGAACCCGCCCAGCGGCGCGCGCAGCCTGGCCGTAACATTCCTGATCCAGCCATGAAGCATCCCGGATCCCCAAGCGGCGAAGCCAAGCCGGCAAAACCGTCCGAACGGCCGCCGGGTTCGGTGGACATGATGTATTCGGCGGCCGAAATCGGCAGCCGCGTCAGCACGCTGGCGGGCCAGATTGCCGACGCCCTTGGCCCGGATATCATGGTGGTGGCGGTCTTGAAGGGCAGTTTTGTTTTTACCGCCGATCTGCTGCGCGCCCTGCATCACCATGGGGTACATCCGCGGATCGATTTCATGACCTTGTCCAGCTATGGCACCGGCACCGAGAGCAGCGGCCAGGTCAGTATTACCCGGGACATCACGGATGATGTCAGCGGAGCGAAAATACTGTTGGTCGACGATATTCTGGAATCGGGCCGCACCCTGGCTTTCGCCCGCGAGCTGTTGCAGGAACGCGGCGCGGAAACCGTGCATCTGTGTGTGTTGTTGGATAAGCCCGAGCGGCGCAAGATCGACGTCGACGCCGATTATGTTGGATTCGCCATCGGCGATGAATTTGTGGTTGGATATGGCCTGGACTACGCCCACTATTATCGGGAATTGCCCTATATTGGAACCATTGCTACCGACTGAGAGAGCGCCGTGGCGAAGATCCTGATAGCCGAGGATGAGGATACAGTGCGCAACCTGGTGTCGCGTGTCCTGCAAATGCATGATCACGAGGTCAAAGCCGTGCCCGACGGCTCGGCCGCGTTGGAAGCATTGAGCCAGGACGAATACGATCTTCTGCTCACCGATATCGTCATGCCCCTGGTCGATGGCATCGCCCTGGCGCTGAAGGCTTCTGTCGACTACCCCTCCATGCGCATACTGATGATGACCGGTTATGCCGAACAGAAGCGCCGGGCCCATAATCTGGATTTTCTGATCCACGATGTTCTGTTGAAACCATTTTCCATTGAGGAACTGGCCGACGCCGTGCACCAGACTCTCAACGCGGAATAATGCGGCAACATCTCGGGACGGCGGCCCGGACCCATTGATCCCAAGCATACCCGGCTTGGGAAATCGTCGATTGTGACTTTTGAAAAAGCAACTACGCCAAGCCCGAAATTCAGGAGAAAACCAGAGATGAGTATCCGTATATGGCACCAGAGCTTCACTGTATTGTCCGATCTTGGCCCATATGACGATGCTCTCAAGGCGCACTTCGCCAAGGTCGCGCGTCCCGACACCATTATCGATCAGCACGGCATGCGGCCCGGAACCTACCGCACCAACTATCCGGGCGATGACATCAAGTTTAGCTCCCTGCAATATTTGCACGGGCTGCAATTTCTGACCGCGGCGGTGGCCGCCGAACGCTCGGGCGCCGACGCCTATGCCATAAGCACCCTTCCCGAACCGGCCCTGCGCGAGACCCGGGGTCTGGTGGATATTCCGGTGGTCGGTTATGGCGAAGCGGCAATGTTGCTTGCCTGCACCCTGGGCCGGACTTTCGGCGTGCTGGTCTTCATCCCGGCATTGGCCGAGACGGTCGCGGACAATGCCGTCCGCCACGGCTTGCGGGAGCGGTTCTCCGGCGCCTCCCACGTGGGTTTCAATTTCACCGATGTGCTTGCCGCGTTTTCCGATCCGGAACCGCTGATAGAACGTTTCCGGGCCTCGGCCCGCCGCCTGATCGAACAGGGGGCCGAGGTGATCATTCCCGGTGAAGCGCCATTGAATGTCATGCTGGCGCGAAACAATATCTCGGAGGTGGATGGCGTACCGGTGCTGGACTCGCTCGCGGCATGGGTCAAACAGGCCGAAACCCTGGTCGACCTGCGCCGTCTGAGCGGCCTGCGGCCATGCCGTAAGAGCTATTTCACCGGCCTTCCCGATCCGGACCGGGTCGATGAGATTCTGGAGTTTTATGGCCAGGATCTACCGCCGGCCTGAAGCCATTCCGTCGAACGCCATTGCGCGGCCTGGATTTCGGCGCCTATAGTTGGTTGGAGACAGTAGATAGTAAATAGTTTCGGGATTATGCCGTTATGGTCGATGTCGTGGTCGCGGGCGCGGGAAACGCCGCCCTTTGCGCAGCCCTTGCAGCAGCGGAACAGGGGGCGTCGGTCACGGTCCTGGAGCGGGCGCCAAGGGAACAGCGCGGCGGCAACAGCGCCTTCAGCGGCGGCGCCTTCCGGGTCACCTATGACGGGGTGGAAGACCTGCAACGTCTGATTCCCGATTTGTCGGAAGAAGAAATCGCCAACACGGACTTCGGCACCTATACGGAAGAAACCTATTTTAACGACCTGGCCCGCCTGTCCGAATACCACATGGACCCGGATCTGGCCGAGATCCTGACCACGCAAAGCCTTGAAGTCGCGGAATGGATGGTTGGACGGGGCGTTCGTTTCGTGCCGATCTATGGGCGGCAGGCCTACAAAGTGGATGGACGCTTCAGGTTTTGGGGCGGACTGACCATAGAGGCATCGGGCGGCGGCCGTGGCCTGATGGACAGCCTGTTTGCCGCCGTGGAAAAGGCCGGCGTCAGCGTCATGTACGGCGCCCGCGCGACAAGGCTGCGCCAGGATGGATCCACGATCACCGGTATCGAGGCCATTCAGGACGGCAGAACAGTGGCGCTGGATACGCCGGCCGTGATTTTGGCAAGCGGCGGTTTTCATGCCAATGCCGAATGGCGGGCCCGATATCTGGCAAGAACTGGGATCTGACCAAGGTTCGCGGCTCCCGCTACAACACGGGCGATGGCATCGCCATGGCGTTGGCGGCCGGCGCCATGCCCTACGGTCACTGGACCGGCTGTCATTCGGTGGCTTATGAAGCGAACGCGCCTGAATTCGGCGAGTTGGATTTGCTGTCCCAGCAGAAGAACAGTTTTCCCCTTGGCATCGTCGTCAATAAGCGGGGCGAGCGGTTCTATGATGAAGGCGCGGATTTCCGAAACTACAACTATTCCACCCTTGGCGCCGCGATCCTGGAGCAGCCGCAAGCCGTGGCCTGGCAGATTTTCGACCAGAAAGTCGTGGCCAACCTGAGCGAGGAATATCGCATCAAGCAGATCACCAAGGTGGAGGCCGATAGCCTGGAGGAGCTGGCTGAAAAAATTGGCGGCGATAATCCGGCGGAATTCCAGGCCGAATTGGAACGCTACAATGCCGGCGTTAGCTCCAACGTACCGTTCAATCCCAACGTCAAGGACGGGCGCCGCACGGAAGGCCTGGAAGTTCCGAAATCCAATTGGGCCAATCGCCTCGACACGCCGCCCTACGTGGCCTTCGGCGTGACCTGCGGCATTACCTTCACTTATGGTGGGGTGCGCATCGACGGCGATGGCAGGGCCATGACACCCGAGGGCAAGGCGCTCCCCGGCCTGTACGGCATCGGTGAAATGGCCGGTGGCCTCTATTACAAGAACTACCCCGGCGGGGCGGGCCTGATGTCCGGTTCGGTTTTCGGCCGCCGGGCGGGCCGGCATGCGGCGGCCTATTCAGGCGGCAATTGAGGACGCAAACCCATGACGGACAACAGCGCCAGAAATTTTGATCTTATTGTCGTGGGCAGCGGCATCGCAGGGCTTTCCGCCGCCGTCACCGGCGCGCAATCGGGACTGCGGGTCGCCGTGGTCGAGCGCGCGCCGGAAGGCGAGCACGGCGGCAATACCCGTTACACCGAAGCCTATTTGCGCATGAAAAGCATGGACGAGGTGGCCGACGATTTCGTCAGTCATTTCGCCGCCAATGCCGGCGGCTATCCCGACCCCGGCATTCTTCAGGAAGCGGCCCTGGACTATGAAAGCTGGTCGTCGCTGATGCGCGCCATGTGCATCGCCGATCCGGAAATCATCGACGCCTTCGCCTCCGCCGCCGGCCCGACCCTGCGCTGGCTGGAGACCGCCGGGGTGAAGTTCGATTTTCTGCCCACCGCATTCCTGACCACGACAACCACCCGGCTGCTGCCCGTCGGTGGCGGGCTGGCGCTGGTCGAGGCGCTGACACCGGCGGCCAAGGCGGCTGGCGTCACTTTCATGTTTTCCTGTACGGCGAAGTCTCTTGTCACGAATGACGATGGCACCGTGACCGGCCTTAACGTCAAACACGGCGGCGGCGGCCAGGAAACCTTGACCTGCCGGGCCTTGGTGCTGGCCAGTGGCGGTTTTCAGGGCAATGCCGAGATGCAGGCCAAATATCTGGGTCCAAGATCCGTCAACCTGCGCCCCGTGGCCCGTGGCGGTCACTACAACAAGGGCGAAGGCATTCGCATGGCGCTGGATATCGGCGCCGCGCCCAACGGAGATTTTGGCAGCTATCACGCCGAGCCCATCGACCCGCGCTCCGGCGTGCCGGAACCGGCGGTCTTCACCTTCCCCTATGGCATTTTGGTCAACAAGGAAGGGCGCCGTTTCACCGACGAGGCGCCCGGTACCGTTGATGCCATCTATGAATCGGTGACGCGGCGCATCTACGAACAGCGCGACGGCATCGCCTACCTGATCCTGGACGCCAAGATCAACGATGTGCCTAATTGGGAGAGAAGCCTGCGTTCCGACCAGCAACCATTTTCGGCGGACAGCATCGCCGATCTGGCATCCCAGATCGAGGTCGACGGCGACGTCCTGGCGCGGACCATTGCCGAATTCAATCAAGCCTGCCGGCCGGGGGAGTTCCGCGCCCTGGAAGTGGACGGCCTCGCCACCGAGGGGTTGGAGCCGCGCAAGTCCAATTGGGCCCGTCCCTTGGATACGCCGGCATACCTTGGCGTTCCGATCATTTCATCCAACGTCTTTACCTTCGGCGGTCTGAAGGCGAACGGGCATGGGCAAGTGCTGGACACCGACGGCGATCCGATCCAGGGGCTTTATGCCGCCGGCGAAACCATGGGGCTCTATTTCCGCGTCTACACGGGCTCAACCTCGGTCCTGCGCGGCGCGGTGTTTGGCAGGCTGGCGGCACAGCACGCGGCAGGCAACGGCGGCTAAAGCCAAGGGCCGCCGTCAACGGCCGCTGGTACAACTATTTGATTGCGAAGTCCCGGAGAATTTCCGGCTTGAAAGCGAGGCCATGGCCCGGCCGGTCCGGCGGGCGCAGCATGTTGCCTTCGGGCGGTACCGGTTCGACCCAGAGGTCATCGAGAAAATCGAGATACTCCAGAACGTCCGGGTTGGGTATGGCCGCCATCACCTGCACCATGATCTCGTGGAACAGATGCGGCGCGATGCGGATGCCCTTGGCGTGGGCCAGGGTGGCGATGCGGCGCAATTGCGTCAGGCCGCCGCGCATCATGTCCGGCTGCAGGATGGGGATCTTGGGGTTGTCAAAGAACGGCGCCAGATCATAGTGGGTGAAATGGCTCTCGCCACCAACCACGCGGGTCTTGAGCGCATCGGCGATGCGGAAATAGCCGGCGAAGTCCTCCGCCACCACCGGTTCCTCCAGCCAATGGATGTTATGGTCATCCAGCCGGCGGCCGACTTCAATCGCCTCGTCCGCCGTCCAGCCCATGTTGACATCAACCATGATCGCGACGCCGTCGCCCAGGGCTTCCCGCATGGCGGCCACATTGGCCACGTCGGTGTCATGATCATACATATGCCCGGTCTGCATCTTGATGGCATCGAAACCCCTGGCAACATAAGCCCGCGCCTTGTCGATCATGCCGTCGCGGCCCAGGCCGCGCCAGCAGCCCGAACCGTAGGAAGGAATAGCCCGGCTATCCTGGGCGCCGCCCCATAGTTGGTACAACGGCAGGCCGGCCTGTTTGCCCAGGGCATCCCACAGGGCAATATCGATCGCCGATTGCGCGAAAACAGTGACCCCCATGCGGCCAACCCAATAGGTCGCCTGCCAAATGTCCTGCCAAATCGCCTCCACCGCCCGGATATCGCGGCCCAGCACAACCGGCGCCACCAGCTCCTCGATACAGGCTTGAATGGTCCGCAGACCGCCCGAGAGGACCATCAGATAGCCCATGCCGGTAATGCCCGACGCGGTTTCGATTTCGACAACGAGAATTTCCCGCGGACGGTTGTAATCGGCGCTCCAGCGCGGCGGATCCGTAAAGGGAATCGATAGGCATGTGGTACGGATATCCTTGACGATCATGGGATGGCTTTCCTTTTCTGCCGCGGCTGTGAGTAAAAGGCGAACGTCGGCCTGTGAATTGTCTTAATTACGGGGATCGGTGCTCTATGTTATTGCCCTAACAACACTTCGCAAAGCCTTGATTGAGCCCGGCACCTGTGGATAATTCGGCCAGATCAAATCTCTCAAGCTATTGAATTTACAGGGGTTTTCTTGTAATCTCCGCTATTCGGCCAAGCAGACGAGGGCGCCAGGGAATGAGTATCGCAGCCATGGATTCGGACGGCCAGAACAACAATACCGGAACCACCGCCCCAAAGGGCGGCGCGGTGACCGGCATTCTGCCGTGCCAGGCCATTAGCGCGCTGTGGCGGGACGGCGAGATCGCGGCGGATCAGCCGTTGCTGGAGGGTCAAATCCAGCCATCCAGCCTGGATTTGCGCCTGGGCGAGGTCGCATACCGGGTCCGCGCCTCGTTTCTGCCGGGACCGGGCAACAACATGGCGCAAAAGATCGCGCAATTTACCATGCATGCGGTCGATCTGACCCAGGGCGCGGTGCTGGAACGGGGCTGCGTCTATATTGTTCCACTACTGGAACGACTTGCCCTGTCGGAACGCCTCTCCGCTATCGCCAATCCGAAAAGCTCCACCGGCCGCCTTGACGTCTTCACCCGGCTGATCACCGATGGGGCCGGCGAGTTTGACCGGGTCGAGGCCGGATATCACGGCCCCTTGTATGCCGAGATCGCGCCGCGCACCTTTTCCATACTGGCGCGCACGGGGGGCCGGCTAAACCAGTTGCGCCTGCGCCGGGGCGAACATCGGCTGTCGGATGCGGAACTGGCCCGGCTGCACCAGCGTTCGCCCCTGGTCCATGGCGACGCGGGAGACGAGAACATCGCCGGCGGCATCGGCCTGACGGTCGATTTGCAAGGCGCCGGGGAAGACGGCCTGATTGGCTACAAGGCGCGGCAGCATGCGCCGTTGATCGATATTGACCGGGTTGGCCAGTACGACCCGGACGACTTTTGGGAGCCGATCCACGCCGGCACGGGGACCCATTCGGGCCTGGTCCTCAATCCGGATGACTTTTACATTCTGGCCAGCCGGGAGGCCGTCTCGGTGCCCCCGGATCACGCCGCCGAAATGGTCGCCTACGATACCCTGGTGGGGGAATTTCGGGTGCACTATGCCGGCTTTTTCGATCCGGGCTTTGGCTGGGCCGAGGCGGGCGGCGAGGGCACCCGCGCGGTTCTGGAAGTGCGCAGCCATGACGTGCCGTTCCTGCTCGAACATGGTCAGACAGTGGGCCGCCTGGTCTATGAACGTCTGAGCGCGACGCCGGACCGCATTTACGGCCAGGATATTGGCTCCAACTATCAAAAACAGACCCTGGCCCTGGCCAAGCAATTCCGCCGGGGCTAGATTTACCGACCTGACTGATCGGCGCGCCGGG
Source organism: uncultured Rhodospirillaceae bacterium (assembly GCA_964631725.1). GTDB lineage: Bacteria > Pseudomonadota > Alphaproteobacteria. The sequence continues at coordinate 76,671 of CAZVYX010000020.1, read as the reverse complement.
CAACCGTGATGGTTGCCTTGGGAAAGGAGCGCCAAGAATCCATATGGGGAGGATTGGAAGATGCGTGAATTCGAGACGGAGATCAAAACCGACGACGGCACAATGGATGTCTTCGTCTGCCATCCGGAGCAGGGCGGCCCGCACCCGGCGGTCATTCTATATATGGATGCACCGGGAATGCGCGAGGAACTGCGCGACATGGCGCGCCGCATCGGAACGGTCGGCTACACCGTGCTGCTGCCGAACATGTACTACCGCACGGGCCGCGAGGGGCACTATGGCTATGATCTGTCGCGCATTCGCGACGACGACGGCCAGCGCGCCAAAATGTTCGAGGTCATGAACACCTTGACCAACGCCAGGGTCGTCGCCGATACCAAGGGCATGCTGGACTTTATCGATCAATGTGACGCCGCCGCCGATGTTGCGGCGGGTTGCGTCGGCTACTGCATGAGCGGGCAGTTTGTCATGTCCGTGGGCGCGGCCTATCCGGATCGCTTTGACGCCATTGCTTCCTATCATGGCGTCAAGATCATCACGGATCAGCCCGATTCACCGCATTTGGTGGCCAACAAGATAAAGGCCGAAGTCTACCTGGGCTTCGCATCCGACGACCCCTTTGTGCCGGAAGAGGAACTGGCCGCCATGCCCGGCGCCATGGCAGCGGCTGGGATCAAGCATACGATCGAAATCTATCCCGAGACCGAACATGGTTTCGTTTTCGCCGAACGCCCGGTCTACAGGAAACCGGCATCGGAACGCCATTGGGAAACCATGCTGGCGCTGTTCGACCGCCGTCTGCGGGCCTGATAACAAAGGTTTTGGATTTGAAAATCGTAAGGAATTCGCACTGTGGCATCCGCTGAACCATCACGGCGGAAAACCGCCCTCAAGGCGGCGTTGACGGCGGTGTTGGCACTGTTGTTCGTCGCCGCCGTCGGTGAGTTCGTGCTGCGCCAGCAACGGGTCGCGATCGAAGACAGCGAAAAGCTGGAAAAGGGATTGTTCAGCTACGACCCCCAACTAGGCTGGCGGCTGCAAGCCAATTGGGCCGGCAAGCACCGCCATCATGATTTCAACGTCACTTATCAAACCGGGGCGGACGGGTTTCGCGGCCCCTCGCGCAAGAGCCAACGGCGCACGGCCATCGTCGGCGACAGTTTCACATTCGGTTTCGGCGTTGGACCGGGACAGAGCTTCACCGCCCTGCTGGATGGGGCGGATAAGGACCATGCCTATCTGAATTTCGGTGTCCCGAGTTTTTCCACCGATCAGGAGGTCTTGCTGATTGAGCAAATATTGCCCAAGCACCGGCCCGAAACGGTGTTGCTGGCGGTGTATCTGGGCGACGATCTGGCCGACAACATGCGCCCCTATCCCTTGCGGCTGGACAATGCCAAGCCATATTTCGTGCTGACCGCCGCCGGCCTGGACCTGCGCAACGTTCCGGTATCGCGGCAGCGCAAACCGGCCGGTGAAGAGGGGGTGGATTTGCGCAGGGTCATCCTGGCCGGATCCGGCATGCGCCCGAGTATTTGGAAGGGCCTGTTTGGGGAATCCGAAACAACCCGGCGCCTGGGTCTGAACCAATCGGCCAAGGTCGATCTGGGCGATCATTTTCAGCGTAACCAGGTCCAGCCCCTGGCGCTGTTTCAGGCGCTGGTCCGCCGCGCCCGGACGGCGGCGGCCGGGCAAGCCGCCAATTTCGGCCTGATCCTGTTACCGGGCGGCAGCTTCGTGCAGGACCCCGACGGCATTGAGGCGCAATATCAGGATCATCTGCGCCGTGCCATCATGGCCTGGGCCAAGATGGCCGAGGTCCCAACTCTGGATGCGGCGGCGGAATTACGCCGCCGCTATCAGGGCGGTATGCGGGGTGATTATTACGAAAACGAAGGGCATCTGACCGCCCAGGGACATAGCGCGGTTGCGAAGCTTCTCGCAGACTGGATCAATGCCAGTCATGCCGGCAAGGACAAGCGGAACTAATTGTGGCGGGAATGTTTAGAGCAACCCGCATTCAATTGAGTGCGGATAAGTTGCTCTATTCTAAAGGTTTCAGCGCATGGGTTCGGGTTTGATTAAACCCGACATGCGCTAGGTGGCAAAGGGGCGGCGTACGGTCTCTTCGTCGAAGGCCCCGGTGGCGGGCATGAACTTGACCATGCGCGAACCGCTGTCGCCAAAACGGTTCTTGCGCAGATTAACCGAAACCGAACGGCTTTTCGTCAGCAAATCATCCGGGTGCGTGTAACTGCCCTGACTGGAAGGTCGCTCAACATTGACCAGGAAGGTTATGGTATCGGCTGAATATTCCAGATCCGAGGTGCCTTCCAGGCTGACCAGCACCGCGTCACCCTGATGCTGCCGGTTTTGCGATGATATCGCCAGCACGGGGCTGTCCAGGCTCAGCGCCAAACGCCGCATGGCGGTCATCAGCTTGGCGATTTCATGGCGGAATTCGGAAAACCGCCGGCTGCCCGCGGCCCAAATCTGCAGATAGTCGACGATTACCAGGATCTTGTCGTGCTCGCTCGCGGCAATCATTTCCCGAGCCAGGTCCTCGGCTTGCTCGTTGGGCAATTCCGGATTCGCCTCAATCACCTTGATGCGGGAAAAAGTCTCCTCGTGGGCTTCCGCCGCAGCCTTTAGAGCATCTTCCCCCAGCCGGCCGTCTATCATGTCGCGGCAGTTCAGTTCGGCCTGCTGGCACAACAATTTCAAGACCAGGAATTCCGCCTGCAGATCAAAACTTAGATACAACACCGGAAATCCGGCTCGCGCCGCTACGGCGGCATTGAACAGGGCAAAAGAGGTCTTGCCGCTGCCCGGCTCCCCCGACAACAGGTGCAGGCCGCCGCGCCAGCCACCCATGTTGTTGTTGAGGAACTGAAAGGCCGAGGGGATGACCTGGGGCGCCGCTTCCGGGGTGCGGTACAGACGCTGAAGGTTCGGCAAATAATCGCTGGCCATCGAATCCTTGCTCGCGGGCGCCACTGCCGGCTCGGCCGCGGGCGCCGTCGCCACATGCGATTGTGTCATGCCCTCGCCCATGGCGTCTGGCCGCGGCTTTACCGGTTCATTCATCCACGAAGCCCCTAGAGCAATTTTCAATTAATCGGAGTCGCTTTCGCAACTTAAGATATTGGTTCAATTGCCCTTTCCTTAAGAGTCCGAGCATGTTTAGAAGAAACATGCTCTAGGCCGCCGTGCCGCCAACGGTCAAGCCGTTGATCAACAGTGTTGGTTGGCCCACGCCCACCGGCACGCCCTGGCCGCTTTTGCCGCAGGTGCCAACGCCGGTATCCAGGGCCAGATCATTACCGATGCCGCCAACCTTGGTCAGCGCATCCGCGCCATTACCGATTAGGGTCGCGCCTTTCACGGGCGCGCCGATCTTGCCATCCTGCAACTGGTAGGCCTCGGTGCAGCTAAAGACGAATTTGCCGGAGGTAATATCGACCTGGCCGCCGCCAAAGTTGACGGCGTAAATGCCATTCTTGACGCTGGCGATAATTTCGCCCGGATCCTGATCACCGGGCCGCATGAAGGTGTTGGTCATCCGCGGCATGGGCATATGGGCAAAGGACTGCCGCCGGCCGTTGCCGGTTACCGCCATGCCCATCAGCCGGGCGTTCAGGCGGTCCTGCATATAGCCTTTCAGAATGCCGTCCTCGATCAGGGTGGTGCATTCCGTCGGCGTGCCCTCGTCATCCACCGACAACGAGCCCCGCCGGCCGTCGATGCTGCCGTCATCCACCACCGTGACGCCGGGAGAGGCCACCCGCTCGCCGAGCAATCCGGCAAAGGCCGAGGTCTGCTTGCGGTTGAAATCACCTTCCAGGCCATGGCCGATAGCTTCGTGCAGTAGGATGCCGGGCCAGCCGGGGCCAAGCACTACCTGCATTTCGCCCGCCGGCGCCGGTACCGAGGACAGATTGACCTCGGCCTGGCGCATGGCTTCATCGACCTGCGCCCGCCAATTCGCCGTTTCAACATAGCGCGCGAAGCCAATGCGGTCGCCAACCCCGTGACTGCCGCTTTCCTGACGCTCGCCCTCGCCCAGCACCACGGCCACGTTCAGGCGCACCAGGGGGCGGATATCGCGGATCCGCCGTCCGTCGGCGCGCATGATCTCGACCGCCTGCCATTGCCCATGCAGGGACACGGTAACCTGGCGTACCCTGGCATCACGGCCGCGGGCATAACTGTCCACTTCGCCCAAAAGCTGCACTTTGTCGGCGAAAGAAATCTCCCCCAGGGGATTGTCATCGGGATAAAGGCTTTGATTGGTCGCCAGGGGCGCCTCGCTCATGGTGCCGCCGTGTCCGGCGCGAACCGCCCGCACTGCCTCGCCGGCCCTGGCAATCGCCGCTTCGTTCAAATCAGAGGCATGGGCATAGCCGGTCTGCTCCCCCGCGACGGCGCGCAGGCCAAAGCCCTGATTGGTATCGAAATTGGCGGATTTGATTCGGCCATCGTCCAGCACCAGGCTTTCGCTCTGGCTATATTCCATGAACAATTCGCCATCGTCGCAGCCTTGCAAGGCGTCGCCGACAATGGTCTGGACACGGTTTTCATCCAGACCAGCCCGCTCGAACAACAGCGCCGGATCGCCGCCCAAATCTCCGCTACCGCCGGTCGAACCGGCCTCGGCCTTCGAATCACTCATGGTCCCATCTGCTCCCTTGGGCACTAGTCTACCATTAGTTACCAATATTGGTTAACACACGGTTATGAAATGAAAATTATGATGTGATTATGAAAGCCGGCAGCCCGTGCGACAAAAGGTCGCATGGCGCGCGATAATCCACAGGCTGTGCAAGGCATTTGCGGTCTCAAATGGTTACACAACCCCCATTTTCGCAGTTTCAAGCCCTAATCCAGCGTCTGATATATATCGGGATCGGCGGCCAAGGCCTTGATCAAGGTCAAGCAACGGACTTGTTCCCTGATAATTCGTTGGGTTACATAGACCCATGTGAGTAATGGGGAATCTTCCCGGTGTGGAATTTTTAAAAAGAAATCGAGGCTTTGAAATGTGGGCTTGGCGAATCTTGGCCGCGCCGATGGCGCTGGTCTGTTCTTTATTGGCGAGCGCGTCGGCACAGGCGGATCATGGCATGGCGCACCCCTGGCAATTGGGGTTGCAGGCGCCGGTCACACCGGTTGCGGAGCAGCTGAACGATTTTCACAACATGCTGCTGGTCATTATCACCGTGATCGCGGTGTTCGTGACCTTGTTGATGATTTACGTGATGGTGAAGTTTAACGCCAAGGCGAATCCGACGCCGCGTACGACGACCCACAACACCTTGCTGGAAGTTCTGTGGACGGCGATACCGATCCTGATTCTGGTTGTCATCGCCATTCCGTCTTTCAAGCTGTTGTACTACGCCGACAGCACGAAGGATGCCGAGATGACCATCAAGGCGATTGGCCATCAGTGGTACTGGTCCTACGAGTATCCCGACAACGGCGATTTCACCTTTGATGCCTCGATGCTGGCTGACGACGAGCTGGAGCCCGGGCAGCCGCGCCTGCTGGCCACCGACGAAAGCGTCGTTATTCCGGTCAACACCAATGTGCGTTTGCTGATCGCCGCCTCTGACGTGATCCACGCCTGGGCCATCCCCGCCTTCGGCGTCAAGCTGGACGGCGTACCGGGCCGCCTGAACGAGACCTGGGTCCGGGTTGAGAAGGAAGGCACCTACTACGGCCAGTGCTCGGAACTGTGCGGTACCGGCCATGGTTTCATGCCGATCCAGGTCAAAGTGGTCTCGAAAGAAGCTTTCAAGGTCTGGGTCGAAAAGGCCAAGGTGGAATACGCCTCCCGCGATGGCAAATCCGGCGTGAAGCTGGCGGATGCCGGCGCCCGGGCAAGGCAAACCGGGGCCGCGCACTAAGGCTTTTCGAATACGATCTGTTGGCTAGGGTGGGTCAAGGCCTGAGCCGCCCGACGCCAAAGAGCATGTAAAAAGAATACAGAGCGATAGGAACACAGACAGATGGCTAATACCTCCGCGGCGCACGATCACGATCACCATACGCCGACCGGCTGGCGGCGCTGGCTTTATTCCACGAACCACAAGGACATCGGCACCATGTACCTGATCTTCGCCATCGTCGGCGGACTGATCGGTGGTGCCATGTCGATCCTGATCCGCATTGAGTTGGCGGCGCCCGGTCCGGGAATTCTCGGCGGCGATCACCATTTCTTCAACGTACTGATCACGGCCCACGGCCTGATCATGGTCTTTTTCATGGTGATGCCCGCCTTTATCGGTGGTTTCGGCAACTGGTTCGTGCCGCTGATGATCGGCGCGCCGGACATGGCCTTCCCGCGCATGAACAACATCTCCTTCTGGCTGCTGCCGCCGGCAATTCTGTTGCTGGCCGGTTCGATGTTCTTCGAGGGCACGGCGGGCGGCAACGGCGTCGGCACCGGCTGGACGGTCTATGCGCCACTCTCCACCTCGGGCCATCAGGGTCCAGCGGTTGACATGGGTATCCTGGCGCTGCATCTGGCCGGCGCGTCATCAATACTGGGTGCCATCAACTTCATCACGACCATCTTCAACATGCGGGCGCCGGGCATGACCCTGCACAAGATGCCCCTGTTCGTCTGGTCGGTGTTGGTCACCGCCTTCCTGCTGCTGTTGTCCCTGCCCGTCCTGGCCGGCGCCATCACCATGCTGCTGACAGACCGCAACTTCGGCACCGCCTTCTATGACGCGGCCGGCGGCGGCGATCCGTTGCTGTACCAGCATCTATTCTGGTTCTTTGGCCATCCGGAGGTTTACATCCTGATCCTGCCGTCCTTTGGCGTGATCAGCCACATCGTCTCCACCTTCTCGCGCAAGCCGGTGTTCGGCTATCTGGGCATGGCCTACGCCATGGTGGCAATTGGCGTTGTCGGCTTTATCGTCTGGGCCCATCACATGTACACCGCCGGCATGGACGTGGACACGCGGGCCTATTTCGTTGGCGCCACCATGGTTATCGCGGTGCCCACGGGGGTCAAGATTTTCAGTTGGATCGCCACCATGTGGGGCGGCTCCATCACCTTCCGGGTGCCCATGCTGTTCGCTCTGGGCATGATCTTTCTGTTCACGGTGGGCGGTGTTACGGGCGTGGTGCTGGCGAACGCTGGCGCCGATCTGGCCATGCATGATACCTATTATGTGGTTGCCCATTTCCACTACACCATGTCCATGGGCGCCCTGTTCGGCATCTATGCGGCATTTTATTACTGGATCGGCAAGATGTCGGGCCGGCAGTACAACGAGGCAATGGGCAAGATCCATTTCTGGCTGTCGTTCATTGGCGTCAACCTGATCTTCTTCCCGCAGCATTTCCTCGGTCTGGCAGGCATGCCCCGGCGTATCCCCGACTATCCGGATGTCTATGAAGGCTTCAATATGATCTCCTCCGTCGGCTCCTATGTTGCCGGCATTGGCACCATATTGTTCATCTACATCGCCATCCGCACCATCACTTCGGGTGAGAAATGTCCGGACAATCCCTGGGGCGAAAGTGCCGATACCCTGGAATGGACCCTGCCGTCGCCGCCGCCCTTCCATCAGTTCGAGGAGCTGCCCCGCATCCGTTGATCGATGCGTGGTGGTAAAAGGAATCCAGACCGGTGAATAGCGGCGATTTTGCCTTTGACCAAAGCACCCGGCAGCCCGCTGGCGGGGCCAGGGTGCTGGACTATCTGGCGCTGTTGAAGCCGCGGGTGATGAGCCTGGTGGTGTTCACGGCCCTGGTCGGGCTGATGCTGGCACCCGGCAGCATGCACCCCCTGGCCGCGGCCATCGCCTTGGCCTGTATCGCCGTGGGGGCGGGCGCCTCAGGCGCGATCAACATGTGGTACGACGCCGACATCGACGGCCGCATGCTGCGCACCTGTGACCGGCCCATTCCGCGCGGCCACGTCAAGCCCCGGGCGGCGCTGATCCTTGGCACGGCGCTGTCATTGGTCTCGGTGCTGGCCATGGCGACATTGGTCAATCTATTGTCGGCGGCGCTGCTGGCCACGACCATTGCCTTTTATGTCTTCGTCTACACCATCTGGCTGAAGCGCCGGACGCCGCAGAATATTGTCATCGGCGGCGCCGCCGGCGCCTTTCCCCCGATGATCGGCTGGGCCGCCGCCAGCGGCGATATCCCGCTTGCCGCTATCGCCCTGTTTGCGATTATCTTTTTTTGGACACCGCCGCATTTCTGGGCCCTGGCGCTGTACCGCGCCGACGACTACCGCAATGTCGATGTTCCCATGCTGCCCGTGGTGGCCGGCAAGGCGGCGACCCGTTGGCAGATCCTGGTTTATTCCCTGATCCTGTTCCCCATTACCCTCAGCCCGGTCGCCCTGGGCGCCTGCGGTCTGGTCTATGGCATCGGCGCGGTATTGCTGGGCCTGGTATTTCTCGCTTGCGCCGTTCAGGTCTGGCGCGCCGGCGATGAAGATGACCGGCCCGCCCGGCGCCTGTTCGGCTATTCCATTTTTTACCTGTTTGCCTTGTTCGCCCTGATGCTGGGTGAGCGCTTGGCGGTGGGCTATTTGATGGGGGCGGGAGCCTGATGCCGCTCGGTAAGATGCATAGACAGCGTTTCAGCCGCAACCTGATGGTGGCGGGCATATTGGTCGTCTTCATCCTGACGGCATTTTTCGTCACCCTGTACAATATGCAGGGCCAGACATGGACTGGCGGCTGATGTCATGAACCGCGCACCGGGACATAGCAGGCGCAACAGGCTGACGGCCCTGGTGGCCGCCGGCGTGGTATTTGGCATGGTCGGCGCGGCCTATGCCGCCGTGCCGCTGTATCAGATGTTCTGCCAGGTCACCGGTTTCGGCGGCACGACCCAAGTCGCGGCGGAAGCCCCGGCCGCGGTGGGCGAACGGCTTATCACCGTACGCTTCAATGCCGACACGGCCCGCGCCATGCCTTGGAAATTCCGCCCGCAGCAGCGCGCCATCACCCTGAAGGTGGGCGAGCAGGCGCTGGCGTTGTACGAGGCGAGCAATCCGACGGACCGGCGCATTGTCGGAACCTCGACCTTCAATGTGACGCCGGCCAAGGCGGGCGCCTATTTCAACAAGATCGAATGCTTCTGCTTCACTGAACAGGCGCTGACGCCTGGGCAGAGCGTCGATATGCCGGTTTCGTTTTTTGTCGATCCGGCAATCTCGGACGATCCGAATTTGGACGATGTGAAAACCATAACCCTGTCCTATACCTTCTTCGAGGTAGCGGACACTATCGAAGCCACCAAAAAAGTCGCCGCAAAATAGGCGGCAATGAAGTTGCTGGGAACGGAGTGAAATAATGGCTGATACGCACGCGAAAGGGCATGACTACCATCTGGTGGATCCCAGCCCATGGCCGGCCCTGGGGGCGCTTGGCGCGCTGATCCTGGCCTCGGGCTTCATCTGGTTCATGCATGACGGACCACCCTGGTTGGCCGCCATCGGGTTCCTGGTGATCCTTTACACCATGTTCGTCTGGTGGCGCGATGTGATCCGCGAGGCCAAGGACGAAGGCCATCACACGCCGGTTGTGCAATTGCACATGCGCTTTGGCATGATCATGTTCATCGCCTCGGAAGTGATGTTCTTCATGGCCTGGTTCTGGGCCTATTTCAATGCCGCGATCTACCCGACAGAGCAGATGGGCGGCATCTGGCCGCCCGAGGGCATCCAGACCTTCGATCCCTGGCACCTGCCCCTGATCAACACCCTGATCCTGCTGACGTCTTCGACCACGGTGACCTGGGCCCATCACGCGGTACGTGAGGGCAATCAGAAAAGCGCGGTGCAGGGGCTGATCGTCACGGTACTGCTGGGCGCCATCTTTACCTGCGTTCAGGCCTATGAATATGCCCATGCGGCGTTCGAATTCACCGGCGGCATCTATGGCTCCACCTTCTTCATGGCCACGGGCTTCCATGGCGCCCATGTGCTGATCGGCACCATCTTCCTGTTGGTCTGCCTGATCCGCACCGCCAAGGGGCATTTCAAGCCGGATCATCATTTCGGCTTGGAGGCCGCGGCCTGGTATTGGCATTTCGTTGACGTGGTCTGGCTGTTCCTGTTCTGCTTCATCTATGTCTGGGGCGCGGGAACCGTTGCCGGGTAATAATCAGAGCGACGTGTCAAACGACAACAAGGGCGGCACGGCAGTGTCGCCCTTCGTCGTTGGGCTGCTGTGCCGTTGTCCCGCATGCGGACAAGGCAAACTGTTTAAGGGCCTCCTGGACGTGAGAGCAAGCTGCGATGCCTGTGGCCTGGATCTGTCAGCCCATGATTCCGGCGACGGGCCGGCGGTCTTCGTTATTCTGATCGTTGGCGGCCTGGCGGTGACACTGGTCTTCATGGTGGAAACCGCCTTCACGCCACCGATCTGGGTTCATCTGATCTACCAGATTCCCTTTGTACTTGGCGCCTCGATCCTGCTATTGCGGCCCTTGAAGGCGACCTTGATCGCCTTGCAATACCGCCACCATGTCGCTGGTTTTGATGATGGACAGTCTGATTAGCTGATGCGCCGCCCCGGCCCTTGGTCCATATGCCTGACCCTGTTCGGCCTGGCCCTGATGCTGTCCCTGGGTGTTTGGCAGTTGCAACGCAAGGCCTGGAAGGACGCTCTGGAGGCTGAAATGCGGGCCGGTCTGGCAGCGGACCCGGTCACGTTGAACGGCCAATCGGCCAGCCTGGCGGCCCTGAACTACCGCCCCGTCCAGGTGCGCGGCCGCTTTCTGCATGACAAGGAGGCGTTTCTGGGGCCGCGATCTCACGCCGGCCGGTCCGGACTGCATGTCCTGACCCCAGTGCGCCTGGATAGCGGCCACGTCATCCTGGTTAACCGCGGCTGGATCCCCAATGACCGGCGCGCGCCCGGCTCCCGCCCGCAAGGGCAATTACCGGGCGAGGCCGTGGTACGGGGCATTCTGCGCAGCCAACTGGCGCCAAGCGCCTGGACGCCCGAATATGACGCCAAGGCGGATCTTTGGTTTTGGTATGATATCGATGGCATCGCCAGGACCCGTGACCTAACGCTGCTGCGGGGCGTCGTACAGGCGGATGCCCGGGCCAATCCCGGCGGCCTGCCCGTCGGCGGCGTGGCGCAGCCGGCGCTGGTCAATAATCATTTGCAATACGCCATCACCTGGTTTTCCCTGTCCGCCGTTCTGCTGGCGGTCTTTCTGTTGGCGCACCGCCGCAAGGCCAGGGAAGAAGAGGATCAGGCATGACGGCCGCCTACGATCAGCTATGCGAACGCTTTGCCCGTCTGGCCAATTTGAACGGCGCGGCGGCGGTGCTGCACTGGGATGCCGCCGCCATGATGCCCAGCGGCGGAGCCGGTGCGCGGGCTGAACAACTGGCCACCCTGTCCCTGCTGGCCCACGAAATGCTGTGCCACCCCGAGGTGGCGGATCTGCTGCGGCAGGCTGAAGGCGAAACCGCCGCCATGGGCCCCTGGGAGACCGCCAACCTGCGCGAAATGCGCAACAAATGGCGCCACGCCACGGCTTTGCCGGGCGACCTGGTGGAGGCGTTGAGCCGGGCCGGTTCAGCCTGCGAAATGGTCTGGCGCACGGCGCGGGAGGCGGATGATTTCCCATCCCTGGCGCCGCATCTGGCAGAGGTGGTTGATCTGGTCCGGCAGGCAGCGGCGGCCAAGGGGCAGGCGTTCGGCTGTTCCCCCTACGATGCGCTGCTGTCCCAATACGAGCCCGGCCTCGGTTCGGCGGATATCGACCGCCATTTCGATGCCCTGGCCGAATTTCTGCCCGGCCTGCTGGACCGGGTCATGGAACGCCAGCCGGCGCCAATACCGGCACCGGAAGAAATTCCTGCGGCGGTGCAGGAGGCCCTGTCACGGCGCCTGCTGGATAGCCTGGGGTTTGATTTCGAACACGGCCGCCTGGATGTCTCGCTACACCCCTTCACGGGCGGCGTGGCCGACGATGTGCGCCTGACCACGCGCTACGATGAAGCCGACCCCTTGGGCAGCCTGTATCCCGCCCTGCACGAAGGCGGGCACGGCATGTATGAACGGGGCCTGCCGCCTGAGTGGCGCTTGCAGCCGGTCGGCCAGGCCATGGGCATGGCCATGCACGAGAGCCAATCCCTGCTGGTCGAAATGCAGGTCAGCCGCGGCGATGCTTTTCTGCAGTACCTCTCGCCCCTGTTGCGGGAATTGGCCGGCGTCTCGGGTGCCGCCTGGGAGGTCGCGGGACTGATAACCCGGGTGCGCCATGTGGCCCGGTCCCTGATCCGGGTCGAGGCGGACGAGGTCACCTATCCCTTGCACATCATTCACCGCTACCGCCTGGAGCGAGCCATGCTGGCCGGCGATCTGGCGGTTGCCGACCTGCCCGGCGCCTGGCGCGCGGGTATGCAGGCGTTGCTGGGCATCGACGTACCCAACGACCGCGACGGCTGCATGCAGGACATTCACTGGATGGATGGCGCCTTTGGCTATTTCCCCACCTATACCCTGGGCGCCATGGCGGCGGCGCAGTTGTTTCAGACGGCGGAAAAGACGTTGCCGGATCTATCCGCCGACCTGGTCCAGGGCGATTTCCGCCGCTTGATGGCCTGGCTGGGCAGAACGGTGCATAGCCAGGGACGGCTGCATGGCAGCGCCGATGAATTGCTGACAGCGGTGACCGGCGGGCCATTGGATGGCGCAATCTTTCGCCGCCACCTTGAAAAACGGTATTTGGGCGATTAGGTTGGCGCGCCCCATTCGCACTGTCTGCATGCGGGCCTAGTGGAGAGCAACGCTGTGCAATACATTTCGACCCGTGGCCAAGCGCCCGATCTGACGTTTCCGGACGTGCTGCTGACCGGACTGGCCCGTGACGGCGGCCTGTACGTGCCCAGCGCCTGGCCGCAGCTAAGCGCGGACGATCTGCGCGCCATTCGTGGGCTGTCCTATCCCGAAGCGGCGTCCCGGATCCTCCTGCCCTTCATGGACGGTATCGAGCAGGACGAGCTACTGGCCATGACCCGGGCGGCCTATGCGGTGTTCGCCGACCCGGACGTGGTGCCCCTGCGCCAACTGTCGGATGGTCATTGGTTGATGGAGCTGTTTCACGGCCCCACCCTGGCATTCAAGGATGTGGCCATGCAATTGCTGGGCCGCCTGTTCGATCGGGAACTGGCGCGCCGGCAACAGCGGGTGACCATTGTCGGCGCGACCTCCGGCGATACCGGCTCCGCCGCGATCGAGGCCTGCCGCGACCGGGACGCCATTGATATCTTTATTCTTTTTCCCCAAGGCCGGGTTTCGGAAGTGCAGCGCCGGCAGATGACGACGGTACTGTCGGACAATGTTCACAACATTGCCATCGAAGGCACCTTTGACGATTGCCAGGCCCTGGTGAAGGGCGCCTTCAACGATCTCGCCTTCCGGGACGAGATCGCCATGTCGGCGGTGAATTCCATCAACTGGGCACGGGTCGTGGCGCAGGTGGTCTATTATATTACCTCCGCCGTGGCCTTGGGAGCGCCGGACAAACGGGTCAGTTTCGCCGTGCCGACGGGGAATTTCGGCTGTGTTTTCGCCGGCTATGTCGCGGCACAGATGGGTCTGCCCATGGACAAATTGATCGTGGCGACCAACCGCAACGATATCCTGCACCGATTTTTTGAAACCGGCGCCTACCGCAAGGATCAGGTGGTGGCGACGCAAAGCCCCTCGATGGACATTCAGGTGGCGAGCAATTTCGAACGTTTGCTTTTCGACCTGGCGGACCGCGACGGCGCGGTCGTCCGGGGACAAATGCAGGCCCTGGCCGATCAGGACGGTTTCGAAGTATCCGCCGATGCCTTGGCCCAGGCGCATCAACTGTTCCGCTCGCACCGGGTCGACGAGGCGACCACCACGGCAACCATCGGCGATGTCTACCGCGAAAGCGGTATTGCCCTCGATCCCCATAGCGCCGTCGGTCTGCGGGCGGCGCGGGATCTGCTGCCCGAGGGGCCGGTGATTACCCTGTCGACGGCGCATCCGGCGAAGTTTCCCGATGCGGTGGAAAAGGCCTGCGGCGAACGCCCGGTATTGCCGGAACACATGGCGGATATATATCAACGTGAAGAACGCTGCGCCGTGCTGCCCAACGATCTCGGCGCGCTGCAGGAACATATTCGCGGCCTGCGCCGCGTCTAGAAGATCTAATTGGGGGATTTGGACCTACCGTGACAACCAACATGACAACCCTGGGCAATGGCCTGCGGGTGATTTCCGAGGGCCGGGAAGGTCTTGAAACCACCGCCGTCGGGGTCTGGGTCGATGCCGGGGCCCGCTACGAGACCATCGCCAACAACGGCGTCGCGCATATGCTGGAGCATATGGCGTTCAAGGGTACCGAAAGCCGCAGCGCCCGGGATATCGCGGTGGAAATCGAAAGCGTCGGCGGCCATCTGAACGCCTATACCAGCCGGGAGCATACCGCCTATTTCGTCCGCGTCCTGAAGGAGGACCTTGGCCTCAGCGTCGATATTCTGGCCGATATCCTACAACGCTCCACCTTTGCCGAAGAGGAGTTGGAGCGGGAGCGCGCCGTGGTCATTCAGGAAATCGGTCAGTCCGAGGACACACCCGACGACATAATTTTCGACCGCCTACAGGAAGTTTCCTTTCCGGGCCAGGCCTTGGGCCGTTCGATCCTGGGGCCCGTCGACGGCATCGCCAATATGGGCCGGGATGTCCTGTTCGATTTCATGGGGCGGCATTATGGCGCCTCCCGCCTGCTGCTCTGTGCCGCCGGCGCCGTCGATCATGATGCCCTGGTGGCCTTGGCGGAGCGGCACTTTGGCGATCTGCGGCCGGGCGAGGCTAATCCGTTCGAGGTGGCCTCGTTTCAGGGCGGGGAGCGGCGCGACGAGCGTGAGCTGGAGCAGGTTCATTTCGCCCTTGCCCTGCCGGCGCTGCCCTATGACGACGATGATTTTTATCCCATGCAGGTGATGTCGACGGTCCTGGGCGGGGGTATGTCATCGCGCCTGTTCCAGGAAGTGCGGGAGCGGCGCGGCCTGTGCTACTCGATATTCTGTTTCGCCTCTTCCTATAAGGACTGCGGCGCATTTTCCGTTTATGCCGGCACCGGCGCCGATCAGGTCGGCGAATTGGTGCCGGTAATCTGTGACGAGATGCTGCGCTTGAGCGGCGATGCGGCCGAGGATGAAGTCGCCCGGGCCCGCAATCAACTCAAGGCCGGTACCCTGATGTCCCTGGAAAGCTCGGCCGCGCGGGTTGAACAACTGGCACGGCAGACCTTGGTTTTCGGCCGGCAGATCCCGTTGGAAGAGTTGATCGAAAAGATCGATGCGGTCGATGTCGCCGCCGTTCGCCGGGTCGCGGAGCGGATTACCGCCAAGGGCAATCCGGCGGTAGCGGCACTTGGTCCCATCGCGGGCCTTGCCAGCCAGGCGGAAATTGCGGCAAGATTCACCTAGATGCCGCAGAGGTCCCGAATATGGGACGACGCGGCATTGGTCGCGGAGCAAATGACGAAACAACGAACGGGCCAGGAGCGTGTCGGCATTCCTACGTAATCCACCGTGGATCGGCAGCCCACCGACGCTGAAGGGCGACCGGGTGTACCTGCGGGCGCCGCAATTGTCGGACTGGTCGGAATGGGCCCAGCTTCGTGCCGCCTCCCGCGACTTCCTGACACCGTGGGAGCCGACCTGGCTGGAGGACGAACTGACCCGCAATGCCTACCGCCGCCGCCTGCGCCGTTACGCCCGGGATGCCCGCGACGGCATCGGCTATGCCTTTTTTGTTTTCCGCCGCTATGACGATCGTCTGTTGGGCGGCATCACCCTGTCCAACGTACGCCGCGGCGTCACGCAATCCTGTTCCATGGGTTATTGGATGGGCCAACAATACGCCGGCCAGGGCCTGATGCAGGATGCGGTCACCACCTCCCAGTCATTCGTCTTCGATGAATTGGGGCTGCACCGCCTGGAAGCGGCCTGCCTGCCGCACAATGACGCCTCGACAACCGTGCTGTTGAAGACCGGTTTTCAGAAAGAAGGCCATGCGCGGAAATATCTGCGGATCGATGGCAAATGGAGCGACCATACCCTGTTCGCCATGTTGCAGACCGACCGCCGCGACTAGGGCCTGCTGATCTTGCCGTTCACGGTCGTCAGGGATGGGGTGGCGGTTGCGGTGCGGCTTCGCCCCGGCGCTTCCGCCAACCGGATTGATGGTATTCAAACAATGGCGGACGGCAGCCCCCGCCTGCAAGCCCGGGTGACGGCGGTGCCGGAGAAGGGCAAGGCCAACCAAGCCTTGATCAAACTGCTGGCCAAGGCCTGGCGCGTGCCGCGCGGCAGTCTGGCCATTACCGCGGGCGCCAAGAACCGCGACAAAACCGTGCTGTTGCAGGGCCTCGGTATGGCGGATATGAAATTTCTGGAACGGTGGCGTCTGGACGAATTGCCCGAGTGGGAGCCTTAGCTGGCCCTAATTGTCGGTCGGCACCATTTGCAGGTTGGGCTTTTCCCAGGGCCGCTCAATAGTCGGGGCACCGAAGTGATAGCCTTGCAGGTATTTGACGCCCCGGTCACGCAAGGCCTGGGCCTCTTCCTCGGTTTCCACGCATTCACCGACCACATCGGCGTTGAAGCCGTCGGCCAGATCCAACAAGGTCTGCACGAACAACTGGTTTTCCTTGTTTTCGTGCAGGTCCTTCACGAATTGGCCGTCAATCTTGACGATATCAACCGCCAACGCCTTTAGATGCCGGTACGAGGTATAGCCGGCACCGAAATCATCCAAGGCGATACGACAGCCCAAATCCCGCAGCTTATTGGCGAACCGGGCCGTTTCCTCGAAATCCATCATCGCAACGGTTTCCGTGATCTCGAATATCAGACGGTCGGCGATACCGGAGTGAATATGAACCAGTGATAGCAGATGATCCAAGGTCGAGGGATCGGTTGCGGTCATGCCGGAAACATTGACCGCGAGATGGACATGTTTGACTTTCTCCATCTCCATCAAGGCCATTTCCAGAGTAAATTTGTCCAAACGGCGGATCAGGCCCAGTTTCTCGACCACGGGGATAAACAGCCCGGCCGGCACCAGCTCGCCTTTTTCATTCAGCATCCGCAGCAGGCATTCGTACAGTTCCGTCTCGCCAGTCTCGCTATCGACAATGGGCTGAACCGCGAATGTCAGGCGGCCGTCCTTCATGGCCCGCATCACGGCATCGCCGGTCGCCAGGGACTTGCGCCGGGCCACGTCGCGATTGGCGGAACCTCGATGCAGGACAAAACGGTCACGCCCTTGTTGTTTCGCCTTTGAAAGCGCTTCCTCGGCCCGGCCCATGGCTTCGCGGCTGCTGCCGGCATCTTTCGGCAAAATGGCGCCGCCAAGCGACAGGGACACGGCCAGGGGGCCGGCATCGCTCATGATTTCGTTGTTTCGCGCGGCGGCGAGCGTTTGTTCCGCGACCTTGCGCAAATCCATGTCGGTGGCATCCGGCAGCACCACGCCGAACTGATTGCCGCCCGCCCGGCCAATGATATCGCCGACGCGGGTACAGGTTTCCACCCGTTTGCCAATTTCGGTTATGACAGCATCCGCAATGTCAAAGCCATAGTCGCTGTTGAGCATGCCAAGCCGGTCGATATTGACCAGAAGATAGGCGGCCGAAGCGTTCTCTTCGCGGCAATCCCTCAGAATTTCATCCAGGGCCTCCTGCAGGCGGGCCCGATTGAGATGGCCGGTCAGCTCATCATAAAAGGCCATCCGCTCCAACTCGGCCTCGCGCGTCTTCCAAGGCGTGATTACGCGCAGAAAACCGTACAACCAGGCAGGTTCGCCGCTTTCATCAAGCTGCATGCTGGCGCGTTCGCTGACCCATTCAAAACCGCCGTCGGAGCGGCGCAATTTGAACTCGCAGTCGTAGGCGGTACCGTCGTCCATCAGGCGCGACAGGGCGATGGCCCGGCCCGGCAAATCGTCCGGCGCGATGCGCGATTGTATTTGTGCCGCCTGACGGGGAATTTCCTGTTCCGACAAGCCAAGAATAGCCGCTGCCCCGTCCGACCATTCGAAATGATCGGCACGCATATCCCAGCAGTAGACCACGCCGCCCGTCGCGTCCATCGAACGCGCCAAATGGTCTGTGTCCCATGCTGGGAGACTATCCGCAGTTTGGTTCGGCAACAGGGTTCCCATATTCATCACGTATTGCTGGACGGGCACATACGGCCACGTCGGTTGGCGTAAACCTAACGTAGTAAGGGTTAAGAAAACCCAAATGCCCGTTGTAAAGTATTGTCGCGCTTTCGATTTGCCGCGGCGTGGCTCGCACCTAATCAGCAAAGCGCAGGCGCGATAATTCCCTCAGCAGATAGGCCAGCAGATTGACGGCCAGGGAAACCAGCAACAAGACCACGCCCAGGCCCAACGCCTTGGCGAGATCGCCCTTGCTCGCCTCCAATGCGATGGTCGTTGTCATGACCCGCGTGACATGATCAATATTGCCGCCCACGATCATCACCGCGCCAACCTCCGCCGTGGCGCGTCCGAAACCTGCCAGGACGGCCGTCAAAAGCGCGAAACGGCCATCCCATAGCAGCACCGACAGCTGCCCCAATGGCGAAACCCCAAGGGAGTGCAATTGTTCGCTGTAATCCAGCCACATTTCCTCCATCACCTGGCGGCTCAGGGCGGCGATGATCGGCAGCACCAGGACAAATTGCGCGATCACCATGGCGGTGGGCGTGAACAACAGGCCAAAGACGCCGAACGGACCGGCCCGCGACAACAGCAGATAAACCACTAGGCCCACGACCACAGGCGGCAAGCCCATCAGGGCATTGAGGAGAACCACCAGCACCCGCCGTCCGGGAAAGCGGAACAGCGCGGTGACGGCGCCGATGGGCAGACCGATCACGGTTGCCACGGCGACGGCGGTCAGACTGACCTGCAGGGACAACAGAACGATATCCCGAAGGTAGCCGTCACCCTGGCCCAGCAGCTCGAACGCGGCGGTCAGGGCCGACCCGAAATCGTTCATGGGCGCCCCGCCGGCGGCGCCGTCTGAGCCCGGAAACTATCAGCGATCTCGCCGGCGGTGGCGAACCACAAACCGTCCATCCGCCGCAAATGGTTCAAGATCTCGTCGAGATAGCGAATACGCTGGGGCTGTCCGATCACCCAGGGGTGCAGGCCAAGGCTCATCATGCGGGCGCCGGCCGCGGCGTCGCTGTGCAAGCGGTCGGCGGCCTGGCAAACCATCTGGCCATAGCGCGGCGCGGTCAACTGGCGCAGCGCCATCAAAGTCCCGTCGTCCCATTCCACGTGATAGGGCAGGGAAACCAGGGGCGGCGCCAGGGTCAGCCAATAGGGTTGATCGTCATTGGGCCAATCGGCCAGATAATCGGCCCCGGCCGCCGCCAGCAACCGCGGCGTCGCCGGGCTCTCGCCAAAATCCTGTCCTATCCAGCCGATCCGCTCCGCCCCGGTGGATTGGCGTACCGCCGCCATGGCGTCATCAATATGGGCCTGTTCCTGGTCCGGCGTCATCTGCGCGGTAATCATCCGGGTGGCGTGACTGCCATGGGCCGCAATCTCGTAGCCCCGGCGCAGGCATTCCTCGATCAACCGCGGCCTCTCGCGGCACAGGGCGGCGTTGGCGGCCACGGTGACGGGGACCTGATGGCGGTCCAGCACATCGAAAATTCGGAAGACGCCCACCCTGTTGCCATATTCCCGCGTTGAATAGGTCCGATAGTCGGGAAAGAAATTGCCAAACTCGCCGCGAAAGCGGCCATCCCGGATGGCGCCCTCCGGCGGCTGCAGCTCCCACAGTTCCAAATGCAGGACGATCCATACCGCCAGCCGCCAGCCACCCGGCCAGTTCAAGGCGGGACGGGCCGGAATGGCTGAATAGGGATAGAGATCATGGTCCATGCCCGGTTGACGCGGATCAGCCATTGCCGTCGCCCCCCGCCAGATGCGCCGTGACCCGATCCCACATCTCGGCATAATACCAATCGGCAATTTCCTCGCCCGTCGCCTGCCAGACGCCATCGTGGGAAAGGATATAGTCCAGCATCTTCTCCAAATAGCCAATGCGGTGCGGCTGGCCCATCATATAGGGATGCAGGGCGAGGCACATGACGCGGGGTTGTTCCGCCCCCTCGGCATAGATGGCGTCGAAATAGTCGCGCACCATGACCAGGAAATCGTCCGCCTCCTGGGCCCGGTTGTGCAGCACCGCATCGTTCAGTTCCATCGAATATGGCACGGTCAAAAGCCGGCCCCGGCGCACGTTCATCGGCCCCGGCTGGTCGTCGTGAAACCAGTCGGCGTAATATTTGATCCCCGCCTCGGCCACCAGATCCGGCGTGTTCAGGGTGTGGGAGGCGGCGGGCGAAAACCAGCCCGGCAATTGCCGTCCCGTCAGGCGGCGGTAAGTGTCGACGCATTCCTCGATAATCGCCCGCTCCTCCGCCTCCTCCAGGCCCCATAGATACTGGGTGTTGTAGATGCCATGGCACATCACATCCCAGCGCCGCGCCTCGCAGGCCGCCATGATCTCCGGGTAATGCTCAAAAACGCTCAGGTTCAGGGAGACCGTGCAGCGCACGTCGAAATGATCCATGACATCGAACATGCGCCATAAACCAACCCGGTTGCCGTAGTCCTTGATGCCATAGCCGAGGATGTCCGGATGCGGCATACGCGGCCAGGGATCGCGGATGCGCACGGGGTCGGGCAGATATTCATAATGCTCGATGTTCGGGCAGACCCACAGCGCCAGCCGCGCCCCGTTCGGCAACTTCAGGCGCGGCCGGTCATTGATCGGCGAATAGATCAGGCGTTCGGATTTCGTATCCAGGGTCATAAGCCAAATCTTGCCACAGGGTTGAGCCGGACCCAAGGGCTGGGCACAATGGCGGTTCAGTTTTCCCGTGAACCATGCCGGAGCCGGCCATGTATCCCCAAGTCGAGATAATCGAAGCATCGGTCTTTGCCGAAGTGCCCGATGAATTGCAATTTTGGGACCGGGATTGTTTCCTGTCCCGGGATGTTTTCCGCGGCCAGCCCCTGGGCTCGTTCCTGGAAGGCCCCTCGTTTGATCGGGACGGCAATCTGTATGTGGTCGATATCGCCCATGGCCGGGTTTTCAAGATTTCGCCGGACGGTGCGTTCGATGTGGTGGCCGACTATGACGGTAACCCCAATGGCCTGAAAATCCATGAGGACGGCCGTATTTTCGTCGCCGACAAGACCAACGGCATTCTCGAAATCGACCCGGTGAACGGCAAGGTTTCCACGATCATCGCACCGGATGATATTGCCGGATACAAGGGGCTGAATGATTTGTTCTTCGCCTCCAACGGCGATCTATTCTTTACCGACATGGGCGCGACCGGGCTGGAGGATGCCTCCGGCCGGGTCTTTCGCTGGGACACGAAGGGTAAACTGCATTGCCTGATCGACAATGTACCCGGCCCCAACGGCCTTGTGATGGACCCGGGAGAAACCCAGCTTTACCTCGCCGTGACCCGCGTTAACGGCGTCTGGCGCATGCCGTTCCGCCAGAATGGCAGCGTCAACCGGGTTGGCCTGTTTGCCCAACTGGTCGGCGGCATGGGCCCCGATGGCATGGCCATGGATGTGGAGGGGAACCTGAGCATGGCGCATTTCGGTTTTGGCGCCGTCTGGCTGTTTTCGGCGTTGGGCCTACCGCTTTACAAGATCCCCGATCCCGACGGCAGCCTGGCAACCACCAATATCGCCTATGGCGGCCCGGACAATTGTTCGTTGTTTATTACCTCGTCCCTCAGCGGCAAGATCCTGCGCGCCGAACTGCCCACACCCGGCCAGCCCATGTTTTCTGGCGCCGGCCTTAAACATGACGCACAATAATTGCCGCAACTTTTCCAACCAGCCGGAGTTTCGCGATGTACCCGCAACCGACCGTGATTGAACCGACCGTCTTCGCCGAAGTGCCCGATGAACTGCAGTTGCTCGACAGGGACTCCCACATGTCGCGGGATATCTTTCGCGGCCGGCCCTTGGGCTCGTTCCTGGAAGGGCCGTCGTTTGACCGGGACGGCAACCTGTACGTGGTGGACATCGCCCATGGCCGGGTTTTCAAGATTTCCCCGGACGGTGCGTTCGATGTGGCGGCGGACTATGACGGCAGCCCGAACGGCCTGAAAATCCACAAAGACGGTCGCATATTCGTGGCTGACCGGCGCAAGGGTATTGTCGAGATTGATCCGGTCAACGGCAAGGTCTCGGTCTACATCGGTCCCGATCAGATGCCCGGCTACAAGGGCGTGAATGATCTGTTCTTTGCCTCCAACGGTGATCTGTATTTTACCGATCAGGGCGATACCGGCCTGCACGACCCGACCGGCCGGGTTTTCCGCATGGATACCAACGGCGCCGTGCATTGCCTGATCGACAATGTACCCAGCCCGAACGGGTTGGTGATGGATCCAAGCGAAAGCCAGCTCTATATCGCCGTGACCCGGGCCAACGCGGTCTGGTGCATGCCCTTCCGCAAGGATGGCAGCATCAACCGTGTCGGTCTTTTCGCGCAACTGGTGGGCGGCATGGGCCCCGACGGCATGGCCATGGATGTGGAGGGCAATCTCTCCATCGCGCACGCCGGATTTGGCGCCGTGTGGCTGTTTTCGGCCCTGGGCCTGCCGATTTACAAAATCCCCGATCCCGACGGCAGCCTGTTGACCACCAACATGGCTTATGGCGGTCCGGACAACCGGTCGCTGTTCATCACCTCGTCCTTTAGCGGCAAGATCCTGCGGGCCGAGCTACCGGCGGCCGGCGAGACAATGTATGCTCACATGGATTAGGTTGAGATATTAGGTTTATCGGCGCGCCGTGTTGCCGCCGGATTGGGAGAGTACAATGACATTGAAACTGGGTTTGATGACGGGCTATTGGGGCGCGCAGCCGCCACAAGATCTAATCGGCCTCGCCAAGCGGGCGGAAGCCCTTGGCTACTATGGTTTTTTCACGGCCGAGGCCTATGGCTCCGATGCCTTGACGCCTCTGGCCTGGGTCGGGGCGCATACGGAAAAGATTAAGCTGGGTACCGCCATCGTGCAGATTTCGGCCCGCACCCCCACGGCCACGGCCATGCATGCCCTAACCCTGGATCATCTCTCCAATGGCCGCCTGATCCTTGGCCTCGGCGTCTCCGGCCCGCAGGTGGTGGAGGGCTGGTACGGTCAACCCTTCGCCAAGCCCCTGGCGCGGACCCGGGAATACATCGATATTATTCGCCAGGTTCTGGCCCGTGAAAATCCGGTGCAAATGGATGGCGCCCACTACACCATTCCCTATCCCGAGGAGGCGCCCGGTTCCTGGGGCCTGGGCAAGCCATTGAAGCCCATTACCCATCCCCTGCGCGCCGATATCCCGATCTTCCTCGGCGCGGAAGGACCGAAGAACGTCGCCATGGCGACGGAAATCTGCGACGGCTGGTTCCCGCTGTACTATTCGCCCGAGCGCGAGGACGTCTATGCCGACGCCATTGCCGGCCGGGGTGACGATTTCGAGATCATGTATCCGATGCAGATGCACATCACCGACGATTTGGACGCCGGGCGCCTGGAAGTGAAGAAAAGCCTGGCGCTGTACGTGGGCGGCATGGGCGCGCGGGACCGTAATTTTCACAACGAACTGGTTGTCCGCCTGGGCTATGGCGAGGCCGCGGCGAAGATCCAAGATTTGTATCTGGACGGCAAGAAGGCCGAGGCCGTCGCCGCCGTGCCGGATGAACTGGTCGATGACATCGCCCTGGTGGGTCCCAAGGACCGCATCAAGCAGCGCCTGGCCGCCTGGGAGGACAGCGCCGTGACCTCGCTGCTGGTCTGGCCCAAGACCGACTCGGATCTGGATACCTATGCGGAACTGATCCTCGACTAGAGCAATTTTCAATCACTTGGATTAGCCTTGGCGATCCAAGTGATTGATTCAATTGCTCTTTCTGGAAGAGACTTGCTCTAGGGAGACCGCTTCATGCCCGTGTTGAGCCTGGAAGAGCGGACCGCCTTCCTGACGGAACGCCGCGTCGTCATGCGGATAGCCGTCACGCGTCCCGACGGCAGTCCGCTGGTCACGCCGCTATGGTATCTGTATGAGGACGAGGCGATCTACTTCACGCCAAGGGAGCGTTCGGAATGGTTCGCCTGCCTGCGCAACGATCCGCGTGCCGCCTTGTGCATTGACGAACAGCCCCTGCCCTACCGCAAGGTCATGGTCGAAGGGGTGGCTGAATTGCTGCATGACGTCGGCGAGGATGACGCCTGGCGTGATTTGTATCTGCGCATGGCGGAGCAATATGTGCCGCGCGAGGACGCGGCGGCCTATCTGCAAGATACCATCAGGGAACGGCGCGGCCTGTTCCGGATCAGGCTGGCCGATGCGAAGGTGCGGAGCTGGCGCCTACCCTTGGCGGATGAACCCGGCGAAGGGATCTGGCATCAGCGCTACTACCAGGACCCGAAAACCGAATTCGACAGCCGCGGCTGAGCCGCGGTACCCGGACTTGGCGCAACCGGCAAACCTAACCGCGGTGATGTAGCGGGGAGTCCGCATGATCCGCCTCCAGGTCCTGAAAAATCGGCTCTCCATTGGGACCCAAGGTGCGGTGACGCGGGAAGAGGCAGGTCACCGTCGTTCCCACGCCGACTTCGGAGGCTATGGACAGATCCCCTCCGTGCTGCGACATCAGGGCTTTCACCAAGGCCAGGCCCAGGCCCGTGCCCTCGAAATCACGTTTCCAGGAACCATCGACGCGATTAAAGCGCTGGCGCAGCTCCCAAAGTTCGTTTTCCGGCATGCCTATTCCCGTGTCGGAAACACTGAATTCCAGCGCCTGATCAGGCCGCAAATACGCGGCTACGGTGATGGTTCCGTCAATGGTATGGCGAATGGCGTTCGACAGCAGGTCCTGCATGATATGTTGAATGGCATCGGGGTCGGCGAGAACCGGCGGCAATCGCGGTTCCATCCGGCAATTGAAAGTCAGGGCAATCGCCTCCGGCTGACAGGACAACATGCGGGTGGTGGTTTCCAGGCATGCCGCCAGATCCACCTGCCTTTCATTCAGTTCCATCTGTCCGGATTGAAGCCGGCCGAGATCGAGCAGATCAGTGATGAGGGTCAGCAATTGCCGTCCGCCCTGATGGATATTCTCGGCATAGGATTGATACCGCTTATCGCCCAGGGGGCCAAAGGTGGCGTCTTTCATAAGCTCGGAAAAGCCAATGATCGCATTCAGCGGCGTGCGCAGTTCATGGCTGATTTCCGACAAGAAAACCGATTTGGCCCGGTCCGCCTCCTCCGCCCTTCGCACGCCATGGGAGAGACGTTTCTGTTGCCGGTAGTTTTCGATCAGCCGCCTGTTGGAAGTTCTGACAATGGCCATCAGGAATAGGAAGATCACGCCGAACGACAGCGCCAATATCACCAGCACCGGTAACAAGACATCGGCGATCTGGGATATATGGTCGCTCACATCCGTTTCGATTACATACACGCCCGATAGGGCATCGCCATGGCGCCCGGCCTGGTTCGCGGGCATTGTGAAGGGATGGTAGCTGATTACCAGGTACCGTTCCCGCCCGGTTTCCGGATCGTCTTCCAACGACAGGCGAAAACCGGTGGTTTCGCCACGCTCGGTCCCGTGTTCACTGCCATCCTTGATCCACAGGACCCGGCCGCCCGTGTCCAGAATTGTCAGATTGACTATTCCCGTTCCCTTCAGCACCCGCTCAATTTTCTGATCATGATTGCCGCCGACCGGCCCCAATTGTTCCGCCCGCGCCAACATGCCGTTGATATCCGGTGCCAGAACCTCGGTCAGGGCGGCCGCGAAGGCTCCGTTCCTGTCGGCGACCGTCCGTGCCAGATGATCCAGCGCCGCATTCATATTGACCATGCTCAAGCCGGTGGCTGAAAGCACAAAGATCACCACGCCGATCGCGGCAACGGCTTTCAGGGGCAATAAACGCTTGCGCACGCCATCCATTGGTATCGTCCACACAGGTCGTAAAAGATGACGCTGGTTATGGCAAAATAATCACAAGATTTTGTTAACGCCTGCGCGCGACTGGCAGAAAACAGGCAATAAGATAGCCAGAGGCCTAGCCGTCATCCGTTGCGACCAACAGCCTGCCGTCGACACCGTGGCGTTCGATCAGGCGGGCCACCAGGCCGCTTGATTTGGCCTCCGCCACGAAGTCGCGCAGGAAGGCCGCCGCCGCCTTGTTCGCCGGCTGCGTGCCGATGGCCTGTTGTACGGTGGTGTAGTTGCCGTCCAGAATGCGGGCGCCCGGCAGGCCCTTGATGTCTTCGAGCAAGGCCGGACGCAGGCCCGCCAGGGCATCCAGTTTGGCGGTGGTGAACAATTCCAATGCCCCGGCCAGGCCCTTGGCGCGGTGCAGTTCGGCGTTCTGCAAGGTGCGGCTGAGATAAAGGTCATAGGCGCTTCTATCCGAAATGGCGATGCGCACACCGGGCTGGTCGACCTGGGCTATAGCGTCCAATGGCGAACCATCGGGGACCAGGTAAGTCGCCTCAATCTCCACATAGGCGGCGGTAAAGGCGATGGTTTCCGCCCGCGCCGGTTCCGCCGCGATCAGGCCGATATCATAGGCGTCATCGGCAATGGCATCGGCCAGAACGCCGGGCGAGGGAAACGGCACGTATTTTACATCCACACCCAGACGCTCGGCGATGGCGCGGGCCATATCGGGGGAGACGCCAGCGGGATCGCCGGCCTCGGTTTTTCCCGTGACCAACAATGGGTTCGACATATTGATACCGGCGCGAAGGACGCCGCCGGCAGCAAGCTCCTGCCTGACCTCGTCAGACATCAGCGCGGCCAGGCCCTAAGGGCGTTCAGGCCGCCGTCCACGGGGAGCATCACGCCGGTGACCCATTTCGCTTCGTCCGAGGCCAGATAGACCGCCGCCCAGCCGACGTCCCAGCCGGTGCCCTCGGTCTGCATGGGCACCATTTTCTTGCGCCGCGCCCGCCCGTCTTCACCGAAGCGCGCCACGATGGGCGTGGCGACGGAACCGATGATGATGCAATTACAGCGGATCAGCTCAGTCGCGTAGTCGGCGGCAATCGACAGTGTCAGGCCATGCACGCCGGATTTCCCCGACGCATAGGCGGCGGCGCCCGGGCTGCCCATCAGGCCCAGGGAGCCGGCGATGGAAGAGACATTGATGATGGAGCCGCCGCCGCCGCTATCCCGCATCAGGGGCACCGCGACCCGGGCGCATTTCATGGCGGAGGTCATGTTGATGTCCAACACCCTGTTCCAGGTCTCATCGGAAACATCCTCGACCCGGTTCGGCCCGTCGCCGGCACCGGCACCGACGTTGTTGCACAGGATATCCAGGCGGCCATAGCGGTCCTTGACCGCCTCGGCCATGGCGGCGACGTCGTCGGTCTTGGTCACATCCGCGGCGAAGGCCGAGGCCTCGCCGCCCTCGGCCGCGATCTTCTCGGCAAGTTCCCCGGCCCGCTCGGCCGAGCGGTTGACCAACAGAACCTTGGCGCCTTCCCGCGCCATCAGAATGACCATGGCGGTACCATTGCCGATGCCCTCGCTCTGGGGCGCCGCCCCGGTCACGATGGCGACTTTACCGTCCAGTCTTCCCATTTCGATATCCTCTACTTACTCAACCGGATAGCGCCAGGGCTGGCTGGGCTGTTCCGCGTCCTCGTCCATGGTCCATTGCGGCAGGGCCAGGCCGTCCGTGACGTCCGTGAAGGCCATGCGCACCCGGCTGCCGATCCCGACCGAGGCCACCATCTCCGGCGGCGCCAGGATGCCATCGGGCGTCACCAGATTGCCAATGACGCGCAGGGCCTCATGCTCACTGGGCGCGCCTTTCTGCGTATCCAGGTCGACCAGCAGAACCATATAGGGCGTGAAAGCCTTGAAGGCCGGCTGGATGGCGTGGTGGATTTCCGTATAGCTGTGGACTTCGCCCTTGCCCTCCACCGGCGTCCAGGTGGCGTTGGCGCTGCCGCACCAGGAACAGCCCTCGCTGACCGGATAGCGGAACAGGCCGCAATCGTCGCATTTCTGCAAATGGAAGGCATGCTCGGCGCAATGTTTGAAGTACGCCAGGTTCGAATTGTCCAGGCCGTCGACCTGCAGGGGCATTCCGAGGTATTCGGCATTGATTGTTTCTGACATATCTTGATCCTCCCTATACGCCGCGCCGCATGACCAGGGCCGAGCCCGTGCCCGGCGTGGCCCAGCCCAGATTGGCGCTCAACTCCGCATCCTTGACCTGGCGGCAGCCGCCTTCGGAATAGTCATAGGTATGTTGCCGTTTGCCGTCCGGGCCGATGGGACAGCTATCGTCGGCCTCGTGCCGCAGTTGGCGGACGTTTTCCACCACCATGGCGATGCCATGGGTATAGCCCTCGCACAGATGGCCGCCGGATGTATTGTTGGGCCGCGCCCCGCCCAGAAAGGTCGTGCCGTTGGAGACATAGTCGCCGCCCTCGCCCTTCTTGCAGAAGCCATAGTCCTCCAACTGCAACATCGTAGTGAAGGTGAAGGCATCGTAGGAACCGGTCAGATCAATGTCCTCGGGCCCAACACCGGCGTTGCGCCACAGACGCGGCCCGGCATAGTGGCCGGCCACGGTGGAGATCGGCCCGGCCTCGTAATACAGATCCGCCCGCGGCTTGGAAACCCGGCCCACCACACCCCGGATCAAGGCGGGAATTTGCTTCATATCCCTAGCTCGTTCCGCTGACGTAACAATAATCGCCGTGGCGTTGTCGGTCTCGACGCAGCAGTCGAGCAGATGCAGCGGTTTACAAATTATGCGGCTGTTGATGACGTCTTCCACCGTGACCCGGTTTTTGTAATAGGCCTTGGGATTGTTCGAGGCATGGTTGGAATGGGCCACCTTGACGTGCGCCACCTGCTCCGGCGTGGTGCCGTAGTCATGCATGTGGCGCATGAAGGCCAGGGCGAATTTCTGCCCCGCGCTCTGCCAGCCATAACTGCGTTCGTGCAGGAACTCGCCCACCACCGGGGCGGCGGCGCGGACGCCGGTACCGCCGATCCGGGTTTGGCTGTGCCCGTTCATGGAGCGGAAGATGGCCACGGTCTGGCACATTCCCGCCTCGATCACTCCCATGGCGATGCCGACCAGGGCCTCGGTCGAGGAGCCGCCGCCGTTCACATCCATGTAAAAATTCAGGCGGATGCCCAGGTCGGCGGAAACGAAGGTGGATAGGGTAGAATCACCGCCCGAATAGGACAGCATACCGTCCACCTCTCCCGGTCCCAGACCGGCGTCCGCCATGGCGTTGCGTACGGCGGTAACGGCCATGGCCCGCGTCGTGGTGCCCGAGCCGCGGAGATATTCCGTCTCGCCCACGCCCACAACGGCATACTTGTCCCGTAACGAGGCCCCCAGTTCAGGGTCCAACTGATCGATTTGCGCCATCTCCATGCCCTACTATTGTTGTTCTTGCCTGACAGCCATTGTCGCCTGTACGGGACGGCCCGTCTATGCACGAAGTCGCGCCAACCGGGCCAAAAGCAGCAGCATCAGGCCGCAAATGGCGCTGAGCAGAAACAACCCGGCGGAAAATCCACCGGTCAAATCCGACAGGGCGCCCAAGGTCAGGGGGCCGAGGACACCGCCGACCTCGGCGGCGGAGAAAAACAAGCCCCCCGCCGCGCCGGCATGGCGGCTGCCCACGCCCTCTGTCTCCACCAGAGACAGCATCAAAATGGTCATCAACGAACCCTTCACCAGGCCTTGCAGGATCAAACCAAGGCTGAGCAGCAGGCTGGCGCCGGTGCCCTGCAGCAAAAGGGTGGACAGGCCCGCCACCACGATCACGCCGAGCAGAATTTTCCGCCGCCGGGCCGGCACCGCCAGGCGCGGGATCAACAATGATCCCAGGACACCCACCGCCGTGGGAATGGCCGACCAATAGCCGGCCTGTTCCGGTGTCATGCCGCCCCGGCGCAGGATTTCCGGCAGCCAGTTGTTCAGGCCATGGTTATAGAAGAAGGCGCCGACCGCCATGATTAGAATGGCGCGAACGGCGGGCAGGCCCAGCAAGCTTCGAAACACCGTCCATTGTCCCGGGCTGCCCTCCGCCGCCGCGCGCCCCTCCAGCGTCCGGGCCTGGGGATGCTGTGTGATCGCCAGCCAGATCAGGCCAATGGCCAGCACCGCGGCGGCATAGAGGAACAGTACATGGCGCCAGTTCTGCTCCATCAAGGGCATGACGACGCTGTTGGTCAAGGCCAGGGCAATGATCCCGCCCAGGGCCGGGCCGGTGATATATATGCCCATGGCCAAGCCCCGGTCGGGCCCCTCGAACCATTGGCTGACCAGTTTTGGCGCGCCGATGGAAATCAGCGGCCCGCCGATGCCGAACAGTGCGACGGCAAAAAACAGCGTCACCGGGCCGTCGGCCATACCCCGCGCCACCGCCGACAGCGCAATGATGGCGGCGGCGGCGAACAGCGCCCAGCGCGGCCCGGCCCGGTCCAGAAAGGCGCCGCAGGGCATGGCGGAGGCGATGTAGACCAACGGCCAGGCGCCCAGGATCAGGCCCATGGCGCTGTCGCTCAAGCCCAGATCCGCCCGCATCACGCCAACCAGGGGCGCCATGGCGACCATGGTCAGACCAAAGGCAAAGTACAGAAACCAAACCCCGAACAGCAACAGCCAGCGGTAGGCGCCGGACGCCGGATCGGCGGGGCCGCCTGGATTGATTGGAGCTGCTGACTTGAAAGACGCTACGGGTGACATACGGTGCGATTATAGCGCCTATTCCATCCGGATGCGCCATAGCTGGACCGGTTTTTCGACCCCGCGCAGACTTGCCGTCTCCCGCACCGGTTTAGTAATGGCTTCGGCCGCCAGCATGTCGCCAACGCCTGGCGCCTGCATCAGCGTATCCGAGAGAACGATGTCCCCGCCCTGGCTTTCCCCCTGCAGACGGGCGGCAACATTCACGGTGGAGCCGAAGTAGTCCAAATGCTGCTCGGTGGTAACCGCGATGCAGGAACCCTGATGCAGGCCCAGCTTCAGGACCACGCCGCCGTCGGCCCGGTCCCGGTTGAAGCCCCCGATGCCCAGTTGCGCCGCCAGGGCGGCATGCACCGCCTGCACCGGCGCGGCAAATGCCGCCATCACGGCATCGCCAATGGTTTTCACCAGCACCCCGCCATGATCCTCGATCAACGCGGTCAGATAGTCGAAATGATCCCGCACCAGGCCATAGGCGGCGGCGTCGCCCAGGGCTTCATAGAGCGAGGTCGAACCCTTCAGGTCGCTGAACAGCAACACGACGTTGGCGATCGCCACGTCGTCGCCAGGGCGCAGCAATTGCTCCGGGCAGTATTGTTGAAACGCCGGCATGACAATGACCCGGTCACCGGTCAGGGCATCCTGGCGCCAGGCCAATTCCTCGATCACGAATGTCAGCTTTCCCGTCGTCTGGTTATGCAGCAGAATCTCGCCCCGCTCCGACGGCGGCCCGGCGACGATGCGGCCGCCACTGGCCAACACCGAAGGAAAGCCCGCCTCGCCATCCCAATCCACCTCCGTTTGACCCCCCGCCTGCGTCGTCCGCAGACGGTAGCTGCCGGGCGCCAGGGGTGGGTCGATCAGCAACTGCTCGCCAGGGCCCACATGGCGCTGAACCTTGATATGCGGCACCGACGGCGCCCCCATCATGCAATAGGCGCCCGCCGGCATGTCGCGCAGCCATGGCTCCGGCTGAAAGGTCAACTCCACATTGGCTGAGAAGTCCTGCTCGAAATCCACATTGCAGGTGGTGCAATGTACCGCTTGGGGCAGATCGGCAAGGTTATCGGGCCCATCCTGGGCGTTGCGGCAGCGCGGGCAAAGAACCTCCCAGCGCAGTTGCAGCAGACCATGATGGTGGGCCGCCAGAAACAAACCCGCGATCCGCACCGGATCCAGGCCCCAGCGCCGGGCCAAGCCCAGGGGCCGGATGCGCTGCAACCAGGTTTCCGGCGTCTGGCTGAGATAATCCCGCAGATGGGCCATGGCATCCGGGTCTCCGTGCTCCCGTTCGATTGCCGCCAGGGCCTGGTCCAGGCGCGCTTGAACGGCGGGAGGAAGGGGCGCGGGCGAGAATGCGGCAACCTGCGGTATGGTTTCATCGTCCGGTGGCGCGGGCTGCGCCAGCTCGGTCTCGATAATCTGTTCCACCGCGGCTATGATTTTCGAGGCGCCCCGGCTGACAAAGCCAAGGCGCGCACCAATGCCGGTGATTATGCCAGCGGTTTCCATGGCGATAGTCAGATGCAGATCAAACCCGCCCGCCGCCGGCTGCATGCGGGCAACAAAATCCACGGAATGGAAAGCGCCCTTGGTGAAGGTACGAAGTTGCCGGACATAGCGTTGTTCCACCCATTCACCCAGATCCTCGGTCCATTCGGCATTAATGGGAACGGCGAAATGACCCTTGGCCCGGCGGCGGACGCTGCCGTCGGGCTGCAATTCATCCACCGCCACATAAGGCACCTGGCCGCCCAGCTCAGCCACCAGGCTGCTGTCAGAGAGGAGAGGCCATAAGCGCGCTAGTGAGGCCTCGCAATGTATGGTTTTTTCCACCGCGACCAATGGCATGGTCCAACCCCAATTTCCCCAACATCCCTAGAGCATGTTTCTTCTAAACAAGCCCGGACTCTTAAGAAAAGAGCAATTGAACCAATTACTTAAGTCGCGCCAATCAGGCCTTGGTGGCGACTCCGGTTAATTGAAAATTGCTCTAACCTCCATGCACCCCGGCGACCGCGCCGGCCACGGTGATCAGGCTGGCCGCTAGCAAAACCCAATGCAGGCGCTGGATCAAGGCCAAGGTGCTCTCGGGCTGCTCCCGGGCCCGGCGTTCGAACCATTTGTGCAGCACCAAGGGCTCCAGCACGAACAGCATCAGGGTGAAGATCAGCCAGATCACCGACATGGCGTGCAGCCACCAATAGCCGGGGTCGCCGTAACGATCCCAAGCATCCAAGACATACAGCATATAGAAGCCCGAGGCGCCGGTCAGCAGGGTGGTCAGGCGGGATTGCCAGGCGAAGCCGCCTTCCATGCGTTCGAAAAGGGCGACCCGCTCACCAGGCGCCCCTATGCGCTTCATGCCCGGCAACAGCACCATGGTGACGAACGCGACACCGCCGATCCACAAAACCACACCCAGCACGTGCACGATGCGCGCCAGCAGAAAATCATCCATGGCGCCCTCCGCTGTCAGCGTTATTCGTAACTGCGCGCGTCCTCAATCACCAGGCCGTCGTCGGGCAGACTGTCGGCATCGACCAATTCTGCCCCACCGCCAAGCTTCAACACGGCTCGGATTGATTCCTCGACCGCCGCCGCGAGCGCGGCATCGCCGCCAGGCGAGGCAAATTTCAAGGTCATGGAGTCGTTATTGTTTTCCGAGGTAATGACCAACCGCGCCTTGGTAATCTCCGGATGGCGTCCGGCGATCTGCATGATGGCGGAGGGATGGACGAACATGCCCTTGAACTTGGTCGACTGATCGGCCCGGCCCATCCAGCCGCGAATGCGCATATTGGTGCGGCCGCAGGGACTGATACCCGGCATCAAGGCGGACAGATCGCCGGTTGCGAAGCGGGTCAGGGGGTAGGTTGGGTTCAGGGTGGTCACCACCACTTCACCGACCTCGCCTTCGGCCACCGGCGTGCCGCTGCCGGGTTCGACGATTTCCAGGACCACACCTTCGTCAATGATCATGCCGTCGACGGCCTTGGATTCATAGGCGACGTTGCCCAGATCGGCGGTGCCGTAGCCCTGCAGCACAGAGACGCCGAGATCGGCGAGTTCCTGGCGCAGGCTGGGCGGCAGGGCCTCGGCCCCGACAAGGCCGTTTTTCAGGTTCGACAGATCGTGACCCAGCTCCTTCGCCTTGGTCAGAACGATGCGCAGAAACGACGGCGTGCCGATAAAGAAATCCGGCTTCAGATCGGCCATCAACTGGATCTGTATTTCCGTATTGCCAACACCACCCGGCACCACGGGACAACCAATGGCCCGGCAACCGTTTTCCACCAGCATGGCCGCCGGCGTCAGGTGATAGGAAAAGGTGTTGTGAACGATGTGCCCGGGGCGCACGCCGGCGGCCCACAAGGCGCGGGCATAGCGCCAATAATCCTTGCGGTCGGCGTCGGGTTCGTACAACCCGCCGGGCGAGGCGAAGATATGCGACAGCTCCGACAGCGGCACGGTATTGATGCCACCCAGAGGCGGCGTCTTCTTCTGTAGCGCCGCCAAATCCGACTTGCGCGTCACGGGCAGTTTGGCCAGGGCTTCCCGGCTGTTGATTTCGCCCGGGTCCAGATCCGCGAAAATCTCGCCATAGTGGGCGGAATTCGCCTTGGCATGAGCCAACTGGGCCGACAACTGCGCCATCAATTGTTCTTCACGCTGGGCTGGGTCGCGGATCTCCAGATCATCATAGAATTCGTCGGCGCTGCTCATGGCTCCATCCTCGTCCTTTAACCGATCACCAAAACGTACACAAAATAGCACTATCCGGCCAGATTACCCTGGCCGACATACCACCCCCATCAAATTGCAAATTCAGCCTCGCCGCCGTTGCGGCCGGGCAAATGATCCATTGGGTTCAGATCGTTCCGTGATCGGCCCGGCTTAACCCAACCAACGTTTGCGCCGGCGGTAATGCTTGACGTCACGGAAGCTCTTCTTTTCGCCGCTGGAGATGCCCAGGTAAAATTCCTTGATATCGGCATTTTCACGCAGGGCTTCCGCCGGGCCTTCCAAAACGATGGAGCCGTTCTCCATGACGTAGCCGAATTCGGCGATTTCCAGGGCCAGGGTGGCATTCTGCTCAACCAACAGGACGGTCACATTTTCCTGCTCGTTCAACCGTTTGATAATGCCGAAGATCTCCTCGATGATCATCGGCGCCAATCCCAAGGACGGCTCGTCAAACAGGATCACCTTGGGATCCGACATCAGGGCCCGGCCAATGACCAGCATCTGCTGCTCACCACCCGAAAGATAGCCGGCCTGCACGTCGCGCCGCTCGTAGACGCGGGGAAAATATTCGTAAACCTTTTCCAGATTCCGCCGCATGACCGCGTTGGAGACGATATGGCCGCCGGCGATCAGATTTTCTTCCGCCGTCAGATGCTCGAAAACCTGACGTCCCTCGAACACCTGAACGATGCCTAAATCGACGATTTCATGCGCCGTCAGGCGGTCAATCCGCTCACCGTTGAACTCGATATTCCCGCGGGTCACATCGCCACGCTCCGGCCGCAACAGGCCGGAAATGCCCTTCAACGTGGTTGTCTTGCCGGCGCCATTGGCGCCCAAAATGGTCGTGATGGCGCCTTCCTTGGCCTCAATCGAAATGCCCTTGAGAACCAGAATGACGTTATCGAAGATAACCTCAATATTATTCAGAACCAGCATGCGGAAACTCAATCTTGATGAAAAATGTTGGCGGGATAAATGTAAAAAGTACGGTGGCCGGCCCAACTGGAACCGGCCACCGAAAGTTAGATCCTAGTGGTCTTCCTTCAGCATCTGGATAACGACGTCGCGATAGCCGCGGATCCAATCACTGGCGGGAACGAAATTGTCCCCTTCGACCCGGAAGACGCGGGCCCAGCCGCCGCCTTCATGATCGATGTCGGTGAAATCCAAGGGTGGCAGAATACCGCCAAGCTTGAAGTCCTTGATCGCCAGGAAGCCCTTTTGCACATCGGTGCCGTTAATGTCACCGCTGCCCTTGGCCTTGACGGCCAATTCCATGGCTTTCAGATGCACCGCCGCGGCCAGGATGCCACGGTTGTAGTACACGGTGGAGGCCATTTCCTTGGGTCCGGTCTTGCCTTCCTTCTTGTAGAGGGCCTTGATCTCGTCGAGAACCCCATAGTTGGAACCCACGCCAGCGAAGTTCAAGGCGTTGTAGCCCTGGGCCTTGGCCCAGCCGCCGGCGCCATTGATGTCCGCTTCACCGGCGCCCCAAACGAAGGACAGCAGTTTTTTCAGCGGATAGCCCATGCGCTTGAATTCCTTGATGTGCACGGCCGGTCCCTTACCGAAGAGATGGCTGAGAACGAAATCCGCGCGGTAGCGGCGAACGATGTCCTGCACCTGGACTTTCATTTCCACGCCTGGTGGGGGAATGGCGAATTTCTTCAGCTCGAAAGCTTCCATCTTCGCCAATTTTTCGAGCACCGGAATCGGTTCCCGACCCGCCGGGTTATCGTAGAAGATATAGGCGATCTTCTTGCCCTTGATGTTGCCGCCCAATTCAGCCTTGGCGAAAGTTACCGCCGCGCCGGCCTGGGACCAATAAGAGGCCGCCATGGGGAACAGATAGGGATACTTTACGCCATTGGCCGCGGCTGCCGTACCGAAGCCTGGGCTGGTGCCAGGGATCTTGTCGGCATTCAGGTTCGGCGTGATCGCCTGGGTCATCGGCGTTCCCCAAAGGGCGACAACAACCGCGCCCTCTTTCTTGAAACGCTGATAGGCTTCGACCGAGGCGGGCACCTTGTACTGGGTGTCGATCTCGACAACCTTTACCTTGTTGCCCATGAGGCCGCCCTTGGAATTGACCAGTTTTACGTAGTCATGATAGGCGGGGCAAAGAACAACCCCCACCGTTTGTGTCGGCCCCGTGCGGTCGCACGCCATGCCGATGACCAGATCCTTGGCGGTGGCCGTCGTCGCCACCATCGTGGTGGCGCTCAATGCCATACCGGCCGCCAATAGGCCCGTTCTTAAATGTTTCATCCTTTACCTCCCTGGTTGGAATAAAACCTACTTCGAGACTTAAGAGTGCCTTCTCCCCTAACGCGAACTCAATAGGAAAATGGCCAGAACCGGAAATAATTCCGGATATTTTGCCACAGTTTAGCCAGACCATCGGGTTCCACGATCAGGAACACGATAATCAGCCCGCCAAATATAATCAGACGGAACTGGGCAATCACTTGCGCCAACGCGGCGTCGTCAACGAAAATCGTACCCACCGACTCCATGACCAGACGGATCACGATGGGCAGCATGGTGATAAAGATGGCGCCAAAAATTGAGCCCAGGACCGAGCCGAGGCCGCCGATAATGACCATCGCCAAATAGTCGATCGAGGTGATCAACTGAAAATTCTCGTAGTTGGCGACACCCAAATAGTAGGTGTACATGACGCCGCAGACACCGGCATAGAACGACGAAATACCAAAGGCGATCAATTTGGTCTTGAAGACGTTGATACCAATGATTTCGGCGGCGATTTCCTGGTCACGGATGGCGATAAAGGAACGCCCAATGCGACTGCGGACCAGGTTCAAGGCACCTAGGATGGCAATCGCCGCGATGACGATCAGGAAATAGTACAGCTCCGCCTGGTTCGCCAGTTTCATGCCGAAGAAAACCGGCCGCGGCATTTCGATCGAGGCTGCGACGCCGCCGCTGATGGCGGGCGTATGGTTGATGATCCATTCGATGATGAACTGCGCCGCCAAGGTGGCGATGGCCAGATACAGACCCTTGATGCGCAGCGACGGGATACCCACCAACATGCCGATCAGGGCCGCCATGGCACCGCCCGCCGGCAGGGTAATCCAGAACGGCAGATCCAGCTTGGTCGCCAAATTCGCCGCGGTATAGGCGCCGACGGACATGAACGCCGCATGACCGATCGAAATCTGGTTGGTATAGCCGACCAGAATGTTCAGGCCGAGGGCGCCGACGACGGCAATCGCGACCAGGTTGATGATCGAAAGATAATATTCATCTAGGTAATAGGGGCAAAGTATGAAGAATACCACCCCGACCGCGATAATCGCGTAGCGCCCAATGGGCAACGGATACAGCGCCATATCGGCCTGGTAGGTGGTTTTGAAATAACCGCTTTCCCGGTGGAACATTGGCTTAGATCCTCTCGATGATCGGTTTGCCAAAAATTCCGTACGGCCTGAACATCAGCACCAGGATCATTAGCACATAAGGGGTAAAGTCCTTGGTTCCACCGCCGACGAATTCGTCGATATAGCCGGCGGCCAAAGCCTCGCAAAGGCCAATGAGCAGGCCGCCGACGACAACGCCGATTATCGAGTCCAAGCCGCCCAGGATCACCACGGGGAACACTTTCAAGCCCAGCGCCGCCATCTGGGTATCAACGCCGATGGCGCTGCCCCAAACCAGGCCGCCCAACAACGCCACGACACCGGCCAGGATCCAGGCGAGGGCGAAATAGCGTTCCACGTTGATGCCCATGGCCATGGAGATCATGTGACTGTCGGCCACGGCCCGCATCGCGACGCCCTTGCGGCTTTTCATGAAGAACCAGCCGAAAACGGCCAGGAATACGATCGAAATGCCGGCCCCGACCACATCAATCGGGGTCATGAACAACGGCCCGATGATCAACGGTTCGTCGGGCACGCCGATATCCAGCGGCCGCGTGCCGGCGCCAAAGACCAATGGGCCCGCACCCTGCAAGACCAACGCCAGGCCGATGGTGGCCATGATGATCGAGACCACGGGGCGGCCAATCATCGGCCGCAGCACGATCCGCTCCAGGGCGAAGTTAAAGACGATCATGAACAGCAGTCCGACGCCAATTGCCGCCACCATGGGAAAGCCGTAGTTGGCCGCCATGCCCGCCACCACGATGGCCGCGATCATGACGAATTCGCCTTGCGCGAAGTTGATCGCGTCCGTGGATTTGTAGATCAGGACAAAGCCGACGGCGATCAGGGCGTACATCATGCCCGTCAACAGGCCGTTGACCGTCAATTCAAAAAGAAACTGCCATTCCATAACGTAATTCTCTCCTAGGCCGCATCCAGGATCGTCATGCGGGAGTCGACGTGCGCTTCACTGCCATCTTCAAAGGTCACGGCCAAGCTCAACTCGACCTCTTTTCGGTCACCATAAATTGCTTCGATCACCGGGCCGTATTTCTCGGCGATGAAAC
Organism: uncultured Rhodospirillaceae bacterium; assembly: GCA_964631725.1. Classification (GTDB taxonomy): domain Bacteria; phylum Pseudomonadota; class Alphaproteobacteria. The sequence goes on along the minus strand of CAZVYX010000020.1, from coordinate 37,621 downwards.
CGCGCCGCAGTTTGCGGGTGCGGGTAATCTCGTTGTCGTCGGCGTCGAGATCCTTGCTCAACGACAAGAAACGCTTCACCTGCGAGACCGCCGGCAGGCCCTGGTTGACCTTGCGGACCTCATCCGCGACCAGTTCCAGGACTTCCGGCTTCTGGCTCAGATCCATGTAGTTGGTATAAGGCAGGCCCTTGCCTTCGGCCCATTTGCCCACGGTCTCGAAATCGATCGCCACCATGGCGGAAATAAACGGGTGCCCGTCGCCAAACGAGACCACTTCGTTGATGTAGGGGCTGAATTTCAGCTTCAACTCGATGAATTGCGGCGCATAGGGCGTGCCGTCGCCCAGTTTACCCACATCCTTGGCCCGGTCGATGATGACCAGATGGCCATTTTCATCCAGCAGGCCGGCATCGCCGGTACGGAACCAGCCGTCCTCGGACATCGCCTCGGCGGTTTTTTCCTCCTGGCGGAAATAGCCGGCAAAGACGCCGCCGCTCTTGACCTGAACCTCGCTGTTTTCACCGATCCGTACCTCGATACCGGGGCATGGCCGCCCGACCGTATCGGGACTGGCCTGATCATCGGGCTGCAGACTGACCAGACCGGCGACTTCCGTCATGCCATAAACCTGCTTCAGGTTGATGCCAAAGCCGCGGAAGAAACGGAAGGTATCCGGCCCCATGGGCGCACCGCCCGTGTAGCACCAGCGCGCACGCCGCAGGCCAAGTTGGTCGCGAACCGGGCCATAGACCATGAATTCACCCAGCTTGCCCATCAGGGCCAAGCCCGTCGGGATGGCCTTGCCCTCGAATTTCAAATCCTCAATCCGCCGCGCCACATCGGCGAAGTAGCCAAAAACCATGCGTTTCAGCGGTGTCGCGTCGGCCCCCTTCAATTGCAGATTGGAAAGCATGCCTTCCCAAACCGCGGGCGGGGCGATCATTCCCGTTGGTCCCAATTCGCGCAAATCCCGCATCACCGTCGACGGGCCTTCGGGGCAGTTATTGGTGGCCCCGACCAGCAAGCTGATCACCAGGCCGTAGACCGTGTCGCCAACCCAGGCCATCGGCAGGTAGGACAGATAATCGTCGTCGGAGCGCACGTCTTCGTTGGCGACAAATATCTTGGCGCAGGAGATCAGGTTCTCATGGGTTAGCATCACGCCCTTGGGGTCGCCCGTGGTGCCGGAGGTGTAGCACATCAGACCGATATCGCTGCCCTTGCCCTTGCCGATCTCGGCATCGAAATAGCCGGCGTTGGCACTATCGAAGTCGCGTCCGGCGGCCTGCACCTCGCCAAATGATCTTAGAAAATCCTCGTCATAGTCGGTCATGCCGCGCGGCCAGCAATAGATCAGCCATTCCAGGTTCGGCAGCTCGTCCTTGATCGAGATGATCTTGTCGACCTGCTCCTGATCCTCGGCCACGATCACCTTGGCCTCGGAATGGCGCAGCACGAAGGCCAACTCCTTGGCGATTGAATCCTGATAGACCGGCACCGCCATGCCACCGAGGCATTGCGCCGCCACCTGCGCCCAATACAAAGCCGGCATGTTGTTGCCGATAACGCCCAGTTTGTCCTCGCGCCCGAAACCCAACGAGGCCAGGCCCATGGCAAAGGCACGCACTTCATCCGAATATTGGGACCAGTTGTAGGTCTTCCAAATGCCCAGATCCTTCACCCGCATGGCCGGATGATCGGCCATGGTCTGGGCATTGTTGAGCATGCATTCCGGTAATGTCGCTAGCTCCGCCATCGCTTAGGCAACCTCCTTGTGATCCGTCGTACCCAGGTAAGCCTCGATCACCTTGGGGTCGGCCCGCACTTCGTCCGGCGTGCCCTGGGAGATTTTTTCGCCCATGTCCATCACCATCACATGGTCCGAGATATCCATCACCACGCCCATGTCATGTTCGATCAAGGCGATCGTCGTGCCCCACTCCTGGTTCACATCCAGGACATAGCGGACCATGTCCTCTTTCTCTTCCTGGTTCATGCCGGCCATCGGTTCATCCAGCAGCAAGAGCCGCGGCTCCGCCGCTAGGGCGCGGCCCAGTTCGACCCGCTTTTGCAAACCGTAGGCCAGAGCGCCGGTCGGCGTCTTGCGCAGATCGGTCAATTTCAGGAAATCGATGATATCCTCGCACTTCGCACGATGCTCGACCTCCTCGCGCCGCGCCGCGCCCCAATACATGAACGCAGACAGCACGCCCGTCTTCATCAGCACGTTGCGGCCCAGCATCAGATTGTCCAGCACGGTCAGGCCGCGGAACAGGGCAATGTTCTGGAAGGTCCGGGCAATGCCCAGGGATGCGATTTCCGAGGGCCCCATATGGGAAATGTCATGGCCCTCGAAATTAATGCTGCCTTCGTCCGGATGATAGAAGCCGGAGATCATGTTTAGCATGGTCGTCTTGCCGGCGCCGTTCGGGCCGATGATAGCGAAAATTTCGCCTTCCTGGATTTCGGCGCCAACATCCACCACGGCGCGCACGCCGCCGAAATTCTTCGACGCGCCATCAATCTTCAGTTTAACGCCCCCGCCGGGGCCAGCCGTATCATTCATGCTGCCGTCACCTTAAATTTCCATACGGGCATCTTCATGCCAAGCCGCCCTGGTCCAGGCGCTGCTTCACTCGGTACGCAACCATGGTTCCCGCCGACGTTGTTCGCGGTCACGGAAGACCGCCATCCAAGCAAGAAATCTGGCTTCAAAATTTGGAATTCCACACCGCTCGACCCTGTACTAACGCTCTCTACTCCCCGTGAACCGCAATCAGCGGCATCACATCAGCTGAACCCGGTGCTGATTTTCAGCTTATTGGGCCTTTTGTTCATAACACCGAACGTAATAAAGCGGCTGTTGGCGGATTGGTCAAGTATACCTTGCGCTTGACTCTTGGCGGTCGATGTACCTTGCCCTCAACCGCGGGCGCCGATGCCGCCATCGATGGTCAGCACTACGCCTGATATATAGCTGGCTCGGGCCGATGCGGCGAAGACCACCAGATCGGCACATTCCTCGGCCTTGGCGGCACGTCCCATGGGCCAAATCTTGGTCAATTCCCGCCACCGTTCCACATCGCCGAACTCAGCCTCGGCCCGCGCCTTCAGCAAAGTCGTGATGCGGCCGGTCTCCACGGGGCCGGGATTGACCGCCAGCACCCGCACCCCCTGATCCAGCGAGGCGCCGCCTATGGCGCGTGTAAACGCCATCAGCGAGGCATTGCCGGCAGATCCGGCGACGTAGTTGGCGGCGGGCTTTTCGCCGGCCAGGCCGATCACGTTGACGATGACGCCATCGCCGCGGGCCGTCATCCGAGCCAGATAAAGCCGTGTCATGTTGATGTAGCCGAAGACCTTCAAATCCCAGGCTTCGCGCCATTGTGCCTCTTCAATCGAAGCGACGTCACCGCCCGGAATGGCGCCGGCGTTGTTGATCAGGATATCGACCTCGCCGACCGCCTCGGCCAATTTCGCCGCATTGCCCTGTACCGAGAGGTCCATGGCGTAGGTGGAAACCGCGACATCATGGGCCTGTTCGATGATGCCCTTGGCGTTTTCCAGATCTTCCGCGGTGCGCGAGATTAGGTGGAGATTACAGCCCTCCGCCGCCAGTCCCTTGGCAACGGCCAAACCGATGCCTTTCGAAGCGCCCGTCACAAGCGCGGTTTTGCCGCCAAGTTCCAAATCCATCGTCGTCCTCCCCAAGTCTCGTTGCCATAGCCTAGGTCCTCAAATCCACTTCGGCCAGGGGGAAGCGCAAAATATGCGCCACTGGGGGCTGATTTATCAGGCAAAAGGGTCTATGAAGCGCTCAGTTGGATTCAACAGCGGCATGGGATTTGGTCGCGCCGCCGGCACTCCGCGCCGCGCGCCGCCTCAAGACGCTGCAATTCCACAGCAGTTGCGCGGCCGCAAAAAATTTTGGCGGCCGGAGCGTTACCAATTTAGCAAGAGGAGACTGCCCGTGACCTCCATTGGCAATGATTCCCTGAATACCCGCCGCACGCTTAACGTTGACGGCACCGACTATGACTATTTCTCCTTGCCCGCCGCCTCCGAAGGCGGCCTGGGCGACCTCTCCCGCCTGCCTTATTCCCTTAAGGTACTGTTGGAAAATCTGCTGCGCCATGAAGACGGCCGCAGCGTGACCACGGACGATATCAAGGCCGTCGCGGCCTGGTTAAAGGATCAGCGCTCCGACCAGGAAATCGCCTATCGCCCGGCCCGGGTGCTGATGCAGGATTTCACCGGCGTGCCGGCGGTGGTCGACCTGGCCGCCATGCGCGCCGCCGTGGTCGCCATGGGCGGCGATCCGAAAAAGATTAATCCGCTCTCCCCCGTCGATCTGGTGATCGATCATTCGGTGATGGTGGATCATGCGGGCACGGCGGATTCGCTGGCCAAGAACATCGAGCTGGAGTTCGAGCGCAACGGCGAACGCTATGCCTTTCTGCGCTGGGGCCAGGGCGCCTTTGACAATTTCCGCGTGGTGCCGCCCGGCACCGGCATTTGCCATCAGGTCAACGTCGAATATCTGGCGCAGGTGACCTGGACCTCCGCCAACGGCGGCAAGACCATCGCCTATCCCGATACCCTGGTCGGCACCGACAGCCATACCACGATGGTCAACGGCCTGGCTGTCCTGGGCTGGGGCGTTGGCGGTATCGAGGCCGAGGCGGCCATGCTCGGCCAGCCCATTTCCATGCTGCTGCCCGAAGTGATTGGCATGAAGCTGACCGGCAAGCTGCCGGCGGGCACCACGGCGACGGATCTCGTCCTGACCGTAACGGAAATGCTGCGCGCCCAGGGCGTGGTCGGCAAGTTCGTTGAATTCTATGGCCCCGGCCTGGACAATCTGCCCCTGACCGACCGTGCCACCATCGCCAACATGGCGCCGGAATACGGCGCCACCTGCGGCTTCTTCCCCGTCGACAACGAGACCCTGCGCTATCTGGAATTCACTTCCCGCGATGCGGCCCAGGTCAAGCTGGTCGAGGCCTATGCCAAGGCCCAGGGCATGTGGCGGAGCAGCGACAGCCCCGACCCGGTCTTCACGGAAACCCTGGATCTGGATATGAACACCGTGGTGCCCTGCATCTCCGGCCCAAGACAGCCCAAGGACCGTGTCGACCTGGACAAGGCGAAAACCGCCTTTGCCGGCGAACTGCCCGGCTTGATGGCCGGCGCGGACATCGAGAAAGCGGTGCCGGTGGCCGGCACCGATCACAGCCTGCGCAGCGGCGATGTGGTGATCGCCGCGATTACCTCGTGCACCAATACCTCCAACCCATCCGTCCTGGTCGCGGCCGGGCTGGTGGCGCGAAAAGCCCGGGCCAAGGGTTTGCAGGCCAAGCCCTGGGTCAAAACCTCGCTCGCCCCCGGCAGCCAGGTGGTGGCGGATTACCTCGAAGCCGCCGATTTGCAAGGCGACCTGGACGCGCTTGGCTTCAACGTGGTCGGCTTTGGCTGCACCACGTGCATCGGCAATTCCGGTCCCTTGGCCGAGCCGATCGCGGATGCCATTACCGAAGGTGACCTCGTCGCCTGTTCGGTGCTTTCGGGCAACCGCAACTTCGAGGGCCGGATCAGCCCCCATGTCCGCGCCAACTATCTCGCTTCGCCGCCCCTGGTGGTGGCCTATGCCCTGGCCGGCAGCCTGAACCGGGACCTGACCACCGAACCCCTGGGCAAGGGCAGCGATGGCGAGCCGGTCTATCTGGCGGACATCTGGCCGACCCAGCAGGAAGTGGCCGATACCGTGGCCAAGGCCCTGACACCGGCGATGTTCGGCAGCCGCTACAGCGACGTCTTCACCGGACCCAAGGAATGGCAGGCGGTCACGGCCGAGGATACCTTGACCTATGATTGGGACGCGGTTTCCACCTATGTCCAGCACCCGCCCTATTTTGATGGCATGGCGGCGGAGGCCGGCGGCATCTCGGACCTGACCGGGGCCCGGGAACTGGCCCTGTTGGGGGACTCGGTGACCACCGATCATATCTCGCCGGCCGGTTCCATCGCCACCGACAGCCCGGCGGCGATGTATCTAAACGATCGCCAGGTGCCGGAAAGGGAGTTCAACTCCTACGGCTCGCGCCGGGGCAACCACGAGATCATGATGCGCGGCACCTTCGCCAACACCCGCATCCGCAATGAAATGGCCCCCGGCACGGAAGGCGGCGTCACCCGTCACCAACCTAGTGGCGAGGAAATGCCCATTTATGACGCCGCCATGCGCTACCGCGACGACGGTGTCCCCCTGGTCATCGTGGCTGGCAAGGAGTACGGCACCGGATCATCCCGTGACTGGGCCGCCAAGGGCACCCAACTGCTGGGTGTTGGCGCCGTCATCGTGGAGAGTTTCGAGCGTATTCACCGCTCCAACCTGGTTGGCATGGGTGTTCTGCCGTTGCAGTTCAAGGATGGCGAAAGCCGCGGATCCCTGAAGCTGGAAGGCACCGAAACCTTTGACATCACCGGCATCGCCGGCGGCATCACGCCGCGCATGGATGTGGCCTGCACGATCAATTACGCCGACGGCACGTCACGCGAGATCACCCTGTTGTGCCGCATCGACACCTTGGACGAGGTGGAATACTACCGCCACGGCGGCATCCTGCCGTATGTCCTGCGTAACCTGATGAACGATGCGGCCTGATTGACGAGGCATGGCCGGCCCGGCGATATCTCGTTTGCCGCCGGGCTGGCCGCCTTTTTCCAATTGGATGCTCACCGACAATTGACTTTCCGGTGAAGGTGCCAATCACTAAGTTCCCAGGCATGAAAATCCTGCCCTGGAAGCGCCTCTTTGCAGCCATGCACCTGCTTGCCGCCCTGATCGTCGGTGTCGGCGCGGTTTCCGTCATGGCCAATCAAGCGGCCCTCGCCGGTCCCCGCAACCAGGTGGTGGTGGAGCTTTACACGTCGCAAGGCTGCAACTCCTGCCCGCCGGCGGATCGTCTGCTGGGCGAATTAGCGGCGCGCGATGATCTCATCGCCCTGACCTTCAATGTGGACTATTGGGATTATCTGGGTTGGAAGGACACCCTGGCGCAGCCGGCCCATACGGAACGCCAGCGCCATTATGCCGCCGCCCTGCGCAACCGCAGTGTCTACACACCGCAAATGGTCATCGGCGGCCGGCAGCATGCGGTCGGTTCGGACGCCCCCGCCGTCGAAGCCGCCATCGAGGCGGAGAAGGGCCATATGAGCGCGGCCATTCCGGACTTGCGCCTGCTGCACAGGGACGGCCGTATCCTGGTTTCCCTGGGGGCGGTTCCGAACAAGCGCGCCAATGCCACGATCTGGCTGGTGCGCTACGACCAGCGCCGGGATGTCCCCATCCAGCGCGGCGAAAATGCCGGCAACAAGCTGAGCTATTACAATGTGGTGCGCGACATGCGCGCCCTGGGCCAATGGCGCGGCCAGGCCTGGGAAACGGACTTGAGCCGCGAAGAACTGGCCGAAGGCGGCCGGGACGGCTGCGCCATCATCGTCCAGAAAGGCCCGGTAGGCCCCGTTCTTGCGGCCGCGCGCATCGCCTTTTGAGTATTCTTGCCAGTTGGACTTGCCTAGCCCCATAACCATGGGCATTGTCGCGGGCCGTAAAATGCCACAAGCAAGGAACTTCGTAGATGGAAACGCTATTTACCGGCGGTCTGGTATTCGATGGCCGTGACGAGCCGACACCGGGCATGGCCGTCCTGATCAAGGGTGAGCGGGTAAGCAAGATCGCGCCGGCGGAACATTTCGCCGATTTTCAGGGTCGCAGGGTCGATACCTCCGGCGCCACCCTGATGCCCGGCCTGATCGACTGCCACGTCCATCTGACCCTGGGTGGGGAGGCCGATATCGCCTCGGCCCAGGCCAAACGCAACCCGGGCCAGATCGTCATGATGGCCCTGCTCTGGGCGCAGCAGACCCTGGCTGGCGGCATCACGGCGGTGCGTGATTGCGGCGGCAAGGATTATCTGGAATTCGCCGTCCGCGATGCCTGCAACAGCGGCGAGCAACTGGGCCCGACCATATTGGCGGCCGGCCGGATGATCTGCATGACCGGTGGTCACGGCAACCGCGTCGGGCGGGTCGCCGATGGCACGGACGAGGTCATCAAGGGTGTCCGGGAACAGATCCACGCCGGCTCCGACTTCGTCAAGATCATGGCCACCGGCGGCGTCATGACGCCCGGCGTCAATCCCATGGACGCTCACTATTCAGCCGAGGAAATGGCCGCCGGCATTGGCGAAGCAGCGCGTTTCAGCAAGCACACCGCCTCGCACGCCATGGCCACCAAGGGCATCCTGAATGCCGTGCGCGGGGGCATTACCTCGATCGAACATGGCACCTTCATGGACGACGAATGTGTCGAGGAAATGCTGAAGCGGGGTACGTTTCTGGTGCCGACACTGGCCCCGATGCAGGGACTGATCGCCCATCTCGACAAGGTGCCCCCGTTCGTACAGAAGAAGTTTCAGATGATGGAGGAAGCTTACGCCAAGGCCCTCATATTGTACTACAAGGCCGGTGGAAAAATCGCCATGGGCACCGACACCGGCGTACCCTATGCCGTCCACGGCAACAATGCGCTTGAGCTGGCCTATATGGCCGATGCCGGCATGAAGCCGCTTGATGTGTTGAAATCCTCGACCTCGCTTGCCGCCGAGCTGATGCAATTGAGCGACGAGGGCCATATCGCGGAAGGCAGCCGCGCCGATTTCCTGATCGTCGACGGCAACCCGATGGAGGACATCAATATGGCGGCGCGCCGCGAACATCACCGCGCGGTCTGGAAGCGCGGCGCCGAGGTGCGGGCCGCCGGGGATACGGCGGAGCCGGTCCGTACCCTGCAATTCGGAACGGCGGCCGCGTTCTAAGGCCCTTTGGGAAAAATATTCCTTGGCCTGGGCCGCCTATCTGGCATACAGGCCGGCGGACAATTTTGTGACAGTCAGGAGTTGTTACCGTGGATCTTGTCGAAGCGATTGAATCGCGCCGTTCCGTACGGGCATATCTGCCAACCCCCGTTCCCCAGGAAACCGTTGCCGCGATCATGGAGTTGAGCCTGCGCTCGCCCAGCGGCACCAATATGCAGCCCTGGATCGTGCACGCGGTTTCGGGCGCCGTGAAACAGGGCATCACCGACGATGTCATCGCCTCCCGCCTGCGGGTCCGCGAAACAGGCGTGCCCGAACACCAGGGCGAACGCGTGTTTTATCCCGACAACCTCGGCGAACCATGGCGGGCCCGGCGGCGCGCGGTCGGCTGGGACCTGTATGGTTTGTTGGGTATCGAAAAGGGTGACCGGGAGCGCACGTTCGATCAGCATAATCGCAACTACACCCTGTTCGATGCACCGGTCGGCCTGTTCATCTTCATAGACAAGTCCTTGGAGGTCGGTTCCTGGCTTGATCTGGGCATGTTGATGCAAACCATCATGCTGGTGGCGCGCAATCATGGCCTGCACACCTGTCCGCAAGCGGCCTGGCACATCTATCATAAGATCGTGCGCAAATGGACCGGCGCCGGCGAACACGAAAGCCTGGCAGCCGTCATCACCCTTGGTTACGAGGACACCTCGGCGATTGAAAACACCCTGCGCACGCCCCGCGAACCGTTGGACAAGGTCGTTACCTTCTCGGGCTTCGAATAGAATTTCCTGATAGGCATCGATTTCCCGCGCCACCCGCCGCCGCGGGCCCGGCACTCAAGCGTTCAGGAGTGCGTCAATCTTATCCAGCAAGTCTTTTTGCCGGATGGGCTTGGTAAGGACGCCGTCGGCACCCAGTTTTTCCGCCATCTCGAGATACATCTTGTTGCCGGTCCGGTCACCGCCGGAGATCGCAATGATCTTGGTTTCTCTGTTCCGCCGACGCAATTCCTGGATCGTTTCGATCCCTTCCATTTCCGGCATCAGAATGTCCGTGATCACAAGATCAAATTCGCCGTCGTCGAACAGTTGCAGCCCTTCGCTGCCGTCAGCGGCCTTGGTCACCTCATGGTCCGCGGCGACAATGATGCGGGCGAGCATCTCGCGCACCAGGACATCGTCATCTATTACCAGAATTCTTGTCGTTCTCATTTGTCCAGCTCGCTACGCGGTAACTTAATCAAAAAACCAAGGGGTTGTCATTCTCCGCCATCCAGGACCTGGCGCACATGTTTTGCCAATTCCGCGCACTGATACGGCTTTCTAATGAGCATCGCGTCCTCATCCAGATGGCCGCGCCGTCGTAAAGCATTGCCCGTGTAGCCCGATGAAAAGAGTACGCCAGCCGCCGGGTATCGTTCGTTGAATGCGCCGGCGACATCCGGTCCGCTCATCCCTTGGGGCAAAAAAACGTCGGTCAACAGCAGATCAATGTTCGGCGAAGCGGCCATGAGGTCCAACGCCGCCGGGCCGGTTTCCGCATGCAATACGGTGTAGCCTAGGCGGTCAAGGGCCCGGATAAGGCATTCCAGTAGCGTTGTCGCCAGCGGCGATCATCACATAGTCGTCCGGCGCCAAATTGATTTTGGTTATCAGTCATTCCAACTTTTTCGATGAAGATCGAACGGCGGACACCACGCTGTGGTTTCTTGCTTGTCAGTTCGCGCGCAGGTCGATCAGCGCCGTTCGACGGTCGAAACCAACAAACTTCTGAAATACGCCACCCGCGACTCGGCATAAAGACGGTACTGCGAACACCGCGTTCTATTCGCGAAGCGTTTTGTTCCAGATGGCTAGGGCACCCGCAAGGCATAGACGGTTCGGCCCATATTGGCGATCAGCGAGGGCATGATGGCATCAACGGCGGCAACGTCACTGCTCCCGCCGGTATGCAGATTTACGCGCGCCTGCCAGATCAAATTGCGGTTGCCGTCCTCGATGGACAGTTGCAGCTGCCTGCGGCGCTGGACGCGCTTTTTCTTGTCCGGTTTGGTTTTCCAGCGCATCTTCAAATCCACGTCGCCGGAACTGCTGCTGCCGCGGTTACCACTCAGTTCCAGGCCCGAACGCCCGCCGCTGTCGGGCTTTTCACCGCTAACCTGGAAATTCAGAGTGAAGCCATTGCCGCTGCTGCTTGCCTTGCGCGAAGGGTATCCGGCAGTTTCCAAGCCATTGCGAAACAGATCCGCGATGGCTTGTACATCAGGCGCGCCCGACGGTGCGCGGACGACGATGGCCGCGCCTTTCGGAATTGTACCCTGGGCCGTGGCATCCATGGTGCCTGTCACCGTGGCCGCCGATTGGGCCCGCGCCGGCGGATGCGGCCCCGTGATCAACAAGCAGGCGATTAATGTCAAAAGAACCGGCGCGGCAAAACAGGGGCGGCAACGGGAATGGGTCGAGGCTTGCTTTTGGGTCATGGTGAAATGGTAAACCGAGGCGCCGTCCGTGGCAAAGTCTAAGGGCGGCAATTGGTCCGGCGAATGCAGGTTGAACGAGGACAGGGGGGCGTGCTAGGCAGCGGCATGATAAATCGAATCAAGGCGCTCTTTTCCGGCCAAGCGGCCGGCGGCCAGGACGAGGCCGGTAAACATTCTCATGACGAGCTGCAGTTGGCGGCCGCGGCGCTGCTGGTCGAAGCGGCAAGCCTGGACGGCCACTATGGCGGTGCCGAGCAGGCCGCGATCGATACCCTGTTGCGGCAGCGTTTCGGGTTGAGCGACGCCGAAGCACGGGAACTGCACGATTTGGCCGTCGCCGAACAATCGGACGCCAACCAGTTGCTCGGATTTACGCGTGTGATCAAGGACCGATATTCACCTGAAGAACGCGTCGAGCTTATCGAAATGGTCTGGGAAGTGGCCTATGCGGATGGCGAATTGCACGATTATGAAGCAAATTTGTTGCGTCGTCTGGGCGGCTTGCTCTATGTCTCTGACAGGGAACGCGGCGAGGCTCGGAAACGGGTTCTTGCGCGGCTCGGGCCAACCGGTCCATAGTTTTGAAATGCCTCGTGGTGAACCTGCCCGGCGCTGCCGGACAACTGTTCTATGTTGGGAGATTAAGGAATGACGTACGTCGTCGTTGAAGGCTGTATCAAGTGTAAGTATATGGATTGCATCGAAGTTTGTCCGGTGGACTGCTTCTATGAGGGTGAGAACATGTTGGTGATCCACCCTGATGAATGCATCGATTGCGGGGTTTGTGAGCCGGAATGCCCGGTCGAGGCTATTCTGCCCGATACCGAGGATGATACCGAACGCTGGGTCGAGTTGAACCGCGAGTATTCGGAGAAATGGCCGAACATTACGCAAAAAGGCGAGCCGCCGGCGGACGGCGAGGAATTCAAGGACGCACCCGACAAGTTCGAAAAGTTCTTCAGCGCCGAACCCGGTCAAGGCTCCTAACCGGACCAGCACCGGCCGGTCCGGCATGTGTCCTGCCCAATGGGCCGCGGGCACGAGTTGCCCATGATGCGGCGCTGAATTGGGGCAGGCTTCAATTTGGGCCGATTCTGTGATATGGTTGATGCCTAATTGGCTCCCATGACGCTGAAGTGAAGGCGTCGTGGCTTGGCCGCGCTAAACTGGGATAATGGACTGGCCGGCATTAGCCGGCGCGCGATTTTCGGTAAAATGTAGCGGCCATATATGGGTCGCGACCATAAATGACGCGAAACCATGGTTCGTCGCGGTCCTGTGTGGCCAGGGTTTTCTGCCTGGAAGACCATTCAGCACGTCTTTGATTTGATTAGTGGAACGAGAAAGCAATATGGCGACCAAGACGAAAAAGAAGACAACCAAGGCGAAGCGGACCAACGGCTTCGCCGTTGATGAATATGTCGTCTATCCAACCCATGGGGTTGGCCAGATTACCGGCATCGAAGATCAGGAATTCGCCGGCACGAAGCTGAAGCTGTTCGTCGTCAATTTTGACAAGGAAAAAATGACGCTGCGGGTTCCCGTCAACAAGGCCGAGGCCAGCGGTATGCGCGCCCTGGCCAGTCCGGATAAAATGAAGACCGCGATGACGACGTTGAAGGGCCGGGCCCGGGTCAAGCGCACCATGTGGAGCCGCCGGGCGCAGGAATATGAAGCCAAGATCAATTCCGGCGATCCGGTGTCCATTGCCGAGGTCATTCGGGATCTGCATCGTGGCGAAGGGCAGCCGGAACAATCTTACAGCGAACGGCAGATCTATGAAGCGGCCATGGAACGCCTGGTCCGTGAACTGGCCGCGGTCGAAGGCCTGGATGAAGAACAGGCAGCGGAACGTTTGGATGGAGTCCTAAATCCCGCTTAGAAATGCGAAAAATTCCCGATAGAACCACCTTCTTTTGGGGCCCGGTGTCATTTTGACGCCGGGCTTCTTTCGTTGTGAGCGGCTAACGACCTGCAATCATTAGTGTATTTTCGCGCCAAAATCTTTTTTTAGAATAAGTCTAATTCTTGCTTGAATTATGGAAAGAAGTGTTATATCGACATTACAGATGGGCAAATTTGTAATATTATACGTTACAATACTGCATATATAAGTTACAAAATATCGGTTGGGAGTCTTGCAATGGCATATGTGGACACGGTTGAGGCGCAGCGGGCGGGGCGGAATTACATCAAACAAGCCATGCGGGTGCCATTGCTGGAGCGCGAGGAAGAACGGGCGCTGGCCTACCGTTGGCGCGACCATGGCGATGAAGACGCGCTTCATAAGTTAGTCAATGCATATGTCCGATTGGTTGTCGCGACCGCGGCGCGGTTCCGAAACTACAGCCTGCCCATGGGTGATCTTGTTCAGGAGGGCAGCGTTGGCCTGATGCAGGCGGCGGAACGCTTTGATCCGGATCGCGAGGTACGATTCTCGACTTACGCGAGCTGGTGGATCAGGGCCGCCATCCAGGACTATATCCTGCGCAACTGGTCGATCGTCCGAACCGGCACGACGGCCGCGCAGAAATCGCTGTTTTTCAATATTCGCCGATTGCGGGCGCAAATCGGCGACCGTCCGGACGGCCCCTTGACCAAAACCGGTCAGAATAAGATTGCCCAGGCCCTGAAAGTTCCCGTTGCCGATGTCGTATCGATGGAAGGCCGGCTGTCCGGGGCCGACAGGTCCCTGAACGCCGAAGTCTCGGGTGAGGGGGAAAGCGAGTGGCAGGACCTGCTGGTCGATGAGCGCCCCGGCCCGGAAGAAGTCGTCCGTTGCGCGCGCGATTCGAATACCCGCGCCAAGTGGCTGGACGACGCCTTGGCGGAATTGAACGACCGGGAGCAGATCATTATCCGCCAGCGGCGGCTACGCGAAGACGGCATGACCCTGGAATCTCTTGGCCGCGAACTGGGGATCTCAAAGGAAAGGGTGCGCCAGATCGAAAGTCAGGCTCTGGGCAAGATGCGCATCGCCCTTTCGGAACGCGGCGGCGACCCGCGTGACGCCGGACTCTTGTAGTAGTTTGCAGCGTGCCGGCAACGGCAACGGATTTGCCTGGCTGATTGCTGGACCGGGTAAGGATGGCTATATAGGTGTTGCACGCCACCCGCCGCTGCTTTTCAAGTGTGTACCCAATCAATGCCGAGACCGGGTTACCCCTATCTTGAGGATTTTGCCGCCACCGCCCATGACGAAGCGAGGGCGAGTGCGGTGCTGGCCGATTTGCGCGCTGCCGGCGAAAGCCTGGATGAGCCGGATGCACAAGCCGCCCTGGCGGCGGTGTGGCGGGATCAATCAGCCTGTGCGCTGTTGCTGGCGGTATTTGGCAACAGCCCATTTCTAGGCCGTGTGGCGTTGGCCGATCCGGCCTATCTGCCGAGGCTTTTTGCCGATAGCCCCGAACAGACCCTGGCCGGCCTGCTGCGGGAACTGGCGGAGGGGTTGCGGACCGCCGAGGCGATCGATGCGGCAATGGTCGCGCTGCGGCTGGCACGGCGGCGGGCCGCCATTCTGATCGCCCTGGCGGATGTGGGCGGCGTTTGGAATTTGCAACAGGTCACCGAAGCCCTGTCGCGGTTCGCCGATGCCGCGATCAGCGGCGCGGTGCGCTGGCTGCTACGGGATGCGGCCGGGCGCGGCGAGCTGCATCTGCCGGACGATGACGCGCCCGAGCGTGGCGGTGGCCTTGTCATTCTGGGCATGGGCAAGTTGGGCGCCGACGAACTGAATTACTCCTCCGATGTGGATTTGATCGCCCTCTATGATGCGGAAGCCGCACCCTATGTTGGTGAACGGTCGGCCCAGGACTGTTACATCCGTATGGTTCAGGCTCTGGTCAAAATGCTGCAGGAACCCACCCGGGACGGCTATGTCCTGCGCACCGATTTGCGTTTGCGCCCCGATCCCGGGGTGACGCCGGTGGTTGTCGCCATGCACGCGGCGGAACAATATTACGAAAGCCTGGGACAGAACTGGGAGCGAGCCGCGATGATCAAGGCCCGTCCCGTGGCTGGTGATCTGGCCGCCGGCGCCGCATTCCTGGAGCGTTTGCAGCCTTTCATTTGGCGCCGCAATCTGGACTATGCCGCGATTGCCGATGTCCATTCGATCATGCGGAAAATTCATCACCACGAAGGCGACGGCGACATCGCGGTCGAAGGCCACAACATTAAGCTGGGCCGGGGCGGCATCCGGGATATCGAGTTCTTTGCCCAGACACAGCAGTTGATTGCCGGTGGACGGGAGCCGGCGTTGCGGGGCGCGACGACCTGTGGCGCCCTGGACGCCCTGGCCATTGCCGGCTGGATCGACGGTCGGGCGGCGGACGAGTTGAGCCTGGCCTATGATTTTCTGCGGCAGTTGGAACACCGGCTGCAGATGGTCGGTGACGAGCAGACCCAAACCATGCCCCGCACGGCGGAGGGCGTGGATCATCTGGCCTGTTTCATGGGTTATGACGATGGGGAGGTGTTCCGCGCCGATCTGCTGGCGCATTTGGCGCGGGTACAGCATCACCACGGCATGCTGTTCGATGCCGCGCCTACTCCGGCCGGGGAAAGCAATCTAATCTTCACCGGCACCGACGACGATCCCGAAACCATGGAGAAGCTGGCCGCCATGGGTTTCGAAGGGGTCCAGGGCGCCTCAACCACCGTCAGGGGCTGGTATCATGGCCGCTACCGGGCCCTGCGTTCCGCCCGGGCGCAGGAGTTGCTGACGACGTTGATGCCGGCGTTGTTGCAGGCGGTCGCCGATACCGCCAATCCGAATGCCACGCTGGGCCGCTTTGACCGCTTTCTCTCCAACCTGCCCACCGGCGTGCAGTTGTTTTCCATGCTTAAGGCGCGGCCGCAATTGCTGGAACTGCTGGCTGAAATCATGGGCAGCGCGCCGCGCCTGGCCAACTATCTGGCGGAGAATTCCAGCGTTGTCGATGCCATGACTTCCGCCGAGTTCCTCGCCGCGCCACCGGCCCTGACCGCTCTGCGGCGGGAATTTGCCGAGGACTTGGACGCCGCCTTGGACCTGCAGGATATCCTCGATTTCACCCGGCGCCGGGTCAAGGAACGCAAGTTCCAGATCGGCGTTCAGATTCTGGGCGCCACGATCGATGCCGACCGGTCGGGGGCCGGCTATGCCGATCTGGCGGATGCGGCCCTGGGATCGCTGCTGCCCGGTGTCGGAGATGCATTCGCGGCGGCCGAGCGGCATGGCCGGATCGACGGCGGCACCATGGTGGTGCTGGCAATGGGCAAGTTCGGCAGCCGCGAAATGACCGGCGAATCCGATCTCGATCTGATCTTCGTCTATGACTATCCCGACGACGACAGCATTTCAGACGGCGAGCGGCCCCTGCCCGCGCAACAGTATTTCACCCGCCTTAGCCAACGCCTGATCAATGCCCTGACAGTGCCAACCGCCGAGGGCAAATTGTACGAGGTGGATATGCGTCTGCGGCCTTCGGGCAATTCCGGGCCGGTGGCGACCCGCTTCAGCGGCTTTGCCGACTACCAGCGCAACGAAGCCTGGACATGGGAGCATATGGCCCTGACCCGGGCTCGCGTCGTCGCGGGCGGGGCGGAGCTGGCGGCGCGGGTAGAGGGGACGATCGCCGAAGTGCTGCGCCGCCCGCGTAAGCGCCAGGCCACGGCGGCGGATGTGTCGGCCATGCGGGCGCGGCTGTCGCGTCAGAAAGGCGGCGGCGGCAGTCCGTGGGAATTGAAGCTGGTTCGGGGCGGTCTGTTGGACATCGAGTTCATCGCGCAATTCCTGCAGTTGGCGCACGCCGGGGACGAGGCGGCGGTGCTGCATCCCAACACCTGCACGGCCTTGTCGAAATTGGCCCGGGCCGGCCATTTGTCCCGCGCCGATGCGGACATGTTGATTGCGGCATCGGGACTGTACCGCGATCTGATGGCCTTGTTCCGAATCGCCGTGGTCGGCGAATTCGAACCGTCGGAGGCGCCGCGCGGCATGGTCAACGCCGTGCTGCGGATTTCCGAGAGCACCGGCCTGGAACAATTGGAGGCGCGCCTGCGGGCGACCCAGGCGGAGGTTTTGTCGGCCTTTGAACGCATTGTCGACGCCGCGGCCGAAAGCGCGGTCGAGGAATAGGTTTAGCTATTGCCCACGTTGTCCGCCAGGAAAGGCCACCACATGCCGTGAGCCTCGCCGTTTTGCAACCGCTTGTCCGTTTGGCGTATATCAATCCAGACTGGTTGTGAAATACCGCCAACCGGCTAGTATTTTCGCGATATCAATTTGTTGGAGTGTCGGGTGACATGGCTAGCGGTGATTTACGGATCGAGGCGCGGCAAGGGGTATTGAATGTACTGATCGACCGGTCGGAAAAGCGTAATGCCTTGAGCCGATCGGTGCTGGATCAACTGGGCGCCGCCTTTACCGCCGCCGCCAAAGATGACGGCTTGTCGGTGGCGGTATTGCGCGGGGCCGGCGACAAGAGTTTCGCCGCCGGCGGCGACCTGCGTGATTTGGCCAGCGTGCGGACCTTGGCCGAGGCGACCGAGATGTCGGTGCAGGCCAAGGCGGCGCTGGAGGCGATCCGGCAGTTCCCGGTTCCGGTGGTCGCCGCCCTGAATGGCGATGCCCTGGGTGGCGGGGCCGAACTGGCGGCCGCCTGCGACTTCCGCATTTTTGCCCCCCATGCCCGCATCGGCTTTATCCAGGGCCGTTTGAACATCACCACCGCCTGGGGCGGCGGTATTGACCTGATGCGCCTGGTCGGCCCGGCGCGGGCCTTGCGGATGCTGAGCCGGACCGAACTTTTGACAGCCGAGGCTGCCATGGCCATTGGCTTGGCCGATGCCGTTGCCAGCGATAGTCTGGATGACGCTGTATCGGCGTTTCTGAAACCTATGCTAAAACTGGCGCCACATGTCATGCGGGCCTTCAAGGCGTTGAATTTGGCGCAGCGGCGGGGCGCGTCACGACAGGATCTGTTGGATCTGGAAACCGGGAATTTTGCCGCCGCCTGGGTTCATGACGACCATTGGGACGCCGCCGAGGGAATTTTGAAAAAGGAAGAATAGAACATGTCTGACAGCGCGCCGACCGCTCCCACCGCCCCGGGCATGCCTTCGACCACGACGCCGTCGGGCATCGAAATTCCCCAAGTGGTGACCGCCGACATGGTCAAGGGTGATCCGGGCCTGCCCGGCGAGTATCCATTTACCCGGGGCATCTTCCCCAACGGCTACCGCGGCCGGCTGTGGACCATCCGGCAGTATTCCGGCTTCGGCTCGGCCGACGAGACCAACCAGCGCTATCGGTTTCTGCTGGACCAAGGGCAGACCGGCCTGTCCGTGGCCTTGGATCTGCCCACCCAATGCGGCTATGACCCGACCGACGCCATGGCCCGTTCCGAGGTCGGCAAGGTCGGCGTATCCATCGCCACCCTGGCGGATATGGAGGTCCTGTTCGACGGCATCGATCTTTCCGCCATTTCCACCTCGTTCACCATCAACGGCACGGCGCCGATGATTTACGCCATGTATCTGGCCGCCGCCGACAAGCTGGGCGTGCCGCGGGAAAGCCTGACCGGCACCATTCAGAACGATATTCTGAAAGAGTACGTGGCGCGGGGGACCTGGATCTTTCCGGTCCGACCGTCGTTGCGCCTGATCGCGGATTCAATTCTGTTCTCGAACCAAGCGACGCCGCGTTTCAACCCCATTTCCATTGCCGGCGCCCATGTCCGCGATGCCGGTTCCACGGCGGTGGAGGAGATGGGCTTCACCCTGGCCAATGGCCTGGCCTATGTCGATGAAATGCTGCGCCGGGGCGGCGACGTCAATCACTTCGCCAAGCGCCTGAGCTTCTTTTTCTATGTTCACATGGATTTCTTCGAGGAAGTCTGCAAATTCCGCGCCGGGCGCCGGGTCTGGGCCCGCCTGCTGCAGGAGCGCTACGGCGTCACCGACCCGAAGGCCTTGATGTTCCGCTTTGGCGTGGTCTGCGGCGGCTCCTCCCTGACGGCGGCGCAGCCCTATAACAATATCGTCCGCGTCGGCATCGAGAACATGGCGGCGGTATTGGGCGGGGCGCAGTCGATCTTTACCTGCGCCTATGACGAGGCCTATCAGATCCCCACCGAATTCAGCGCCGAGACCGCCCTGCGCACGCAGCAGATGGTGGCCTATGAAAGCGGTATCTCAAAAACCGTCGATCCCCTGGGCGGCAGCTACTACGTGGAATATCTGACCGACCAGATGGATGCGGAAATCACCAAGGTGATCGCCGAGATCGAGGACTATGGCGGCGCGGAGAAGGCCATCGAGGACGGCTATCTGCAAAGCCGCATCGCCCAGCGCGCCCTGGAACGCAAGCTGCAGACCGATGCCGGCGAACGGGTCGTGGTCGGGCAGAACCATTTCCGCCGCGAGGATGAAGATGCCAATGATTTCGGCGAGGTCTTTAAACTGGATGCCGAGGCCGCCGGCCATACGGTGGCGCGCTTCAACAAGGTCCGGGCGGAGCGCGACGAGGGTAAGGCGCAACAGGCCTTGGCGAAATTGTCCCAGGCGGCGGCGGGGGACGCGGACAACCTGATCCCCCATATGATCGATTGCTGTCACGCCTATGTCTCCATCGGCGAAATGGTCGGCGCCTTGAAGGCGCATTGGGGCGAATTTCAGGAACCCGTTGGACTGTAACCGGGTCTTTGAGGATTGAAGCATGAGTTTAAGCGGAAAGCGCATTCTGATCGCCAAGCCGGGCCTGGACGGCCACGATGTTGGTGCCAAGGTCATCGCCCTGGCCCTGCGCGATGCGGGGGCGGAGGTGATCTATACCGGTCTGCGCAAGGCGCCGGACTTTATCGCCTCCGTCGCGGTGGAGGAGGACGTGGATGCGGTGGGTCTGTCCATCTTGTCGGGCAGCCACCTGGACCTGGTGGCGGAAACCGCACGGCAACTGGAAGCCCTGGATGGCGGCGCCATACCGCTGTTCGTGGGCGGCACCATTCCCGCCGACGACCACGCCGCCCTGACCGAAGCCGGGGCCGTGGGCATATTTACCGCTGACATGAAGATTGATGCCGTCATAGCGGCCATTGATGCTGCACTTGATTGAGGATATCGGCGCATGAGCGATTTTCTAGGTGACGAGCACCGCGCCCTGCAGGCCCGCTTCGGCACGGAAAAACTATCGAAAGTGATCGAAGACGTCGCGGTCAAGGACCGGGTCGGCGGCGGCGACAAAGCCTTTATCGAAAGCCGGGATATGTTCTTCCTGGCCAGCGTCAACGCCGATGGCCAGCCGACCGCTTCGTACAAGGGCGGCGATCCGGGTTTTGTCCGGGTGCTGGACGAGCATACGGTGGTCTTCCCCAGCTACGACGGCAATGGGATGTACTATTCCATGGGCAACATCGCCAACAACGCCAAGTTGGGCTTGTTGTTCATCGATTTTGAAACACCGCACCGCCTGCGTCTGGAAGGCCGCGCGGTCCTGGACGACGATCCTGCCCTGTTGGCCAGCTACCCGGAGGCGCAATTGGTGGTCCGTATCGCGGTGGCGCGGGTCTGGGTCAACTGCCCGCGCTATGTGCATCGCTATCAGCGCATCGAGCCCTCCCGCTATGTGCCGCGCGAAGGGCAGCCGGCGCCCCTTGCCGCCTGGAAACGCATCGACGATATGCAGGATGCCCTGCCCCCGCGTGACCGCGACCGGGTCGAAGCCGCCGGCGGCCTAATCACCGGCCAGGAATATCGGGACAGGTTGCTGAAAGGCGAGACCTAGACCTTTTTCGATGTTCATCGAATCAGGTCTAGTCATTGTCGCTCACGCTAGTGCGCAAGAGCGCACCGCTCCGCGAGGGCGGCGCATTGGCGCCGGGCCGCCGTCGCGGCCCGGTACAAATAATTCAGACCGAAACCGATCTGGAAAAAATTGCCACCAGACCGTTTTGCGAAATTCGAAATATCTAACGCTCTTGTAGCCGGTCCACGGCGCGGCGATCGCGCTTGGTCGGCCGGCCCGCGCCGGCGTCACGCCGGCCCGAGGCTGCCTCGGAAGCATCGGCGGCGTTTTTACGCCGGGCCGCCTCCTCTTCCGGTGGGGCCAGGTCTTCGTATAGGGCCTGGGCTTCCGGCGCAGGCCCACGGCGCTGGCCCAAGTCAAGAATTCTGACGACCCGGATATGATGCCCACGGGGAAAGGTCAGCACGTCATCGACCTTGACCGACGCCGCGGCCTTGGTGGCAATCTGCCCGTTGATGCGGACCTTGCGGGCGCCGCAGGCCTTGCCCGCCAGAGTACGGCTCTTGAAAAACCGCGAGAACCAAAGCCATTTGTCCAGCCGTTGCATTTCAACCATGATTTAGGGTCGCCGCAGCAAGCGCCGTAGATCCGCGAATGCCGTGACTTTCGTAACCTCGCCGCCGGCGGACCGCTGTTGATCCGGCCCTTGTTTTCGCTGTGCCGCTTTCTTCCGACTTGGATGGTGGAAGCGATAGCGCCGCGCCTCGATCGCACCCTTGCCACTGTAGCCGAGATCCCGCAGCACCATATCCAGGCCCTCCCGGCCCCGGCCCAACAGCGACAGCATCTCGTGGCTGGCCTCGAAAGCGCCCTTCTTACCGGCGACATGGGCCAGCCGGGCCAACCGGTCGAAAATATCAACCCGGACCGCGATATCATCGCAGGGGCGAAATCCCACCGCCGCCTGGTAGCGCTCCAGATCGCCCTTTTCCGTCAAGCTCACCGCGACCCGGCCCGGTTCGGGCAAGGCGGGATGCGCCAGCTCCGGATTGTCCAGGCGCCACAGGCGGGCGCGGGCCGACAGACGGGCCGGGCGCAGCAGGGCCGGCAGAAAGACATCGCGATAGCCCAGGCGAACGCCCAGGCGCTGCAATTTAGCGCGGTCGGCGGGCGACATATCGGCGATCAGATCGGCCACCCCGGCCCGGGGCAGGATACCCAGGGCCTCGACCAGTTGGTAGCACAAGCCTCGGGCCGGCCCCTCGAACGAGGCATCGGACAACCTTTGCAGCGGCGACAGACTGGCCGCCACATGTGCCCGCAACCAAGTCTGCAGGTGATGGCGGGCCCGCTCACGCAACGGGCCGTCCAGATGATCGAACGGCAACAGCTCGACCCTGGGTTCCAGGCTTTGGGCGCCGGGGTTTACAGTTGCCACCGGCGCGCCATCCCACCACAGCATGCCATCGTCATGCCAACTGATCGCGTCTTTTTCGGCCGCCGCCAGCTTGGCGGCGCGGCGGGCGATTTCCCGGCTCAAGACACGGTTGGCGGCGGTCCGCAGGGCCCGGCCCTCGGCCAAGTCGGCGGCGGCATCCGGTTCATACTTCAGCCCGCGCAGGCGGCCCACGTACTGACCCTCCACCAGCACCTCGCCATCGCCGGTTACCGCGGCCAGCAAATCCCGGCGTTCCTTCAGGCCGCGATACAGCGCCGTCGTGCGGCGGTCGACAAAGCGCTGGGTCAGGGCGGCATGCAAGGCGTCGGATAGCGCATCTTCCACCCCCCGCGTGCGTTCCTGCCAATGGCGGGCGTCATCCAGCCATTCGGACTGGTGCGAAATATAAGTCCAGGTCCGAACATGGGCGATGCGCCCGGCCAGGGTATCGATATCGCCGTCGGTGCGGTCCAGGCGGCGCATATGGCGGTCGATCCAATCGGCCGGAATTTTGCCTTCGCCCGTGGCGCCAGCAGCCGAAAGGAACCGAAAGACCCGGTTCAGCATGCGATGGTGCGCCTCGGGCATGGTCTTGGCAAAATCGGGAATGCGGCAGACATCCCATAGCTGACGCACCATGGCGGGACTGCGCACCGCATCCCGTATGGCGGCATCGCCCAACAGCGCGGCCAGGGCCAGGCTGTCGTCGGCCTCCAACACCAGGCTCAAATCATCGCGCGGCGGGGCCTGGCGCAGAGCGGCCTGCAGGCCGGCGGGCGAAGTGAAATCCAGCACCGCATTGCGCCAATGCAGCCGCCGCACGGCCGGGAAGCGGTGGTTTTCCACCAGTTCCACCAATTCCTCGCTCATGGGTCCGGCGGCGGCCGTGGTGCCGAACGTGCCATCGTTCATATGGCGCCCGGCGCGGCCGGCGATCTGCCCCACTTCGCCCGGGCGAAGCTCGCGATGGCCCAGGCCGTCGAACTTGCGCTGGGCCGCGAAGGCGACATGGTCAACGTCCATGTTCAGGCCCATCCCGATGGCGTCGGTGGCGATCAGATAATCGACCTCGCCGGCTTGATACAACGCCACCTGGGCATTGCGGGTGCGCGGGCTAAGGGCGCCCATGATCACCGCCGCGCCACCGCGCTGCCGGCGCATCAACTCCGCCAGGGCATAGACATCGGCGGCGGAGAAAGCGACGACGGCGCTGCGCCGCGGCAGCCGCGACAGTTTTTTCTCACCGCCGTAGGAGAGCACGGAAAAGCGCGGCCGTTCGATGAACTCGGCCTCGGGCAGCAGGCGGCGGATAATCGGCTTCATGGTGTTCGAGCCAAGGAACATGGTCTCGTGCTCGCCACGGGCCCGCAGCAGCCGATCCGTGAAGACGTGGCCCCGTTCGGGATCGGCGCAAAGCTGTATTTCATCCACGGCCAGAAAATCGGCGCGCCAAGTCAGCGGCATCGCCTCCACAGTGCAGACGAAGTAGTTCGGCCGGCTGGGAACGATTTTTTCTTCGCCCGTCACCAGGGCAACCGCGCCGACGCCCTTTTGCGCCACCACCCGGTCATAGATTTCCCGCGCCAGCAGACGCAGCGGCAGGCCAATGATGCCGGTACGATGACCCAACATCCGTTCGACCGCCAAATGGGTCTTGCCGGTGTTGGTCGGTCCCAGCACGGCCGTAACGCGACCGTCCTGATGCTGTCCCCTATACGCAGTCATTCTGGTATCGAGAGTCGGGCCTTCGGCGGCAAATTGCAAGTGCCGCTTTGCCGAATTCCACGAACCATGCGACCGGCGGCAAGGTTTATCGAATTCCCCACGCCGGGGTATAGTATGAAACGCGCATGACAGCGCGCGCGAGATACCGGGTGGATGGTGCAGAAACAACAATTACAAAACGGGAACCTGCCGATCTGGGCCTGGTTGTGGCTGCCCATCGCCGCCATCGTCGTTGAACTAGGCTTCCGAATCGCCAACGAACCCCTGTACCGCGCCTTGTGGCAAAGCGAACTGGGACCGGTGGAAACCGGCACTGTCATCGTCTTGCTGCCGGGCCTCGCCGCCGGACTGCTGGCCTTGCGCCGATCCGCCGGGCTGCCATCGGCCTGGCTAACCGTCTGGCTGGCGTTGATCATCCTGGGCAGCATCTATTTCGGCGGCGAGGAAGCTTCTTGGGGCCAGCATTGGCTGGGCTGGGAAACGCCTGATGCGGTTGGAAACCTGAACGATCAGGGGGAGACAAATCTGCACAACACGTCGTCATGGCTGGATCAGAAACCGCGCCTGCTGCTGGAACTGGGGGTCCTCACGGGTGGCCTGTTGTATCCGCTGTTCCTATGGCTGCGGCGGCGGCCCAGGCCACTTGACCCGGATGATCTTCACTATTGGCTATGGCCCGGCCAGCAGTTGCTGCCGACGGCCCTTTTGGCGATCGCCATCGGGCTGCCGCAGCGCCTGGAAAAATGGTTCGGCTGGCCGATCCCCTACCCCCTGGACATTCGCGCCAGTGAAACCCAGGAATTCTATTTCGCGCTGTTTCTCGCGCTTTACCTGATGTCCTTCCATCTGCGCCTGCGGCAACGGGATCTGGCGGGGTGATGCGCACGGAAGCCGATGTCCTGGCGCTGATCACCACCGATGCCTGGATGATGGCGGCGCTGGATACGGCGCGGCAAATGAACCTGCCCGATTGCTGGCTGGGTGCGGGTTTCGTCCGCGGCAAGATTTGGGACCACCTGCATGACTTCGCCCAGGCCACGCCCCTGGACGACGTGGATCTATTATTCTTTCAGGCCGACGACACCAGCGAGGAGAGAGAGGGCGCAATCGAAACCGACCTGCGCCGGGCCATGCCGGATGTGCCCTGGTCGGCAAAAAACCAGGCCCGCATGCATTTGCGTAACGGTGACCAACCCTATAGCGACACCCAGGACGCCATGCGCTACTGGCTGGAAACACCGACCTGCGTCGCGGTCCGATTGCGGGCGGACGGCGAACTGGCCCTGATCGCGCCCCATGGCATTGTTGATCTGGTGGGAATGATCGTGCGGCCGACGCCCGCCGGCCGCCGCCGCAAGGACGCCTACCGGCGGCGCCTGGAAAGCAAGAACTGGCTGCAACAATGGCCCCGGACGCAAGCCGTCTGGCCCTAATACCAAGGCACAGTGATATGAAGCATACAATCTGCGTTTACGATCCCGGCCACTTTCACGCCGCGTTGCTGCTGACCGGGCCCAATGCCAGGGTGAACGGGACCATCCATCTCTATGCCCCGCCGGGGCCGGATGCGGAGAAGTTCATCGCCCTGATCGAATCCTTCAACGCGCGGGATGAAAACCCCACGGATTGGCAACTTGACTGTCACATCGGAGCGGATGCCCTGGACGCCATGATTGCGGAGCAGCGGGGCAGTATTGTCATCCTGGCGGGTCGCAACGGCGACCGCCTGCCCTTAATGCACCGTTTGCATGACGCAGGTTTCCACATCATCGCCGACAAACCCTGGATGACGGACAGCGCCAACCTGCCGCATCTCGATGCGATCACGGCCCAGTTGCCCCTGGCCGTCGATATCATGGTCGGGCGCCACAGCGCCTTCACCAAGCTACGCAACGCCGTGATCAACACGCCCTCGGTGTTTGGCGAACTGGATCGTTCTTCGGACCTGCCGGCGTTGGAGTTCACCTCCCGGCACCATCTAATGAAACTGGTCAGCGGCCAGCCCTTGCAGCGGCCGCCATGGTTCTATGACAGCCGGGTCTAGGGTGACGGTTTGGTGGATATCCAATCCCACTATGTGGACCAGGCGCAATGGCTCTTGGGCGAAGGCCATCGCTTCGACATTGACCGCGACGTGGAGATCCTGGCCGCCGAACGCTGGACGACGGCGGTGCCCTTGGATTTGTTCCGTGAAAGCACGGGCGAAAACGCCTTTCCCGAATATCTCGCGCATGTGGTCGAGGATGATATTCTGCATCTTGCCTGCAATGGCCGGATTGACTACCGCATGCGCGGCACTTGGGTGCGGCAGTACTGCGATTGGGGTCTGCGGGAGGCACCGGGGGGGGGTGATATTCAAGGCTTCACGGCCCGGGGCACCAGGGCGGCGTTGAACGTCGATCTGAATGCCGAAACCGGTTTTCAGCCGGAAATGCGTCTGCGCCCCCATGACAGCCAAATTATCGATGGCGCGGCGGCACAATGGCGGGTGGAATTCCCCAATCTTGAGATCACCGCCATGGACGGCGGATACCGGCTACGCCTGCCGGACAAGGATCAGGTCGGCCATGACGCGCAGTTTCCATTGATGCTGGAACAATTCCTCGATCTGGTTGAAGCGGGCGCCTGGCCCGACGAATTGACGGCCCGCATCCGCACCCGCTACACCCTGCTGGCGCGGGCACTGGACCACTGTGCGGCGGCCAATTAGGCAGTATCGGCGAGAATGCTTTTTTCGCGATTCGACAGCAAAATGGGCCTATTTTCGCGTTAATGAACCCTTAACCACCTGTTTATATGGTTAACTTGCTTGACGTGAGCGGAGACGAAAGATAGTTTCGCTGGCCATGACGCGGACATATCACATAGCGGGCCTCGCCCTGCGACTTAGCGACCCGGGCCTTGAGGGGCACCGGGAGGCCGCACTTATTGCGCGCACGCTAAGGGACCACGCGTCACATGCACGAATTCACGACTAAAATCAGACAAGACAGACAACATCATCTAGCCGCCCGCTGGCCCGTGCCGCAGCGCCGTTTCGTCATATTTCGAAATGCGCGCGCGATGGGGACCCTAGGTCAGCCCGGCGGCTCACGGACTGAGGAGCATTTATCATGAACACCATGGCAATCCACAAATACCGTGCCTTCCCGCCCATTGATCTGCCGAACCGTCAATGGCCCAGCCAGGTCATCGACAAGGCACCGATCTGGTGCTCGGTCGATCTGCGGGACGGCAATCAGGCCTTGATCGACCCCATGGGCCGGCAGAAAAAGCTGCATTTCTTCAATCATCTGCTGAAATTGGGTTTCAAGGAGATCGAAGTTGGTTTCCCGGCGGCCTCCGACACGGATTTCGATTTTGCCCGCCATATCATCGAAAACGACCTGATCCCCGACGATGTCGCCATTCAGGTTCTGACCCAGTCGCGCCCGGAATTGATCGAGCGTACTTTCGAGGCGTTGGAGGGTTGCAAGAACGCCATCATCCATCTGTACAATTCCACCTCGGAATTGCAGCGCCGGGTGGTTTTCGCCCAGGATCGCGAGGGCGTGAAAAAGATCGCCACCGATGGCGCCATCTGGATCAAGGAAAAAATCCCGGCGCTGCAGGCCAGCGGCACCAATGTGCGCCTGGAGTACTCGCCGGAAAGCTTCACCGGCACGGAATTGGACTATGCCCTGGACGTCTGCCACGCGGTGATGGATATCTGGCAGCCGACCGCCGATAATCCGGTGATCTTTAATCTGCCGGCGACGGTGGAAATGGCCTCGCCGAACTACTGTGCCGACCAGATCGAATGGATGCACCGCAACTTCAAGGACCGGGAGAAGGTCATCCTGTCCCTGCACCCCCACAACGACCGGGGCACGGCGGTGGCGGCCACGGAACTGGGACTGATGGCCGGCGCCGACCGGGTCGAAGGCACCCTGTTTGGCAATGGCGAGCGCACGGGCAACGTCGACGTTATTACCCTGGCCCTGAATATTTTCAGCCAGGGCGTGGATCCGAAATTGGACTTCACCAATATCCAGGAGTCCATTGAGGTTTCGGAACATTGCACCCAACTGGATGTGCCCGAGCGTCATCCCTATGCCGGTGAATTGGTCTACACCGCCTTTTCCGGCTCGCATCAGGACGCCATCAAGAAAGGCATGACCGCCAATAAGTCTTCCAATGACCCGGTTTGGGAAGTGCCTTACCTGCCCATCGACCCCAAGGATGTGGGCCGTTCCTACGAAGCGATCATCCGGGTCAACAGCCAATCGGGCAAGGGCGGCGTAGCCTACATCATGGATACGGAATTCGGCATCGACATGCCGCGTGATCTGCAGGTCGAATTCTCCAAGGTGATCCAGAACATCGGCGATGAGACGGGCAAGGAAATCACGCCTTCGGAAATCTGGCAGGCCTTCAAGGATACTTATCTCGATCCTGTCGAGCCGTTCGAACTGATCGACTACCGCATGAATTCCACCGCCGAGTCGGCCGAGATCATCATGTGCACCGCCACCATACGGGCCCACGGCGAGGTCCGCGATATCGTCGGCCGGGGTGACGGGCCCATCGATGCCTTCTTCGGCGCCCTGAAGGAAAGCTGCGGCATCGAGGCTACGTTCGAGGATTATGAGCAAAAGGCCATGGGCGCCGGCTCGGACGTGGAGGCGGTTTGCTTCATAAAGCTGCAGGGCGGCGACGGCGGCATGGCCCATGGCGTCGGTGTTCATCCCAATACCAACAGCGCCTCGCTGAAAGCGATCATTTCGGCGGTCAACAACCTATCGGCCCAATAACGATTGGCAAATATTCGTACGAGGCTATAACCGGCGGCGCGATGGACAATGCACACTACCACTATGATGGCGCGATGCGGGCCAGGATCGCCGCCAATTTGCACGGTTTCCAGCGGGCCCCGGCCTCGGCCGAAGGTCTGAAGCATGCCGCCGTGGCGATTACCCTGGTCCGCGATGGCAAGGGCGAGGGCGCCTATGTCCTGACCCGGCGGACACCGCGCCTGAACAGTCACGCGGGCCAGTTCGCATTGCCCGGCGGACGGATTGACGAGGGCGAAACGCCGGTTGAGGGCGCATTGCGGGAGTTACGCGAGGAAGTGAACCTGCATCTAAGGGAGGACGCCGTCCTCGGCGTGCTGGACGACTATCAAACGCAATCGGGTTACCTGATCACGCCAATCGTGGTCTGGGGCGGCGCCGAGGCCGAGATGGAGGCCAACCCGCATGAGGTCGCGCGCATTCACCGCATCACGTTTCGCGAACTGAACCGGCCGGACTCGCCCGAATTCGTCGATATTCCCGAAAGCGAGCGCCCGGTGATCCGCCTGTTGATGGGTGATGACGATGCCCTGCACGCCCCCTCGGCGGCGATGGTCTATCAGTTCCGCGAGGTCGCGCTGTTTGGCCGCCAGACCCGGGTTGCCCACCTTGGCGAACCGGTCTGGGCCTGGCAATAGGGGCACCCCCCCCAAATCACGGTCAAATAGGTTTCCGTTTCCCGTTGGGTGTCAGGTCAAGGCGGCCCGAAACAAGCGCCGCTATTCTAGAGCAACCCGCATTCAATTGAATGCGGATAAGTTGCTCTATTCTAAAGGTTTTAGCGCATGGGTTCGGGTTTGATTAAACCCGACATGCGCTAAGGACCAATCTTATTCTTGCGTTGGGCCAGGCCTGATCCGGCCTGACGCGGCATCGGGAGTGGAACGGTCATGGCCCTGGTTGATGGCGGCGCGCTATTCGGAACGGCGCTAAAGAATGAAGGCGTCGAGAAAGCGTTCGTTCTATGCGGCGGGCATATCATGCCGATTTTCTATGGCATGCGGAACGCCGGCATCGAGATTATCGATCTACGGCACGAGGGCGCGGCGGTACAGGCGGCCATGGCCTATACGCGGGCTTCGGGAAAAATGGCGGTGGTGGTGACCACCGCCGGGCCCGGCGTCGGCAACACGGCGGCGGCAATGATGGATTCCGAGGCGCTGAATATCCCGGTGCTGCAAATCGGCGGCGCCGTCGCGACGCACAAGCGCGATGCGGGTGATTTGCAGGATATGTCAACGCTGAACCTGATGGAGTCCATCTGCAAGTGGGCCCGTAAGATCAACAGTACCCGCCGCATCCCCGAATATGTCGCGATGGCCTTCCGCCAGGCCCAGGACAGCGCGCCCGGCCCCGTCTATCTGGAGGTTCCGACCGATCTGCTCTCGGCGAAGGTCGAAGAAGACGACGTCAGGTTCCCCACGAACTACCGGTCCGAAGCAATCCCAAGCGGTGATCCCGCCTTGATTGAGGAAGCGGCAAGCTTGCTGGCCGGCGCCGACCGGCCGGCGGTCATCGTTGACGACGGGGCGCGGTGGACGCTGGGCGATGATGCCGGCGCGGTCACGGAGCTATCGGATTTCCTCAAGATGCCGGTCGGTGTCACGGGCAGTGCCTGCCGAGGCATGTTCGGCGATGAATTCGAAAACACCATGTTAAAAACCAACGCCTCGGCGACGGCGGATGTGGTGCTTGCCCTGGGCTGCCGCTTTGATTTCAGGCATGCCTCCGGCGCCATGATCCCGAAGGACGCCAAGGTCATCCAGGTGCATACGGACATGCGGCAAATCGGTTTCAACCTTCGGGCCGACGTGGGTATCGTCGGCGGCGCCGGCCCCGTCACCGGGCAAATTCTGGAAGCGATCAAGGCGAAACGAAATCCCAAGGCCGACGAGAGCTGGATCGGCGCACCCAAGCCGGGCGGCACCGCCTCCCTGCCCGATGTCTACAGTGATACCAAGACCCCGACCCATCCGGCGCGGTGCGCCGGCGAGGCGGCCAAATTCCTCGAAACGGAAGCGCGGGATTGGAACATCATCGTCGACGGCGGTGAAAGCTCGGTCTGGATGGGCGGCGCCGCCTCCGTCAGCCGGCCGGGCCAGTATCACGCCCATGGCGGCTCGCCCAACGGCAACATCGGCACCGGGCCGGCGGTGGTCGTCGGCGCCTGGGCCGCCAACAGAAAGCCCTGTCTGCTGTTCACCGGCGACGGCAGTTTTGGTTTCTACCCGATGGAGTTGGAAACCATGGCCAGGCTCGGTATTCCCGCCGTCGTTGTGATCTCGAACAATTCCTCATGGGGCATGATCTCCATGTCCGAGATCTACGTCCGCGCCGCCGAAATCGAAAACAAGGGCCAAAGCAATACGACACTGCCGCACATGGTGGCTTATGAAAAAATGGCCAATATGTTTGGCGGACACGGTGAAAGGGTCACCGATCCGGAACAGATCCTGCCGGCTATTAAGCGGGCGGCAGCCAACGGCAAGCCATCGATCGTCAATGTCGAGGTCGACGACGTCAGCCTGTCGCCCTTCATTGCCGGCTACGCGGCGCAGATCAAACCGTCTTGAAGATGGCCGCCTCCGACGGTCACGATCGCTTTTACGCCTCGCCTTCGCGATCTTGCAGTCAAGGCATTTATATTTGGCTGGCTGCCAGGGCGCGTTGTATGCTCTTCTGGTTTTAGACTGGCAATCGCCTGTGCGTTGCACGCCATCATTTGCATGGCGTCATGGATCCGATCAAGGGTGCCATTTGACCGTTGAGGCATGACGGCGCCGGCGCTGATTAGCGATTGCCATGGGTTCGTCCGTGCCGGGTCAGGGGGGTCAACCGAGCTGTGTTCAACGCGAAGGCGATATTTGGCCAAAGCAAACATGGCACAATTCCCGAGGGGCGTTTCCTGCTTCTGGGCTTTGGTTCCGTCATCGTTCTGCTGTTCGCCGTCGGCGTCGTCGGATGGTTTATCCTGACGGGGCAGTCCCGTTCATTCGACCTTTTTTCTTCCACTGGCGATCTTGTCGAATTGATGGACGACGCCCGCCTGTACGAGCTCACGTTCACCCGTGACGAAACATCGGCCGCGGTAAAATCGGCACAGCGCAAGAGCCAGGAGATACTCGACAGGGTGACCACCCTGCAGAAGACGGTAGAGGACACGCAACGCAAGCAGCGCCTTCAGAATGTCATTGACGCGGTCGAGAAGTATCGGGTTGAGTTCGCGAATTTTGTCGAGCTCCGGGCGCAAAGTAAATCGGCTCGGGAAGCCATGGTCACCGCCGCTGTACGGGCCTCGGACGCGGCGTCGGGATTGCAGAGAATTCAGGAAAAATATGTCCGGCTGGACACCGCCAGCGTGCGAAATCTGCGTCAGCGGATGGAGGACATTTCCGAAAATTCGGCGAATTCCTACGAGATCGTCATCTTCGCGGAAGAAGCGCGTGACAACGAAAAGAATTTTCTTCTCTCCCGCAATCTCCGAGAACTGGAGCTTGCCCGAAGCAGGATTTCGAAACTCACGGAAACCGTCAGTGAGTTGAAGCAACGGATTCGCGATCCGCGCAGCATCGAATTGCTGAATAAGGTCGATAGTGAGAAGCGTTCCTATCTGGAGGCGCTTTCGGCGCTTACCGGAACCGGCAGCGACAGTACGGATCTCTCTCTCAATTCGCCGGAAGTGGTGAATTTGGACCGCGCCGCCTTTGCCATGCGCGATACCGCATTCGCTCTACGCAGCAACGAACGCACGGTGTTGGCTGAAGTCCAACGCAAGGTCGCCGCAACGCAGGATCTGATGGCACGACGCCTGGCTTTGTCGGAAGAGGTCGACCAAATCCTGATCGGCGTTAGCGACGCGCGGCAGATAGATCGCGATTTCTCCCTTGCAACCACTGACGGAGAGCGCAAGATCCACGCGTCCCATGTCAACGCGCGACTGGCCGATGTGCTCAACCGTTCGCGCAAGATCCAAAGCCTGCTCATCGAAGAAGACGAAAAGTCCATGTTCGAGAGCGTTCTTCCCTCCATCGCAAACTATCGGAAGAACTTCAACAATGCCGTCGCTGTCTCCCTGAAGGCGTCTCATACAGGCCGCCTGATGGTGGAGGACGCGCTGGAAGCGGACCGTCTGCTCAATCTTGCCCAGGCGTCACGTCTGGAAGATATATCATCGGCGCGTGCCTGGGCGGACATCCTCGTACCCATGGGCATTGCGTTCGCTCTTGGCCTGCTGTTTCTCGCATTCCTGATGCGCAAGTCACAGCAAACATTGGTCTCGCTGGCACAGGAACTGAGAGGGGCCAAGGAAATAGCGGAAGCCGCGGACGAGGCCAAATCGTCATTCCTCGCGACAATGAGCCATGAAATCAGAACGCCCATGAACGGCGTCGTGGGGATGATCGATCTGCTACGGGAAACCAAGCTCGACAACGACCAGCGGACCATGATGGGGACAGTCCGGGATTCGGCTTTCTCGCTGCTTCAAATCATCGATGACATCCTCGATTTTTCTAAGATCGAGGCCGGCAAGATGCATTTGGAAGACATTTCCGTTTCGGTCCGTGACCTGGTTGAAGGCGTCGCGGCGACCTTGGCGCCGACCGCAAACAAGAAATCCGTCCGCATGGTCGCATTTGCGGACCCGCGCATTCCCGAATGGGTTCGCGGGGATCCCGTGCGGCTGCGTCAAATTCTTTTCAATCTTGGCGGCAATGCGGTCAAGTTTACCGATAGCACCAAAGACAAGCAGGGGGTCGTGGAAATCAGGGCCGATCTGGTGTCGGACGCGCAAAGCGATCCCGTCACCATCCGTTACTCCGTCGCCGACAACGGCATCGGTATTCCGAATGAGGCGCAGGAGAAATTGTTCGAGGCCTTTACCCAAGCGGAGAGTTCGACCACGCGCCGGTATGGCGGCACCGGCCTGGGCCTTTCCATTTGTATGCGTCTGGCCAGTATCATGGGCGGCGAGATCGGCTTTGAAAGCGAACCCGGCGTTGGTTCAACTTTTTTCGTGACCACGCCCCATGGCATAGGCGAAACGACAGCAGCAGATTCGAATTTGAAGGACCTATCGGACGTCAGGGTACTTGCGGTTTCAGCCGAGAAATCGGTGCAACATGCATTGACCACTTACCTGACCCACTGGCAAGCCAAGGCAACAGTCGTCGATCAGATCGATAGCGCCTTGGAAGCGGCGGTGCAGGCAAAACAGAGCAGCGATCCCATCGACGTCGTAGCGCTGGATGTTATGTGGGGTTCGGAAGCAATGACAACCCTGCGTCAGAGCTTTCGGGAACATCCTGAACTGTCCGGCACGCGCTTTGTCTTTCTGCAGCAAGGCCGGCGGAAATCGAGCCGCCAGCTTGATGAAGACACGATCATCGTCGATGCATCGCCATTGCAACGGGCATCGTTTCTGACCGCGATCGCCGTGAGCGTCGGGCGGGCGAGTCCGGAAATCAAAGCAGAGGTGGAAGAAACCGATACTTCACAGCGGACGGCGGCGCCTTCTGTTGAGGAGGCCCTGCGGATGGGTCAGTTGATCCTGGTGGCCGAGGATAATCTCACCAACCAGGACGTGATCCGCCGCCAATTGAACATGTTGGGCTATACCGCCGAGCTTTTTGATGACGGCGCACAGGCATTGGATGCGTATAAGACGAAAAATTACGCCATTCTGTTGACGGACTGCCACATGCCGGAAATGGATGGCTTCGAACTGACGGCGGCGATCCGCGCGGCGGAAAACGATCTCGATACGCCAATTCCCATTATCGCCATTACCGCCAATGCGCTGCAGGGCGAGGCCGAGCGCTGCATTGCCGCCGGCATGGACGATTATCTGGCCAAACCGCTGGAGATGCCGAAGCTCAAATCGATGCTGAAGAAATGGATGCCGGTCGTCGCCTCGTTGCACGGCTCCTTGATCGGCGGCCTGGAAACGACGTTGCCCGAGGACGAAGACCCTCCGGACAGCGCGCCGGCCGAGGTTGCGCAAGCCGCGCCGGCCGCCGACCGGCCCGCCGACAGCGTCCTTGATCCAGCGGCCCTGAAGGAGGTATTCGGCGATGATGAGGAAACCTTCAAGGAGATCCTCGTGGACTTCGTTGATCCCGCGACGGACAACGTGGGCGAGATCATGACTGCGTTCGAGGAGAACTCGGCGGACGGCGTGGCCAATGCGGCGCACAAATTGAAATCATCCGCGCGCGCTATCGGAGCCCATCAGCTTGCCGATTTATGTCTGGCGCTGGAAACGGCCGGGAAAACGCAGGACTGGCAGACGATCGAGGTCCAGGCACCGAAGGTCCCGGACGCTCTGGACGCTGTTCTGAATTATATAGACGACCTCTAGACCATTTTCGAGTTTGAACGACCCACCCGCACCCCCTTCAAACCTGGGAATAGCCCGAACCGGCGCTGTCGATGCCGCGTCCGACCGGGTTTTCCATCCAGCCGAATTCGCCGAGGATCTGCTGGCTGTAGGTGACCCGGCCATTGACCTTTTCCGCCGGTTCGCTGGCCAGCAGCAGGGTGGCGCGGGCCATGAAATCCGGCGCCTCGCCGCGCGGGTCGTCCATGCCGTCAACCAGATGGTGATAGACCGTGCCCGGCGTCGGCACGACCTTCGATGGTGAAACGCAGGAAATGGCGATATTGCCCTGGGCCGCCACTTCCTCGGCCAAACCTTGGGTGAAACGCTCCAACGCCGCCTTGGTGGCGCCATACATGGTGCCGCCGCGCGGTGCCGGTGGATCGTAGGGACCGCGGCCGGGGCCGATCGCCGCGCCGGAACTGATATTGACGATGGCGCCGCCGCGTCCGGCTCCGGTCATGTCAGGCAGCACCGCCTTGGACAGCATGAAGGGGCCATGAACGTTGACCGCGAAGGCGCGCATCCAGTGATTGGTGGCGAAATCCGCGATCGGCACGAAATAGCTCAGCGCGGCGTTGTTAACGAGAATATCCACCGGCCCGAAAGCGGCATGGGTATGCTCCACCAGGGCCAGGCAATCGCTTTCGGCGGAAACATCAGCGGTAAACGCCTCCGCCTGGCCGCCCGCCTCCCGGATCGCCGCCACCGTGCGGGCCAGGGAGCCTTCCAGGTTGTGATCGCCCTCATTCAAGGTACGGGCCGCGCAGGCAACCCGTGCGCCTTCGCTGGCAAATAATTCCGCGATGGCCTGGCCAATGCCCCGGCTGGCGCCGGTCACGATGGCTGTCTTGCCGTCCAACTTGCCCATGATCCTATTCCCTACATCGATTGCCCACCGCACATTTTCCCGGAGCCTCGGCGCCCTGTCAAATTCGGCCCCCGGAACCTGAAACAATCTATTGACCCATGCCCGTGCTGGCGGTGATACAAGAACTGTCGGAAAGCTCGAGACGGAACCGGCAAATCGAAGGGAGGATGGACAATGGACCTTCGCGATCGCGCGGAACACCAGGCATTCCGCGAGGAAGTGCGCCAATTTCTGGATGAGAACAAGCATCAGGCGCCCAGCGTGTCGGCATTTACGCTGCGCATGCGGCCGCGCAATCTGAGCGAGGACGTGCGCGCCTGGCAGGGCCTGCTGATCGATCGCGGCCTTACCTCCCGCACCATTCCCAAGGCCTATGGCGGTTTCGGCGCCGAACCGGATATCCTGAAATCGCGCATCATCGCCGATGAATTTTACGCCGCCGATACCGTCCAGGGCCTGCGCAACATGAGCATTTCCATGCTCGTGCCGACCATGCTGGAACACGGCACGGAGGCGCAGAAACAGCGCTATATCAAGCCCTCCATCCGCAGCGAATTGGTTTGGTGCCAGGGCTATTCCGAGCCCAATTCCGGCTCCGACCTGGCCTCTCTGCAAACCTCCGCCACCGAGGATGGTGATGATTTCATCATCAACGGGCAAAAGATCTGGACCTCGGGCGCGCATGTCGCGGACATGATGTTCTGTCTCGTCCGTACCGAGCCGGATGCCCCGAAACATGAAGGCATCAGCTACATCGTCTTTCCCATGGACACGCCGGGCATCGAAGTCCGGCCCTTGATGAACATGACCGGCGCGCCGGCCTTCAACGAAGTTTTCTTTACTGATGTGCGGGTGCCCCAGGCCAACGTGGTCGGCCAGCGCGGCCAGGGCTGGATGGTGGCCAACAGCACCCTGAAGCATGAACGCGGCTTGTTGGGCGATGCCAACCGCTCCCTCGACAGCCTGCTGCGGGTCGGCAAGCTGCTGCAAAACGAAAGCCTGGATGGCCAACCGCTAATGGACAATCCGCTGTTCCGCGACCGTTTCATCAAATTGCAGGCGCGGGCACAGGCCATGCGCCTGCACGAAATGCGCATGATCTCGGATGCCGGCAAGGGCAAGCCGCGCTCCCTGGGCGACATGGTGATAAAGTTGCTGGGCTGCGAGTTGAACCATCAACTCGACGGCCTGGGTGTCGATATCCTGGGCGAGATCGGCGTGCTGTATGACGAGAGCCCCATGTTGCGCGACGGCGGCGCCTGGCAGGCCAACTTCATGTTCGACCTGGGCCTGATCATCG